>DCFU01000031.1:0-36424 GCA_002319795.1 Megamonas sp. UBA1796
ATTGATTTTCCGGAAGATGATATTGATGATATCGTGATTGCTGAGGTCAGGGAACGCATTGGACAATTACATACGGAGCTGGAGAATCTTTTGAAAACAGCGCATGCGGGTCGTATTTTGCGGGATGGTCTGGAAACTGCCATCATAGGCAAACCAAATGTGGGTAAATCGAGCCTGCTGAATGCAATTTTACGCGAGCAGCGCGCTATTGTGACAGAAGTTCCGGGTACAACGCGTGATAGCATTGAAGAGTATGCAGATCTTGGCGGCATACCCTTGCGTATTATCGATACGGCCGGAATTCGCGCTACTGAGGATACCGTGGAAAAAATTGGTGTAGATAAGGCTCGCGCTTACGTTGAACGTGCATCGCTCATTTTGGCGCTGTTTGATTCTTCACAGGAACTTACAGCCGAGGATGAAGAAATTCTTAAGCTGATTGCGGGCCGCGATGCATTGATACTGCTCAATAAGACGGACTTACCGGTGAAACTTGATATAGAGGGATTCCGACAACGCTGCATGGAGAGGCAGGTACTGGAGATATCGACAGTTTCTGAAAACGGAATGGAATCTTTGGAAAAAGCTATAGCAGATCGGGTGTATGCAGGCGGGATGCGCTCACAAGAGGCTTCTTTCGTGGATAACGCCCGTCAGGCGGAGGCGTTGCGCCAGGCCAATACGCATTTACGGGCAGCATACCGGACGGTTGAGGATGGCATGAGTGCTGATTTTATCGTCATAGATTTGCGTTCTGCCTGGGAAAAGCTTGGAGAAATCACAGGCGAGACCGTAGGTGAGGATATCATAGATCAGATATTCAGCCAGTTTTGTATTGGTAAATAACAACAGAATGGCAAGGAGAGAACTAGATTGTTTGTTGCAGGAGAATATGATGTAATCGTTATTGGAGCGGGACATGCGGGTGTGGAAGCTGCACTGGCGGCAGCGCGCATTGGCTGCCGTACGCTTTTGGCAACGCTCAGTATGGACAATATTGCTATGATGCCCTGTAATCCGTCTGTTGGCGGGCCGGCCAAGGGGCATCTTGTGCGGGAGCTTGATGCGCTCGGCGGTGAGATGGGGATCAATGCGGATAAAACCTGTATACAATTCCGCATGCTTAATACCGGGAAGGGACCGGCTGTACATGCTTTGCGTGCGCAGGCAGATAAGAAACTTTATCAGTTTACTATGAAGGAAACCTGTGAGAATCAAAATAACCTCGATGTAAAGCAGCTGCTTATTGAAAGGCTGCTTGTTGAGAATGGCACTGTCAAGGGTGTGGAGATTGAGACGGGTGAAATTTATCTCTGCCATGCTGCTATTTTAGCTTCTGGTACTTATTTGCGCGGTAAAATAATTATTGGGGAAAAGACCTATGCAGGAGGCCCGAATGGACAGCGTGCGGCCGATAAGCTGTCGGCATCCCTGCAGGAAGCCGGTGTAAGGCTCATGCGTTTCAAGACAGGTACACCGGCTCGTGTCGACGGTCGTTCGTTGGATTATGCGAAAATGATAATTCAGCCTGGAGATGATGAGGCACTGAATTTTTCCTTTATGAGCGATGTTCAGACACGAAATCAGGTGCCATGCTGGCTTACTTATACAAATGAGGAAACACACAGGATTATCCGTGATAACATCGGACGTGCGCCTATGGCAAATGGGATAATCAAAGGTGTGGGGCCGCGCTATTGTCCATCCATTGAGACAAAAATTGTACGTTTTCCAGAAAAAGAAAGGCATCAGCTGTTTTTGGAACCAGAAGGACTTCATACGAATGAGGTCTATGTGCAGGGCATGTCGACAAGTATGCCGATGGATGTGCAGATTGCTTTTTTGCATACGATTCCCGGCCTTGCGCATGCGAAGGTTATGCGGGCAGGCTATGCTATTGAATATGATTGCATAGATCCTTTGCAATTGAAGTCTACGCTGGAATTCAAGTCGATTCATGGTTTCTTCTCAGCGGGGCAATCGAATGGAACTTCCGGATATGAAGAAGCTGCCGCGCAGGGCATTATTGCGGGTATTAATGCTGCGATGCTCATAAAGAAACAAGAACCTTTGATATTGAAGCGGTCAGAGGCTTATATCGGTGTGCTTATTGACGATCTGGTAACCAAGGGAACGCAGGAACCTTATCGTATTATGACATCACGTGCTGAGTATCGTTTGCTTTTGCGTCAGGATAATGCGGATTTGCGGCTTACAGAGTATGGCCGCCGGGCAGGACTGGTGACAGATGAGCGTTATAGCCGTTTTATGTCGAAAAAAAAGGCAATAGAAGATACGTTGGTCTGGCTGCAGGATGAGAAACTTACGCCGAATAAGGAAACTCTTATAAAGCTGAGCCAGGCAGGCGCAACTCCTATACGTACGGTTACATCTTTTTATGAACTGCTGCGCCGCCCGGAAACAAACTATGATGCTTTGCAGGAAGTGTTTTGCTTGCCGGAGCTGTCATCTGAGGTCAAAAAACAAGTTGAGATAACTATTGCCTATGAAGGGTATATAGCAAAGCAGTTGGAACAGGTCTCACGCATGGAAAAATTGGAGAACAAACTGTTGCCAGAGAATATAGATTATCAGCAGGTACCAAGTCTGCGGGATGAAGCACGCGAAAAACTCGCGCTTGTCCGCCCTAGGTCTGTCGGACAGGCTGCACGTATTTCTGGTGTCTCTCCGGCTGATATTTCGGTCATGCTTGTTTATTTGGAACAGCAGCGCCGGTTAGCGGAGGTAAAGCTATGAGCTTTATGGAAGAGATGCATAAGGCAGCTGCAGTGTATGGCATAGAGCTTACAGAACGGCAGTTTGAGCAATTCAATTGTTATTTTGAGCTACTTATCGAATGGAATGAAAAAATGAATCTGACAGCAATCACGGAACCGAGGGAGGTTGCCGTGAAGCATATGGTCGATTCTCTGAGTGCTTATGATGCAAAGATATTTCAAGGGGAAAAAAGTCTTATTGACGTGGGAACAGGTGCAGGATTTCCCGGTCTGCCGTTGAAGATTTTTCATCCGGAGCTTTCACTTACCTTGCTTGATTCACTCAATAAACGGGTGAAATTTTTACAGACGATTGTGGATGCTTTAGGGCTTACAAATGTTTGCTGTGTCCATGCACGTGCAGAGGAAGCTGCGAGGCAGAAGATTTATCGTGAGAGTTTCGATATCGCTGTTTCGCGTGCGGTAGCGAGGATGCCGATTTTGGCTGAATATTGTCTGCCTTTTGTACGTCGCGGCGGATATTTCCTGGCTTTGAAGGGTATGAAATACGAAGAGGAAGCACAGGAGGTAAAGCCGGTGCTTCGGTTGCTTGGCGGTAATTCTATGCATATACGTCCTGTAACGCTGCCAGGGTTGTCAGATGTACGTGCAGTTATTTATGTAAAAAAAGAAAAGACGACGTCCTTAGCTTATCCACGTAAGGCAGGTATGCCGGAAAAAAATCCTTTGGGAAAAATAGAAAAAAAGGATTTTGCGCCGCAGGGACGAAATAATAAGCAGAGCGGTAAATAAGTGGAAAGAGTTGGTGATCTTATGCTAAAACGGGCGATATTCTTTGCTTTTATGATGATTTTTTTTCTGCCGGGCAACTCTCTGGCAGCTGTAAGTATGGATACAAAGGCAATACCGGATAATCAGGCAGCTTCGGCGTCTGTGAATACTAAGTCTGCAGCGGACAGTACGCAGAGCACGGCAGTTCAGGACGAAAATAAGGACAATATACCCGTGAAAAAACGCTTTATTGAAATATTAAAGGATAATGACTATAGCTATTATCTGGATATGGATTCTGCCCGCTGGGTTACCTGCCCGCATGGTACGGAGCAGATTCTGGAGGTTTGGATAAAGCTGGTACAGGATACCAATACGGGTTCCGTTCGTGCAACTGATAAGGGGAATGGCATCCAGCCTTCTATTTCTGCAGATGAAAACAGCTATAGTTATTCGGATCATTATTACCTTGAACATTACTATATTCGTCCGGCTAAGGAACAGATACAGTTTCTCTCAGAACTTGAGATTACGGGGCGGCCCAGCAATGCAATTTCTGAGAGAGCCTATAATGAAGCAAATTGGGAAAATCTTATACCAGACAGTATAGAAGATGAAATTTATCATGGAGTCATGAAACATATAAAGGAACTTCCAAAAAAGAAGAGTACAGGGGAAAAGAGTTCTCTGCGTGATATGGTAGATGAATACCTTAGAATTTCTTTATGAGGAGATAAAGTATTTAATCCAGATTTCTTAAAGTTATCCACATAAATAACAATAAAACAGTGCATAAGTGGATAACTTTGTGGATAACTTTTGAAAATAATACTGGTTATCAACCATTTAAATTGAAATATAAGGGTTTTCGTGTAGAATTTATAGAATATAAGTTGTGGATAATAGAGAAAAATAGTACACCAGCAGGACGGGAGTGCCGCACTAAGAAATTAGTACGGCACTCTCATTTTGTCTAAGAGTGGGGGATGGCATGTTTGAAGTCACAATTCATTTTTTTATAAACGTTATGATGTACCCACACGCCATTAAAAAATAAGAGGGTGCTGGTAACCAAAAATACATTACGAATGCCGAAATGTGCCGCAATTTGACCACCTAAAACGGAACCGAGAAATACGCCGAGGAATTGCGCTGTTTGGTTGTAACTGAATATGCGGCCGGCGATGTCTCCAGGGATGCTCTGTTTTAATAATGTATTTATGGCTGGCAGCATTGCTCCGGTTGCGATGCCAACTAAGAAACGAAGTCCCATAAGCTGCCATTCACTGGTTACAAAAGCCTGCGGTATGAATAAAAAACTTGCGCTGAACAAAGCAAATAAAATTACTTTATGTGCCCCTATTTTATCGGATAACTTGCCAAGGAACGGTGCGGCCAGCATACTGGATAAACCGGAAGAGGCAAAAACCAGACCGGAAATAAAGGCTAAATGTTCTGTATTGGGCGATAAGGTTCTAATATAAACAGTAATAACGGGTTCAATGGAAAATAAAGCTATTTGTAAAGTAAAAGAGGTTATGAACATTGCCAGCAAGAGCTGCTTATCTGGCAGCGTCTGTAAAATCTGTGAAAAATTCAAGAGTGGCTTTGTGGAAGGAATGAAATTTTCCCGTACGAAGAAGAAGGTGAGGGAAAATGCAATAAGAAGCAGGGCCCCCATGCTTAAAAAGACACTGCGAAAACCTAAAATTTCCACTAAATATCCGCCTATCAAGGGCCCTAGTAAAGTACCGCCGACAGAACCCGTTGACAATGTTCCCAGAGCCCAGCCAGCTTTTTCTGTTTTTGTTTGTGTTGCAATCAAAGTAATGGCACCGGAATTAAATCCCGAAATCGTACCCATTAACATGCGGAGGGCAACGAGCTGGTAAACACTTTGAACGAATCCCATACTGCTGAGTACAATTGCCATACCAAAACTGGCACGGAGCAGCATTGGCTTACGTCCATATTTATCGGCTAGTTTGCCCCAGAAAGGTGAAAACAGAGCGGCGATTAAGGTTGTACTGCCAAAAGCAATCCCAGACCACATTTCAACGGAAGGGAGATCATGCATGCCTAACTTTTCTATATATAATGGTAATACCGGGGCGATTTGACTGAGGGCAGCCGATGTGGCGAAGGAACCCAGCCAGCAGACGCATAAATTTCGTTTCCAAATTTCCATATGATATACCTACTTTTTATTTGGATTGGCATGATCCAGTTTTTCAACACCATAAATAAAAGTGCGAACCAGTTGGAGATAGCTTTCGTCTCTTTTTGCTCCCTGTGTAAACCAGCCAGAAGCTTCAAGCGAAACAAAACCATGCATAATGCTGCGCAGACCGCGAACCGCATGTGTTAAATCCTCATCATGCAGATTATAATGACATAAAACAGCACGTAATACCCCCATCAATTCTTTTGTCGCAATTTTGAATGAGGGAGTTTCTTTATATTCCCAGGAGGAGGCCATAATCGATTGATATTGTCCCGGATGCTCATGGGCAAATTGCCGATAAATACGGGCAATCTCAAGGATGGCATCTTCCTTAGATTTACCAATAGCAGCAGCAGCAAGGCGTTCTTTTAAATGTAAACTTGCAAAAATAACCAATTCGCAGCGCAGTTCGGAAATACTTTCAAGGTGATTGTAAAGCGAGGGTTTTTTTATTTGCAGTTTTTCAGCAACAGCAGTCAGAGTAACTGCATCAAAGCCTTGCTGATCGGCAATTTCTGCCGCAGTTTCTATAATGATTTTTCGATTTAATTTTAATCTCATAGTAAAAATATCCTTTCTTATAAAACTAACCATGATAATAATAAAACTAACATGATTAGTTGTCAAGCTGTATATTGTTTTTTGACTGTGACGGCGTGCATCAAAAAAGAGTGTTGATAAGAGAGTTGATGCATAACAAAAGCCCTGACTAAAAAATCAGGGCTTTTGTTATGCATCAACTTTAAAGTGGGTACATATCATGTAAATTTTTTAAAAATTATTAAAAAAAGTTTCCATTCTGTTTGCGGTACGGATATTTGGATTATTCTGGACGGTACTCTGAACATTATGATACATATTTTCAAGCGATAATGGAGAGTCTTCAGAAATACTGGCATAAAGACCAATCAGCATTAACAGACCTAAGGTCAGTGACATTAGTTGTTTTACTATATGCATCATAATAAATTTTCTCCTTTAGCTTAAACAGGTTAAAATGATATATATTGGGGGGGAATCTTTCTATATGTATAGGATAACATCCAATTATTAGAATTCATGTTGATTTGTAATATTATTTTAAAATGGGTAAGAATAATACAAATCATATTTTTTTGTAAAAAAAAACGGGGCTGTTGCGCTAAACAAAAATTCCAGCATATCGTGTGATTCGTTTACGTAAAGCTCACAATATATGGCGAAAAATTTCTTTATGCGACAGCCCCAAGAAAGAACTTCTTATATTTTTATATTGTCTTTATTGTCGGTGAGTTAGCCAGGGTGATACTTATTTTTTGTGTACAAGCATTATTCTAATATAAGCAGGTGAATCATCAATGGTGAAAAAGACGAATATGCGTCATAGCCATGGCTATCTTATATTTGTCACAAGTTTCTATAACATTATCATCACGGATAGAACCGCCGCTTTGGGCAATGTAGCTTACACCGCTTTTATGTGCACGCTCGATGTTATCGCCAAAGGGGAAAAAAGCATCAGAACCGAGGGCTGTACCGGCAGATTTATGCAGCCAGGACATTTTTTCTTCTTTTGTGAGTATGGACGGTTTTTCGGTAAAAACCCGTTTCCAATCCTCCGTGCCAAGCAAGTCCATACATTCATCGGAAATGTAGACATCAATTGCATTGTCGCGATCCGGACGGCGTATATCTTTTTTGAAAGGCAGATGAAGTACCTTTGGATTCTGTCTGAGATACCAGACATCGGCTTTGTTTCCTGCGAGACGGGTACAGTGTACACGCGATTGCTGCCCGGCGCCTATGCCGATTGCCTGGCCATCTTTTACATAGCATACAGAATTCGATTGTGTATATTTCAGTGTGATAAGTGCAATGAGAAGGTCACGTTTAGCTGGAGCAGGGATATCTTTATTTTGGGTCGGAATTTCCTGCAGGCACTCTTCCGTGATTTTAATGTCATTACGTTTTTGCTCAAAGCATACGCCGAATACCTGCTTATGTTCAAGTGGCTCTGGGTCATAGGAAGGATTTATCTGTATGACGAGGTAGTTTCCCTTACGTTTGTTTTTTAATATTTCCAGAGCTGCTTCTGAGTAAGCAGGAGCAATGATGCCATCGGATACTTCGCGGGCGAGAAAGGATGCGGTCTGGGCATCACATTCATCAGAAAGCGCGACGAAATCGCCGTAGGATGACATCCGGTCAGCACCGCGTGCCCGGATGTAGGCTGTAGCAATAGGAGAAAGATCGATGCCTTCCACGAAGTATACTTGTTCTAATACAGTAGAAAGTGGAACAGCGACAGCAGCGCCTGCAGGACTGACGTGCTTAAAAGAAGCTGCTGCGGGAAGTCCGGTAGTTTCTTTTAGCTCGCGGACGAGCTGCCAGCTGTTCAGGGCATCCAGTAAATTAATATAGCCGGGTTTTCCGTTAAGAACGGTGAAAGGCAGTTCTCCCTTTTTCATAAATACTTTTGCTGGTTTTTGATTTGGATTGCAGCCATATTTTAGTTCCAGTTCATTCATTTTCTTAACTCCTTTATTTGATTGGAATACAAAAAAAGCCCACACGTAAACAAGGCTATGCCCAGACGGTCGGCTTATTGCTGCTGTACTTCCTGTGGTCTATTCCACTTCCGTCAGTCGTACAACACTGAGTTCAATGTATCATTGTGAAGGAATTTTGTCAAGAATGTATAGTTGATTTTATTTTATATATGTGCAAAAAATGAATTTTCAGGGGATTGTTTTCTTACACAATTTTATGTGATATGATATAAGAGGTTTATGAGTATAAGTTTTTATCCAATAGATACTATATAGTATATAGGGGGGATTTTGATATGTTAAAAAGTATTGCGGTGTTGACAAGTGGTGGGGACAGTCCTGGAATGAATGCAGCAGCGCGGGCTGTCGTTCGCACAGCATTGTTTGAGGGAGTACGTGTATGGGGAATCAATAATGGATATCGTGGTATGTGTGATGATGATATATTTGAGCTGCAATCAAAAAATGTAGGAGATATCATCCAGCGTGGAGGCACTTTTTTAGGGACAGCACGCTGTAAGCGTTTTGAAACGCCAGAAGGGCGCACACTAGGATATGAGAATCTTTTAAAGCATGGGATACAGGGACTTGTTATTATTGGCGGCGATGGCAGCCTGCGCGGCGCGCAGAAGCTCAGTACGGAGCATAATATTCCGATTGTCGGTTTACCAGGGACAATCGATAATGACGTCTGGGGTACGGATTATACGATTGGTTCGGATACAGCAGCGAATACAATCATTGATGCTATTAACAAGCTGCGCGATACAGCTTCTGCCCATCGGCGTATCGTCGTACTTGAGGTTATGGGGCGCCGCTGTGGATGGCTTGCTATGGTTGCAGGTATTTCCGGTGGTGCTGAATATGTGCTTGTGCCAGAGGAACCATTTAATATTGATGATATTTGCCAAGGTATCAAAAAAGCATATGAAAATGGTAAACGTTATTGTTTGGTTGTAATCGCGGAAGGGGTCGGCAGTGGCATAGAAATTGGCAAACAAATTGCGGATAAGACGCAGATTGATACGCGTGTCTCGGTACTGGGACATATCCAGCGAGGCGGCTCACCGAGTGTTGCGGATCGTGTCAAGGCAAGCCAGCTTGGCGAAAAAGCTGCTTTAGGGCTTATATCAGGCCTTTCAGATGTTGTGTTTGGCTTCAACCAGGGGAAGGTTGTCAGTATTGATTTAAATGATGCGGTAACAAATAAAAAAGAATTGGATCCGGAATATGTGCGTCTGGCAAAAATTTTAAGCTGATGGCATAATATTCGTGTAAACAACAGCCGCGGAACTGTTTCACGTGAAACAATATCCGCGGCTGCTGTTATTTTTTCACCATTTTCTTAGCAAGATCCACCGCAACGACACCATCCGATGCATAGGCATCGGCACCTGCCGCATCGGCATATTCCTGTGTGAGAGCAGCTCCGCCAACCATGACTTTGGCTGGACTGCCAGCCGCATGAAGTTCCTGGACAACCTTATCAATTTGTACCATGGTCGTCGTCATGAGTGCACAAAGCCCTACAATATCAGCATTTGTTTCTATAGCCGTACGAACAATAGCTGCAGAATCTACATCCTTGCCCAGATCAATCAGCTTAAATCCACTGTTGGCAAGAAGTGCAGATACAATATTCTTGCCCAGGTCATGTACATCACCTTTGACGGTTGCCATGACGACAGTACCTTTGTTTTGCGCTTTTTGCGCAGGCAGTAGTTCTCTGAGCTTTTGGAAGGCTTCCCGCATAACTTCCGCAGAGAGCAATACTTGCGGCAGAAATACACGCCCGGCACCAAAATCCACACCAATATCATTCATCGCTGCCGTAAGAGACTTTTCGGTAATTTCATTGGAATCCTTGCCTTCTTTGACCGCATTTTCAATCAGAGCACCGATTCCTTCTTTTTCACCGTCAATTACAGCGGCCTTGATAGCAGATAAAGTATCCATAGCAATTATTTTAGCGGTTGCGGCTTTCTTGGGCACATTTTGATTTACCTCATTACGGCTGTAAGCGCGTCCATTTGGATCTCGGCCTAATAGTGCAGCGCTTGCAGACAGAGTCGCCTGCATAGAATCATCGTAAGGATTCATAATAGGAGCATCCAGGCCGGCAGCCAGACACATTGCAAAAAAATTACTGTTGATGAGAGGCCGGTTGGGCAGGCCGTATGAAATATTGCTGAGTCCCATAGTGCTGGGATAGCCAAATACTTCACGATAAAGCTGCAAGGTATGGAGCGTTTCTTTGCACGCATCCGTATCTGCGGCAATTGTCATTACGAGCGCGTCCAAAAGAAAGTCTCCATCTTGTAGGCCGGTTTTTTTGGCTGCTTTTAAAATATCTTTTATAGTATCGCATCGAGCCTCTGCTGTTTTTGGAACACCTTCCTCGGTGATCGGCAGGCACAGGATAGCTGCACCGTACTTTTTAGCCAACGGCAGAAAAGACGCCAGGCGTTCCGGTTCGGCACTTACAGAATTGATGAGTGCGCGTCCGGGATAAGCACGCAGTCCGGCTTCAAGAGCGGCGGCATCACTTGTATCAATTACCAGCGGGGTATCTGAAATCTGTGATATTTCGATGATTGCCTGTTTCATGGCAGCAGTCTGGTCAATGCCGCCAACGCCCATATTGACATCAAGTAAGTTGGCGCCTGCGCGTGTCTGGTCGATCGCTTCTTTTTTTACAGACAGCAATGAGCCGTCTTTGATTTCGGCAGCAAGTTTTTTGCGTCCGGTTGGATTAATACGTTCACCAATCAGTACAGTAGCGAGGTCCCTGTCGATACAGACAGTTTTGCTGCGACTGGTGAGCCAGAGACCTGTTCTTTTTGCCTGGTGTTCGGGTTCCATGGTTTGCGAGGCGGCCTTGGCAATTGCCGTGATGTGTGCAGGCGTAGTGCCACAACATCCGCCGATATAGCTGGCTCCGGCTTCGATAAGCTTTGGTGCCCAATAACCGAAATCCTCTGGTGTCATTGGAAAAACAGTTTGTCCGTTTTCTAAATAGGGCATGCCAGCATTTGGCTGTACGCTGATAGGTTTGTTTGTATTTTCCGCCAGTGTTTTTACAATGGGGAGCAACTGTTCAGGTCCCAGGGAACAGTTTACACCGATGATATCAGCACCTAAAGCGTCCAGCGTAATAGCTGCCGTTTGTGGATCTGTGCCTGTTACCGTACGCCCGTCTTCACTGTAAGAAAGCTGGCAAATTACAGGCAGATGGCATACTTCTTTTGCCGCCAGCAGGGCGGCACGCATTTCCTGGATATCAATCGAGGTTTCGATAATGAGATAATCTGCTCCGGCCCCAGCGAGAGCAGCTGCCTGTTCATGGTAAGCATCATAGGCTGTTTCAAAATCAAGATCCCCCAAAGGCTTTATGAATCGACCGGTTGGGCCCATGGAGCCTGCAACTTTTGCGCTGTTCTGGGCAGCTTTTTTTGCTGCTTTGACAGCAGCCTGGTTAATTTTTACTGTTTGGTCGGCAAGTCCATAATGTGCCAGTTTTAATGAGGTGGCGCCAAAAGTATTTGTTTCTATTATAGTTGCTCCGGCCTCAATATAAGCACGATGAACAGCCTCAATCATTTCAGGCTGCTCAATATTGATGAGCTCCGGGCAGGCACCAGGTTTGAGTCCCGCAGCTTGCAGCATAGTACCTGTGGCACCGTCGAAAATATGTATCATAGGAAGCTTCTCCTTTTTTATCGGTTTATCATACTATAACAAATAATGTTCTGCATAGCTATTAAAAATAAGCGACAGATATTATTTTAAAAAAACTTAATCTATACTAAACCAGTATACTTAATAAGGGAAAGATGCGCAAGAAAATTTATTTATAGCGGGACAGGCAGTCTTTCTTATTGCAGGCAGCACAGCCATGAGGCAAATCTTTTCGGCAGTCGGGATTTTCACGTATCAGCCCGATAATAGCTGTGATGGATTTCCTTGGTATAAGCATCATCGATTCAGTCAGGGATATACCAATCGTGGTGGCCTGACTCAATCGTATAAGCTCCGGCTGCTGCTCAATTGGCCAGTCTCCATAGCCGGGGCTGAAGCGCCAGCGCATGTTATATCCCTGTGCCTCAGCTTTTGGCTGAATGGTTTTCTCCATGGCGTCGGCGATTTGTTCTACAGCGGTTGTAGCAGCTGCATCAAGCAGCATAGAAAATGCATAATGGCCCTCGTTAAAATGTTTTGTTACGGTGTTTTCGATATCCTCACCGACCGTGACTGCAAGAAGTATCACCTTCTCAGCTCCGGCTAAATGAAAACCAATTTTTCCGCCTTTTATTGTGAAAGACGGCTTGCCCAATACAATTTGATTTTTGGCATCATAATCGTAGATTTGCCAGATTCCTTGCGGTTTGGCAAGGAGTCTGGCTTCCAGACAGGCACTGGCAATCATGTCTTCATCGAAAGTTGCCTTCATGAGTCCAGCGTACCGTCGTGTTTCTTTTTGATTGATTTCCAGTAATGGAGCATTATATACAGGCATGCTAAACTCCCTTCATGCAAAAAAGTTTCACGTGAAACATAAAAAATATCCGTATGACTTATTTTATCATAAAATCTTGTTCTTCTCTGTATATTTTGTTATGCTTATTTAATAATATAAGAAATACAACCCAAATATTTGACCGTATGCAGGAATATAAAATTACGTTGTGGAATTTAGAACAGAGATACGTGTTGGATGAAAAGAAAGACGGTGAACGGATTTTGGCAAAAATTATTGCGGTGGCCAATCAAAAGGGTGGGGTGGGAAAGACCACAACATCAGTGAATCTTGGTGCATGCCTGGCAGCACAAGGGAAAAAAGTGCTTTTAGCTGATATGGACCCGCAAGGGAATGCAACAAGCGGTTATGGAATTGATAAAGCAGATTTAGTGACAACAATTTATCATGTCATTATTGATGGAGAGGACATTCATAAGGCTATTTATTCGACAGAGTATGGGGTGGATTTATTGCCTTCAAATATTGACCTTGCCGGTGCAGAGGTCGAGCTTGTTACAGCAGATTTACGGGAAATTCGTTTACAAAAAGCACTGGATAAAATCCGCGATGCGTATGATTATATTCTTATTGATTGTCCACCATCGGTCGGGTTACTTACACTCAATGCTTTTACGGCAGCGGACAGTTTGTTAATTCCCATACAATGCGAATTTTATGCTTTAGAAGGAGTTTCAAGATTATTGCAAACGGTTGAGCTTGTACAAAATAAATTAAATCCGGATTTAGATATTGAAGGTATATTACTTACGATGTATGATTCTCGTACCAAACTATCGGAACAGGTAGCTGATGAAGTACGTAAATTTTTCAAGGAAAAGGTTTATCAGACGATGATACCGCGTACGGTTCGTTTAAGTGAAGCTCCTTCCTATGGACAACCAATATTGTTCTATGATGAGCATTCTAAAGGTGCAGAGGTTTACATAGAACTTGCAAGCGAGGTGATTTCACATGAGTAAGCAAGTGCATGGACTAGGAAAGGGACTTGGAGCGTTATTGGATAATCCGTCTTTTGCTGCGGATAAAAGCAAAATATTGGAGATCTCGCTTGGATTGATACAGGCAAATCGATATCAGCCTCGTACAGAATTTGACGAAAAATCACTTGAGGAGCTTAAGGATTCTATTCAGCAATATGGAGTGCTGCAACCTCTTCTTGTACGTAAGCTTGCACAGGGATATGAGCTTATTGCCGGTGAACGTCGCTTTCGCGCCGCTAAACTGGCAGGCCTTAAGACGGTTCCGGCCATTATTCGGGAATACTCCGATGCACAGGTTACAGAGGTAGCACTCATTGAGAATTTGCAGCGAGAAAACCTAAATGCAATCGAGGAAGCCAAGGCATATGAAAATTTGCTCAAAAATTTTGGACTGACACAAGAGCTGACGGCTCAAAAGGTTGGACGTAGCCGTTCACATATTGCAAATTTTTTACGACTTTTGAATCTCAGCCCGCGCGTACAGGCATATGTGGCCGATGGCAGTATCTCTATGGGACAGGCTAAACCCCTCTTGACCATAACAGATGAGGAGCTGCAATTTGAATTAGCAGATCATATAATTACTGAGGAATTGTCAGCACGCAAGGTAGAGTCTTTGGTGAAACGCCTGCAAACAGAACCGGATTATTTTGAAAAGAGAGAAAAACAGGCAGTACCTGTAGAAAGAAAAAAAGATGTTTTTGTATCAGAAGCTGAAAACCAATTAAAAATGTTATTTGGTACACAGGTAAAAATTTATCCCGGCAAGAAAAAAAGCAAAATTGAAATTGAGTTCTATACAGCAGAGGATCTGGACAGGATTATTGAAACGCTGACACAGAAGAAAATGGATATGGTTGAAAAAAAGAAAAAAATGTTGCGGGAGGTTTCTTTATCGCCAACACAAAAATTTTCTGTATGATATAGGTGTTTCACGTGAAACAAATATAGGAAAAAATAGAGGTCTGTATGATAGCAGCCTGTTCTATGAGGAGGGATGTTTTACGTGAAGGGTGCTATGGTAAATTTCATAGCAATTATTATTGGTTCTGGCATAGGCCTTTTGCTTCGAATGGGAATTTCTGAGAGCTGCAAAAATATCATTATGCAGGCAATGGGTTTAGCTGTGCTGCTCATTGGTATCAAGATGGCTTTGGCAAGCCAGAACAGCCTGATTATTGTTTTAAGCCTGGCTATTGGTGCAACGATTGGGGAGCTGGTAGATCTTGAAGGAAGATTGAATGCCTTTGGAATGCTGTTGACCCGTATGATTGGCTCGCGTTTTGGAGATGTAGGCAAAGGATTTGTAACGGCATCGCTCGTCTATTGTATTGGAGCTATGGCAATCATAGGAAGTATACAGGAAGGACTCACAGGCGATGCGTCCATTATTTATGCAAAATCTCTGATTGACGGTACGATATCGGTGATTTTTACTGCTTCGATGGGGATTGGGGTTATGCTGGCAGCGGTACCGGTGCTTCTTTATCAGGGAGCTATTACACTGGCAGCTGCAGCCTTGCAAAATCTTGTTACGGATTCAATGTTGGCGGAAATCAGCGGCACAGGGGGTGTGCTTATTATTGCGATTTCTTTAACAATGTTGAAAATTATAAGAATCAAATTGGCAAATCTTTTACCCAGCTTACCATTGGCAATTTTTTTAGTATGGTTGGGATGGTTTTAAAAAGGAGAAATGAATTTTCATGAGTAATGCAATGATTGTGGATTTTATGATGCAAAATATGTTTTATATTGTCGGGGGGTTAGGAATCCTCGTCATTATTATGTATGTTGTTATTATTAATCTATATTTGCATCTGTCTGCTATGAAGAAACGTTATGAAATCATGATGGCAGGACAGGATGGAAAAAATATTGAGCAAATGCTTATGCAGCATATTGCTGAAACAAAGGTGGTTGCGGCGGAAAATGCCAGAATAGGGGCAGAAAGTAAACAAATGAATGCGCTTTTGAAGACAGCAATCACTAAGGTAGGAGTTGTACGTTTCCGGGCCTTTGAGGATATGGGGAGTGATTTGAGCTATGCGGTAGCGCTCCTCGATTCACATAAAAATGGAGTCGTACTTTCAAGTATTTTTGGACGAGAGGATTCACGGAGTTATGTGAAGCCTATTGAGAATGGTATTTCGAAATATACCCTGAGTCAGGAAGAAGAGGAAGCTATTGGAATAGCTGTAAACAGCGAATGCTGATGTCTGGTTTTTGAAAAACCTTTAAAAAATAGAGGATTTGTGTTATAATGAGATGGCATAAATCCTTTTATTTAGGCGGAGCCTTATATAATATTTATGAAATCCAGGGAGGGAAACAGAAACTATAAGATTTGATGACATCTGAAGAAGATGGAGCAGTGTGTTTGGGGGATTTTTTTTGGAAAAGCAGGAAAAAATACCAGATAATCGGGAATATACAGTTAAAATTATTCCGCATCAGGGTGAGACTATACGTAGTATACGTTTACCAATTCGTTTGCTGAAATATGGCGCAGCCTCGGTTGTTGTGGGTGCGTTACTTTTTGTGGGCGCATTTGGCTATACTACATATGGCACATTAAGAGCCAAAGATGATGCATCTGAGATTGGCGAGTTGCGTCAGGTTAATAATATTCAGCAGGAGCAGCTTTTGCAGCTTTCGAAGAAAGCAAATGAACTGCAGGATGAAATGGATCAGCTTACGCAGACGGAGAATGAATTGCGCCGTTTGTCGGGTACGGATGATACATCGGCCGGGAGCGGCGATACATCAGAAGGGGACGGTACACACAATGGACAGGGTGGTCCATGGGTACCACCAGATGTAAAAAATGTACGGGAAGCTTTGGATAACATCGAAAAAAATATCGCTGCGAAAAAAGCCAGTCTGGAGCAACTTAAAGAAACCATGAAGGAACAGCAGCAGGTTATTGCTGTGCAGCAGGGGATGCAGGCGGCACAGCCTTCTATTTGGCCGGCGCATGGAGATGTGAGTTCTCCATATGGCCTCCGCTGGGGCGGCTCTGATTTCCATCCTGGGATAGATATCGCCAATGATTATGGTACACCCATCGTGGCGACAGCAGATGGCGTTGTTACTGCGGCTGGCTGGAATTCCGGTGGTTATGGAAATATGGTAGATATTGATCATGGCAATGGTATTATGACACGTTATGGACATGCGCAGCAAGTTGTTGTAAGTGTGGGACAGTCTGTTAAAAAGGGGCAGGTTATTGCCTATATGGGGAGTACAGGCTTCAGTACAGGCCCGCATGTGCATTATGAAGTACATGTGAATGGACAGGTCGTTAATCCGGTAAATTATTTATAAGGCAGGACAAATAAGCAGCGGAAAAGAGGACATATATGTTTAATACTGTAAAAAAACGCATGGATGAGACCGTTAATACAAATGATATTGAAACTATTATCGGTAAAAATACTTGTATTAAAGGTGAACTCAATGGAGACGGAAATGTTCGTATCGATGGACGCATTGATGGCAGCATTTCCATTATGGGTAATGCAGTAATTGGTGAGACCGGTGTAGTTGTAGGGGATGTTCAGTCAGGTAATCTTGTAGTGGCAGGTATCATCACAGGCAATGCCAATGTTAAGGAAAGCCTGTGCATTTATTCTACGGGACAGCTTGTAGGGGATGTCAGAGTGCGGATGCTTAAGATTGATGATGGCGGTGTCTTTAAGGGCAAAAGCGATATGGCGGTGAAGCAGGATAATGTCATAAAGAAGCCTGCCGAAGATAAGATAAAAAAATAAATAGTGTGTATGGAAAGGCAGAAAACAGGCCTTTTTAGAAGTTTAGAAAAACCTCTGTTGTTGTTACAGCAGAGGTTTTTATCATAGTTATATAAAAAAATATTTTGCATAGTGAGCCAGGCAGGTTTTAGATACCAGGGTAGGTTCTTTTATTTCGCTTAATAAAGCGGGTGTTGCTTTCTATAGAATCTTACAATATGAGCGGGATGTGCGGTAGTAAGAGAAAAGCAACGATGACGATATAAATGCTAAGGGGAGATTATGTTGCAAAATAAAATACTTTTTTTTGCACCGTTTTTTGATATGGCAGAAATGGCTTCGGAGGTTGCACAAGCAAAGGGAAGCAATGATTTTATCATTAAGGTTGGACGAAATGAAGAAGCATTAAATATTGCTCTGGAGTATCCGGAAGTCACTGTTATCATCAGTCGGGGAGGAACAGCAGAGGATTTAAGTCAGCTTAAAGGCCGTTCCATCGTAAAAATTAAAATTACGTTCAAGGAAATTTTTATGTCGTTGCAAAAAATAATGAACGAAACAGATGCTAAAAAGATAGGTATTGTCAGCCGTTCAAGCTTATTGGATGATTCGCAGATGGATTTTTCGGTTCTGAAAAGCCAAATATATTTCCGGCCTTGTAAAAATGATGAGGAAATCGTTAAGGAAGTCAATATTTTAGCACATAGTGGTATCGAGGCTATTGTTGGGTGTGAACTGGCTTGCAGGACCGCGTCGCAAAATCAGATTCCTTCTGAGCTGCTCTGTTCAAGTGAGACATCTATCCGCAAAGCCATGACAGAGGCTTTGACAATTTTTTATGCCAGACAGGATGAGGGCTTTCGCAATGCGCAGCTTATGGCGATTATCGATAATACGGAAGATGGAATCGTGGTTATTTCCGAAAAAAGAGAAGTAACACTTAGTAATAAAGCTGCACGTGATTTACTGGGGAACATAGATGAGGCATTAATTCAAAAACTTTTAGATATTAAAGAAAAAAATAAGATTTCCACCATGTATGGAAGAAAAATTATTATTCGTGTTACACCACTTTTGGTCAGAAACATCAATAAAGGAAATCTGATTGTTATTCGCGAAGCCAGCAATATCCAGGATATTGAGCGTCAGGTAAGAATTGCGTCATATCATAAGGGCCTTTATGCAAAAAAAGCGTTTAAGGATTTGGTGACTATAGATGAGAATATGCAGGCCCTTATCAAAAAAGCCGAAAAATATGCGAGAAGTACGTCCACTATTTTATTAAATGGTGAAACCGGTGTTGGCAAGGACTTATTAGCGCAGGGAATTCATCAGGCGAGCTCGCGTAAGGATGGTCCGTTTGTTTCAGTCAATTGTGGCGCAATACCACAGAGCCTTATGGAGAGCGAGCTATTTGGTTATGTGGAAGGAGCTTTCACTGGTGCACGCCGTGGGGGGAAAAAAGGTTTTTTTGAAATGGCTAACGGAGGGACCGTTTTTCTTGATGAAATTGAAGAGATGCCTGCTTCCATTCAGGTGAGACTATTGCGCGTTTTACAGGAGAGAGAAATTATGCGTGTGGGTGACGATAAGGTCATCCCTGTCGATATTCGTATCGTTTGTGCAACGAATCAGGATATATATCAATTGGCTTTAGAAAAAAAATTCAGGCTGGATTTGTATTATCGGATTAAGGTCTTAAAATTGAATGTTCCACCCTTGCGGCAGCGGAGTAAAGATATTATGTATCTTTTACGATATCAAATCACACGCTTTTTAAAAGATACCAATAGAACCATAGATTTTACTCCGGCGGCTGTAAAAATTCTGCAAAATTACTCTTGGAAAGGAAATATCCGGGAATTAATAAATTTAGCAGAAGTTCTTGCTTGCGGCGATCATGACGATATTGACGCAGCGGAGATAAACGAATTATTGGAGAGTCCGCTGGAAGAAGGAGAATATATCCATGTTCCTAAGACGGCTTCTTTGCAGCAGATGGAGTTGGCAGTTTATAATGAATTATTAAAAACGATGAATATTACGCAGGTTTGCGCTCAATTAGGAATCAGCCGTGCTACTCTATGGAGAAAGTTTCATAATAAAACATAAATGTATTATTATGAAACATAAAACTAAATGTATTATGAAAAGATGCCGCAATACGGGCATCTTTTTTTTGGCATGGAAGTTGCATTAAAGTAATATGAAGAAGAATTTAGACAGGATCTAAATTCAGAAAGGAGCGTATTGCGTTTACAAAAAATTTTGAAGAAGGTGAAAAGATGAATTTAGTACAAACAGCACAGAAGAGCAATGTACGATGGAAAATCGCAGCTTTGATGTGGGGAGGCGTAGTTATTAACTATCTAGACCGGACTTGTTTATCGGCAGCAGCTCCTTTCATAATGAAAGAATTTAGTTTTGATGCGCAGGAAATGGGTTTGGTTATGTCGGCATTTTTCTTTACGTACGCATTATGCCAGATACCAGCAGGGTGGTTAGCTGATAAAGTTGGGCAAAGGATTACACTTTTTGGTGCAGTTATTTGGTGGTCTTTAGCCACAGCAGCAACCGCTTTATCCAGGACGCCATTGGGATTTATAATCGCACGTGCTGTGATGGGTATTGGGGAGTCGGCAGGCCCTCCGTCGAATGCAGGTATTACCGCAAAATGGTTTCCGGATAGTGAACGCGCTAAAGTTTCCGCTTTATGGGATAGTGGAACGAAGGTAGGCACAGCAATAGCGATGCCGATGGTTGTATGGCTGATTGCTTCATATGGCTGGCAGATTCCTTTTTTACTTGCCGGCGGATTAGGTCTTTTATGGGCGGGACTATGGATTTGGTATTATCATGAACCAGAACAACATAAAAAAATCAATTCGCAGGAATTGTCCTATATACGGGATGGTCAAGCTAAAAAAGAAGGTATAGATCATGTTCAGCCAATGAAATGGTATGAGCTTTTGAAATATCGAAATGTTAAGGCTATGTGTGTTGGATTTTTTATGTTGAACTATTCGGTGTACTTTTTCATGACCTGGTTTCCGGCGTATTTGGTCCAGGAACGTGGTATGAAAATCATGACGATGGGATGGGTGGCAATGATTCCGCCACTGGTTGGTATTGTTGCAGAGCTTTTTGGTGGGTTCTTTTCTGACTATATTTACAAAAAGACCGGTTCTTTGACTAAGGCACGTAAGATTAATTTGGTTGGAGGCATGTTGGTTGCAACTCTGATTATTTTTGCAGGCTTGACAGATAGCGTCATTGTGTCTGTTGCACTCTTATCAATTTCCTATGGTGGACTGGTCTTTGCTGCTTGTGCGGTCTGGTCTTTGCCGGGAGATATTGCACCACGCAATATGACGTCTGTCCTTGGCGGGTTACAGAATTGTGTGTCGAATATCGGAGGCGTTTTGGGACCAATTGTGACGGGAGCTATTATTGCTGCTACAGGTTCCTTTATTCCGGCACTCATTGTATCGGGAATAGGGACGCTGATTGGCGCTTTGACATATTTTTTTGGTCTGGGTGAAATTGAACCGATTGAGGTTCAAAATAATAAATAAATACAAAGGATGGATTTAAAATGGCAAAAATCAAACAAGTTCATATTTATCGGGCGGTATCTCCTCTTTCAAAGCCAATTGCCGATTCAACACATCAGATACCAGAGATTGGGTTTTTGGTTGCTGAAATCGAATTGGACAATGGTATTACAGGACAGGGATATTTGCTGTCATTTCATTATTCGCCCAATGCTATAGCGGGGGCAATGCGTGATATTAAAAACTTTGTTGTCGGTTATAATGTTGAGGATACCGGGAAGGTAATAAAAGACTATGAAATAGAAATGGAGTATTTTGGTATTACAGGTCTTCAGAAATGGGCTTTGGCGACAATCAATGTGGCTATGTGGGATGCATGGGCGAAAACTTTAGATCAACCGATATGGAAGCTGTTTGGGAAGACTTGTGATAGGGTTCCTGTATATGGCAGCGGCGGATGGATATCGTATAGTGATGAAGAACTATTGGAAGAAGTGCTTGCATATCAGAAAAGAGGCTTTACTTCTGTTAAGATAAAAGTTGGTTCTCCTGCTATGGAACGTGATTTGAACAGATTGCGTAAAGTACGTGAAGCAGCAGGCCCACACCTGAGGATCATGATGGATGCGAATCAGGGAATGAATGTATCAAATTCGATTAAGCTCGCTACATTAGCTGCGCAGTATGATATTCATTGGTTTGAGGAACCTGTCGGACATACGGATTTTGATGGTTATCAGCTGCTCCGGCAAAAGACTGGTATTGCGTTAGCAATGGGTGAACGCGAATATGATGTAGAGGCACTCAAAGCCCTTATTGCGCGTAATGCACTTGACCTTTGGCAACCGGATATCATTCGTCTGGGTGGTGTGGAAGCCTGGCGGGCGTCTGCTCTTTTGGCAAATGCTTATAATTTACCGGTATTGCCACATTACTATAAGGATTATGATGTGCCGCTTCTTTGCACAGTGCCGAATGCATATGGTTCCGAATCCTTTGATTGGATCGATAATATCATTGATAATCCGATGCATATTGACAATGGCTTTGCATATCCCAGAGAAGAATCCGGTTGGGGATTTAGTTTCAAAAAGGAATATCTGACAGAAATCTGATTTCATTTTTAAATAACAAGACAGGAAAACGAGAAAAATTGTTTTCCTGTCTTGTTATTTTCAGTTAAAATAAAAAAATACAAAATACATAAAACATGGAATCCGTCCACTCGTTAATATACTGTATTATTGTATACCGTAAAACAATACAATACATATTTTTTTAGCATAGTAAGAAAAAAAGATAACAATGCTGTAATAACGCCGTTAATAGACATTTTAATTTTTTGTATACAATTTTACATGATGAATAAAATTCACATAAATGAATAATAATACATAATTATAAAACAAAAAGCTTGCAATTACAGACACTTATAGAAAATTTTTCAGAATATTAAGTTTGAATATGCATATTGACAGCGATGCCATAGGTTTTTATAATTATAGTTGCGTTACATTAAAATGTAATGAGTAAAGACAAATGTGTTTATTAAGTGGAAAAAGCAATACTTTGCATATTGAGAGGTATCGGCCATTCAGATCGGAGAATTTTTCCAGATGCATTTTCTTTCAGGGTACGTGTATCGGCAATGGCGCTGAAGACTGTATAGCAGTTGCCAGCTGTTATACGGTCTTTTTTTCGCTGCCGGGCAATAAGCGCGGTTAATGTTTGCAGTATTGAAGGAGAGAGGATTATGTGCAGAATTGGTTCAATCAAAAGTAAGGTGCCGGTGCATCCATCCAAGGCATTGCATCTTATGCTTCCACAGCAGGAGGGGCATGATAATTCGGGTTTTGCCATGGTCATGCAGGACCTATATGGTATTTTTTCTGATTATAAGGATAAACCGCTGCTGTCGCTGGCCTGCACACAGCATGGGGCTGAGCTTGTAGAAGAATATATGGATAGTCATAACTTTACACAGCTTGCGGAGTGGATTCCGGTACCGAACAAGGAGCCGGGTCTGGATATACAGGCTATGCCATACTATATATTCCGCAATTATGATTATCCGGAGTATTATAATGAAAAAACACAAGCAGAGAGAGAGGATTTGCTTCTTGATACGCGTCTGGCACTGCGCAAAATACTTGAGGAAGCCAAAGAAGGATTTGTTTATTCGTTCTGGCCCGATGTACTCACACTCAAGGAAATCGGCGATCCACGTGATATTGCTACTTATTTTCGCCTTTGGGATGATAACGGCTGTCTTATTGCGAAGAATATTGTTGCGCAGTGCCGTCAGAATACGAACTATGATATCGTGCGTTATGCGGCACATCCCTTTTTTCTTCAAGGCTATACACTTTGCGCGAATGGTGAAAATACCTTCTATACAAAAAACAAAGAGTTCCAGAAATCGCTGCATCGCGGTTATATTGGGTTTGAGTCTGATTCGCAGAATTTCCTTTATACGCTGCATTATGTATTGCATGAGCTCAAATGGCCACTCGATTATTACAAGCATGTGATCACGCCGCTACCCTTCGAGGAAATAGAGAAGCGCCCCGATAAGGAGATCTTGATGGCAATCCGTCAGTCGCTGGCTCATCTGGAAATCAATGGACCGAATACGATTATTGCTACGTTGCCGGATACGCGCATGATTACCTGCTGCGATTCGAAGAAACTGCGTCCAGTCGTTGTGGGACGTGATGATACAATGGTGGCAATTTCTTCAGAGGTTTGCGGACTCAATGAGATCATGCCGAATCGCGATATGACACAGGATATTTATCCGAATGAACGTGAAGTCGTCGTCATTGACAACGAACTGGAGGTACAAAGATGGAAACAGTAAAAACGCAGGATATAGCAATCAATGATCTGCCCTGGAAAATAGAATATAATGCTGAACGCTGTACACTTTGCGGCAGTTGTGTTGCTACTTGTACTTTCAAATCTATAAAGGTTGCAGTACAGAGCCAGTCCATCACGATTTCGGAGAAAAGCCAGCCAGAGCCGGAGCATCGTCATATTGCGCGTGCTATAATCAAGCAGGATGCCAGCATTGCCAATGCCTGCCGGGGCTGTGGCATGTGTGAGCGTATCTGCCCAAATAACGCAATCCGCCCGGTGCGCAATCCGGATGAACGCAAGGCACTCCTTTCCCGCGACAACGGTCCAATCAAACGCGGTGGACGTACGAATCTCAATGCGCAGCGCACATTGGACCATATCATCGTTGGTCGTATCAGCCAGATGACGGATCCGTCACTTGATTCGCA
Source organism: Megamonas sp. UBA1796 (assembly GCA_002319795.1). Taxonomy (GTDB): domain Bacteria; phylum Bacillota; class Negativicutes; order Selenomonadales; family Selenomonadaceae; genus UBA1796. The sequence goes on from DCFU01000031.1 coordinate 24,375, forward strand.
GCGGCATACCTTTGACATTCGTGCACCCTTCGGGCGTGTACTTTCACCGCATGAACTTCCCTTCAGGGTGGAGAACGGCAAATTGGTCATGGCGAAAAAGACACCGCCGGTTGACTGGGTTTATCCGCTTATTTTTTCAGATATGTCCATTGGTGCACTTTCTACCCGCGCCTGGGAGGCTGTAGCAATGGCTACAGCCTATCTCAATGAGAAATGCGGCCTGCCGGTCCGTATGAGCTCTGGGGAAGGTGGGATGCCGGTCAAGCTGCTTGAATCCGAGCATCTTAAGTATTTCATTATCCAGATTGCTTCCGGACATTTTGGCTGGAACCGTATCATAAAGGCTATGCCGCATATGGTAACGGATCCGGGCGGCATACTTATCAAAATCGGCCAGGGTGCGAAACCGGGGGATGGAGGCCTTCTGCCCGCAGCCAAGGTTGCGGAGCATGTGCAGGCGATTCGTGGTGTGCCGAAGGCTACGCTTTCATCTCCGCCGAATCATCAGGGACTCTATTCCATAGAGGAGTCTGTTCAAAAGATGCATCTTTCGCTTAATGCAGCCTTCGGCTTCCGTGTGCCGGTTGCTATCAAATGTGCCGCATCTGCTACTTCAGTGTCTGTATATAATAATTTGCTTCGCGATCCGTATAAGATTTGCGGTGGATTCTTTATTGATGGTATCCAGGGCGGCACAGGCGCAGCGAATGAAATCTCGCTTGATCATACCGGCCATCCAATCGTTTCCAAAATCCGTGATTGTTATCTGGCAGCCGTGAAGCAGGGGCTGCAGGGCCAGATACCTTTGTTCGGCGGCGGCGGTATCGGTATGACGGGAAATGCAGCTGCGGATGCCTTTAAAATGATCTGTCTGGGCGCCAACGGGGTGTTTTGTGGCAAGATACTCATACAGCTGCTTGGCTGCATAGGAAATGAACACGGACGCTGTAATTCCTGTAATACCGGCAAATGCCCGATGGGTATCTGCACGCAGGATCCCCGTCTGGTCAAGCGTCTTGATATCGACCGTGGGGCACAGAAGATTGTCGACTATGTGCTTGCATTCGATGCAGAGCTGCGTAAACTCATGGCGCCTATCGGCAATAGTTCGCTGCCGGTCGGACGCAGTGATGCACTTGTATCGACGGACAAGTCCATTGCGGACAAGCTTGGTATCCAGTACGTATGCTAATTGAGGAGGAAACGCGAATATGTTTAAAATAGAGACAATCAAAGGGCATGAGCGCATGTCCACGCAGGATCTGCTGCTCGCGATTGGTGAAGCTGTGCAGAACGGCGAAACAGAATTTGATATAGCGGCCTCCGGTCAGCATGATATTGGCGGTCCGTTATGGCATCCCGAGGGGAAAACCCTGCACTTTCATGTGACGAATGCCGGTCAGCGTGTGGGCTCCATGTGTCTGCCGAATACGGAAATCATTGTCGATGGTTCGACTTCAGCGGATGTCGGCTGGCTCAATGCCGGTGGTATTATCACAGTAAAGGGTGATGCCGGTGATACGGCAGGCCATTGCTCCGCGGGCGGCAGGATTTATATCGGCGGTCGTGCGGGGACGCGTACCGGTTCACTCATGAAGCATGATCCGCTTTATGAAGAACCGGAGCTTTGGATTCTAAAGAATGTAGGCAGCTTTTCCTTCGAGTTTATGGGCGGTGGACGTGCAGTCGTCTGTGGTTATGACAGCGAGAAATTTGAGTCTGTGCTTGGACAACGTGCCTGTGTTGGTATGGTGGGAGGTCTTGTCTATGTACGCGGGCCCATCAGCACTTATCCGGCCGATATAAAATGCCTGGCGCTCGATGAGGAAGATGTTGCTTTTCTGGAAGGCGGCATGGGAGATTTCCTGACAGCTATCGACAAGCCGGAGCTTCGTGCGGAGTTTTCAGACTGGAAGCAGTGGAAAAAACTATGCCCGCTGACCTTTGAGGAAAAAAAGCCAAAGGCGGCCCCAAAACTCAAGGAGTTCCGTTTGAACGAATGGATTAAGGGGGGCATATTCAGTGATGTTGCTATGGATGACTTTGAAGTGAAGAATACGGTAAATACGGGACTTTATCGTTTGCAGGTGCCCTCCTGGGATAATGCGAAGTTCGCGGCCCCATGTGAATTCAATTGCCCGACGGGTATCCCAACGCAGCGCCGCTATGATTTGCTGCGTGAAGGCAAGCTCGGAGAAGCCTATAAGCTTGTACTCGAATATACACCATTTCCGGGCTCGGTTTGCGGTTCGGTTTGCCCGAATCCCTGTATGGATGGTTGCACACGCGGTAAAATTGATGAAGCAGTACAAATAGGGGAGCTTGGTTTTAAATCAGCTTATACCAAGTTAGAACCGCCTACAATCAGGACCGGTAAAAAAATCGGCATCATCGGCGGTGGTGTAGCGGGTCTTTCTGCCGCATGGCAGCTTATCCGCAAGGGACACGAGGTTACGGTATATGATGATGCCGAACATATCGGCGGCAAGCTCGAGCAGGTTATACCGCGTGGACGTCTCTCGCATGAGCTTTTGGAAACAGAGCTAAAACATATCGAGGATATGGGTGTGAAATTCGTGACTTCCTGTAAGGTCGATTATGTGAAATTCAATAAGATACGCGAGCAGCATGATGCGATCATTGTTGCTACCGGCGGGCATGAATCCCGTTTCTTCAATTGGGAAGGCAAGGAAAAACTGACCATGGGGATAGATTTCCTCAAGCAGGTGAACCGGGGAGAGCATCCGGCTGTTGGCAGGCATGTTGTGGTCATAGGCTGTGGCAACTCAGGCATGGATACGGTGGTCGGGGCCTACCAGATGGGGGCGGAAAGCGTTGTAGCGATCGACGTGCAAAAGCCGGCTGCTTTTGCACGGGAAATCCGCCATGTCGAGGAACTGGGCGGCAAGCTTATATGGCCGTTCATGACGACGAAAATAACAGATGCAGGCATTTATGCGGACGATGGGCGCTTCATCGAAGCAGATCAGATCATCGTTTCCATTGGGGAGGCTCCTGTACTTGATTATCTTCCCAAGGATGCAGGTATCCAGAAATTTCGTGATACCTGGCTTGTTCCGGACAAGGAAAAAGCCATTATGGAAGGCGTATTCGCTGCGGGTGATGTGATAAAACCTGGACGCCTGACCGACGCAATCGGTGATGCTATCAAGGCGGCTTTTTATGCGGATGCGTATGTTATGGGGCGTGAGAAGAAAGCCTTCCCACAGAAAGAGCAGATACCGGCAGAGCGCATTTCCCGGGCGTATTTTGAAAAATGTCATCATTGCAGCCTGCCAGATGCATCGGAGGATTACAACCGCTGCGTGAGCTGCGGCACATGCCGGGACTGCAAGATGTGTCTGGAATCCTGCCCGGAAAAGGCCATCTCGCGCGTTGCGTATGAGGATGGAAGTTATGAATACGTTTCAGATTCGGAGCGCTGCATCGGCTGTGGTATCTGTGCCGGTGTTTGTCCATGCGGGGTCTGGACCATAGAGGATAATCCTGAGCCTATCCAGATGTACCGAACCTATGATAAAAAGTAAATAACTCTTTAACGGTGCTGACTTCATAGTGGTTCTTGAATTATTAGGGGAAAATAACAAATAAAAATCCGCTATTCTCTATAGTAATATAGGAAATAGCGGATTTTTGTTTGTTGTTTGCAGCAATTTTGGGAACTTGCTGTTTTAATGATTTTTATTGGAGATGAATATCATTTAGGCTTTTCTGCCTGTAAGTTTGGGAAATATCAGTCCAATGCCTAAAAGTAGCATCGGTGTGAGAATATTAAGCGCAAGCTGGAAACACCATTCACTGGTATATGCTTCTATGCCGCGCGGGAACATGCCCATAAGGCAGGCGAAGGCCGTGAAGGCGAAGCACCAGCCGCCTACGATGAAACCAAGCACACGATTCCTGGTAAAGTGATACTGGGAAGTGAACAACCCTTCCGCAGCGCGTTTCAGAGCCATATAAGCTACGAATACCCAAAGGTATCGCAGTGGCATGACCACGGCATTGAGGCGCATAAGCCAGTTGAACAGTGAGGTCATATCGCCAATTCCGAGGGTTGGGACGATGATGATGATGCCAACGAGCAGTGCTGTAAGCTTATAGCCGTTAACGGGTGTGCCATTCTTGTTTACGCGGGAAAAGGATTCCGGGATGAAGCGATGGTCGACATCTGCCAATAATATCTTGATTGGGGCATCGATGGAAAATGAGAGTGCGGCCATCTGTCCGAGTGCGTTGGCAATCGCATAAATGATAAGGAAAAGGCTGCCTACGCCATAATAGTCGCCGAGCTTCTGGAAGCAATAGTAGGCGCCGTTCATCATCAAGTCCTTGGGAATGTTATTCGTATCGAACATGAGTCCCATGGCGAGGGAACCGAGGAGGGCCGTAATAGCTACCATGACCGTCATACAAATCATTCCCCGGGGAAAATCGCGGGATGGTTTCTCGAGAGTATTGATGTATGGCGACAGCTTCTCACAGCCGCCGACGGCGAATACGAGAATAGCGAGTGTTGTAAAATAATCGAAATCAAAAGTTGGCATGAAGGTATCCCAGGTAAAAGCAATTGTCTGGGTATGTGCATCGGTGATGGCCGGAGCGGCCAGAGCAAGAACCACATAAAGGATAGACATCACGAACATGGAGGCACCAGCAACAGCACCAATTTTTTTGAGAGAATTGATGCCCCGGGATGCGAACCATAGGAAAAAGAAAAATACCAGTAAACAGGCGGACTGCAAAATAATAGGTGCCATTTTGTTTACAACGCCGCCATCCTGCCAGTAGGCCCAGCCGAAGGCGATAAGAATCGACTGTGGCTTTTGTGCGAGATATGGCACGTGTACGATCCAATAAGTCCAGCCGGCGAGGTACGCGAGCCGCGCGCTGCAGGTAGAACGAATCCACGAGCTTACGCCGCCCTGCCCTTCGCGGAAGGTAGCGCCCATTTCGCCGACCATGAGCGTATAGGGAATAAAATAAAGTCCGAACATCAGGAGCCAGGATATAACGATATGAAGTCCCTGGTTTGCGTAACCGTTGACTATATTGCCGAAACTCCACACCGTGGTGAACGCCATGAGCGTGAGAGCCTGCCATGTAATCTTGCGGTTTTCTTTCATTTTGCCTCAACCTCCTAAAATTAAATATTTTCTCATAATAGATATTGTCTCATTATATCATAAAATGTACGTTATGAGTGGATGTTTTATAAACGATGCTTAGCATACCATATGGGTGTTTTATTGAATAAACACTGTTTTCCAGGGATTATAAAGAATTTAGAGAGAACGACCCTGCATTTTTTGTGCAGTTCGAGAAGACATGGCAGGAGAATTGCTGCCAGTATACCTGGCAGGTACTAAATACAGGATAGCATAATAAGGAAAACGATTTCCTTATTATGCGCCAATTTATATTAAATTAACTATATGACAATATTCTTTGAAATAAGTAAATAATATGCAAAAAATAAAGGATAAATAAATTTTAAAAAAATTTACAATTAACTGCTTGACAGAAAATATTGGCAATAATATAATACATTTATGGAAAACGATATCCATAAATAAAACAACTTGGAGGAGGCAGATGCGCATGATCAGGGTTTCTATTGAGGATGTGGCTGCTAAGGCAGGCGTATCCGTTCCGACAGTTTCACGGGTTATCAGTCATTCGAGTCATCCGGTTTCAGATACAACGCGTCAGAAGGTTTTACAGGCCGTTGCGGCGCTGGATTACCGTCCGGATATTTCGGCACAGGGGCTCAGGAGCTCCTTTACGAATATTGTCGCTTTGATTACCAGGGATATATCGGATCCGTATTTTGGCGAAATAGCAAGAGGCGTTACGGAAACCGCGAATAAATATGGGATATTGTCCTTTGTCTGCAATACAGGACGTAATCCCGAAAATGAGATTGAATATCACGAGTTGCTTTGGCAGTATCGTGTGAAAGGAATTATTTTAGGTGGCGGAGGGCTCACATTGGATTCTTATAAGAAAGAGCTTTCTTCCCAGGTGGAGCGCTACCGTAAAAATGGGAATAAGGTTGTAGCACTTGCACCGCAGGGACTGGATATGGATTATGTGATGATAGATAACCGTGCAGCTGGCGAGTGCATTACAAATTATCTTATACAAAAGGGGCATGAGAAAATTGCATATATCAGTGGGCCGCAGAATGTCTATACGGCCCTGGAACGGTTGGAAGGGTACAGACTTGCCATGGGGCGTCATGGCCTGGATAATGGTGATTTAATGATTGCTTACAGTGACAATTCATGGAAAGGAGGATATGAGGCTGTTAAGGCTTTATTGGAGTGTTCTCCGGAGTTTACCGGGATTTGCTGCGGAAATGATAATATTGCTATGGGAGTCTTCAGGGCTTTGAAGGAGCACGGACTGACTGTACCAGGCAATGTATCCGTCATCAGCATCGGTGATTTGCCGAATGCGAGTTATGCGGATACACCGCTTACTACGCTCCGGGTACCACTCTATGAACTGGGCTCCAAGGCAGTGGAAATTATCATGGGCAGTGATACGAACAAGTATAATGCCAATATTATTTTTCGTACAGCTTTGAGAGAACGGGACTCTGTAAGCAGGCTTAAATAAATTTTCCCAAAATAAGATATAAAACAAAGGAAAGGGTGTTGTAAACAATGAGTGAAAAATGGATGGGGTTGAATCCGGCAATTATGGTTCCGTTGAAAGCGGATTATTCGATTAACGAGCAGGAATTCAGAAATTATATCGAGTGGCTGATTTCCTTCAAGCATATTACGGGGCTCGTAACAAACGGACACACAGGTGAAATCGGCGGTTTCAGCCGTGAAGAAAGGAAGCTTATCACACAGATTGCGGCAGATCAGGCTAAGGGCCGTGTGAGGGTTATTTCCGGCGTATGTTGTGAGGGAACTTTTGAAGCTATTGAGCATGCCAAGGATGCTCAGGAGGCAGGAGCTGATGGGATACTTCTCATGCCGCCACATGTATGGTTGCGTTTTGGCATGAAACCGGAAACTCCGGTGAAATTCTTCAAGGATGTGGCAGCTGCAATTGATATTAAGATTGTCGTTCATCTTTATCCGGCACGCACAAAGGGTTTTTATCCGGTAGAGACACTTTTAAAGCTTGCTGAAATACCAAATGTGGTTGCTGTGAAGATGGGGACGCGCGATGAGGCGCTTTATGAGCGTGATATCCGCATTATGCGTGAAAAAGCACCGCATATTGCGCTTTGGACCTGCCATGATGAATACCTGATGACCTCACTTATTCCTGGTATGGATGGCGCACTTATCGGTTTCTGCGGCTGCGCACCGGAGCTCATCAATGAACTGTATCAAAAGCTCATTGAAGGAAATCTCAAAGAAGTATTAAGAGTAAATGAACCCCTTTCGCGTATGTCGGCGGCTATCTACGGGACAGGAGAGCCTACAGGTGAGGCGCATGCGCGCATGAAGGAGGTTCTCTATCAGCGCGGTGTTTTCGGCAGTGCACTTATGAGACCACCGCTTATGCCGCTTTCCCAAGAGGAAAAGGATAGTGTTACGGATGCAATTCGAATGGGCCATGTGGAAAAAGTCAATTTGGTATAAAAAGACTCAGATACATTGGAGTGTATCTGAGTCTTGTAGAGAACAGGCACTCCTGATAGATTAGCCTGTAAAACAACTACAAAATTCAGTATAGCATAATGAAAAAATGAAGTCCAGGAGAGCGGGAACAATGATAGCGTGAGATAATGTTCCCGTCCTTTTTACTAAAACAGAATATCCTTGTCGTTTGCTGAATATAGATTGAATTTTTGCATAATTATGGAGATGATGAAATGGAGATTACGCTTTCTTTGGCGGATTGGGTATACATGATGACCATTGTGGCAATTCTCACTGCGCTGGCTATGCGCAAGGATGCATTGATTCCCTCGGTTGTCGGGCTTATCATCATAGGTTCGATACTTACAGGTAATATTTTTCAGGGGCTGGTAGTGGCTTTTAATGCGATATCGGCAGCGACGATTGATTTGCTGAGCATTATTATGACCATTGCTTTTGTTGTGATGATGAATAAGGTTATGGAGGATGCAGGGGCCTATCGCGTGCTGATTGCGCCGCTGCGCAAGTTCCTGCACAATCCCTTTGTTGCCTATTGGGTCATAGGCTTTGCCTGTGTGCTTTTGGCGTTCTGTATTCGTTCGACCTCGACGGTACTGCTTATTGGTACTTTGTTAGTACCGGTTGCGGTTGTTTCAGGCATGCCTCGCATTGTTGCCGGTATGATTCTGGCAATTTATGGAAAAGGAATTGCGCTTTCTGGTGATTTTATTACGCAGGGTACGGCGAATATCACCGCAAAGTCGACAAATCTGCCAATCATGGAGGTTTTGCACGGTATTGTACCAATTTGGGCGGTGACTTCACTTGTAGCGGTAATTGTTACGACAATCGTGGGATACCACATTATCCGTGAGCGCCGTGGCGAGGACTCTGATTCGGAAGATATGAAGGTTAAGGCTGAGGCTGCATTCGGGAATCTAAGCTGCAGTACCACAGGTAAAATTATGGCCTTTGCTATGCCTCTGGCTTATATTGGCGATATCGTCATAATGTTGCATTATAAATTTTTTCAAGGTAACAATGCAATTGCTCTGATCGGTGGGACGACACTGTTAATTGCGGTGACTGCAGCTATGGGGCATTACCGTGTGGATGCGTTCAATAAACTTGTAGAATTTTCACGGGAGGGATGGGCATTTGCGTTCAGGGTGTTTGGCCCTGTGGTTGTTATTGCCGGGCTTTTTTGGCTGGGTGGGGACCATATCAAGTCTATTGTCGGTAACGCCTCACTCCAGGGACTTACCTATGACTGGGGCTACTGGCTTGCGGCACACGTTCCACTGAGTGTCCCGGCAGTTGCCGCTATCTGTATGTTGGCAAGCGCGTTGGCGGCTTTTGACGGCTCCGGTTTTGCGGCGATTCCGCTTGGCGCAACCTTGGCGGTTTCTTTGGGCACGGCAATTGGTGCGAATGTGCCGTATCTTGTCGCGGGTGCTGTCATGGCGGCTATATGGACGGGTGCAACCCTCGTGCCCTGGGGATTCCTTGTAGTATCGGCTACAATGGCTGGGGTTGATGCGCAGGATCTGTCACGCCGTAACCTCCTGCCTTGTGGTTTGGGGCTTGTCGGAGGCTACCTCATGGTTATATATATGGCTTGAGCAGACTATAAAACAGTCTTGTATAGAAGTGAAAAACGTACGGACAAGGGGTTGTTCGTGCGTTTTTGCCATTTTTAGTTGTTTTTCAGTAAAAGAGCATAGTATAATAGGAAAAGCTTTAGGGAGGTGTTCCTATGAAACTAACAAAATCAACGCTGAGTATAAAAATTGGCGCTGTTTTGCTGCTTTTGGCGCTATGCGGCGTCATCTACCTTTTGAATCCCAACTTTTTCTCGACACTCTGGCAGGTTTTGCTAAGTGGCGATATGCAGCAAACCATAGATTATATCCAGCAGTTCGGTCCATGGGCTATGTTTTTCAGTTTTTGGCTGGTGCTTTTTGTGAATGCTATTGGATTTCCTCCGGCTATCATATTTTCAGCGGCCAATGCTTTGATTTTTGGCATTTTACCGGGGATCATCCTTTCCTGGATTGCTGAAACGGTAGGTGTGACGCTGAGTTTTCTACTCATGCGTTTTTTGTTCCGGGACGCGGCAGAAGGCCTTATCGCGAAGCATGCAGCTCTCAAGAAGATAGATACGTTCAGCGGGAAAAATGGTTTTAAGGCTATGCTGCTGGCACGTACCGTACCGTATTTTCCATCCGGTGTGCTTAATGCCTTGGGCGCGGTGAGCCAGATCAGCCTTTTAGATTATGTGCTCGCTTCACTTATCGGGAAACTGCCTTCAACGGCATTAGAAGCCATCATTGGGCACGATGCGGTGACTGTCGGGCAGAACTCGCACCGGCTTATGGTGGTGGTGGTACTTGCGTTCCTCATTATTTTAGGTTTTTGGCTGTACAATCGTTATAACGGAAAAAAAAAGACCATATCTGATAATGAATGAGGTCTTAAGTAAATAAAACTGACAAAGAGCACACGGGAGAGCCGTTCTCCTGTGTGCTTTTATAATATCAAATAGCAATTGTGCGCCATATTGTATCAGATATGTGGTAGAATAATAGGCAGTTTATTCATTATAAAAGGCAGGGATTATTTTTTATGCTTATTTTATTGACAATGTTCGTGATGGGGTGTCTGCTCGGATTTATCGGTGCGGGAGGTGCCGGCGTCGTTATTGCGGTACTTACCACAGTATTTGGCATCCCTATCCATACGGCTCTTGGAACCTCACTGGGAGCTATGGCTTTTACTACGCTGTCCGGGGCGTACAGCCATTTTCGTGAAGGCAATGTGCTGCCGCGTATTGGCTGGAGTGTCGGCCTTTTTGGAGCGGGCGGCGCGTTTGGCGGCGCAAAGCTTGCTGCAAGCCTTCCGGGTTCATGGATGCACTGGCTTACCGGCATCATGCTGCTTGTTTCTGCAGCTTTGATTTATATCAAAGTATTCCATCCGCAGGACGGGATTTTTGCGCATATAAGCCCGCGGGAATTGACGGAAGGAAAAAAATTCTGGCTTGCGGCTGTATTGTCGGGTATTGTAAACGGGATTCTGTCGGGAACCTTTGGGATTGGGGCTACGCCCTTTATCCAGCTTACCCTGTTATTGCTTTTTGGTTTGTCGCTGCATGAGGCTGTGGGTACGACGATGCTGGTGATTCTGCCGATTGCAGTCATGGGAGGCATTGGCTATCTGACATCCGGTTTTATAGATTTTGTCCTTTTTGCGGAGGTTGTAGCCGGTCTTACCGGGGGCGCGTACCTTGGAGCGAAGGGTACACGCCGCCTGCCGCCGTTGGTATTAAAAATCGCTATGGTCGCAGTTCCTGTTCTGGGCGGCGTGATGCTGATTTTCGGCAATAAGAGCTGAGATGTGTTATAATAATGGCGAATACAGTATACATAGCAAGGAGAAAACAAAGGATTCATGGATAATACAGGAAAGACAAAGACGTATTTTCTACTCATGCTTACGGCGGCTATCTGGGGGTTTCAGCCGCTCTGCATCAAATGGATGGTGGCAGACTGGTCACCTGCAACGATTACCTCTATACGGTATCTTGCCATCTGTGCCGTGCTTTTCAGCTTTATATGGAAAAAATACGGCTATTTGCTGCCGCCGCGCAAAGCATTGGGTTCACTGCTGCTCATGGGGGCTATGGGTATAGGACTCAATAATGTGCTGCAGTTTTCAGGGCTTCGTTACACAACGGTGACGAATTGTACGCTCATTTCTGCTACGACGCCTGCTATCACATCCTTGCTGGCAGTTTTTTGGATCAAGGAAAGGCTCAGTCCCTTTTCCTGGCTGGGAATTGTTATCTCATTCAGCGGGACGCTGGTTGTTGTAAGTCATGGCTCCATGGAGGTTATCCGCAATATGGATTTCAATCAGGGGGATGTGCTTTGCTTCTTATCACAGGTGGCATGGGCGATTTATTCGATTCTTGGGCTCAAGGTTATGAAACAGGTATCCGCGGTGTTTGTGACTGCCTGGGCCGGCTTTTTTGGCGCACTGCTCACGATTGCATACGGGATTATTACGGATGATTTCCATGTAACGGTGCTTACCGGATTGCCGTTGGCATCTTATCTGTATGCGGTGTTTTTGGGGGGAGTGCTCTCTATGGTATGTTGGAATGTCGGTGTGAAAAATGCCGGACCCAGCATTGCTTCAATTTTTTTAAATCTTATGCCGGTCATGGGCATGTGTGCAGGCTGGTTCTTTTTTCAGGAGGAAATCGGTACGACGCAGGTTACAGGTGCCCTGGCTATTTTTGCAGGCGTATACCTTACAACGCACAGCTATGAGCTCGCGGCGTATTTGCATAAAGCCGTGTGTCTGCATAAATAAGAGGCACATTACAGAGTTTGGCAGTCAATGAAAATGGTGCCGTAA
>DCFU01000031.1:36699-325452 GCA_002319795.1 Megamonas sp. UBA1796
TTACGGCACCATTTTCATTGACTGCTTATTTTTTTGTGCGCGGAGTTGGCTCGGGATTTTCGGTAAGCAGCTGTACATTATTTTCAGTGAAGTAATCACGGTACTTTTGTGGCGGCAGCTTATCCATGATGACGCTATCCAGTTCACTGAGCTGGCAGTAGGTCATGAGGGAAGCTACATCGATTTTTGAGGCGTCGACGAGCAGGAATTTCTGGCTCGTTTTTTGCACAAGACAGCGTTTGATCTCGCTTTCCAGCGGGGAAACGTTCGTAGCGCCGCTTTCCAGGGATATGCCTGTGCTGGCGAGAAAAATCTTTGAAAGATTATAGTTTTGCAGGCATCTAAGCACGCTTGTGCCGACAAACGCCTTGGAGGGAAGATAGAGAGAACCACCCGTCGCAATCACGTTGAAATTCGGATAGGCTGTGGCTGCATTGATGACATAGACACTGGCGGTGACGATTGTAAGATGCTTTCTATTCGCCAGAAAAGGAACCATATGCATGGTGGTGGTGCCGGAATCAATGTAGATGACATCCCCGTCATTCACGAGTGTAGCGGCTATGCGCGCAATTTTTTGCTTTTGCAGCGAGTTCTTCATTTCGCGGGAAGCAAATGGTTCCGGAGCGGCCAGCGCGCTTTGCTTCAGGGTAATACCCCCGTAAACTTTTTCAATGATGCCACGTTTTTCGAGTTCGGCTATATCGCGGCGTATCGTATTTTTCGATACATCAAAATGATCACAGAGGTCATTGATGGAGAGGCTGGTCTCGTTCTCCAGCATTTCCTGGATGTTATTGATGCGATTGATTTTCATAATAATCACCTGTTTATTGTTTTCACATAAATTGTGTATGTTTTGGGTAACTTTACATTCTCATTATAGAGGCATTTTTACAAATATACAAGGTGTTTTCTAAAAATATCCTATAAATATCCTATTTAAGGAAAGCAAGGCATGTGTATCATATATTTGACAAGGCAACATTCTTAGGCTGTATGAAGCATAAAGTTCTGACAGATTGGAAAAATTGTGAAAAAACTATTGACAACAGCAGGGGAAAGTATTAAATTATAACCATAAAATAATCATAACATAATCAACACAGATACATAAAATAATCAGAAAAAGGGTGTTCTTGAATTGGGAAATGTTTTTATGGTTCCAGCCAAAGTCATATCGGGAGAAAATGTCATTCGTGAGCTTGGACAACATATCCAGGGGAAAGGGAGCCGGGCGCTTATTGTAACCGATAGATTTATGGTAAAGTTTGGCAATGCAGCCAAGGTAGAGGAGGCCCTTGATGCAGCCGGCATCTCGTATGTTGTGTATGATGGTGCCAATGCGGAACCAACAGATAAGATTGTTGAGGCGGGTATTGCGGTTTATAAAAAGGAAAAATGTGATTTTCTGGTCGCGCTTGGCGGCGGCAGCCCAATGGATACGGCCAAAGCGATTGCCTTTATGTCCGTATGCAGGGGGAAGATCAGCGATTATATGCATACGGTAATTGATATGCCGGTGCCGTACCTGGTGGCAATTCCCACAACGGCCGGTACAGGTTCCGAGGTCACACAAAACACGATTATTGCGGATACGACGAACAATGTAAAGATGTTGCTGGGCGGGCCTTCTATTATCCCGGCACTTGCGGTAGTGGATCCTTCCTTTACGGTGACGGCACCGCCCAAGGTTACATCGGCTACGGGGATTGACGCCCTTACGCATGCAATTGAGGCCTACACATCGCGTAAGGCACAGCCGCTGTCGGATATTTTTGCGCTTTCCGCAATCAAGAAGATTCACCGGAATTTGCCGATTTGCTGCCAGGACGGACAGAATATGAAAGCCAGGCTGCAGATGTCGATGGCTGCGCTTGAGGCAGGGATAGCCTTTAATAATGCTTCAGTAACAATCGTACATGGCATGAGCCGCCCGATTGGTGCGTTGTTCCATATTGCACATGGCGTATCGAATGCGGTTCTGCTGCCGGCGTGCATGGAGTTTGCGATTCAGCAGAATACGGCTCGTTTCGCCGAGATTGGCCGGCTTATGGGAGCTGCAGATGAAAAGATGGATGATGTGGCTGCGGCTGGTGCTATGGTGCGGGAGGTTGCACGTTTCTGCAAAGAAGTCGGTATTCCAACCCTGGCAGAACTCGGTGTCAGGCAGAAAGAATTTTTTTCCAACCTTGGCAAAATGGCGGATGATGCCCTGGAAAGCGGCAGTCCGCAAAATACCATGCGTGTCCCGAACAAGGAAGAAATTATAGAAATCTACCGGAGGCTCTTTTGAGCACTCGTGGATAAAGGAGATATAAATTATGCCACTGGTAAAAATGAGTCAACTTTTAACTACTATCCAGGATAACAGCTATGCGGTAGGTTCCTTCAACGTATCCAATATGGAAATGGCTATGGGGGCAGTGCAGGCAGCCGAGGAGCTCAAGGCACCGCTCATCCTTCAGATTGCTGAAGGAAGGCTGCGTTATTCACCGCTCGAGCTGCTGGGACCTGTCATGATGGCGGCAGCCCGGCGTTCCAAGGTACCGACGGCAGTCCATCTCGATCATGGGCTAACGAATGAAACCATTGAACTCGCCTTGAAGCTGGGCTTTACCTCTGTGATGTTTGATGGTTCGAAATATCCGTTGGAGGAAAATATTCGCCGCACCAAGGAAATCAAGCACATGGCAGAGGCTTATGGCGCGGACCTTGAGGCAGAAATCGGCCGTGTGGGCGGCGCCGAGGGAGATTATAAAAGCGTGGATGTGCTCATAACGAGCGTTGATGAAGCCCGTTATTTTGCCGAGGAGACTGGCGTATCGGCATTGGCCATCGCTATTGGTACGGCGCACGGCAACTATAAGGAACAGCCGAAGCTGCGCATAGACCGCCTCCGGGAAATAGCGGCTGCAGTCACGTGCCCGCTCGTACTGCATGGCGGTACGGGCCTTACGGAGCAGGATTTTAAGAATTGTCTGCAGAATGGTATCAAAAAGATAAATATTGCGACTGCATCCTATGACAGCGTAGCCAGAGAAATAAAAGCCATGGCAACGGATAAGCCGGCAGCCGGATATTTTGATTTCAGCGATGCTGCCGTACGCGGCGCTTATGCAAGTGTAAAGAAACATATGCTTATTTTTGGTTTAAAGGATAAAGCCTGAGGAGGAAAAGAAATGTCAGTGATTGAATTTGATGCAGCGAAGAAAAAGGATATTGTGTTGATTGGCCGCGTGGCCATTGACTTCAATCCGAATGAGATGAATCGCACACTGGATAAGGTGAAGACCTTTTCTATGTATCTTGGCGGCTCACCGGCGAATATTGCGGTTGGTGTGAGCAAGCTTGGCAAGAAGGCCGGCTTTATCGGCTGTGTTTCGAATGACCAATTTGGTGATTTTGTCGTAAACTATTTCAAGAATTGCGGCATTGATACGACGCAGATTACACGGGCAAGGAATGGTGAGAACCTCGGGCTTACCTTTACGGAAATCAAAAGTCCGACGGAGAGCAGCATCCTCATGTACCGGAACCAGGCCGCTGATCTGGAAATTCGCCCGCAGGACGTTTCAGAAGAGTACATCGCAGACAGCCGCATACTGCTTGTATCCGGTACGGCGCTTGCTGCGAGTCCGTCGCGTGAAGCTTGCCTGCTCGCGGTGCAGTATGCGAAGAAGCATGGCGTGAAAGTCATTTTTGATATCGATTACCGCGAATATACCTGGAAATCCAAGGAAGAAACGGCGGTCTATTATTCTTTGCTGGCGAGCCTGAGTGATGTTGTCATCGGATCACGTGAGGAATTCAATCTCACAGAGGATATTCCTGAGGAGAACCCGTTTGCGGATCATGAGCTGGCGGAAAAATATATCGGCTGCGGCAACCGCATCGTTATCATCAAACATGGCAAGAAGGGTTCTATCGCTTATACAGCCGATAAAAAGGCCTACAAGGTGGAGTCTTATCATATCAAGCTCTTGAAATCCTTTGGCGGCGGCGATGCTTACGGCAGCGCTTTCATCTATGGACTGCTTGAAAACTGGCCAATTGAAAGGGCCTTGCAGTATGCCACCGCACATGCGGCCATGGTCGTGGCGAGTCACAGCTGTTCGGATGCTATGCAGAGCATAGAGAAAATCCATGATTTTGTTAAGGAACACGCAGCAGAAAAAGTAATTACAGAACTTGACTGGAGGGAAACCATATGAAATTTGGTCGTTTAGGAGAACTGAAACATGGCTACAATGCCATGACAACACGTGAGAGCGATATGCTTATGGATATCGGCTATGAGGTTATGGATACAAACGAGACTATGGAGTTTGAGGACGTATTGCAGGAAACGGCGTTTGTCATACTTACGGGTGAGGTAGAAATCCATTGGGATGGGCATACGGAGGTCATGCGCCGTAGTTCGCTCTTTGATGAAAAACCATATTGCCTGCATGTGCCGCACAGCAAGAAGGTCGGTATCAAAGCGCATACGGATGCAGAGGTTCTTATCCAGAAAACCATAAACGAGCGTACCTTTGCCCCTAAATTCTATCGTCCGGAGGATGTTCAGGCAGATATCTTCGGCGGCGGTATGTGGGAAGGCACGGCAAAACGCACAGTACGTACGATTTTTGATTATGATAATGCACCGTATTCCAATATGGTCAACGGCGAGGTCATCAATACGCCGGGCCGCTGGTCCGGTTATATCCCGCATACGCATCCGCAGCCAGAGGTTTATACCTATAAATTTGATAAGCCGCAGGGCTTCGGAGCCTGCTTTATCGGTGACAATGCATTCAAGATTTCCCATAACAGCTGGTCAGAGCTGTCGGGCGGCTACAGCCATCCGCAGGTTACGGCACCGGGATATGCCATGTGGTACAGCTGGATGATACGCCATCTGCCGGACAATCCGTGGCAGAAGACGCGTACAGATGAGCCGGAGCATGAGTGGCTGCTGGATCAGAATGCGAAAATCTGGTCGCCTGATAAATAAAAAAAACCCAATGTTTGGCTGAAAGGATGAAGGAAATGGCGAAAACAATCAGACTTACGGTGGCGCAGGCTCTCGTGAAGTTCCTGAACAATCAGTATATAGAATTCGACGGCAGAGAAAACCGGATGTTCCGCGGGATATTCACCATCTTCGGACATGGCAATGTCGTCGGGCTCGGGCAGGCGCTCGAGGAGAATCCGGGTGAGCTTATCGTCCATCAGGGACGCAATGAGCAGGGTATGGCACATGCGGCTATGGGCTATGCGAAGCAAATGCGCCGTAAGCAGATTTACGCATGTACCTCTTCGGTAGGTCCGGGTGCGGCGAATATGATAACGGCCGCCGGCACGGCTACGGCGAACTGTATACCAGTACTTTTCCTGCCGGGCGATGTCTATGCGGATCGGCAGCCGGACCCCGTGCTGCAGCAGATGGAGCAGCCGACGAACCTTTCTGTTAGTACGAATGACGCGTTCCGTGCGGTCTGCAAATATTGGGACCGCATCACACGCCCGGAAATACTCATGAGCGCCTGCATCAATGCGATGCGCGTGCTTACGGATCCAGCCGATACCGGTGCTGTATGCATTGCGCTGCCGCAGGATGTCGAGGGTGAGGCGTACGACTATCCAGAATACTTCTTCCAGAAACGCGTACATCATATCGATCGCCGGCTGCCATCACCGCGTGCGGTTGAAGCAGCGGCAGAGCTTATTGCGCGCAAGAAAAAGCCGATATTGATCTTTGGCGGCGGTGTCCGGTATTCGGAAGCGGAGGAAACGTTCCGCAAATTTGCGGAGAAATACAATATCCCGTTTGGTGAGACACAGGCTGGACGCGGCTGTATTGTATGGAATCATCCATTGAATCTCGGGGGGCTTGGTGAAACAGGCGGTCTTGCCGCGAATCTCATTGCCAAGCAGGCAGACCTGGTCATTGGAGTAGGAACCCGCTATACGGATTTCACGACTTCGTCCAAATGGCTTTATCAAAATCCGGAGGTTGAATTTTTGAATATCAACGTCTCCGAATTCCATGCCTATAAGATGGATGGGCTGCAGGTAGTGGCGGATGCGCAGGAAGGTCTGAAAGCCATAGATGCTGCGCTGGACAGAACCGGCTGGCGCTCGGGCTATACGTTGGAAATTTCCGATGCCAAAGCGAAGAATGATGCCGAAGTTGAGCGGCTTTATCATATAGAATATACGGGAAAGGACTTCGTGCCGGAGGTTGACGATGCACTTGACCGGGATAAGGTCTTTGCCGAGTTCATGAAGCTTACAGGCTCTTCGATGACGCAGACCAGAGCGATTGGCGTGCTCAACGAAAATATACCGGAGGATGCTGTGGTTGTCGGTTCTTCAGGGAGCCTGCCAGGGGACTTGCAGCGTGCATGGCGCGTCAAGAGTCCGCACGGCTATCATGTAGAATATGGTTTTTCCTGCATGGGATATGAGGTGAACGCGGCCCTGGGTGTTAAGATGGCTGTGCCGGATAGAGAAGTCTATGCATTTGTCGGAGACGGCGCTTATATGATGCTTCATTCCGAGCTGCCTGCTTCTATTCAGGAAAGAAAAAAAATCAACGTTGTTTTGTTTGACAATATGACCTTTGGCTGTATAAACAACCTCGAAATCGGTCACGGACAGGGCAGCTTTGGTACAGAGTTCCGTTTCCGCAATGAAAAAACAGGTAAACTCGACGGTGGATTCGTACCGGTTGATTTCGCTATGAATGCGGCTTCTTATGGCTGCAAGACTTATACGGTAAAGACGGCCGAAGAACTGCGCGCGGCGATTGTTGATGCCAGAAAGCAGACGGTGTCGACGCTTATTGATATCAAGGTGCTGCCAAAGACTATGGTCCATGGCTATGGAGATTGGTGGCGTGTCGGTGTGGCACAGGTGTCCGGAAACCGGAAAATCCAGGAGGTCTATGAAAAAAATATCGTTCCGAATCTTGAACGGGCGAGAAAATATTGATAAATGGGCAGGAGGATATAGGAAATGGCAAATATTAGACTCGGCATTGCGCCGATTGCGTGGACAAATGATGATATGCCGGATCTCGGCAAGGAGAATACTTTTGAGCAATGTGTAAGTGAGATGGCGCTGGCAGGTTTTACGGGCTGCGAAGTTGGAGGCCGCTATCCGCATGATGTAGAGGTACTGAAAAAGGCACTGCAGCTGCGCGGAATTTCTATAGCCAGCGCATGGTTCAGTTCCTTCCTTACATCAGAGCCTTATGCACAGGTCGAGAAGGACTTTATTGCGCATTGTGAATTTCTGCATGCTATGGGCGCAGATTTTGTCAATGTGGCAGAGCAGGGCAACAGTGTACAGGGCAAGCTCGATGTGCCTGTGTTCGCCGGCAAGCCTTATAACACGGAGGAAGACTGGAAAAAGCTGACGGAGGGACTCAACAAACTGGGTGCCGTGGCTAAGAAGCTGGGCATGACCATGACGTATCATCATCACATGGGAACGGGCGTACAGACAGAAGCCGAAATCGACAAGCTCATGGAGATGACGGATCCGGAGCTCGTGTTCCTGCTGTATGATACAGGTCATCTTGTATGCTCCGGTGAAGATTATCTGGGCATACTCAAAAAATATCTGCCGCGTATCCGCCATATCCATTTGAAGGATGTACGCATGAAGGTACGTGACAGGGTCAAGGCTGAGGATATGAGCTTCCTTGATGGTGTCCGCGCCGGGATGTTTACGGTTCCAGGTGACGGTGACATTGATTTTGCGCCGATTTTTGATATCGTAGGCAAAAGCAGCTATGACGGCTGGTACATCGTTGAGGCCGAGCAGGATCCGGCCAAGGCCAATCCGCTTGAATACGCGCAGATGGCACGCAAATATATCCGCGATAAAGCACATATCTGAAATATTACAGCAGGATGAACCGTAAGAAGGGCTGCTTTGGCAGGTCTTTCCCGCAAGGGGAGGAATACCGGCAGCTCTTTTTTTATTTCAAATTACGAAAAGCAGGAGTGGAATCCGTGGGAATTACAATGATTGTCATCAGCCTTGTTTTGCTGATGTATTTTGCTTATCGGGGTTATTCTATTATATTCATAGCACCTCTTTTTGCCGTAGTGGCGGCCATTGGAAGCGGGTATGCTTCTATGCCGGTCTATAGTGAAATTTATATGACAAAAGCGGCGGAATACATTAAGACGTATTATCCGGTATTCCTGCTTGGTGCGGTTTTTGCCAAGCTCATGGAAGAGGGTGGCCTGGCGGCGTCCGTTGCTGATAAAATCGTTTCGGCGCTTGGCAGGGACAGGGCTGTGCTCGCAGTACTGCTGGGGTGCGGGGTTCTCACCTATGGGGGGCTCAGTGTTTTTGTCGTGGCGTTTGTCATGTACCCGTTTTCGGCGATTTTGTTCCGGGAGGCGGATATTCCCAAGAGGCTCCTGCCAGGTCTTTTGTGGATGGGAATCTTCACCTACAGCATGGTGGCAATTCCGGGAACACCACAGATACAGAATATAATCCCCACATCGTTCTTCGGAACTACGACCTGGGCTGGCATGGGACTGGGACTTATTGGTGCGGTACTTTATTTTACGATTGCCTGGGGCTGGATCAGCTATCGGCATAAGAGCCTGCAACGGAAGGGCGAGGGCTATGGACGCCATTATCTCAATGAACCTGAAGCGTCCAAAGAAGCGCTGCCGGATTGGCGTCTCTCCGCGTTGCCGCTTTTCATGGTCATAGTATTGAATCTCGTAATCAGCAATCCGTTTCACTGGACATGGGCTTACCACTGGGCTGCGGACAGCCTGGATTCCTTCATACCTCTTAAGTTGTCCTTACTGGCAGGCGGTGTCGATAAAGTACAGGCAATCTGGTCCATCAATGTGGCTCTGCTCCTGAGCAGCATAGCGGCGGCCTGGATTGGCAGGAAACGTTTGGCATTGAAGGGCGGGGTGGCTCATCCGGTGAATGCGGGAGCCATGGGGTCGGCGGGGGCGATACTCAATGTGGCTTCTGGTTACGCATTTGGCTGTGTTATAGCGGCTTTGCCGGCCTTTGAATCCATCCGGCAGATGCTGCTGCACCTGAGTATTGGCGACGGGCCTCTTTTGTCGGTCATCATCACGACGAATATCATGACAGGAGTTACAGGGTCCTCTTCGGGCGGCATGACGATTGCGCTTGGCATGCTGGGGCAGGAATGGCTGAACTGGGCACAACAGCTTGGCATGTCGCCGGAGGTACTGCACCGTATCATCTGCATGGCCTCAGAATGTATTGATACCGTGCCGCAGTCCGGCGCACTGGTAACACTTATGGCTGTATGCGGCCTCACACATCGTGAGTCCTATTATGATGTCTTGGTGCTCACGCTCCTGAAGACCATCGTAGTATTCCTTTGTTTGTTTATTTATATGGCTACAGGGATTGTTTAGGAAGATATAGGTTCGTGGAAGCAGCCGTATCGGGGCTATAAAAAAATATAGAAGGAAAAAATCGTCCATCGTGTTTTGTTATGCGATGGACGATTTTTTTTGCAGGGAACAGCGGCTGCTTGCAGCCTAGGATGCGGCGGTATACCAGAACCAATATGGACGATTCATGGGAATAAATGGGAAAATGCCAAAATGTTTGGTATAATAGTAATAACATATCGAAAATTTGATATAATAGTACCAGCTTATTATAGGGGTGATGCTATGCGTAAAATTTGTGCAGATGCCAGTCCGGATTTTTTATTGACCGCCATGGATGCCATACGGGACGGGATTGTTATTGTCGATGATATTTCCCGTATCATCTATGTGAATGAAGCCTATACGCGCATATTGGAGGTCCCACGGGAAAAGGTGCTCCACCGGCTGGTCAGCGAGATTGAGCCCGGAGCTGTAATTTTGGATGCTTTGCGTGAAAAAAAGCCACGCTTTAATATGCTGGTGCAGGTCCAGACACGGGGGAAGCGAATCATGGTCAATATTACGCCGATCATACAGCAGGGCATACTCCGCGGGGCCGTTTCTATTTTCAAGGATATTACAGAGGTATCGCTGGTTACACAGGAACTGGAACGATTTAAACGACTGAGTCAGTCTATTTTTCAGTCCGTGTCTTCCCTGCAATCCGATTTGCCGCCGGAATTTTCCCATGTGATAGGACAGGATCCGGCTTTTTTACGCTGCCTGCAACTGGCACGGACCGTAGCTCCGACGGATGCGACTGTGCTTATAGAAGGGGAAAGCGGCACAGGAAAGGAGGTCATCGTCAGGGCCATGCTGCGTCTTAGCGGCAGCAGGAAACAGCCCTTTGTG
The DNA here is from genome assembly GCA_002319795.1 of Megamonas sp. UBA1796. Lineage (GTDB taxonomy): Bacteria > Bacillota > Negativicutes > Selenomonadales > Selenomonadaceae > UBA1796. Next base: position 46,998 of record DCFU01000031.1, read on the forward strand.
AATGTCAACTGTTCAGCGATACCAGAAAATTTATTTGAAAGTGAATTTTTTGGTTATATGGGTGGTTCCTTTACCGGGGCAGCCAGGAACGGAAAAATCGGGAAATTTGAGCTGGCGGATAAAGGCACGATTTTCCTCGACGAAATTGGTGAAATGCCCATGTTCATGCAGGCCAAGCTTCTAAGGGCTCTGCAGTCGGGTGAAATACAGAAAATTGGCTCGAACCGTATCCATACGGTTGATGTACGTGTTATTGCGGCCACAAATCAGGAATTGAAGCAGATGGTACGCCAGGGAACTTTTCGCGAGGACCTGTATTTCCGCTTAAATACCTTCAACATCAAGCTGCCCGCTCTGCGTGACCGTGGTAAGGATATACTTTTTCTGGCAGAATTTTTCCTGAAGAAGTATGGCGAGAAATATCATAAACATACAGAACTGTCTTCTGAGGTCAAATGCCAACTGCTGCAATGCTCCTGGCTGGGCAATGTGCGTCAGCTTGAAAGCTGCATGGAGTATGCGGTGATTATGTGCGGGGGCAATGTGCTGACTTTGGCTGATTTGCCGGAGGACATACGGCATCCGCAGGAAGAAGCAGCTGTACTGGAGAATAAAGAGAAAACTGCTGCTATACACAGCAGCGAGTCTCCTGTGGCCTTAAAAGACAGCATCTATCAGATGGAGAAGGAAAAAATGTGCGAGGCACTGCGGGAAACCTGCGGTAACAAAACCCAGGCGATGAGACGTTTGGGAATCAGCCGACGAACCTTTTATAAAAAGTGGAAGGCCTATGGTCTTGATAAAAATATGTATACAGAGTAGACATATTATATAGAGAAAGTAAACAAATCTCTTACCCGATATACAGGTGTATACCTTGCGGGCAAGGGATTTATTTTTGCTTTCAGGGCAGGAAATACAGGGATTCCAGCTTATTGGAAAAATGAATCCATGCGTCTTTTACAGTTGGCATGATATTTGCAGTTCTGTAATATATAAAACTTTTACGAAAAGGGGAAAGATTATGAAAACTATTCGCATTGGCGGTGGTCAGGGATTTTGGGGAGATTTGAACGATGCCCCTGTTACCATGGCAAAGCAGGATTGTGTAGATTATATTGCCTGTGACTACCTGGCGGAGCTGACCTTATCCATTATGCGCCGTCAGCAGGAACGCAATCCGGAACGCGGCTATGCCAGGGACTTTATAACAGCACTGAAGGAAATGCTCCCGGATTTAAAAGAAAAAGGCACCAAGGTCATCACGAATGCCGGCGGTATGAATGTGAAAGCCGCGGTCGAGGTGATCAAGCAGGCTGTAATGGAGAGCGGGCTGCATTTTAAAATCGGTTATGTACTGGGGGACGATGTCAAGGATCTTATTCCGAAGCTGCGTGCACAGGGCATATCTATGGAGCATATGGATACGGGTGAAAGCATTGACCGCATCCTGCCGAATATGGTCAATGCCAACGTATATTATGGTGTCGAGCCTATCCTGGAGTGCCTCGAAGGTGGAGCCGATATCATAATTCTTGGCCGCTCGACCGATACTGCCATGTTCGAAGCGCCGCTTATTTATGAGTTCGGCTGGAAAGAAGACGATTGGACAGCCAAAGCCACAGGTATTCTCGCGGGACATTTGTGCGAATGCGGCGCGCAGGCAACTGGCGGCAATTATGATTATGACTGGCGCAATGTGCCGCGTCCGGAATTTCTGGGATATCCGATTGCGGAAATCAGTGAACCAGGGCGTCTCATCATGACCAAAACCCGTAATACGGGTGGGCTGGTGACACCGCAGTCCATTAAAGAACAGCTTATGTACGAAATTCATGATCCGTCAAAATATATTACACCGGATGTGGTGGCCGATTTCAGCAAGATCACGCTTAACGGTCTCGAGCAGGATCGGGTAGCTGTAAATGGGGTGACAGGACATCCGCGGCCGGATACGCTGAAGCTGTGTGTCGGTTATCTTGAAGGCTACCGCAATATAGCTTATCTGCCGTACAGCTGGCCGGATGCTTTGGAAAAAGCGAAAATGGCGGCACAGATTCTGGATAAGCGCATGGCAATGAAAGGGCTGAAGGCTATCCGTACACGGGCCGACTATTTGGGACTCAATGCTCTTCATGGTCCGCTGGCGCCGGAGCTGCAGCAGGAATTGAATGAGGTTGTGCTGCGCTATGCTGTTATGACGGAGACCCGGGCTGAGGCGCTGAAGCTTACGCCGGAGATTGCGCCGGTCAGCAACCTGAATGGTCCTGCGCAGGGATGCTTTTTTGGCGGACGCACCAGACCAAGCGAGGTATTTGCTTTATGGCCTACCCTGATTCCGCGTGATGCTGTAAAATTGACAAGCTATGTTGAGGAGGTATAAGAAAATGAAGGTTCAATTGAGAGAAATTGCCCATGGGCGCTGCGGCGACAAGAGCGATACATCAAATATCTGTATTTATGCACGTGAACATAAATACTATGCTGCCATGGAAAAACAATTAACAGCCGAGGTGGTGCGTCATCATTTTGAGGGTCTTGTTTTCGGGGATGTCATCCGATATGATCTGCCGCAGCTTGATGGCTTTAACTTTGTAATGCATCATGCTTTGGACGGCGGCGCTACGAGATCGCTGCGTCTGGATTCCCTGGGAAAATGTATGGAAGCAGCCTTGCTTCGTTTTGAAATAAAGATTGACGAATAAGGAGACGAGATTATGGGTAAGCCGTTAGAAGGAATTCGTGTGCTGGATTTGACGCGGGTCCTGTCCGGTCCTTACTGTACGATGATTTTAGCGGATATGGGAGCTGAGGTCATAAAGATCGAAACACCGGGTAAGGGCGACGACAGCCGTACGTATCCACCATTTGACAGGGGCATCAGCGCCTATTATGCGAATCTGAACCGGAATAAAAAGAGCGTGGCGCTGAACCTTCGGGATGACAAGGCTAAAGAGGTATTGCGCAGCCTGATCAAGACCGCAGATGTTATTGTGGAGAATTTTAAACCGGGAACCATGGATAAGATGGGTTTTGCCTATGATGTGGTCAAGGCACTGAACCCGCAAATCATATACGCATCTATATCGGGATTTGGACAAACGGGACCGTATCGTCTGCTGCCTGGCTATGATGTTATAGCCCAGGCCATGAGCGGCATGATGAGCGTTACCGGTTGGCCGGATTCCCCGCCGACGAGAACAGGTACGGCGATCGGCGATGTACTGGGCGGTTTGAACTGCTGTATTGGGATATTGGCGGCGCTGCAGGGCAGGAACAAGGAAAAGCATGGTGAGCGTATTGATGTCGGTTTGGTGGACGCTTCTGTGAGTGCCATGGAGACAATCACAGAGATCTATATGGTGGAAAACCGTATACCAAAACGTGCGGGAAACCGTTATGAATTCATTTATCCGTATGATTCGTTTGAGGCCGCAGATGGCTGGATTGTTATCGGTGTAGGGAATGATGCCATTTGGGAGCGGTTCTGCGAGGCCGTGGAACATGCCGACTGGTTCGCTGAGCCGCGTTTTAAGCGCAATCGGGACCGTGTAGCGGCAAATGTGGAGCTTCATGCGCTGGTCACGGAATGGACGAAAACGCGCAAGGGCAAGGATATTATTGAACTGCTGCGCCAGCATAGTGTTCCCTGCGCGCCTATCCATACGATTGCCGATGTGGTAGCCGATGAGCATATTGCCGGAGCCAGAGAAATGATTTGTGAAATCGATCATCCGGTTGAAGGCAAGATGCGGATTACGGGCAATCCCGTGAAATTTACGGAAGCAGATCACGTCACATATGCAAAAGCGCCGACGCTGGGCAAGGATACAAAAGAGATTCTACAGGATTTACTCCATATGGATGAGAAGGAAGCGGCGTATTTCCTGAAATAAATCCGGTTGTGTATTCGCACATAGCGCGTGCGTATTATCGCCAAATTTGTTATAAGTTTCACAGATGATGTGAATTTTTGTTTTGAGGATCGGATGTCATATACGGAATCAGACAATGTCTGGCACTATGGCTATAGGAGAGTGTATCGTATGATAGCTTTGTTGGGATTCATTACGGTCAGCGCGGCCGTTATCTTAATCATGAAAAAGTGGATGGAGCCGGTACCGGCGCTTATCCTGGTACCGACCATAACCTCCCTGCTGGGAGGCTTTGGCTGGCAGACCGGAGATTTTATCTTGAAGGGTATCAAGGACGTTGCACCGATGGGTACAATGTTTATTTTTGCAACCTTATTTTTTGGGATTATTATTGATGCAGGCACAATAAAGCCGATTATTCGTCTTATTTTCCGTTTCGTTGGCAAGGATCCGGTGAAGATATGCATAGGCACGGGAATTTTGGCCATGTTGGTACACATGGACGGCAATGGAGCTGTAACCTTTCTGATCACAGTGCCGGCAATGCTGCCTTTGTTTGATGCGCTGGGCATGCGGCGGACTACGCTGGCCACTATTATTGCACTGAGTGCGGGGATCATGAACACAGAGCCCTGGGCGGGAACAGCGCAGCGATGCATGGTGGCGCTCAAACTCACCACAGCGGATTTGTGGACACCGCTGCTGGTTCCGCTGGCTGTCGGCGCATTGTCTATTTTAGTCATTGACTACCGGCTTGGTGTCATGGAGCGCAAGAGAATTGGTGAGATCCAGCTGGCAGACAATATCGGCTTTCAGGATGATGTGCCGGAAGAAATGAAACGCTTTGAACGCCCAAAGCTGGCAAAATACAATATGATACTCGTATTGGTTACCATAGGTTCACTGATTTCCGGCAAGGTACCGCCGGTGGTCGCGTTCATGCTGGCGCTGTCGCTGGCGCTGTTGCTGAATTATCCAAAGGTACAGGACCAGAAGGATATCATGAATCTGCATGCGAAGCATGCGCTGCTTATGGCAGGTATTGTTTTTGCCACAGGCGCTCTCGTCGGCGTTATGAGCTCGACCGGCATGATTACAGCAATGGCACAGGCAATCGTATCCGTCGTACCGGCTGCTTTCGGCAAGCACATTGCTTTGTTCGTAGGTATTATCGGTATGCCGGCCAGCCTCCTGTTTGATCCTTCCTCGTTCTATTTCGGCGTATTGCCGGTACTGGCAGAGGCAGGCGTAAGCTATGGAGTTCCTGCGGTGGAGGTAGCCAGGGCGGCTTTTTTAGGGCAGATGAATATGGGCTTCCCTATCAGTCCGCTGACAGGCGGAACCTTCCTGTTGGTGGCTTTGGCTGGAATTGATTTAGGCGAGCACCAAAAAAAGACCTTCCCTTATGCGTTTCTGGTAACGCTTATCATGTTAGCCGTGTCGATTGCCATAGGGGTAGTTTCTGCATAAATCTTGTAAAAATAGTTTGGGTGATATGCAAATAATATCACCCAAATTATTGTATTTCGCAGGCAGAGCATTTTACCCTTACATAACACATGTTTGCGTGTATAATAAGAATATAATAGTATTTTGCAGGCAGGAGGCGTCTTGCACTTCCTGTACTTTTATATTCATTGATCATAGGGGGACGTTATGAAAAGTATTCAGACAAAATTAACGGTTGTAGTCCTGTCGATTCTGGTTGTTTCCATGTGTATACTGGGAGGACTGAATTATTGGCGGGCAAAAGGAATCATTACGGAGAATATCACGGAGGGAATGCGGGTTTCTGCCGACAGCAACGCGAAAGATATCGGCAGCTGGCTGGAGATGCGCAAATCTGAGCTCTCAATGCTGGCGGCTTTGCCGACAATCCAGAACGGTGTGCCGGAAGAAATCGCGCCGGTGCTCAAGAGCGTGGCCAAAGCCAATGATACGTATTTGCTCATCAGCTATGTGACGCCGCAGGGGGTGGCTTATACATCCAATGGGGATAAGCTTCAGGTCGCTGAACGCGATTATTTCAAGGAAGCCATAGCCGGCAGGACATTTATCTCGGATCCTATGGTTGGCAAATCCACCGGCCGTCCGCTGACGGTTGTAGCTATACCGGTCAAGAAAGACGGCAAAGTATCCGGTATGGTTTATGGGGCCATTGACATGGGAACGATTGAGAAGAAAGCGGAGGATATCAAACTGGGAGAAACGGGCTATGCCTTTATGGTACAGGAGGACGGTTTGCGAATTGTCCATCCGGATAAGGACAAAGCTATGAAATATAATCCGGTGAAGGACGGGACACTCTCGCCGGAGGAGAAAAATATCAATGAGCATATGCTCAAGGGAGAAACGGGAGTTGCCCAATATAGTTCCGACGGAACACAACATTTTATCGCTTATGCGCCTGTACCAGATACGAAATGGTCGATGGCTATCGTTGTTCCAACAGCGGAAGTGACAGGTGTCATATCCTCGCTTACCTTTATTTCTCTTATTACGATTGTTATCGTACTTATTTTGTCCGGTCTGGCTATCGTGTGGTTTGCCCGCCGCATGGCGAGTCCGATACGGGAGCTGGAAACCGCAGCCAACCGTATCGCAGCGGGTAATCTTTCTCAGACACAAATTTTTGTCGATTCGGATGACGAAATCGGGCGTCTGGGACGCAGCTTTGGGCAGATGGCTAAGAGTCTGCGCACTTTGGTGCAGAAAGTACAGGGGGCCACGGAACAGGTATCGGCTTCATCTGAGGAGCTGACGGCGAGCTCAGGGCAGGCGTCACAGGCAGCGCAGCAGGTCGCTGAGTCGATTACCAGTGTCGCGGATGGGGCTGCAAAGCAGCTCAAGGCGGTAGACGAAACTACGAATATTGTGGAACAGCTTTCCGCAGGCATACAGGCGGTAGCCACCAATGCAAGCAATGTGGCGGCTACGGCGCAGGAAACATCGACGGCTGCACAAGAAGGCGGCAGGGCCGTAGACCAGGTAAACCGTCAGATGGCGCAAATTGAAAAAACGGTGGACGATTCGGCGAAGCTGGTCATCAAGCTGGGGGAACGCTCCAAGAAAATCAGCTCGATTGTCGATACGATTTCGGGTATTGCCGGACAGACTACGCTGCTTGCGCTTAATGCTGCAATTGAAGCGGCACGGGCGGGTGAGCAGGGCCGGGGCTTCGCTGTTGTGGCGACCGAGGTGAGCAAGCTGGCGGAGGAATCACAGGAGGCTGCCAAGCAGATTGCGGATACAATCCGGGAAATACAGACAGATACCGATACGGCTGTAAACGCTATGAGCGAGGGGACGCGTGAGGTTAAGACCGGTACTGAGGTTGTAAATGCCACGGGCTCTACCTTTGAAAAAATCATCAAACTTATAGGACAGCTGTCTGACCAGGTGAACAGTATTTCGGCAGCAATCGAGCAAATGGCGGCCAGCAGCCAGAACATTGTGAATTCCGTAGAGGATATCGACAAGATAAGCAAGCAGTCGTCCGCGAATACACAGACAGTTTCAGCTGCGACGGAGGAACAACTGGCTTCCATGGAAGAGATTGCCTCATCCAGTCAGGCGCTGGCAGGACTTGCGCAGGATCTGCAGGCGGAGGTCGTTAAATTTAAGGTTTAAGTAAAGGATTGTCAGCGATAAAGATTTTGACAATCAATATTAGATGATAAAGCTACACAGATCGCAAAAAATTAAAATATGGCAGGGCGGCCTGCCATATTAGCAAAAGGAGTGCAGCTAATATGAGAAAAGTTGTGATTGCAAGTGCGGTCAGAACAGCTATAGGGAACTTTCATGGCTCTTTGGAGCCGCTTTCGGCCGTATATATGGGGACGGCAGTCATAAAAGAAGCCTTGCGGCGTGCAGGTATTGCACCAGAGAATGTCGATGAAGCCATCATGGGGAACGTACTGCAATCCGGGCTGGGTCAGAACACGGCCCGGCAGGCGGCTGTCCATGCGGGACTCCCCGTAGAGGTACCGGCTTTTACCATCAATAAGGTCTGTGGCTCCGGGCTGAAGGCAGTGGCGCTTGCCGCACAGTCCATTCTGGCCGGCGATAACGATGTTGTCATTGCGGGCGGCATGGAGAGTATGACTCGTGCACCCTATGTTGTTGATAAAGCGCGCTGGGGCTGCCGCATGGGGGATGTAACGATGACGGATGCGATGGTGCGGGACGGGGTGTGGGACGCCTTCAATGATTATCATATGGGCATTACAGCTGAAAATGTCGCGGAAAAATTTGGCATTACGCGTGAAATGCAGGATCAGCTGGCTTATGAATCGCAGCAAAAGGCTTTGGCGGCGATAAGAAATGGCGATTTTAAAGAGGAAATCCTGCCGCTGACCATACGGACAAAGAAAAAAGAATATGTATTTGATACAGATGAGGGTCCGCGTGCGGATTCCACTTTGGAAAAGCTGACCAAGCTGCATCCGGCGTTTAAAAAGGAAGGCGGCACGGTTACGGCGGGGAACTCTTCCGGCCTCAACGACGGTGCGGCAGCGCTGGTCGTGATGGCAGAGGAAAAAGCCGAAGCGCTTGGTATCGTACCTATAGCAAGAATCATGGCGTATGCCTCCGGAGGCGTAGATCCTGCCATCATGGGTACAGGACCGATACCAGCTACACGCCGGGCACTTAAAAAAGCCGGGCTTTCACTGGAGGACATAGACCTTATAGAAGCGAATGAAGCATTTGCGGCGCAGTTTTTAGCCGTTGATAAGGTCCTGGGATTTGACCGGAATAAGGTGAATATCCATGGCGGAGCTGTGGCACTGGGGCATCCAATCGGTGCCAGCGGCGCACGTATTCTGGTGACGCTCCTGCATGCGCTGAAGCATGAGGAGGCCAAGCGCGGTCTCGCCACGCTTTGTATTGGCGGCGGCATGGGCATTGCCATGATTGTGGAAAGAATATAAGAGACATAAAGGCTTGCAAATGAAAAGTAAAAAGAGGTACTGCGAAAGTTCTTTGGCAGTACCTCTTTTTGCTTTTTGTGTTATTTCCCCAAACGCTTTGGCAGCCAGGCCGAGCAGGCTGCTGCGAGCGGTACGGTAAGGATTACGCCGAAGCTGCCGGAGAGTCCCTGCATGATCTCGATGCCGATGGCATTCGAATTCAGGAGCTGTAAATATGGCAGGTTGTACACATAGTCGAGAACCCATATGCCGAGCGAGCCGCCGAAGAAGGCTAAGATGAGTGTGGAGGCCATGGTTCCCATTACATCACGCCCTACATTCAGACTGCTGTCGAACAATTCGCGCTGCGTAATATCCGGACTTCTGCGGCGCAGCTCCGCAGCCGCGGAGGATATATCCATAGCGATGTCCATGACCGCTCCGAGGCTGGAGAACAGAATTCCGGCAAACAGGAGCTGGCCAACATCAATCGGCGTGCTTTGTCCGATGAAGAGCAGGGCTTCGATATTTGGCACGTTATAACCGGATAATGAAGCGGCCTGTCCAAAAAGAACAGCGGCAAGACCGGCACTCAGGATGCCGCCGAAGGCGGACAGTATGGCGGCCAGGGCTTTGAGATTGCTGCCATGGATAAGCCAGATCGTCGAGGTCAGCACGATAAAAGACACCGTGACAGCGGCTGTTATCGGGGAAATACCCCGCAGCAGCATGGGAAAGAAAAGAAAGAGGAAGCATATGAAGGTAAAAATCAGCGCTGCCGCTGATTTTATGCCCTTAGGACCGCCAATGAGGCAGAGCAGCAGTAAAAAAATACCGATGAAAAGAACGATGGGCCAGAAGCGGTCCAGACTGTAGACGGTATGTATACCAACCTGCCCGGCAGTGCTTGCAATGACGATTACATGCATGCCAGGACGGCACACGGAGCCGAATAATAAACCATTCGGGCTGTTCGCTTCTACGAGCTCGTCCTTTTGGGTACCGGAATCCATTTTTACGAGAACGCTCTGGTCACCGATGCGGGCACCATTTTCCTGCAGGTTGTCCTGCAAAATGCGTACGACGGTTGCTTTTTCAAAGCTGCGGCCCTCCGTGCTTACCAGAGATGGTTTATCAACCTGATTGAAAAAAGCAAGTCCGGTAATGGCGGCTAAAAACAAAATGGTCAGCAGGAGTGCACGCCAACGGGATTTATGCAAAAGTTCCATGAATGAATTCCACCCTTGTTTTTATATAGAAATGCGGAAAGAGGCAGTGTCTCTTTCCGCATTACCGTAGTGAATCGTGGCTTGCTCAGTTTTTTATGATGCTGTAGGTTTCATCAATGGGTGAACCGCTTCCTACATCATAGGTGTTTATGGTGAAACGGCTGCCCGTGATGCGGATTACAGAATAGGTAGGGCGCCAGGTCTGGCTGCGTGCAGCAACATAATCCTGCTGCTGCGGAATCAGATTGTAGTATTTTGAGCCTGTGGCTGAGTTGGCGGACATATAAAATACGCCCTTAGGATTCACCAGAGTTCCCTGCTTCATATCCTGGATGGTATAGCAGAGATTCTGTGAGGCATAGGTGTTTTTGAAATCAGGATCTTTCAGCGCATTGCCAAGCAGGCCGTGCTGCTGGCCGTTCTGTCCGGCAGCTTCAAGCTGTGGGAAAGCCGCGTGGTTCGTGCCGTCGCTGCTCAGCTGATAGGTGCGGGCGTAGGTGTGGTCATGGCCCTGCAACACTACATCAATATGATTGGCATCATAGATGGGCGTGAGCTGCGTGCGCAGCAGGATGCCGTCAGAATCCGAATGGTCGAGGCCGCTGCCGTAAATATCCTGATGCATTACCAAGATGCGCCATTTTTTATCAGGATAAGCCCGGACGGCTTTTTTAATGAGTGCTTCATGGTCAGCCGCGTTGTAGTTGTTGGCGTTGATAACGATGAAGAGCGCGCTGCCATAGCTGTAATAGTAACCATGTCCTGCCCGGGTAGGATTGCTTTCCTCACTGAAGGAATTCGGCGTATTGAAATGGTTCTGATACCCGGTCGTCAGGCAGTCATGGTTGCCGATGCTCGTTGCCTCCGGGAGATGACGCAGCGCGGCGGCTGAGAGGTATCCTGCGTATTGGGATTCCTGAAGCTGAATTTTGGCTGGGCTGCCGTCTTCTGCTGGTTCGTTTATCTGATCACCGGGAGACACGAGAAAGTTGATTTCCGGGTGCTGGGAAAGAGCAGTGTTCAATGTCTTGTTCCAGTTGTAGGCGTCGTTGCGGGCTGAAAGTTCGCCGTCCTGTTGGTTTCCTTCGGCAGAAACCTGTCCGGTGGAAGCGCCAATCTGCGGGTCACCGACATACATAAAGGAAAAATCATCGGGATTTCCGGTTTTGACGCTCTGTGCTTCCTGCCATTCACCATTGCGCTTTATTTGGTACCAATAGGTCTGGCCTGGCTGCAGGCCGGATATTTCGACTTTATTCGTATAGTAGCTTAGATCGCCGATGTTCGTTCCCGGCTGGCAGTTTCCCTTGAAAAGCTTTGCCTGCCGCATGTCCTGCTGTTTTGCAATACGAACCTCAGAGACAGGAGCCTGCTGTTTTGAATACCAGGCAAAGTTGAGACGGGACGCGTCGGCTCCCGGGGCAAGAGATACTTGTTCATAATTTGTTTTTATTTGTGACCAGGCGTTTTTCCAGGACTGCCAGTCTGTACTATCGGAGAGCTGTGTCTGTGTTACTGCCTGTGGGGTCAGGGAAGCGTCGTTCCAATGCTCTGTGGCGGCATAACCAGCAGTTGAGGTAATACACATTGCCGCCAATACATAGGCAATCATAGTTTTCTTGCTTTTTGTCAACGGATACTTCATTTATAACACCTCTTAAATTTATTGATTGATTTTTTGATGCAGCGTTATTTTTTCAGGATACCCATATGTGACTGCAGCATCCGGAAGGGCAGGGTAACCGCGAAATTGAAGAAGAGAATCATGAGGATAAGTACGGCGCCGATGCCGTTGGCAATCGCATCACGATCTGGTACAAGTCCGGTGGAAAGCAGATACCAAAGATGGACCGCGAGCGTTTCGCCGCCGGCCAGAACATCGGTATCGCCCATATAGCGTGATACCGTCGTACCAGCGGTAAATATCAGAATGGCAGTCTCACCCAGCGCACGTCCGGCAGTAAGGGTGATGCCGGTGAAGATGCCTGGCAGGGCACTTGGCAGGATTACGCGCAGGATGGTTTCAAGCTTGGTAGCGCCCAGTGCGAGGCTGGCTTCGCGGTAATCATCCGGGATGCTGCGGAGTGATTCCTCCGTTACACGAACCAAAAGAGGCAGGTTCAGCAGTACCAAGGTGAGTGAACCGCCCAGGATGCTGAAGCCGAAGCCCATGAAATTGACGAAAACGATCATTCCGAAGAGCCCGAGTACAATAGAGGGAACAGCAGCCAGGCTCTCCGTGCTGAGCCGGATCATGCGCGTAAGCCTTGTGTCGCGGGCGTACTCCGCGAGATATATGCCCGCACCAAGCGCAATCGGAATAGAAAATGCAAGAGAAAGAAACAATAAATAAAATGAATTGAAGAGCTGAGCGCCGATGCCGCCGCCGACCGTGATATCACTCGATACGCCTGTAAGGAAAGACCATGAAATCACGGGCAGGCCCTTGTAAAGAATATACCCCAGAAAAGCTGCCAGGATTGCCAGTACAATGCAGCCGGTAAGCCATAATCCGGCCATGGCGATTGTGTTTACGGTTTTCGCGTTCATTTATACGGCCCTCCTTTGTCCCAGACGGCGAATCATGAGAATCATGCCCAGCGATAACAGCATAAGCACGAAAGCCATGAGGAAAAGTGCGTTGCTCCAGGTCGAACCGAACATCGTGTTGCCCATCTCCACCACGATGTTGCTTGTAAGGCTCGCAGTCGGCGTGAGAAGCGAATTGGCTATGAGCGGCGTATTGCCAATCAGCATCTGTACAGCCATGGTCTCGCCGATGGCCCGGGCCATGGCGAGTACAATCGAGGTAAGAATGCCAGGGAGGGCTGCGGGGACGACCACATGCCAGATGGTCTGCCACCAGGTAGCACCCAGCGCGAGGCTTGCTTCCTCAAGTGCTGGGGGAACATTCCGCAAGGCGTCATCGCTCAGAGAGAGAATCGTAGGCAGTATCATGATGGCCAGAATGAGGGATGCACTTAGGATGCCGAACCCTGTGCGTACACCGAAGGATGACTGTAAAAAAGGAATGAGCAGGACCAGGCCAATACAGCCGTATACTACGGACGGGATTGCTACGTAAAGCTGCAGCGCTGGCTGCAGGATATTGCGCACCCATTGCGGCGCTACTTTGGCCATGAAGATCGCACCCAGAATTCCGAGCGGAGCGCCGAAGGCGATGGAGAGCAGCGTGACAAAGAAGGAACCGGAAATGAAGCTGAGGGCGCCAAAGGCATGCGCGGAGGGGGCCCATCTGGCTGTGAAAAAAAATTCTATGGGATTTACATCGGCAAACGTCAGCAAACCCTGTCTGCCTACAAAAAAGATGATGGAAGCTATAAGAAGACTCATGAGAAAGGCCGCAGCGATAAAGAGCCAGCGAATATAGCGATCATAAAACAGCCTGCGCTGGTGTGCGAGGTCGTTCATCACCATGAAATATGCACCTCCTTGAAATATAAGCACTCACAGGCAGCTTTTGGGGCTGCAGGGAGTGCTTATATGATAGATAAGATAAAAGCTTATTTTTTCATTTTGCTCATAGGGATAAAGCCGAGTTTTGAGACCTGCGCGTTCTGGAATTCATCGCTGAGGACGTAATCGATGAAAGCCTTCACAGCTCCGGTAGCCTCACCCTTGGTGTACATGTGGCCGTAGCCGTAAATTGGATACTGTCCGTTGATAATGGCCTCTGGGGAATATTTTATGCCATCGAAGGAGATGGTTTTAACCGTATCATCTGCATAAGGCGCATCTACATAACCAATGGCACCTGGAGTTCCGGCGATTGCCGTGCGTACGGCACCGTTGGAATCCTGGATTACCGCATCATCCGTGAATTCCTGTCCCTTGAGTACGATATCGCTGATGGTTGCACGTGAGCCGGAGGATTTTGCACGATGTACAAGCGTGATTTGCTGGTCGGCACCGCCAACATCCTTCCAGTTTTTGATTTTTCCGGTGAGGATACCGATGATTTGTTCGCGGGTCAGATTATCGAGTTTGTTATCCTTGTTTACGATGAACACGAAAGGTTCAATGACGACCTTGTGGTCAACGAGATCCTTACCCTGATATTCTGCTGGAAGGTCTACGTCAGAATTGCCAATCTGCACGCTGCCTTCAGCTACCTGGTTCATTCCGGTAAAAGAACCGCCTCCCGCGATATTTACTGTAACCTTGCCGTGCGCTTTCTGGAACTCCTCCTGGGCTGGTTTTAAGAGTGGCAGCAGCGCGGTCGAACCGGAGGCGGATATTTTGCCTTCCAACGTATCACCGGAGCTGGCTGCGCTTTGCTTATCTGCAGAGCCACCGCAGCCAGCGAATATTGCTGCACTCAGCATGAGGACGCTGGTCAGGGCCATCAAGTTCTTTCTTTTTTTCATGTTTATGAACATGTTTGTCACCATCCTGTTTTCTTATATTTGTTCTACTGTTTTTATCTTAACCGAAAAGCAACCGATGTTTGTTGTGTCTGTGTTAAGCTTTTGTTAATTTTTATCGGATTATAAAATCGGTACAACCGGCGTAGATGCCGGTTGTATAGAAATTTTTATTGATGAAAACAATATAAATTTTCTTTGCGGCTGAAAAAATTTACTTTTCTAAGCGCAATAAAATTGGCAGGAACTTCGGCTATTTGCTTGCTGGATGCAAAAATAAAGTATGTTCATATTTGTGCGCCGCTTTGATGATTTGGCCAAAACAAGGGAAAAATAAATGATATAACATTCATTATGAATGCCCTGAGGAAGTTCTTTTTAATGTTGATGTAGTATAATAATAAAAGGATTCCTTTGATAAGAAAGAATTTTCTCACTATATGAAGGGGTGATTTTCATGAAAACGATGCAATATGACGAAAGGATAGTATATAAAAAAATATATTTAAAAATATGTTGTATTTATGCAGTCTCAAGTGCGGTGTGGATATTGTTTTCAGATGAGATCAGTTCTTTATTTGCCGACAATATTGGTGAAATGGCTTTGATCAATATGGTTAAAGGATGCATCTTCGTTTTAATTACCACAGTGCTGTTATATTCACTTATGAAAATTTTTTTGAAAAAGATTGCTGTAATTAATCAACGTCTGCGGGATACGAATCAAATGCTTCAGAAGCGGGAACAAGAACTTTTTGATAACTTTCGTTTGCTTATGGAAAAGACGGAGGCTTTGCAGAAAAGTGAAAAAAGATTTAAATCGTTGTTTGATAACATGATTACGGGACTTTCTGTATATAAAATTTTAGATGCGGATAATGATGGGAAAGTTGAATTTCAATTACTTATGGCTAATGCGGCATTTGAGAGTCTCATGAATTTCCAGGAGTCAGACATCATAGGCCAAAAACTTTCCGATATTTTTTCAGCATCTGATACATCTTGGCAGGGACCGCTGCAAGAGGTTGCCGCAACCGGGACACCATATTTTTTTATTGTGTTTGAAAAACGAACAAAGAAATATTTGAAGGGAATAGCTTATCGGTCAGAGAAGAACAGTATCACAATGCATTTTTTTGATGCTACTGAATCTATATTGGCACAGCAAAAAAATGAGTATATGGCATATCATGATGCATTAACACAATTGACAAACAGCTATTTTTATAAAGAGATTTTGCGCCAGGCTATTCTGGAGAAGATGCCTTTCTCGGTCATATTAATGGATTTAGATAATTTTAAGGGGATTAATGATACTCTGGGGCACAGTGTCGGCGACAAGCTCTTACAGGACATCAGCAAGCGACTAAAAAGTATAGTTTTCGAACCGAATATAATTTCCAGATGGGGTGGAGATGAATTTATTTTTATTGTAAAAAATCAAGAAGGTTTAGTTAATCTAGATAACTTTATCGAGAGCTTGCATCAGGCAGTAGCGGTTCCCTGGCAATATAATAAGTCGATTTATCATATAACTTGTAAAATGGGAGTAGCAATGTTTCCCGCCGACAGCCAGGATAGTGATACATTGATTAAACAGGCGGATATGGCTATGTATAAGGCCAAAAAGAAAGCCGGAGACCGTTTCTATTGTTTATACCATCCAGCTATGGAATTTGAATTGCAACAGCGTTCAATCATTGAAAATGAATTACATTTGGGCATAACCGGCCAGGAATTTATTCTTTATTATCAACCGCAAGTTGATTTAGATGGAAAATTTATTGGCGTAGAAGCTTTAGTACGTTGGCAGAATCCCAGGAAGGGTCTAATATCTCCTGATAAATTTATTCCTTTCGCGGAAGAAAATGGTTTGATTTTACCGCTGGGCGCTTGGATTTTTAGGGACGCCTGCAGGCAAATTCGCGAATGGGACAGAGATTATGGTTTGAAGATACACGTGTCGATTAATTTGTCTCCGAAACAGTTTCTGCAAAAAAATCTTATAGGACGTATTGAAAAAGTTATTTATGATACAGAAATAGACCCTCGACAGATTACGATTGAAATTACCGAGACAACAACCATCGAAAATGCGGAAAAAACAAGTGCTACGCTCAAAGATCTAAAGAAGCTAGGCATTAAAATTGCTTTGGATGATTTTGGCACAGGCTATTCGTCACTCATATATCTTCAAAAATTTCCCTTTGATACGATCAAGATAGATCAATCCTTCATCCGGGATATTACGACGGATACAGAAACTAAGCATATTACCAAAACAATCATAGATTTAGCGAAAAATCTGCATTATACAACCATAGCGGAAGGGGTCGAAACCATAGAACAGGTAAACATTTTAAAAGAATTAAAATGTGACTGTTTTCAGGGCTATTTCTTTAGCAGGCCGGTGCCGGCAAATGAGATAGCAGCCGTAGCGAATAAACTAAAATTTTCTTTGCAGCCGGATTCGCTTTAAAGATCGAAAGCATAGAATAAATTGGAAAAGCATAGGTATCTTAGGCATTTTAGTGATAAAGATTTTTAATACGCAAGCATTTTATATGGTATAAAAAACTTATAGAAAATCGAGAGGTAAAATTATGAGAATATGCATTTTTTAAAAAAAATAAGTCAAAAGTTTCTGAAAAACAAGGACTTTTTGTAAAAAAATAGAAGTACTCTAGAGTATTATCAGGTACCGAATGAAAAGGAGTGATGAAAGTGGAATGGTTTAAGAATTTGAAAGTCAGTCAGAAACTCTATTTTTTGATCACGATTTTTGGAATTGGTATTATCGTAGTGGGACTTATTGGTTGTTTGGGACTGCGGGAAAGCAGTCAGGGGTTAGATGATTTGTATAGTCAGGATGTTCGCGCTTCAAATTTAGCATACGAGACCAGAATACATCTTAGAAGAACACAGGGCGATCTTTACCGCTTGATGGTAACAACAGATGATAACGAAAATAAGATGTTGCTTAAAGATATTGATGAACAAGAAAGGGGAGTTGAAGATAATCTTCTTGAATATGGAAAATTAAACTTGACACAAAAAGAAAAGCAAGATTTAAGCGATGTACACGCTCTTTATACTAAATATATTGCATCAATCAAAGATGTTATAAATTTAGCCATGCAAAATAAAAATGCGGAAGCATATGCACTGTATCAAAAGGAAGCAGATCCATTGTCAATGCAAACGTTTGACAAAATGATAGCAATATCACAGGCAGCCACGCAAAGTGCGGATCAGACAAATTTAATGGTTAAGGACAAAGTTATAGCAGATACGTGGAAGTCCATTATTATTACGATAATAGCCCTGCTCATTGGAAGCCTGTTTGGCTGGATCATTGTAAGACAAATTCGTGCCAGACTGGGCGAATCCATTGACTTTTTGGGCGGGATTGCGTCAGGTGATTTTTCGCATGATGTGGAAAAAAGTCGGTTGTCTGATAAAAGTGAATTTGGTTTTTTAGCGCAGTCGATTGATCGGATGAATAAAAATATTCGGGCTTTAATCACACAACTGAATAATACCGCCGAGCAGGTTGCAGCAGCATCGGAAGAGCTCAATGCCAGTGCAGAGCAATCTGCGCAGGCCTCGCAGCAGATTGCTACATCCATTACGGAAGTGGCACAGGGAAGCAATCGGGAATTGGAGATTGCAATTGCGACAAACCATATTGTTGAAGAAATGGCCAAGGGGATTCAACAGGTTACAGAAAACACGACGGGTGTGGCAAAAAAATCGGAAGAAACGACGAACTCTGCGATCGAGGGCGGGAAAGCCATCGAGAAAACAATTACACAAATGAATACAATCGGTGAAAAAACCGACAGTACTTCAGACGTAATTACACAGTTGGAAGAAAAATCGCAGGATATTAATAATATGGTGCAGATGATCTCGGGCATTGCCAGCCAGACAAATTTACTGGCTCTGAACGCGGCCATTGAGGCTGCCAGAGCGGGCGAACATGGCCGTGGTTTTGCGGTAGTTGCAGAAGAAGTCCGGAAACTGTCGGAACAATCGGCGGTGGCCTCCAAGGATATTCAGGTGTTGATTCAGGATGTGCAGACCAGAACGCAGACAGCCGTTACTTTTATGAAAGAGAGCAAGCGGGAAGTAGAATATGGTACAGAGCTGGTAAATATTGCGGGCAGGACGTTTGACAGCATCGTTGAAATGATTAAGGATATTGCTGAGGAAATCAGCAGTATATCGGCTGCAGCTGAACAGTTGACAGCAGGGACCAGTGATGTTGTTAATGCTACAGGTGATATTGAGAACCAGAGTAAGAAAATTTCCGAAGAATCCCAGACGGTTTCTGCTGCGACAGAAGAACAATCGGCCTCCATGGAGGAAATTGCTTCGGCGAGCAGTCATCTTGCACAGATGGCAACGGATTTGCAGGGGGCAATCCAAAAGTTTAAAATCTGAATTCCCTTTACCCATAGGAGTCTTAACAGGTCGATGTGTCTTTGATTATAGGAGCATTCCACATAAAAATGGCAGCCACGTATTTTGATACGTGGCTGCCGGTTTGTTTTTCGGCAGTATATCTGGATGGATTGCAGAAATATTGATAAAAGCAAAATGCACTGTATTCATATTGCTGCCGATATATATACAATAAACGGGGCTGCCGCACGCAGCATTTTCCACAAATAAATAGGCGTTTTACCTTTTGAGAAGAAAGGTGTTACTTCTCTAAAGAATAATTTTTACATATTTATCAGGATTTTGTGCTTGTGCGACAGCCCCGTTTATTCAATTATTTTCGTATTTATAATAGTGATGTTAGAGTTTTTAAGGCGGTTAAGCTTGTTAATAAGCTGCCCCAATCGCCCTTTAGCACAGAGGATAAAGAACTGGATGTTGAAATCACGGTTTTTAAGGATTCTAACTTTGTCTCTACATTTTTGCATGTTTTCAGATTGGAGTTCAGGCTCTTTAAACTGGTCTTTAATTCAGATATTTCCGCAAGGGTGCTTGTAAGGTCCGCATCTTCATCTGAATCAAGGTTTGATAAGAGTTTTGTCATGGTCGTTCCTAATGAATTAATCTGTTTCGTTAAGGTTGTTAACTGCTCAGCTGAAATCGTACTGGCAGAAGCCGCATATCCTATATGCACAGAAGATAGACTATACAAAATGATGGCAATCAGCAGGGGGAAAATTTTTTTACTCATTTCAGATCATCCTTTCCTACAGAGTATTGTTTTCCATTTTCTATAAGCTGCTGTTTGTGTGTATTCGCATAAGCTACAATAGCAAGATAAATCTTATCACTTTCACTATCGGGTTGGATGGTTTCCCATGTTTTCGATACAGGCCGGTTTGTTTCTATCAACATATTATTTATATCATAGGCATCTAATTCATAGATGGACTTTTCATGATTTTCTACATCGACAATACGGTCTTCCAAAAAATAAGAGATTTGCAAAGTCTCATCTGGCAAATTAAATAGTGCAGCAAATCTGGCTGCCGCAGAAGAATCAAATGCACATTTTTGCCAGAAGCGTATTTGGGATCCAGGGCTATTTGCAAAGCGAATCGTAGCTGTATCAAAAAATGTTGTAACGCCATCCTGGGAAGAAAGAACCTGCCAGCGATTTTCTGAAACACCGGAAGCAAACCCGGCTTCTGGTGTCGATAACAACACAGAACATACAGAAGCTATAAGAAGAATCCATAAGACAAAAAATTTTCTCATAATTTTATCCTCTTTCTAAGCAATAATCCTATGGAAAATTGTTGAAAATGAAATAAGTTTTTTTATTTTATAAAGTAAAAGAAAAATTATTTCATCTGCATAATTCCTTATTGAACATTATATCACAAAATGCAATATAGATACGAAATAATAAAAATATATATTTTCTATATAGTTGATTTGGTCTTGGGGGCGGGATGCCGGACTGGTTTCTGTAAAAATAGTCAAAACATAATGCGTTGTTTGCATAGTACCGAACAGACAGAAAAAAATCAGTAAAATAAAGTTATTTCCTGAAGAAATAATCTTTTTCCGATATTTTATATTATAATGAAAACAAGAGAAGAGAAAAGAGGGTTCATTATGTTTAAATCGAAGATCAGCCGGCGTGTTGTTGGCTCTTTTTTGCTTTTGACAGTTGTATCGATGGCACTGTTAGGAGGCTATCTGCTGCAGTTTTTTTATGGGGAGCATATGGCACAACAGACGAGCGAACTGCGGCGTACAGCCGGCGTCGTGGAGGTCCTTCTGCAGGATGTGCTTTTGCAGGATGATGACAAACAGACAGCAGCCGCAGGCACGCTGTCGGAAAAGCTGCAGGATATTACTGCGCAGACGGGGATGCGGCTCACGCTGATTCAAGCGGATGGTACGGTTCTGGCGGATTCCTCAGAGCCGGCGTCGGAGATGGAAAACCATTTGGAACGTCCGGAAATCCAAGGGGCCTTGGGACAGCAGGAACAGGATACGGCTATGCGCTGGAGTCAGACGTTAAGCGAGAACATGCTTTATGTGGCTGTGCCTGTATACGATGAAGCCGGGGAGCTGCGTGGCATTATCCGCTCATCGCTTCCGCTTAGACCGATTGAGGACTCCTATGCGCATACACGCAATGCAATTTTATTGGCGCTTATTTTCACCGCATTGCTGGCTGTTTTGGCCGGACTCATTCTTGCGGGCCGGCAGATCCGGCCTATTCGTCAAATGACAGAAGATGCCTTCTGTATCATTCATGGAGACCTCAATAAACGTCTGGAGATTTATACGGGAGATGAGCTTGAAATTTTAGCGCATACCATTAATCAGCTTACCTATAAGCTTTCCGGGAAGATACGGGAGGTAACCACTGCGGCGAATGAGCGGGCACTGATCCTTGAGCATATGGATAACGGGGTGCTGCTGCTCGATGCACAAGGCAGGATTCGTTTGGCGAATCGGCGTGCGCAGGCTATTTTTGCGTTGCGGGAAACTGATATCGGGCAGAGCAGCATCCAGGCACTTGGCAGTGCGCAGCTCTCTACAGCAGCCCGTGAGGCAGCGCAGAGCGGAGAGCCGCAGTCCTTTGTGCTTTCCTGCACGGTGCAGCAGGTAAAAAAGACCTTTTCTGTATTCCTCGCGCCCTTTGCCGAAGCAGAAAGACAGCAGGTGCTTTGTGTATTTCACGATATATCGCTGCTGCAGGAACTTGCCAGCCGTCAGGCAGAGTTTGTCTCCAATGCCGCACATGAACTTGCTACGCCGCTGACCTCTATTTCGGGTTTTGCTGAGACTTTGCTCGAGGACGATTTTTCTTCGCCGGAGCAGAGCAGGAAGTTTTTGGCCATCATCCACCGGGAGGCACAGCGCATGAACCGGCTTGTCAGTGAGCTGCTGCAGCTCGCGCGTCTTGACAGGCAGGATTATCAACAGCAGATCGCCGTAGAGTGTATGGATTGTACGGGGCTTCCAGCGCTTGTACGGCAGCGGCTTTTGCCACAAGTAACAGAAAAAAAGCAGCAATTTCTCATTGCTGCTGAAGATGTACCGGCCTGTATCGAGGCCAATCCGGATCTTGTCCTTCAGATATTGATTAATCTGGCAGAGAATGCTATCAAATATACACCGGAGGGTGGGACAATAACGATTTCCTGCCGTACAGAGGCTGATATGGTCTGCTTTTCCGTAAGGGATACTGGCATTGGTATTGCGCCGGAGAACCTGCCGCGCATCTTTGAGCGCTTTTATCGTGTGGATAAGGCACGTGCAGGCGGCGGCAGCGGGCTGGGGCTTTCTTTGGTACAGTTCCTCGTCAAGCTTTTTGATGGGAGCATCTCCGTAGAAAGCCAGCTCAGGGTCGGTACGGAATTTATTTTGCATTTCCCGCGCGTTGCCTGAGGTCATTTTTTCGCTTTGCGTATGCGCTCAGCCGTTTCGAGATAAATGACCCATTCAGCAATATTGACGGCATGATCGCCGATGCGCTCAAGAAAATGTGCGATGAACAATAGCTGCGTGCCCAGGCGTACGCCGGCGGCTCCTTTGGACATGAGAGGGGAGCATTCCTGGAAAGCCTGGGCAAACTGACGGTCCATTTCTTCATCCTGCCGGCATACCTGCTCCGCCAGGGTGATGTCAGCGGTTTCATAGGAATGGATCGCAGTCTCCAGCATTTTTGTAGCGCAGTCCGCCAGGGTGATGATGAAACGGAAGTGCTCCTGCGTGTCTGTAGCTCCCTCAGGGAGCTCAAGTGTTGTGCGGGCGATATCGAAGGCGTGGTCGCCGATACGTTCGATATCCGTCGATATTTTGAAGCCTGTAGCTATGATGCGCAGGTCATGGGCGATAGGCTGCTGCTTGGCAATCAGCAACAGGCAGCGGTTTTCGATTTCGACAATCATATCATCGATGCGGTCATCCTCATCCATGACCTGCTGTGCAAGCGGCTTGTTCTTTTCAATGAGCGCCTGCATAGCTTTTTTTATGGCTTCAGCAGATGCATTGCCCATAGCGGACACCCGCTGCTGTAAGATTGCCAGTTCCTGGATATATTCATGTCGTGTAATCTGCTCATTCATTTTTCGTCCTCCTCAACCGAAACGGCCTGTAATATAGTCTTCTGTCTGCTTATGCTGCGGTTTGGTAAAGATGGTATCGGTCGATGCGCATTCGACCAGTTTGCCGTTCAGGAAAAATGCTGTGTAATCTGATACGCGGGCAGCCTGCTGCATATTGTGCGTGACCATGACAATGGTATATAGTACCTTGAGCTCACTTACCAGCTCTTCGATTTTCATAGTGGATATGGGATCAAGTGCTGAGCAGGGTTCATCCATAAGCAGCACCTCCGGCTCTACGGCAAGCGTCCGCGCTATGCAGAGGCGCTGTTGCTGCCCGCCGGAAAGACCAGTAGCCGGGGCAGTGAGGCGGTCCTTTACCTCATCCCAGAGCGCGGCCCGGTGCAGGCTTTTTTCCACGATTTCGTCGAGCAGCTTTTTTTGCCGTGTGCCGTGGATACGGCAGCCATAGGCAATATTATCATAGATCGACATCGGAAAGGGATTCGGCCGCTGGAATACCATGCCGACATGCTGCCGGAGCTCGACGACATCCGTATCGGCTGCATAGATGTCATTGCCGTCGAGGAGAAGCTCCCCCTCAACACGGGTACCTTCGATAAGATCGTTCATGCGGTTCAGGGATTTGAGGAAGGTTGACTTCCCACAGCCGGATGGGCCGATGAAAGCCATGATGGAGTTCTTCGGTACATCCAGATTGATGTCGTAGAGTGCCTGTGACTTTCCATAGAAGAAGTTCATATTTTTAATTTGCAGCTTGTATTCCATAAAGTTTCCTCCTGTCTGAACTCAATATAGCATGAAATGAATTTTTCTTTGTTAGTACTATGTTATGTTTTTGTAAATTTTTTTATAAAATACCAGCCAGTTTTAATAAGTATTTGGCATTTGTCGTCTGACAGCGCCCTGGCTTGATTTTGTAATCAAAATGAATTTCATCGTTCGTATAGTATTCTGAAAAATGATAATTTGTAATGGAGAGGTTTTGTTTATCCGCCATATTGCAAAGCTCAAAATCGTGTGTGGATACAAAGTTGAGGCTCCAGGGATTCGTGAGCTTTATAATTGCTTCACGGGCACCAATGATGCGGTCAGCGGAGTTCGTTCCTTTGAAAATTTCATCAATTAAGGTGAACATCGGGATTCCTTTGCGGCTGAATTCTACCATTTGCTTGATCCGTAAGAGTTCAGCATAAAAGGTAGAAAGACCTTTGGTAATATCATCCTGAACACGCATGGAAGTGAATATATGCATGCGCGACAGCGAAAAACTGCGAGCACAGACGGGCGCACCGGCATAACTAAGAATTGCACTGGCAGCAAGTGTGCGCAAAAAGGTTGTTTTACCAGACATATTAGATCCGGTTACGATGCAAGTTTCGCTATGTGCCAGAATGGAATTGGCGATAGCGCTGTCTTCGGGAAGAAGGACATGCTTAACTTCGGTTGCGTCAAGCAGAGGTGCTGTTGTGTTAAGAAGCTGGGGGAAAATGTAGGTTTCTTTGACTTGCCCGATGATAGCCAGACTCATTAAGAGCTCGATTTCGGCAAAGGTATCAAGCCATAGGCGAACATTTTCGGATTTGTGATGTTTCCAGAGAGAAA
Organism: Megamonas sp. UBA1796; assembly: GCA_002319795.1. GTDB lineage: Bacteria > Bacillota > Negativicutes > Selenomonadales > Selenomonadaceae > UBA1796. The sequence continues at coordinate 71,563 of DCFU01000031.1, forward strand.
ATTTTAAGCAGCATTGAAAATCCCATAGGATAAGCGTATTGGCGATAAAAGAGAAAAAAAGATTGAGCCGCATGTTCGTGTATTCACTGAGGAGATATAAATAGTGGATAGCGTGAGCAGCACCAGAGTCTGTCTGCAGCTGCAATTGCAGCTCACGCAGATAAGGCGACTTGAAATTTTCTTTTTCAAGGACGGCGAAGAGCTTTTGATATGGTTTTAAAATATGATGCGTTTGAAAAAGGGGCCTGAGTACATTTGTGCTGTGTTGATACAATAACCCGGAAAGGAGAAATTGCAGAGCCATAAACAATAAAGCAATATTCCAGGAGATTTTATCAAGATAGGCCAGCAAGAGACTGGAAAGTGTCAATGCAGGCAGGCCATATGTTGTCAGCTGCATAAAACGACTTATATAAGAACCGGAAGTTTCAAGCTGATTCATAAGCTCGTCAGTATCGTGATGATTTGGCAATAAACAGCTTAAAGACTGCAATTCAATGGTGAGTGCTGGATTGGCAATAAGCTCTGCAGCAGCTTTTTGACGCTTTTTTATGATGGCGGCGTCTGGCGGCTGCGGTGACAGGGCATCTGCCAGTTTTTTGCGGCCCAATGCAGTACGGGCTGCGCAGATATATTGGTAGATTGAAGCCTTTCCAAAAAGATCAAGGTCCTTGCCCTGCGGCATGGCTTCTGTAAGGTACCTGCTGCCTGTTTCGGGAAATGCATACCAGTCAGTAGTAAAACGGGCTATATATTGTAAGAGAATTTGTTTGCGGCATTGGAGCAAGTGCATCTTGTTTTTGATTTTTTGATGCTTTTGCAGCAAGCGGGAAAAAATGAGCAACAGGAAAATGGCTGCGCCATAAAAGGCAGGGGTGTAATCATAGCCGGCTGCGGCAAAAAAAATAATGAAGCAAAATGTGATAAATCGCAGCAGGACAATACGGCTGCTGTAAGACTTAGCGGTTTTTTCTTCTGCTTCATTCGTCTTAAGACTATTTTGGAAAAAATCTAGTTTCATAAAAGATCGCCTCGCTGCTATATTTTTGTATAACGGATATATTTTCTTTGATTATAGCATAGGCAGTGAGCCTCTGCGTTTTGTTTTTATCCGATAGAAAGGCTAAGCTTGTACGTAAAACTGTAAAATCATATTGCATTTGTTTATGTTTGATGTAGTCTCGATAGCTATGCTGCGACATAAAATGTTCCTCGTGGAAAAAATGTGTTGTTACGTAATTTGTGAGGCCATCAAGTAAAGGCCCCATAGGGAATTTTTCGCGTTCAGACTGTTAAAAAATAAAAGTATTTTATTTCTATCCTGTTGTTTTTGGTGGTTCGGAATTTTTTATGATAAGAATGAATTGTATAAAACATAACTGTTACATGGATAAAAAACTTTTAATTTTAAATAGAAGGGAAATAAATATTTTTATTGAATAGTCTGCTTTAGAAAAACAATTTTCATGTTGTTTGTAAAGGAGAAATTACGATGGGAATTATATTGGGTATTGGAAATTTAGATGAAAAATACGAAAAAATACCTCCAATTTATCCGGTTTCGCCCCTGCCGCCTATACCACCAACGGAGGATGGTGACGTGCAGGCCGATGATAAAGGAACCAATCGCATAGTATCGCAAAGTTCCAGTGGGGATACATACCAGCATGCAGCAAATTTTACCACAGGGCTTTATCATAAGAGTGGAGATACGTAAGGGCTTCCTTAGACAAAAAAATTCCTTGCCAGCCTAAACCGACAAGGAAGGGTGCATATATTCGGAGATGTTATGTGTTTTTGGCAATTACCGCCCCTACTACAGCACCGACAATTCCAGCAGTGATAACTTCGCCTTCAGAATGTGAGGCGCTTTCTTCCTGCCTGGGTGGTGGAAAATCATGCGGATGGGCTTCGGCAACAACTGTGCCAAACGTGCTGGCTGCCATTAAACTGCATAAAGCGAAGGCTAATACTTTCTTGGTTTTAATTTTCAACATGGGAATTGCCCCTTTCGGTGTTTGATAGTTTTAATTATCCGGATAATCCGGATTTTGGTTAGGATCCTGACTTGGAGCAGGCGCAGGAGAAGGATCTGGTGCGGGTGCCATAGGATGATGGTTCGCTTTCAGTCTCGGTGGTTTGGGCTGCGCATCCGGGGCAGGAGGATCATCTCTATAAATTATTGAAGGATTGGGAGAAGCCTCTGTGATTGTTGCAAAATTTGCGGAAAATCCAGTGACTACAGCAATCCCCAAAGCCATTATAATAAAAGTTCTGGAAATGTTTTTCATATAAATCACGTCCTTTTGTTTTGATGATTCTAACTATAGCAAAGGCAGATTGGAAATTTATTTGAATGGGATTAAGATTATCTTAAAATTTATAGAAGGTGAATATCCTAAAAAAATGCAGCAGAAAATCTGGTTATATTCCTAAAATAAAAGAGTAACTTGACAAAAGAACAGAATTATTATACAATTTATGTATAAGTGTTAGCAGTCAATGACGGCAAGTGAGCTGTTATTTAGATCATGTGTTTTGTGAAAAAGATTGGCATTGTATTTCTTATAGCTTATGCCAGTAATATAGATTTCTACCGCCACGGGATACGGAAGCTTGGGTGTACGTATTACACTCGCCGGCATGCGCCGAATACCCTCGTAGGTGGTTTTTTTGTCGTTTCGGGGTTTCTTTTTATTTTGGGTTGCGGCACAGTGGAAAAAAGGCGGAACCTTTTTGTCATATCATTTTGTGTGTGGGATAAAATATATTTGCCTTTTTCAGAGTGCTTACCAGAGCAGGTGATTATATGCTTGACAAGATGATTTTGTTGCTTTATACAAGAGTACCGCGTAAGATAATCATTATCGGGGGGTATATCTTACTTATACTGATAGGCGCAATGGATTATTCAACTGACTATTTGACCCGGATGAGTGAATTAGCCATTTTTCCGGTGTGTTTGACGGCTGCTGTCTCCGATATGAAAACAGCACTTTTTTCTGCAGTTTTTGCCACCTTTATAAAAGAAATTGCAGATTTAGTTGTTGGTGTCAGTTTGTGGATCGGAGGGTGGAACAGCCTGATGACACTGGTTACTTATGTTATTGTGGTAACAGTGCTGATAAGGTTTCGTGAAAAGATGATTAATGAACGTAAATTTGCCATAACGGATACCTTGACCGGATTATACAATTTGGCGGGGCTTTATGAAATTGTTGGAGTTGAAATAGCGCAAAGCAAACGATATAAACGGCCTTTAAGTGTAATATATTTTGATTGTGATAATTTTAAATCGGTAAATGATAATTTTGGTCATTCCGTTGGTGATAAATTATTGAGAATGGTTGCCAATACACTCAGATCTGAGCTGCGCGATGCCGATTATACTTTTCGATGGGGCGGAGACGAATTTATAGTATTATTACCTAACACAGATGAGGAAGGAGCCCGGATTGTTACGGAGAAGACACGAAAAGGCCTGTTGAATTCTATGCGGGAAAATGACTGGCCTGTGACATTTAGTTTTGGGGTCGCAACATTCGTAAATACGCCAATGAGTTTAGATGAAATACTTTCGCGGGCAGATAAACTCATGTATTCGGTAAAAAATGCTCAAAAAGACGGGGTCCTGTATGCAACTTACTAATCGTAATCTGCAGCAGGCTCTGTTATGGCTGACGGAAATGTTATTGGCAAAATACAGACAGGGCATCGGGCTTTGCTTGGTGGCAGTGAAGACGCTAATGCAGATAAAATGATTGCGGCGATGCATGCTGATTACCCACCGCAGAATACGGAGGAAGAACAATGGAGTGGCGTATTAAGCAATTACTCAAGAGACTGAATTTTCTTGGATATTGTCCTTTTGAGATAAAAAATATTGTCAGAGATGCTATCGGAAATGACAGGATACTTGATATAAGAGATACACCTGAAGCTTATTTGCTTGTCAGGCATCTTGAATATTACGAACAAATGGGTTCGTTTTATTTACGGACCTATAGTAAATAAAGTAAAATCGGTACAGTATAAACCGGTAAAAATTATTTGACAAAAAGATTTTGCCTGCTATAATAAAAGATATTAAAACAGCATAGATTGATCGAGGGAGCTTGCGCTTAGGCTGAGAGGATACAAGAACGGTATCGACCTTTTTGACCTGATATGGGTAATACCAGCGTAGGCAGATAGTTAGCAGAAATACGAAGGCATATCAGCGATGATATGTCTTTTTTGTCGGCTTTGCAGACAACGGCGAAAAGCCGCATAAAGGGGGGCACCACCAAGGGCGCCACAACTTTGTGCGGCTTTTTTTATGCTTTATTTTGTGGAGGGTGGTGAAAAACATGATAACAGTGAATGGAAAAAAGCAGGAATTCCGGTGTGTGCAGGTTCTTGAACTTGTTACCAGCAATGGTTATTCGGCAGACACGGTGGCTGTGGAAAAAAACGGTACAATGCTGTCAAGAGCTCAATGGAATAAGGAAGAGATCGTTGATGGCGATGTATTTGAGATTATTCATTTTGTGGGAGGAGGCTGAAAAAATGGAATTAGCTGAAAAACTCGTGGCCTGTCAAAGGGAGAGGCTGGCGGACGGAGGATACGAGAGGCTCGCCACGGCGCATGTCGCGGTGGCTGGGCTTGGCGGACTGGGCTCACATGTGGCTATGGAGCTTGCGAGGACCGGTATCGGGCATTTGCATCTGGTAGATTTTGATGTTGTTGAGCCGAGCAATCTGAATCGCCAGCTTTATTTTATCCGCGATTTAGGCTGCTATAAAACCGAGGCGATGCGTACCGCTATTTGTGAAGTGAATCCGAACGTCGAGGTGCGTATTGATACAATCCGGGTGACCGGGAACAATATACCGGAGCTTTTTGCCGGAGACAGTATCGTCTGTGAGGCTTTTGATTTGCCGGAGGCCAAGGCAATGCTGGTCAGTACGCTGCTGGGGAGTATGCCGGATATCCGGGTCGTGTCCGCGTCCGGCATGGCAGGCTATGGCCGCAGCAATGCAATCCAGACCCGAAAGTTCAATGAACGGTTGTACCTCTGTGGCGATATGGAAAGCGGGCTCGCGCCGCAGCGTGGTCTGCTCGGACCGCGTGTGAGTATTTGTGCCGGACATGAAGCGAATATGATTGTGGAATTGATTTTGCAGGATTGAAGGGAGATAAAAACATGGAGAAAGAAAAAGACGATGTGCTGGCTTTAGGCGGGAAAAAATTTCATTCGAGGTTTATTTTAGGTTCAGGGAAGTACAGCCTCGAGCTGATCCGCGCAGCGGTAGAGGAGGCTGGAGCCGAGATACTGACGCTGGCTTTGCGGCGTGCAAATACACAGGCGAAAGAAAATATTCTTGATTTTATACCTGAAACTGCTACGCTGTTGCCCAATACATCGGGCGCGCGCACGGCGGAGGAAGCTCTGCGTATTGCCAGAATGGCACGAGAACTCGGCTGTGGGGATTTCATCAAAGTTGAGGTTGTACGGGATACGAAATACCTTTTGCCGGACAATGCGGAGACTGTACGGGCTACTGAACTGCTTGTGAGGGAAGGATTTACAGTCCTGCCATATATGTATCCGGATCTTAATACTGCGCGGGATCTGGTAGATGCAGGGGCTGCTGCCGTTATGCCGCTTGCTGCGCCGATTGGTTCGAACCGCGGGCTCTGCACGAAGGAGTTCCTGCAAATCTTATTGGATGAAATCCGTGTGCCGGTTATCGTGGATGCCGGTATTGGCAAACCGTCGGAGGCTGCGGCTGTGATGGAAATGGGAGCGGCTGCAGTCATGGCGAATACGGCAATTGCCACAGCTGGAGATATCCGCCGTATGGCACGGGCGTTCCGGCTAGCCATTGAGGCTGGCCGGGAGGCGTATCTGGCCGGTACGGGGCGCGTACAGCAGCTGGCCAGTGCGTCGTCACCGCTTACAGATTTTCTCGCCGGTTGAATTTCCATAGGAAAGAGGGGATATCTATGGAAACGAATCCACTGCAATATGAAGCGGATATGCAGGTTTTGCCGCAGGGTGTCATGGAGGAAGTTCTCAGGAGAAGAGAAACTTTCCAACCCGAAAGCTATACGCGTAGTGATGTAAAACGGGCGCTTTGCCGTGCAAATCGTACGCCGGAGGATTTTGCGGCGCTGCTGTCACCTGCCGCAGGCGACAGTCTTGAGGAGATGGCGCAGGCAGCAAAGTCGGAAACACGGCGTCATTTTGGCAATGCCGTCCAGATTTTTACACCGCTCTATATCGCAAATTACTGTGAAAATTATTGTATATACTGCGGGTTTAACTGTCATAACAAAATCAAGCGTGCGCGTCTTAATGACGAGGAAATCGACGAGGAGATGAAAGCCATCCGTCGGGAGGGCCTCGAGGAAATTTTGATTCTCACGGGAGAGAGCCGCAAGATGTCAGATGTAAAATATATCGGGGAAGCAGTTAAAAAAGCAAGGAAATATTTTAAAATGGTCGGACTTGAGATATATCCGCTCAATGTTGATGAATACGCATATTTGCATGCATGTGGAGCGGATTCTGTCACGGTTTTTCAGGAGACGTATGATCTGCAGCGTTATGAAAAGCTGCATCTCGCCGGACATAAGCGCGTGTTTCCCTACCGTATCTGTGCGCAGGAACGTGCACTCATGGGCGGTATGCGCGGCGTAGGTTTTGCGGCTCTCCTGGGACTTTCGGATTTTCGGCGTGATGCGTTTGCTACGGGTATGCATGCATACCTTCTGCAGCGCAAATATCCGCAGGCGGAAATATCCTTTTCCTGTCCGCGGCTGCGGCCCATACTTCATAACGATAAAATTAATCCCAAGGATGTGCATGAACCGCAGCTGCTGCAAATCATACTGGCCTATCGTCTATTCATGCCGTTTGCCAGTATTACGATTTCGACACGCGAGCGTGAGGAATTCCGTAACCATGTCATCGGTTTTGCCGCCACGAAGATCTCTGCCGGTTCAAAGACAGGAATCGGCGAGCATTCCCATGCGGTATCGCATGCCGGGGATGATCAGTTCGAAATTGCGGATACACGGGGTTTTGATGCGGTTTATGCGGAAATAAAAGCGCAGGGACTGCAGCCTGTTACGAACGACTCTGTATTTGTGTAAGGCAGGGCGATTTTTTCTTGTGGCTGGTGCTACTGGTGTGTGAAACGATAGCCGACGCCGCGTACGGTTTCAATCTGCTCGCCGGACTTTGGCTTGGCAGAGTCAAGTTTGGCGCGCAGATGCCGGATATGCACATCTACGGTGCGGGTATCGCCATAATATTCGTAGCCCCAGATTTTTTCGAGGAGTTCATCACGGGAAAAGGCCTTTCCTTCATTCGTGACCAGTAATTTTAGCAGCTCATATTCTTTTGGTGTAAGCGAGAGGGAAATATCCTGCAGGGAGGCTGTATAGGCATTGAAATCCATATGCAATGTACCCATGGAAAAGGCTCCGTCCTTGCGGGGCCCGCTGCCTGCGCGCCGCAGCACGGCTTTTATGCGTGATAAAAGCTCCCGCATGCCAAAAGGTTTCGTTACATAGTCATCGGCACCCATTTCGAGTCCGAGTACTTTATCAATTTCCTCGGCGCGAGCCGTCAGCATGATGACAGGAATACCCGCAGTCTGCGGGTTTTCTTTTAGTCTGCGGCAGACTTCGATGCCGTCAAGTTCCGGCAGCATGATATCCAGCAGCAGCAAATCAAAATCCCCATCCTGCGTAAGCTCCAGAGCTGTGCGTCCATCGCCGGCTTCTTGTACGGTATAGCCGTTTTTTTGCAGATTGAAGGACAATAGTTCACGTATAGATGCTTCATCGTCTACGATAAGAATTTGCATATGAAAAATCCCTCCTCATGTCGTATTGAAGTCGTTTTAAGGTATGGGGTATGCCGCAGTGGGTCAGCTTGGCAGCAGGCCATTGCGGAACATATAGATCATCTCATGTGTGAGGCTGATATCGAGCGTGTTGTGCGGCATATCCTTCCGGGCATACCATTCGGCGGAGGCAAGTTCCGAGGCGTCACGGTGGATTTCGGCAGAGCCGTCGAGCTCTGCAAAAAAACCTATGAGCAGGGAGTCTGAAAATGCCCAGGGCTGGTTTTTGTAATAACGCAGGTTCTTCACTTTGAGGCCGACTTCTTCCATAACCTCGCGATGTACAGTTTCCTCGAGGGTTTCACCAATTTCATTATAGCCTGCGACGAGAGCGTAGTGAGGATTTGCACGTCCGGCATATCTTGTCAGCAAAATCCTGTCACCATCCGTTATGGCTACAATGATGCCCGGCGAAATCTTCGGATATTCGACGTTATGGCAGACTGGGCAGAGCAGGGCGCGCTCGTCTTGTTTCTTCTCCATTTTATGTCCACAGCGTCCGCAATAAGCGCGATTACGGTAAAAACGATGCAGATGGCAGCCTGTGGCACCAGCGAATCCGGCCCAGGCGGGTGAGAGTGTACGGAAAACCGTGGGCGGGGCGAAGGTGTAACCGTTGCCTTCGGACAAAGGAAGCGCCTGTTCATTGACAAGGTAAAAATCATGCCTGCTGATAGAGAACAGAAAATCGGCATGTGCGCAGATGTCTGGCTGTGCATCCGTAAATTCTCCGAAGCTGGCAAAGGGAAAAGCGGTTTTGTCGTTTTTTATGAGGGATTTTCCTTCTTTTATATAAAAGAAATAATCCTTTGCCTGTGGTGTTTTGATATAAAATTCATTATGGTAAATCTGTGGCTTGATATCCTGCAGCATAAAGTATCCACTCCTTCTGATATGAGATATATTATACTACAAAATCACCATTTCCAGTATCCTGCGGCAGAATATAGTCTGGGGAGTATGCTTTTTCTGCCGGACAGCAGATGGAATCTGACGAAGATGATGCAGCACGGCTTGCATTGTGAGCGATTTGTAGATACAATGAAAAGTGTGTTTTCCAGTTGTGCGGCTGAAAATATATACGGTGCAGCGGTTGTAACTATGTGAAATTTTGGTTTTAGCTGCCTTGCTGGCGGGCTTGTAATTTATCGGATAGGGGATTTTTATGCGCATAGAAGTAAATGTACCGGGCTCATGCGGTGAGCTTGTGCAGGGCAGTGTGAGGGGCGTGCCTTTTCTCGTGACCTGCCCGGTGAATCTATATACGAAGGTTACGATAACGGATGGAGGAACATTTTCACGCGGGCTGGGTGAGAAAGCACAGCTGGCACTGGAGCGGACGCTGGAATATGTTGGCTGCCCGTGTTTTCCTTATGGAATTACCCTTGAATCGGAGCTGCCGCCTGGCAAGGGCATGGCCTCGAGCAGTGCGGATATTGCCGCAGTGGCAATTGGAACTGCGGCTGCCTGCGGATATTCGCTTTCGGCGGTGGAAACAGCGAAGCTGGCGGCATCAATTGAGCCGACAGACGGGGTGTTTTTTTCCGGGATTGTGCGCATGAATCATATGACGGGTGAATGTCTGACGAAGCTCGGCATATTCCCGCGCTTCAAGATAGCAATTTTTGATACAGGCGGTGCGGTCGATACGATGGCCTTTCACGAACGAGCGGATTTGCAATGCCTGAATGCGGCCAATGAGGCGCAGAGCCTGGCAGCCCTGGAGCTGCTGGAGCCGCCGCGTACGCCGGAGAGAATAGCGGCGGCAGCAACGCTGAGTGCCTTGGCGAATCAAACGATTCTGGCCAAGGAAGCGCTGGAGGAACTTGCGGCCTTTGGACAGCAGCTGGGGGCGCTTGGCGTCAATACGGCACACAGCGGGACAATTCTCGGGGTACTGTTTGCGCCGGAGACCTCAGCTGCATTTGTGGAGAGGCAGGCGGGCCGGATTGCACAGATGTATCCGCATGTGGCATATATGCGGAGTGTGGAGCTCATTGCGGGTGGCTATACGATAGAAAAAGGTGAATAAGTATCCTGCTTGTTTGCAGAATAAGACCGGACACATAAAAAGGATAAGAAAAAGCTGCTTGATGCAATGGTTTTAACCACCGCAAGCTACGAGACAGTTTTTGACAGATCTATATGATTTGCTGTGGTGATTTAGATAGGGAGGGATAGCATGCATAGTTTTAGGATTTTTGTACTCACAGCGTTGCTTTGCTGTTTTACGGGTGCTGCATTTGCCGGAGCGGCAGCAGAAATTGGAACCTCGTTTCCCATAGGAGGCAGTGCGCACGTGTCAGCAGCGTGGGAAAATTATGCGGCATTCACCGGCGATGCGCTTACGGTGGAAGCCTCCGTGCGCCAGGAAAAGGGCGGCTTGCATATGGAGTTGAGACTCACAAACCCTACAGACCAGGCAATCCATATAGAACATCCGAACGGGCAGATGTATGATTTTACGATTGTCGATGAAAAAGGAAAAGAGCTTTATCGTTGGTCAGCAGGCATGGCATTTACAGAGGCGCTCACGGCAACGAATATTCCGGAACATGGATCTGTTGTATATACAGCAGATATAAAGAAGACGGAGTATCGTAAACTTCGGGATGAGGCCGTGCTCGTGCGCATGTATGTGAAAGATACCTCCTATGTAGTTGCACTGAAGGTTCCTCGGGAGCCGAAGACAGAGGCCGGATCACCAGTAACACTTCGTGGAAGTATTGAGCTTGGCGGCCATCACGGTTGGTAAGGCTTGCAGCAATACTAGCAGGCGCAAAAAAGCACCCCGGACATATTTGCTTTCGGCAATATGTTCGGGGTGCTTTTCGGTAAACACGGCTGTAGAAACGATGGATTTACAATTCAACGTTCATTGAAGCAGAGGTTTGTTAAATCCGTACTTCAAAGTGGCTTTTCTGGTCTGCCTTTTTGGGAGGCGGTACTTTAGCGGAACTATTTGCTGCATTCTGTTCAGGGAGAGGGGGCGTAGTTTTCTTAAATAGGTGTCGGCAAAAAAGCGCGGCCCCGATTATAATCACTACCGCGGCAAATGGCCAATACACCATGGTGTGGGGACTGGCATTGCCATTCGTGGTATCTGTGGCTGGCGGCGGAGTCGTTTGTTCTTCTGTTTGTCCGGTGGTCGCCGCGGGAAGTTGTGCAGGGTTATTTGCCTGCGATGATGTCTTGGCCTGCTTATTTGCTGCTGCATTCTGTGCACCCTGTGCAGCAGACGTGGTACCAGCTGCGGAGGACTGTGAGGACTGTCCTTGCCCGGCATTATTTGTTGATGGTGCGGATTTTCCGGGACCGAAGATCGCTGTTCCGATCGATTCAGCCTGCTTTACAGCTCCGACAAAATCGGCATTCGGCGGTGTTATGGCGGTATCACTCCCCGTATTTGTATTGGATGACGCCGCTGGTGAAGTCGGAGGTGTTGGCGGGACTGGAGGTGTCGGTGCTGTAACAGCCATACGAAGGCCTTCTTTCGTGTTTATTTACAGATAATAATTGCTGCAAGTATATGACCGGGGAAGGATTGGTTTTTTTCGCACAACAGCTTAGCTGAAATCTGTAATATAGATTTTCATCGACAGCAGGTGCGTATTGTGCCGCACCTGCTGCTGATCGAGGTGAAGAAACTGCTTAGGTTCAGTTTCGTAAAAAATCAAACGGCTGACTTTTCCCATAGCAATCCTAATAAGTATCTTACTCCATTATAACGTAAAGATATGCAAAAATCTTCATAGGAAAATATATACATGCAAGAGTATTACGTTTCCTGTGTGCTCCGTGTATAATAATAGGAAGGCCGCCCCGGTTTTTTTATACCGAAGCGGCCTTCCTGTTGTCGAAAAGTTGGACCTTGAGCCATATTCTCTGCCGAACAACCATGAAATACTTTGCTTTACATCATACACACCGCTTATCGGCTCCATACCGCCGACACTTTTTTGTCCCCGGGGCTTTGCCCCCGCGCCTTGCATGCGTTGAAGCTGTCCACAGTACAGTTTCTCGTCCTGCCTGCTCGTTCACCATGACGTCCGTTTGTTCTAATCGATAACAAGGGGTAGTTTAGTGTGTACTTCATTTGAACGGTTATGACAGAGGATATGTTTTTTCTCATTTTTTGCTGGAATGCTTATTAAAGAATCTTCTCGTTCGGCATTCGTAATGGCAAAAGGTCCTTCTCTTCTTACTGTCTTCATTATATCGCATGGTATTTTAAAAGTCAATTAATTTTTTGAAGATTCTGATTGTAATTTTTGGAAAACATGGAAATGCTTTTCCGGATGAGCTTTTGAGTTGGATATGTTATAATGTAAGTACTTGGGACAATTGATTTTTGCTGTGTATCTGCGCCGAATGGCAGATGCTTTTATGAGTTGGATGGAGGAACGGGATGCTGAAAAAAATTATGAGTTTAATTTTACCAATCTTGTTATTTTTCCCGGGGACTTTGCTGGCGGCACAGTCGCAGCCGCAGCCAAAACGTATTGCCATACTGCCGGTATATGACGAGTCCGGGCAGCTTACGGAAGACAGCAGACAGAAGCTGCAGGAACGTATACGACAGGAACTCCATGTGCCGTTGAATGGAACCCTGCAGGCAGTCGAGTATGTACCGGATGAGGCATGTGCGCAAGCACTGGATACGCTCATGGAGCAGGGGAAAGCGCAGACGGGGGCACGGATGCAGAATGCGATGCAGCCACTGGCGGATGAGCTTTCTGCAGATGTTGTGGTATGCGTTGTCATTACACAATATTATGCGCATTATTATATGGACTGGGAGAATGAGCGCTGCATTGACAGCTATGCCGGATTGCGGATTTTTGGCTACGACCGTTGCCATAACCGTTCGCTTGACCGGCGAACCACACGATGGGTTAATGATACGTGTTCCTCTGCGGGGACGGCAGACGATATGCTTATGCAGGGCCTTGAGGAACTGCTGCAGAAGGTGAAGCTGCGGGCGACGATTTATCCGCTGCGTGAGGCAGGATGATATTGGACGAACAGAAAGAAGGCGTGATCCTATGATTTCTACATCGCAAAAACTTTTAGCTATTGTTGCACATATTTCGTATCTTTTTGGAGGGCTGGGTTTTGTGCTGGTACCACTCATCATTTTTATGGTGCGCAAAGATGAAGATGCCTTCGTAGCCGAACATGCCAAACAGGCTTTTTGTGTGCAGGCTTCGTTTGCAATCGTTTCGGCGGCTATTGGCATCCTTACTTTTTTGCTGATTGGTATTTTGTTTTACCCGTTGCTGTTCCTGCTCGGAATCGCCTGGGGAATATGTTCACTCATCGCTGCGTGGAGGGCTTTGAACGGCGAGGATTATAGGTATCCGTTCATGGGGCCGCTCGTGCGGAGACTTGATTAAATCATAAAGGGGGAGAAATTTTATGAAGGTTTTACTCATCAATGGCAGCCCGCATGATAAAGGCTGTGTTTACACGGCACTGTCGGAGGTGGCCTCAGCATTGCACCGAGAGGACATCGAGACGGAGATCTTTCATATTGGCAAGAAGCCTGTACGTGGTTGTATTGCTTGCGGGCGTTGCCAGCAAGGGCTGGGACAATGCATTTTCGGCGATGATCCTGTCAACGATATCATCGCTAAGGCCAAGGATGCAGATGGCTTTGTCGTTGGTTCACCTGTATATTTTGCCGGTCCGAACGGCGCACTTTGTGCCATATTGGATCGTGCGTTCTATGCGGGCGGAGCAAATTTCGCCTGCAAGCCTGCGGCTGCGGTAGTGAGCTGCCGGCGTGGCGGAGCGAGTGCTTCCTTTGACAGACTTAACAAGTATTTCACTATTAAGGAGATGCCGGTTGTATCTTCGCAGTATTGGAATTCTGTGCATGGCTTTACGCCGGAAGATGTAAAGCAGGACCTTGAGGGACTGCAGATTATGCGCACACTTGCGCACAATATGGCCTGGATGCTGCGGGCACTGGCAGAGGAACCCCGACCGGCCGTCCGTGAGCAGAAGATTATGACTAATTTCATACGGTAATAGGGCATGAAAATAGGACTGCCATATCCAGAGAGGAGAGCTTTCTGAATACGGTAGTCCTGTTTTTTGGGAAAATTCCAAATGGTTAAGTTCAGATTGGCAATTGACCGGTAATGACAGCAACGATTACAAAAATTGCAAACATTGGCAATGCCCATTTAAAAAACTCTTTTTGGTATTCACCGAAGCTCATTTCTGTGCGATCTATCAGGAGGAAAAGCCAGGCGACTGTCGGGCTGGCATAGCGGAGTGCCTGGCCCATAAAGGCTGCCATGCCAATTTCGTTTGGCGTGATGCCAAACTCATATGAGATGGGAGCAACAACTGGTAAAATACCGAAATAATAAGCATCGACCGGCAATGCATAACAGGCTATAGCACCGATGAAGGCAAAAATGAAAGCGGTATGGCTGCCCAAAGAGGGTGGAATCATGCTGGCCATGTGCTTGGCAATAGCTTCAGCCATGCCGCTGCCGTTTAGTATCCCTAAAAAAACACCAGCTGCGATAATAATCGAGGTTACGGAGATGGCTTCACCGCCGTTCGCTGTGATGCGTTCACGTTGTTCTTTACAGTTATAATTTACTGCCAGCGCAATGGCAGTGCCTGTAAGAAAAACAAATGCACCGCTTACCCAGTCCATGATAAGGATAATGAGCATGATGATAGTCAATATAGCGTTGAATATAAAGAATTTTGGTCTTTTCAAATCCTTGTCGTTATTGTCTATGATATCCAGCATAATTTTTAGCTGGTTTTGCGACACCTCATTGTCTTGCTCCCCCGTATAGCCGAGGCGGACACGCTCTTTTTTTCCCATGATGTAAGCCATGAAAAATACATAGATGAAAGAGCAGCCGAGTATAGGGAGTATGGCTACAAATAAGGTATTGACTTCCAGGTTTAACACAGCAGCTGCACGGACTAATGGGCCGCCCCAAGGGAGGCAATTCCCTAACTCACACGGAAGAATGATTAATATTGCGAGATTGGACAGCTTTAATTTCATTTGCTTGAATAATGGGACAAATACAGCCGTGATAATCAGAATAGTAGTAGTCCCATCTCCGTCAAGTGTGACAACAGATGCAGTGAAAGCGGTCACCATGATGATTTTCAAGGGATCTCCCTTGGCTTTTTTTATCAGATGTTTGCAAAGTGGATCAAATAAGCCGACATTCATCATCAAACTGAAATACAAGATGGCGAATAAAATCATGATTGTCGGGTTGATGGTTCCTAACTTTACCTTACCCGAAGCCGAGGTTGTGTAAAATAAGCCGTCCCGTATCCAAATAGCAATTTTTTGTATGGGAATACCGTTGAGCATACAGGCTAAAAGTGCTGCAATCAAGGATACTACGATTAAGCCGGCAAAGGGTGATAATTTATTTTTTATGACCAAAACTAAAAATACGATAATTAACAAATAACCCAATAGAGTTAACATGGTTTTTCTCCTTTGCTTTATTTGAGCGAGAAACATGTACGAATAGGGGATTGATTTATATGAAATATCCCTTTGGACATGCTCTCTGCTCAATCTATGCTTTTATATGGTTTCTGATAACCCGATCGTCGTAGGTATTACTATTTTGTTTGGTTTTCCATTTCCAGAACCCAGGCAGGAGCGAGCTCTGGTAACGGAGAGTTACTGTTTCTGCAACGTGTATATTCGGCGATTGTTTTTCGGCGATTAGTTTCGTAAGAATCTTTTTTTTCGGCGGCTGCAAGAACTTCCTCAATGCGTTCGCGGGGAATTACTGTAACGCCATCATAATCGCCCAGAATCAGATCGCCGGGGGAAACCTTCACACCTGCGCAAGTCACGACGGTATTGATTTCACCAGGGCCTCTCTTGGCAGGAGAACGTTGCATAAAGCCTTTGGCATAAATAGGGATAGAAAGAGCTGAGAGTCCGACTTTGTCACGCACATAGCCATCGACGATAATTCCGTTCAGGCCGATAGCTTCGGCTGCACTTCCCATAAGGTCGCCCATATAGGCACGTTCGGTATACCCTTTGCCTGCGACAACCATCACGTATCCTGGTTTTGCCGAATAAATAGCGATATGTATAGGAAAGTTATCACCATCTTCAGTATCTACAGTACATGCGGTACCTACTAAGATCTTATTGTTGTCGAGTGGCATTAAGGACGCATCCATGCAGCCGTTACGCTCGATTTTTAATTTCTCCATTCCGTCACAGAGTTGTGCGGAGCCTAGCTTTTTAGCTCTTTCAAGAAGTTCTTCTGGGATGAGATCGGGTAAAGGTTTATATTTTTCGTTCATCATGATCACCTCATAAAAATATTTTTATATAAAATTTGTTATTTCAAATATTCCAAAGCCTCTCGATAGTTTAAAGCTGCTCCGGTTCCACCAAGTTTTTCGGTCCATTTCCCTGCTGCCAGACGATCCAGCCTGGCAACGGTTGCTCTGGACATTGCGGCATCCATACCAAGGCTCTCTAGTGTAGCCACAACATCCTTCATTTCAGCACTGCGGCGTTCTGCATGAATCATTGTGCGGGCCATGAATGTGTCAGCTAATTGCTCGATGGTTTTTCCTTCTAGTGAGGATGCGAGAGAATTTATGAGTTTATCCAGGACACCGTATTTCTCTGCGGCTTCAAAGGACTCGAACATGAGCTGTGGTAAACCTTTCATGATGACGCTCTTAAACATCTTTATGGCGGAGGCTCCGCCGGCTTCGGCATCCAAGAGTGTCAACTTCATTCCGTAGACAGAAAAACTATCGTAAAACCTTTTTGCGCCCGTACCGGCTAAGAACATAGGAACCTTATGGCGTTTTCCCGGGACCGTCCCCATCACAGCAGCATCACAAAATAATATGCCGCAGGCAGCCGCACTTTTTGCGATATCGGCTTTTACTGTGGGGGCGGCAGAATTCATGTCTATAAAGATTTGTTCGTTTTTAAGGAAAGGCAGAACGGATTTTGCGACGGCCCTTGCTGCTTTGGCACTTGTCAGGGACGCGATATATCGAGTATTCTGGCAAGCTTCTTCCAAAGAATCAAACAGCCTTAGGCCGACTTCTTCGGCGCGTTTGTGGATATTTTTTCCTAGTCGAGGGTCTGAAGCATTGATATCGTATGCGCCCATCTCTTTAAAACCTTCTGATTTCAATCCGGTGGCTATATTGTATGCGGCTTCACCGAACCCTATGAATACTAAGTTCATGCTATCTTCCTCCTTTTTGTGTATGTCCTTTTGTATATGCAATAACTGTGCCAAGTCATATAAAAACGACTGGCTTGTATAGACTAAGCCAGCCGCCTGAGTGCCAAACAAATGCAGATATTTCGAAGAACTCTTTTTATTATCGGCATAGAAAAAGTTGTTTCTATATGTGAAGTCTGGCATTGATTGTTGGGAAATAGATTGCAAAACATTTCATTATACAAAAAAATATAAAATGTTTTGAAATATATTGAAATGGAATATGGTGATTTTACTTATACTTTATCAAATCAAAATAGTGAGGGTACTCTGTTTTAACTTTTTTCATTTTCCGCCAAAGAGTTGTCGTGCTGATGCCTAAAGACTGTGCGGCTGTTAGGCGATTTCCAAGGGCCTTATGCAACGCGTCATAAATCAGTTCTTTCTCGGTACAGGATGTTGGTGCGGGTTGCAAACAGGATTTATCGATTGCCATGATATTGTCCGCATATAGACTGTCACCGACGATTCTTCGTATTAAGTCTGCGTCAATCGTTGCATTGTCGCACAATACAGCCAGTCGTTCTACGATATTGCCAAGTTGGCGGATGTTGCCGCGCCATTCGAAGGATGAAAGAAGTGTGAGGGCGTCCTCTGTGATGCTGCAGGATGGCAGGCTGGGATTACGCAAGAAATAACGGGTAAGCTGGGGAACATCCCCCTGACGTTCTCGTAAAGGAGGAAGCCGTAATTGAAGTACACAGATTCTATAAAAAAAATCCTCACGAAAGCTACCGCTTCTTACTAATTGAGCCAGGTTTTTGTTTGTTGAGGTAATAATCCGTATATCTACGGGGGTCACTTTATTGTCGCCAATACGAATGACCTTCCTTTCCTGGATAACACGCAGCAGCTTTAACTGCACATCCAGGGAAGTCTCGCTTATTTCGTCTAAGAAGATAGTTCCGGTATGTGCTAATTCGAATATGCCGGGTTTTCCTTCGTTCAAAGCGCCTGTGAATGCGCCTTTGACATAGCCAAATAATTCACTTTCCAAAATGCTTGGAGGAAATGCTGCGCAATTTACTGCGACGAATGGGGCCTGGCAACGTGGTGAAGCATTATGAATGCTCTGAGCAAACAATTCTTTACCGGTACCGGTTTCCCCGACAATCAGGATGGTACTGTCCACTGCTGCATAGCGTGCAGCAATTTTTTTTGCAGTTTGCAATGACTGACTGCAACCGATAATGTCATCAAATTTTTTTTCGGCATAATGCTTTTGAGCCAGAACACGTCGCATTTTGTGCTCGATTTTTTGAATTTCTGTCTGCCGTTGCAGTGTAATGACAGCACCAATCGTCTTTTGCTCCAATTTTATCGGATCCATGTCCATGATCAGGGATATATTATGGACATTCAATAGCATACCGTGGAGTTTTTCACCTCGTTGGAGTACATCCGCGTAAAAGTCCTTTCCTATGGCTGTATCGATGCACTGCCCAGGCTGCATCCCGGATAAAAGTTCACTGGCTCGTCCATTGATATGCTGAATAATTCCATACGGGTCAATGTTGATGATTCCCTCAGAGACGCCGTTTAATACGACATTGATTAATTCATAGCGGCTTTTCAATTGCAGGTTCTGTTCGATGTTTTCCTGTTCGATTTTCAATAAGTGGCAGGCTTCGTCAATAGCATCATTGATTGCATCTTTATCGGCCATTGACATGACATAATGGATATGGCGCTTTTCGACGGCTTTCTTTAGTGAAAGTCCACCGATAGCGACTTTAATTCCCATACGGGAAAGCTCATCCAGCCGATGTGCGGTTTGTTCTTTCCCTAATAATGGGTTGATAGGGAAAATCAGTACATTTTCCAAAAATGGTTTTGATTTATTCAGGATTTTGATATAACCTTCCGATGTACCTAGAAAAGCAATCTTGTCAGAGATGTGTAAGGCGGATTGGTAGGCTGCATAGCAGTCGAAAAAAGTATGCTGTACATCTACAATTGGAATGTGGAGATGCTTGCGCAGTATGTTTGCAGTGTTTCCCCGACTGATGAGTACAATGGCGCCGAGGGAAATTAACTTTTCTGCTGCATGTAAAGCATTCTCTTGCGAGGCCTGCTCAATCACAATAGGAGATAACTGCCGCTCCTGGGATATTCTACGCATCATCTGGGTCAGGGTACTGGAAGGCGAAATTACGCCAATCGTAGGTTTCATGGGAGTTCCTCCATTTTTTGGAAATAAAAGACAAAAAGGTCGGCATCAATTAGTAGGATCTAAGAGATGCCGGCCTTTCAACTTTAGCCATATAATTCTGTTTTTTTGAAAGGCATTCATGCATTGCTATAAAATGGAATCATCCTGTGCAATTTAGGATTGTGGGAATTTTACAATCAGATAGGGAAACTATATGGGGAGATCTATGCCGTATTCTCCATTTACAGCGGGAAGGCTGCTATATCGTACGTTGCTTTTGCCTCATAACACCAGCTGTATGGCAGAGGCCTGTTGAAAAAGAGACTTCTAAGTTCAGTGATAAAAATCTATGCCGTAGGCTGCGTAAAAAAGCGTATTGGCCAGAATGATATTGTGCTTGTCGGCGCTGGAATGACCGAAAATGTTGACCTCAATCCATATGCCGTCTATGTAATAAGAGGCGGTCTGTTCTTTGTAATCATATTTGAAAACAACATGCGTTTTGGTGACTTTGGCATCTTCGTCTTTGGGCAGATGGAGGACGTCACCTTCCAACCGATAGACAGGCGGAGTGTGCTGATCAACTGAGACAGAATGCCTGTCAAGATAATTTTCCTCTCCGGATTCTTTGTATAGATACAGATAATTGGGATTGTCCATATAAATGTCCTCTGCTGAGCAGACGGTACTTGCTGTAAGCAGCAGGAATGCCGTAAAGAGAAACAGGATCCTGGAGACGTTTATCATGCTTCGCCACCTCTTCCATGTATATTTTTGATGCTTTTATTATAGCATGAATTGGCAGTAAACGTAGTACCTGAACGCGTTTTCCTGTTTTTATTTAAGCGGCTTTTTTGGCTGGAGAAGCCGTGGGATTTTTCATCAGAGTATATGCATCAAGAAGATTGCCGTTCTGCCCAATGCATTTTATGAGAATACTTGTGGGAGTGACGGAAATAAAAAGATAATTCGGCTCTCCGTTGTTATCGGAAATAAAGGCATAGGGCGGATTTTGCGCAATATTGCGAGGGAGCTTACCCCCGCTTTCACCGGCTATATAATAGAGCGGATGTCCGTCGGAGCGCGCGATGGCGTGCTCATGCCCGTTCAGGACCAGATCTGCATGGTATTTTTCTATAAGTTCGCCAAAAAAATTTTTTATTTCTGGTGAAGTGCGTTTCGTAGAAATTGAATAGACGGGCTTGTGCCCCAGTATGATTTTCCAAGGTTTGTGAGTGGCAGCCAGATCTTTTTCGAGCCAGGCTTTTTGCTCAGCCAGTATGCTGGGGCCGAATTGGCGATATTCTTTTTCCTGCGTGTTGAGTACAGAAAAATGTACCGGCCCATAATCGAAGGAATAAGCAGTTCTCTTTAAATCCAATGGTCCGTTTGCGGGCATAGGCCATTGTTTTTCCCAAAATTCAGGTTCGACAGAACCACGGGTATTTGGAACATAGGTTTCGTGATTGCCGAGAATGGCGTATGCAGGAATTTTATGGATTACGTTTTGCGCGGCGTCAAACCAGCCCAGCCAATGCGGATAGTTTTGTCCTTCCTCGACAAGGTCTCCCAGGTTAATGAAGAATTTCGCTTCCGGGTGCGAAGCGTAGGCGGCTTCGCAGGTGGTTTTCCAAGACGCATAGGAAGGATTCTCTGGCATGTCATTTTGGCTGTCTCCAAAAACCAGAAAGGAGAAGGAACTTTCCTTTTGCTTTGCGGTATGGAAGGTATAAGAAGGGCTCTGTTCTATTTGGCCGTTGCTCTGGCTGCGGATGCGATAAGAATAGGTGGTATCTGGTTTTAAGTTCGTCAGGAAAACAGAATTGCATACTGTCATGCCCGGATTGGTAAAGAGAATACGTTTTTGGGGAAGCATGGTGACAACTTTTTCTGTCAGGCTGCCTGCTTCGTTTTGCGGAGCGATTTCAAGCAGCGTAGTTTCCCCGGGTGTGGTTTTCCAGACAATGGTTTGCTGCGTTTGGAGATTTTCTGTGCCAACCAGTGCGATACTGGATATAGAATGTGCGCTGGCAGTGCCGGATAATAGGAAAAAAATGCAAATAAGCAAACAGCGAGAGCGAATGTGCAGATCGTTTCGGTTCAAGTGAATGGCCCCTTTCCTTAAAATACCTATATCGTATAGCGAAGATGCAAAGTTGTCAAATGTTTCAAGTACGTATTTTTAGCGGTTGACGGTTCATAAGAAATAGAATATACTGTTTGTGTGAAAGATAACGAAAATGGACATAATATGTAGTATATAGTTAATTTTGGTTGCATTTCGTTTGGAGGCGGGCGCGTGGAAATAGCGGGTATCGGGAAGAAATTTAGTGTGTTTGATATGGTTATGATTGCTATGCTGGCAAGTCTTGGCATTGCCTGTAAGCCGATTGTGGCACCTGTCATGAATGCGGCAGGCAGTCTGTTCATGATTCCCGGCGGGGCACTGCAAAGCGGAATTTTTATGTTCTGGCTGGTTTTGGCCAGGGTTTTTGTCGGTAAATTTGGGGCAGCCTCGCTGACGGCACTTGTGCAGAGCCTGATGGTCATGCTCATCGGCATTGTCGGGAACCATGGATTGCTGTCGCTGATTACGTATACGCTGCCCGGCGTCGCGATTGATCTGGTTTATATGCTGCCGGGGCTGCGCCGTCAGCTTGCAGCGATTTTGGGAGGCGCGGCATCCTGTGTGGTTGCGTTTGCTTTGCGTGTTGAGCTGATGGTGCATCTGCCTGTCTGGATGCTTTTTCTCGGCTGCGGGGTAGCCGCATTGTCTGGCGTATTTGGCGGGTTTTTTGCACATATGATAGCCGGAAAGCTGCAAAGATTTTCGGGAAAAGATGTTCTATGAGGCAGCCTCTGCATGCAAGAACGCGCTTGCTTTGTATGGGAGTATTTTCATCCTGTGCGATTTTTTTTCAGGATATGCTCCATCTGGGAATCCTACTGCTGCTGGTCTGGAGCCTTATTCGTCTGAACCCGGCGGTAGGATTTTTTTCCGCGATGAAGTGGACACTGCGCTATGCGGTTAAAATGGGAATTTTTTTACTTACGCTGGTTCTTTTTTCACCATGGGAGTTTTTAGCCGGGGATTTTTTACGGTTCCTGATTATTCTTTCTTTACCGCATTTTTTACAGGGAGCAAAGCAGCGCGAGCTCATGCAGGCATTTTTGGCCTTGCGGATTCCCTACGAGATTGTTTTTATGCTGCGGATCGCGGTTTCTTTTTACCCGCTTTTTTGGGAGCAGGCAAAGGACCTTTGGTATGCGGTGCAGCTTCGTGGTGTCGCCTTGCAGAACATGACAGGCAGGGAGCGGTGGTTTTTGTATCTTTCATTGCTCATGCCGCTTCTGGGCGGGGCGGTCCGGAAGGCTCGCGGACTCGCCGTCAGCCTGGAGGCCCGCGGGCTGGGCGCTGGGAAAACGCGCACGGAGTACGCTTTGGAACCACTTTGTTTTTTTGATTATGCTGTTTTGTTTTATACCGCAGGCAGCTGTACGCTGCTTCTGTGTTTTTAATCTTGTGATTGAGGAGGAAGAATCCATGGAGGAGAAAATGTTGCTTGCGCCACTTGCGGTGTCACCGCAGCCTATCATAGAGCTTGAGTATCAGCAGATGCTGCATCAGGTGCTGGGGGTTGCTGCCAGAGCCGATTTGTTTACGTATCTGGCGGAGCCGCGGACACTTGCTGAAATTTGTGCGGAAAAAACTTGGCGGGAATCTTTTACGGCGTTATTTTTGCAAATTTTGGAATTGAGCGGATTTGTTGTCGTTTCCAACGGTGCCTATGAGGATTCAACGATGGCGCGCGCCTATTTGTGCAGTGAGAGTTATTTATGTCTGTGGGAGTGCCTGCAGCTCGATTTTGAACCAGGTGGTTTTGCCAGAAATATTGCCGCGTTGTTGGAGAATGGCAAAACAATGCCGCAAAGGGTTCTGCTGCATTGGGAACCTTCAAGACTTCGCCGTCTGGGGGCTTACGCGATAACTGGGAATCTGCGCGAAACGATTGCGGCCATCGACCTGCGCGGTGATGAAAGGATACTGGATCTGGGTGGCGGACATGCCCTGTATTCCCTGGCACTGCTGGAAAAATATCCGCAGCTTGCCATAACGGTGCAGGATCTTCCGGCGGTCATCCCGTTGGCAAAGAAGAATGCGGCACGGTTCTCTGCTTTGGACCGTCTGCATTTTATAGAGTCGGATTTTATCGAGGAGGAGCTTGCTGCCGGCTATGATAGGATTCTTTGCTTTAATATCCTGTCCGGGCGGGAGCGCAGCGCAATCATCCTGCCGAAAGTGTATCGGGCATTGAAGCCCGGCGGGCGCGTGATACTGAAAACGAGGCTCGAGGATTGTGAGGATACGCTGGAGGGAGCACTCGACAAGCTGCGCTGGTTCTCTTTTGGGCGGGGTAATGTGGAAAGCAGTGCATATTGGCTGGGATTGTTATCGGATATGGGATTCAGCAAGACAAGCGTTTTGGCAAGACTGGGTTCTTCTGGCCTGTTAGAAGGCCGTAAAATATAAAGATTTTGTGAGGCGAGATCATGAGAAGGAACAAGGAAAAGAAAATGTATGCGATGCTGGGACTGGTGGTTGGTTTATCACTTACAGCAACGGCTGGTACAGTGTTCGCAGCAGACAAGGATGCGGTCATGCTCGATGAGGTCAAGGTAGAGTCGTCGGCGTTGGAAAATTATCTGGTGACGACACAGGTCATAACAGCAGAGGATATAAAGGCGAAGGAGGCAAAAACGCTGCCCGACCTTTTGCGTGATGTTCCGGGTTTGATTGTGAGTACGGGAGCGAAGAGCAATACAACGGTTTCTATTCGCGGGGCAGGGACAGACCAGACCAGGATATATATAGACGGAGTCTTAATGAATGCGCTGTCCAGCGTGAGTACCAATTCAGCGCTGGATCTGTCTCAGATTTCTGTAGAGCAGATTGCCAAGATTGAAATCATCAAGGGCCCGGGTCCGGTCCAGTATGGAACGGATTATAAGGGCGGCGTAATACTGATTACCACCAAGGACGGAAAAGGTTTTGCCGGGACCAAGGTGAATATAGCCTTTGGCGCGCATGACAAGCTTATGGGTTCAGCATCGACGGCAGGTACGGAGGGCAAGCTCAACTATTATATAGATATGGGCGGAGAGCATTCCGATGGATACCGTGACAACATGAAGCGCGATACGAAATATGTTGATACGCATTTGAAATGGGAACTTGGTGCTGACAGCAGGCTCGCTTTTGATGCCGGATATTCAATTACTGATAAAGAAATCATGAATGGTGTGGATCCGTATTCGGGAAATCTTTATTCACCGAATATAAAATGGGCGTATCCAAGCGGGACGTCAGGGAAAATGCCTGCTATCAACTGGAAGTATAAGGACTGGGAAAAGACAAATCTGGCACTGGATTACCAGCAGAAAGTAAATCCGGTATTCAATTACAATATCAAGCTTTTCCGTGTTACGGATGATAATAATCTATGGGTATATCGGACGAAAACCGGTTTCAATGATTGGTATGAGAGCAAATGGAAAAGCACGATGAAGGGCGTTGAGATTCAGACCAACTGGAATTTGGCGAAAAATAATTCCCTGCTTTTTGGCGGCCGTTATGCAACGACGGACTGGGATGAATGGGACAGCATTTATACCAATTGGTCAAGCTCGAATGACAAACGGACGAGTTATTATCTACAGGATACATGGCTGCCAGGCAAGAACACGACTGTGACAGCCGGCGTGCGGTATGATAAGGATAAGCCGAGGGATGGCGCGGGCAATTCCAAGGAAACGACCGCAGTGGACCCGGTGGCGAATATCGTGCACCGGCTGAATGACAAAGATACGCTGCGCTTTTCTGTGGGACGCATGCATTTGTTCCCGACACTCAGCCAGCTGTATGGAAATATGGGAGGAAATTCTGGTCTTTCGGTTGAGCGTGGTGTGAATTACGAGATGGGTTGGAAACATCAGATAGATAAAACATCATTGCTCGACGCGGCGGTTTTCTATAATGATATCAGTGACCGCATCTATACGCCGGATAAGAAATCGACGCCGTATAAGAATATTTCTTCGACGACAATTAAGGGCGTTGAACTACAAGCAGAAAAGAAGTTCAGCAATAAGCTCAGGGGATTTGTGAATTGTACCTGGATGCAGGCACAGGATAAAAACAATGGCGTGACCTCCGATGCGGCGGGTATTCCGAAGCTGACGATGAATTACGGGTTAACCTTTACGGAAAATAATCATGAGATACTGCTGGAGGGACATGCATTCCATAAGCGTGCAACGGGAGACAGCAATTATCCGGATATTCCCGGATATTATACGATGGACCTGCAGTACAAATGGTTCCCGAATAAGGATCAGACCTACTATATCCGCCTGAATAACCTTTTGAACAAAAAATATCAGGAAGAACTCTACTATCCGGCTGAAGGCTTTCATATCATGGCGGGTGCGGAATTCTCTCTTTGATTGTAACGGAGGCATGGCCGGGGCTTTTGCGGACATGCCTTTTGGCGTAAGCGGGGGGCTTTGGTATGCGTTTCAGATATATAGGACTGTCCTGCCTGCTTCATACTGCTGTATTCGCGGCGGCGATCGTTTTCCTGCCTCTTATACAGCCGGAAAAGGAAACGTTGCCGATTGTTGTGGCGACCGTCGAACTCATGGAGCTGCCGGAAAGCTCTGCGGCGCTGGTACCGGTTTCGCTTCCCTCACCGGGGGAGGCCAACAGAATATTTGATGAACGTACCGCTGCTTTTTCGGCAGCGCAGGGCGCAGGAGAACGTACGAATGCTGATGATATGAGCGCAAAAGCGGGCGGTACTCCGGATAGAACATCTGGTCAGAAGTCTGTCTGGAACACCAGCGCAAAGGCTGCGCCGGATGGTGGAAGCAGCGGCAGCCGGGGGCAGGCGGAAGAATCCGGCGGGAACCATAAAACGGCTGGCAAAGAGTCGGCAGACAACGCTGCTATGGCAGAGCCGGTTACAAATCCGGTTGTTTCTTATGCGCCGGAACCGGATTATCCTATGGAGGCCCGCCGGGAGAAACAGGAAGGCCGTGCTGTGTTGTCGATTCTTGTGGGGGAGGATGGAACCGTGGATTCCTGTTCAATTGAACAGTCGACCGGTTATGATTCCCTGGATCAGGCAGCACTGCGGGCAGTTGAACGGTGGCGTTTTTTGCCAGCCAGACGGGGGAATCAGGCGATTTCCAAATGGATTCTGTTGCCGGTATCTTTTAATTTGCATTAGGAGATGGATGCTTTGGAACTTAAGGTGGAAAATTTAGGCTATGAAGTGCGCGGCAAACGAATATTGGGCAATATTTCCTTTTCGGTTGGTGCAGGGGAGATGGTTGGACTATGGGGGAGCAGCGGTGCAGGCAAGACAACGCTGCTGCTTGCTTTGCGAGGCATCCTGCAGCAATATGATATGGGGCGGCTGCAAGGGCAGGTGCTGTTCGATGGCAGGAACCTGGCAGCCTATGCGTATCCGCAGCTCGGCCGAGAAATCGGTTTGCTGTTCCAGCAGACGGATATGCAGCTCTTTTCGGCTACGGTATATGACGAGGTAGCCTTTGGTCTGGAGAATTTTTGTGTACCGGCTGAGGAAATAGCCTGTCGTGTGTCGCGCGTGCTCGAAGCTCTGGGACTGTCCGGGTTGGCGGATACTTCGCCGCGCAAGCTTTCCGGGGGACAGAAAAAGCTGGTGGTCCTGGGGTCGCTGCTGGTGCTTGCACCTAAAATCCTGCTGCTGGATGAGCCATTGGCTTCGCTCGATGCTTTGGAGCGGAACCGTATCCTGTGCCTGTTGGAAGAGCTTAAAAACGGCGGTATGAGCATCGTTCTGGTTGAGCATGACTGGGAAGCTGCCCGGTTTGTCGACCGGATGCTTTTTCTTGCGCAAGGCAATGTTTTGGCGGAAAAGCAACGGACAGAGATTTTTACGGATCGTGCGCTTTTAGAACGTTGCGGAATACTGCCGCCGCCTATGGCAATATTTTTGGAAGCAATGGGACTGCCGCCTGCAGATTTTTTTTCTATGGGGCAGTGCTGGAATCGGCTGAAGGGAGCGGGCTATCTTGCTTGAAATGGAAAATATATCCTTTGCATATTCCGGCAAGGAGCTGCTGCTGCGGAATATATCCTTTTCTCTTTCCTGTGGGGAATGGGTGCTTCTGTATGGGCGAAACGGCAGTGGCAAGACGACGCTGGCGCAAATCCTTCTCGGTTTGCTCAGGCCGGAATCGGGCAGTTATTTTATTGATGGGAAGGATGCAAGCCGGCTGAGTCTGCGAGAGATGGGGCAGCGAATCGGCTTTGTCCGGCAAGATGCGGATAAGCAGCTTGTTGGCGAAACCGTTGGACAGGAAATGGTTTTTCCTGCGAAATTCAGGGGAGAAATTGCAGATTCTGCCAGAAATTTATTGGAAAAGTTCTCACTGGGCAGTTCTACGGATGTTTCACCTCTGACACTAAGCTATGGTGAGAAAAAACGACTGGCAATTGCGGCTGTATTACTGCGGCAGCCTGGTATCCTTGTCTTGGATGAACCTACTGCCGGGCTGGATGGCAAAAGCAAAAAAGAGCTGCTCGATTATCTGCACTTTTTACAGACAGAACTTTCACTGGCGATTTTTTTGGTCAGCCATGACCTGGAGGCGGTCTTGCCCTATGCTTCACGTGTGTTATGCCTGCAGGATAAGTGCATAGCATTTGACGGCACTCCACAGGATGCGGTTTCCTTTTTGCCGGAAGAGGAACTGCCGTATTTTTTGACGTTTTCCAAAAGACTGGGACAAATAAAACATTGGGATTGTGTGCTTGCGCCGGAAGAGCTGGCAGAAAAATTGAAGGGGGAACTATCTTGAATTGTAATTTTTGTGAGCGTCGCTGTGCCTTGTCCGAAAAACAAAATGGCTTTTGCCGTATGTATGAGATAAAAGATGGCGTACAGCGGGAACGTTTTCCACATCGGTGGTCTGTATACGACTTGGCGCATATTGAATCTATGCCGTTTTACCATGTATACCCCGGCAGCCGTTCCTTCAGTGTAGGGACAGAGGGCTGCAACTTTGCCTGTGGGTATTGCATGAACTCTTATATTGCACGGGAAAATCCGGATGAGATACAGCAGTCTTCCTGCGAAATGAAACCCAAGGAATTCATTCGTATGGCACAGAAGCTTGGCTGCCACAATATCGTATTCAATATCAATGAGCCTACCGTATCGCTTTTTACGCTGCAGGAAGTCGCCTGGGAAGCAAAAAATGCAGGTATGCCTATGGGATGCCTGAGCAATGGCTATCAGACACCCGAGGGCGTAGAACTCATGACGGAGATATTCTCCTTTGTCAATATCAGCATGAAGGGTTTGAAGGACACCTTTGCGCAAAAAACACTCGGAATCCCGGGCTTTGGGCCAGTGCTCAGAAATATTGCCCTTTTTGCGGCGCGCGTACATTTGGAGGTGACAACACCAATCGTAGAAAACGAAAATGATGATGAAATTCAGCAGATGGCGGATTTTCTGGCCTCGGTCGATCGGGAAATACCCTGGCATGTATTTCGTTTGCAGCCGGACTATAAAATGATTGACAGCCGTTATCCAAATGTGCAGAGCATTAATGAGCAGCTGACGAGCTGCCGGAAACGGCTGCCCTATATTTATTTCCATAATTTTATTGGCTCGGAGTGGGTAAATACGTATTGCCCGCATTGCGGCAGGATGGTTGTTGAACGCATCAGCTTAGGCTGCGGCGGCGATACGCTTGATCATTCGTGTCTGCAGGGAAATCGCTGTCCTGCCTGTGGTACAACCTTAAAATTCGTGGGTGAAGAAGTTGAATGGAATGCAAAGGAGAGATTCCTATGAGTCTGGGAATAGTCGATGTAAGAGAGTGGCAGTCGGTGCTGGATTTGAAAACCGGGAAAAAAACGGCGCGCAGGCATCCCTGCCTGGAATTGATGCAGAAGGTTCTGGGCAGGCATCCTTATCCGGGAGATTTAAATCGTGAAGGAAACCGCTGGGTGACCGATACGGCCCTCGATCTTTTGGCACAGCGGGACAAGGAGTTCATGTTTCTGGCCTATGCACAGCATTATTTTTGCAGCCGCTTTGTGCCGCTGAGCAAGGAAGATAAAGCAACATTATATGCAGAAGTTTTTGAAGAAGTAGCACGGTTCAGGCGGGAAAGCGGATTTCTGACGCTGGTAATCGGGACGGGAGATCTGCGTCAGGCTGAGGCAGGAATCAATCTGGGACAGGATTTTGACGGCCTGGGGGTTTTGAGCAATTGGGCGACGCATTATGCCGGCATGTACGGGGCAAGCGAACGTGATCTGGCCAAACTTTCGGGAATGCAGGAGATCGAACGCGTGGTAAGCCGCGAGGAATTTTTGCAGGAGTTTGGCGGAAGCGAAGCAGCAGATGGAAGGAAGCTGCCGGAATATCTGCTGGTTGCGAAGGATGGCTGTTGCTTCCAGACATCGGAGAAACGAAAGCCTGTCATGATTCCGGCAGCCAATCAATCCATCCCGTTTGCTGCGGATTGGGAAGCTGCCGCAACGTCCATTGTCGATATACGTGCAGCGGTACTGGATAAATTACGGACGGACCGGGTCGCCCTGATTGTTGTTGAAGGAATCGGCTGTGAAGATTTCCCTCAACCTTATCAGATTTGCCGCAATGGGATTGGCTGGTTTACATATGAAATCGGGGAAGCACAGTATATGGCAATGAGTACCGGCCAACATCCGATTTTCCGGTATCCTTCGGGGTATCGTTATTATACGGAGCAGGGAACGGGGCAGGCATTTCCGTTTTCCGGATATTTCAAGGAAATGCCGCAGGATACATTGGGACGGGCCTTCTCCGGCAGCAGTGCGGCGGTCGGCAACCGCAGCATGTATATGCATACGACGACAGGGACAGAGATTTCCATTGAATGTTTTGCCCGTAATCTGAATAACCAGGGCTGTCTCGGGGCTATTCGGGAGGACGGGGATTGAAAACGGGAAATTTGTATAGAGCTTTATGAGAGGCGGGCCCTGTATCCGCTGGCAGGATGCCGATTGCCGAAAGTTCTTTTGCGATTGCTTAAAGTGTGATAGTATATACAAAACGATAGTTGGCAAAATTGCAAAATTTGCGTAGACACTATAAGTAAAAAAAGTTTAAGGGTGATACGGAAATGGAAGAAAAAAAGGCCTTATCGACGCAGGAGGTCGCAGATATTCTCCAGGTCAGCAAAAGTACGATATATGACCTGATAAAAAAAGGAAAAATAACATCGTATAAGATTGGACGCAAGGTGCGCTTCACGGAAAGCGATGTGCAGAAATTTATCGCTGTATCGAAAAAGGAGCAAAGCCAGGTTGGCTGCTCTGCTTCGGGAATCGTTCAATTGCAGCCGTGTTTCCGTCCGCAGCTGGAAAATTGCGGGTTTGTGATTTGCGGGCAGGATTTGATTTTGGATATCTTATCGAACTATATGCGCAATTATGGCATTACGGCTTTGCGGGCTTATACGGGAAGCTATGACAGTCTTATCGCCTTGTACAAGGGACAGGTGGATGTAGCTTCTGCGCATCTTTGGGACAGTGAGAAAGACCAGTATAATGTGTCTTATGTAAAGGCGCTTTTACCGGGAATACCAGCAGTGGTAGTACGCTTCATCAGCCGTCAGCAGGGGCTTTATGTAAGAAAAGGCAATCCGAAGGGCTTATCATCCTGGGAGGATTTCCGCCGCAGTGATATAACCATGATTAATCGGGAATATGGCGCTGGTTCGCGGGTGCTTTTGGACGAAAATCTGCAAAGAATGGGGCTATGCGGCAAATATGTTGCCGGATATCAGAATATGGTACAGTCCCATCTGGCTGTGGCCAGTGCTGTAGGCCGCGGAGATGCGGATATAGGCGTGGGTACGGAGAAAATGGCTGAACAGGTGGAGAGCGTTGATTTTATCCCCTTGAAGAAGGAGCGATACGATCTCGTGGTGCGAAAGGAAGACATGGATCGTCCGGAGATGGTTACACTGCTGGAAATCATCCGTTCCGAGCCGTTCCATAAGGAGTTTGGCTCTATCGGCGGCTACGACATCACGGATATGGGGGAAATCATTTACGGCATATAGCGTTTGCCGCTTTGCCGTTGCGTCGGTTATTTGGCAGTACCTGTTTTTGCTTCATGAGGAATTGGAAAACAAAAAAGACGTACAAAAATTTTTAGGAATTTTTGTACGTCTTTTCTATGAGGGGATAATGGATGGGGATTGTTATTACAGGTTATACTGTTTGCGGATTTCTGCGATTTTTACCGGACGATGTTCATCTACGGATTTTTTGGCGGCGAGTCCGATCAGTACCGGTGCGAGGCCGTCATTGGCGTTTACCAAGGTCGGTGTATCCTTGACGATAGCCTCTACGAAGGAATCTACTTCAGCTGCGTAGGCTGCCATGTAGCGCTGCAGGAAGAAAAACATCGGTTTTTCGGCCATGACGCCATTTTTGCCGCTGAATACAGCATTGGAATCCGAGTCATTGGAGATGGCGATACAGCCTTCGGTGCCAAATACTTCAGCGCGCTGATCGTAGCCATAGCAGGCCGCACGGCAGTTATCAATGACTGCTGTAGCGCCATTGGCGAGCTTTAAGGTGATTATGGCTGTATCAATGTCACCGGCCTTGCCAATGGCAGGGTCAACGGTGACGGAACCTTCAGCATATACTTCTTCTACTTCAGAACCTGAAAGATAACGGACCATATCAAAATCATGGATGGTCATGTCGAGGAAGATACCGCCGGAGATTTTTACATAATCAATAGAAGGCGGTTCCGGATCGCGTGAAGTTATTTTGATGATTTGCTGTTTGCCTACACGGCCCGCAGCAACGGCATCGTGAATCGCCTTGAAGTTATGGTCGAAGCGGCGGTTGAAGCCAACCTGGTATTTCTTGCCGGATTTCTTTACGACATCCAGCACCTCTTTGATTTTTGCTACATCATGGTCGATCGGTTTCTCACAAAAAACGTGTTTACCGGCCTGCAGGGCTTCAATGGAGAGTGGTGAATGCTGGTCGGTCGAAGCACAGATAAGTACAGCCTGAATATCCGGGTCCTGGAGAATCTTTTTGTAGTCGGTGTAGGTTTCCTCAATGCCCATGGCTTTTGCCCAAGCTTTGGAGCTGTCGTTGAGGAATGGATCTGCGATAGCTTTGACACGTGCGTCTTTGACGTATTTGGAGATGCTTTCACCGTGTACGCGGCCGATACGGCCTACGCCGATGATACCAATGTTGATCATGAAAAATTCCGCCTTTCGTTATTGAGATGTTTTCCCGGCAATACTGCTGAGAGTGTTAACCGCTTTCGCAACCAGTAAATTATAATAATGGGTATATTGTTGTTATATTTATTGTTTGTTTTGGTTAACTTTTATGCTTATTATAAAAGTTATAGTGGGAAAAAACCTCTAAGATATTGCTTTTTGCTGAAAAAAATATATAGTTTTTTTAGGTTTTTATACCGGGTATGGGCTAAAAACTTAAAAATCTTGCGCAGATATCAGATTTTTACAAAACTTGAGCGGCAGGAAAATTATTGGCGCCAGGCTTTTCGGTATTTGCCGGGCGGCATGCCGACGATGCCGTTAAAAACTACCTGAAAGTAGTTTGAGTTGTTGTAGCCGCAGCGCAGCGCGATTTCTGTGACAGTCAGATTGGTATTGATGAGCAGGTTCTGCGCCTCACCGATGCGGCGGTGAATCATATACTGGATGGGTGAGTAGCCGAGGATCTTCTTGAAGGTATGTGAGAGGTAGTAGGCATTTACATGGAGTGCTTCGGCAATGGCGGCGAGCTTGAGGTCCTCAAGGTAGTGCTCGTCAATAAACTCCTTTATGCGCAGACCAAGATTGTATTCCTGCCCGCCAAGCGGCATTTTGCTGTTGCGGATGAGCTCATAGCTGACAATGAGGAGTGATTTCATAATATTGTTGGCGGCTTCGGCCGCTGTACGTTCCTTGCTTTCCGGAGCGAGGCTCCGCAGCAGGTTAAAATATTGCCGGAGAAGAGGTTCCCGGCTTCTGCTTTTGATTACAGGACAGATTTTTTTATCCAGGAGCTGACCATTTTCGAGTCCTTTGAGATGCAGACCGCAGATGCCGATCAGGCAGGCGGAAAAATCATCACATTCCTGATCAAAAAAGCTATGCAGTACATTCGTGTTGATGAAGACGATATCGCCATTTTCAATCGCATAGGAGCGGTTGTCTATGGTGCATTGATTGCCACCGGATTCTACAAAAAAAATTTCAGTGATATCCGGATGTGTATGCAGGGCTTTGGGACCGATAAGTTGAGTTTTGCTGATTTCCTGCAGATAAACCAGACGCGGTTGTGTATTCAGTTCAAAGATATTATATGCCGTTTCGGCAAAGGAGTACTGAGCCATTTAGGTTCCTCCGATAGCTGGGATAAGTTTCTGAAAGTTATCATAAATCATAATAAAGAACAAAATCTTGAAGTATTTGTGATTAACTATATCAAAAATGAGCAAGATTTCAAAGGTTTAATTTTAAAAATTCACTATAATGAGTATTATAAGATGATTTTTTGAGTAATTTATGGGACATAAAAGATTTAAATCATCAAAATATCATCATAAGTACTATTATGATAACAAATACCAAGGGAAAAATCCAGTAAAAGTCATGGATAATTTTCAAAATAATTGTATTTGTTATTATCTTCATTAAAGGAGGAACGAAAATAAATGATGCTTCGGCTATGTAAAGAAAGGAAGGTAGCAGGTCTGTATGCAGGATTGCTGTGCAGGCTTATGTGCTGTTGAAGCAGGTAAGATGCAATTCATCGGAACTTATCTTAGAGTGATTTTTGTGTAAAAAGTTAGGAGTGGAATCAATGAGTATTTTGAAATGGTATTCAACGGGAAAAGAAAAGCCTCGTATTACAGATCCGGGGGTCATAAAGAGTACCTTCCATAAGGCCCGTCTGCAGAGCATGTCAGCCATGATCATTGGCTATGGAATGTACTATGTTGTAAAGATGACGATAGGCGTAGCCAAGAAGCCTATGCTCGAATATGGATTCACCGCATCCCAGTTAGGGCAGATCGGAGCTGCTTTGCTTATCGCATATGCTATGGGGAAATTCGTGCATGGATTCCTGGGAGACCGCGTCAATGTCAAGAAGCTGGTACCTACAGGACTGCTGGGGTGTGCTGTCATCAATATAATCCTGGGATTCACCCCGTTCTTTTATGCCTTCCTGGTACTATGGTTCGTGAACGGCTGGTTCCAATCTATGGGTTCCGCACCATGTATCGTTTCGATAACACAGTGGTTCTCGAAAAAGAAGGTTGCCACGTATTACGGCGTATTCAGTATAGCACATTATATAGGTGAGGGCGCTACTTATATTTTTAGTGCCTGGATCATCGTACACTTCGGCTGGCAGGCAGCTTTTTGGATGCCTGGTGCAGCATGCCTCGTAATGGCATTATTGATGTATAAATTCATGTGGGACCGTCCGCAGGCATATGGGCTTCCGACGGCCAATGAGTTTGAAGGCGAAGTAGAAGAAGTTAAAAAAGAAAAGGTTAAGACTACTAAAGAAGCACAGTTTGAGGTTCTTAAGAATCCGTTCATCTGGCTGATAGCCCTTAGTGCGGCTTTTATGGGAATTGCACGTTATTCACTGAGCAGCTGGGGTGTTATTTTCCTGCAGGAGGCAAAGTCCTATACACTGATCGGCGCAGGCGGTATTATGTCGCTTAGCCCGCTCATGGGCGGCCTGGGATCATTCTTTTCGGGGGTCATTTCTGATAAGATTTTTAAATCAAACCATGCACTGACTACGATATTCTTCGGGCTTGTGATGCTGGGCGGACTTATTGGCTTCTGTCATACAGCTCCAGGACATGAGTATCTGGATATGCTTTGGATTTCTGTATTTGGTTTTGGTATGGGTGTTATCCTGTGCTTTGTCGGCGGCATGCTGG
The DNA here is from genome assembly GCA_002319795.1 of Megamonas sp. UBA1796. GTDB lineage: Bacteria > Bacillota > Negativicutes > Selenomonadales > Selenomonadaceae > UBA1796. The sequence goes on from DCFU01000031.1 coordinate 106,953, forward strand.
CAGTTGACCTTTGTTCGCAAAAGGCGGCTGGAGCAGCTATGGGAACGGTAGGCTTATTAGCTTATGCAGGTGCAGCTCTCCAGGATCTTGCCAACGGCTGGATGATGGATTTGAGCAAGATCGTGGTAGATGGTAAAGTAATCTATAATTTCGATAATATCACCATGTTCTGGATGGGGTCCGTAGCCATCATGATACTTTTGATCATACCATGCCTCTGGGCCAAGAAAAGAAAACATATAGATGAAGCAGAAGGCTGAGTTTGATGGTTCTGTGATAGTTGTATAAGTGTTTTTATGATTTAAGGTAGTTTAATAAGTACTTCTTTAGCTGTCCTTTAAAACAGAGGAGCCTGTATAAAGGAGTACTTATTATTTTTTGATTTTGTCTTTGGGAACTAAAATTCATAAGGCTTTGAGAAATAAATATAGCAGGCAAAGCAGCGGGGGGAAGCAGATTGAACGGACCCTATTTGGTTGCACCGACAGCAACAAGCATAGTTATAGCCTGGGAACTGGAGAATCCGGTAAAGACAGAACTTTTTTATGGAACGGGAAACCAATGGGAACGGCGTTTTACAGCCGTTTGCAGTAGAGGCATTCCCTGGAAAGAAAATAAAGAAGGAAGTTGTCTGTACCAGGTGCTTTTGCAGAATTTACAGCCGGCTACGCTCTATAAGTATAAGATTTGTGGAGTGGATGGCACAAGTGTGCAAGGTTCCTTTCAGACATTGCAGACAAAAACGAAAGAAATTCATTTAGTAACGTTGAGTGATTCGCATGCATTTCATACAAGTGCGGCATTCACAGCATTTGTTTTACAAAACAGGCCGGATTTTATCATTCATTCCGGTGATATTTCTCAGGGCACGGGTTATCAGAAGGAACAGTATGAAAAATACTGGTTTCAGCGTTGTCCAGAACTGTTGCGCCAGATACCGGTCATATACACGGATGGAAATCATGACGATGGGCCGTTTTTTGGCGAATATTTTACGAAGGTGCAGTCCGAGGTATATGCGTCATCTCCGAATGGCCGGGATTGTTCGTTTTTATACGGCAATGCCTGTTTTATTTTCGTTAACAGCAATGCCTGGGGTTTGGCAGAGATGAATGCGGTAAATTCTGGTCTGCCTGTAGCAGAAGAAATTCTACAGGATATTCATTGTTCACTGGCCTGGCTGGAGGCAACCCTGCAGTCAGAGGCTGTGAAAAGGATGAAGTGGAAAATTGTCGTGATGCATCATCCTTATACGGATGCCTTTGCCAATAAAAGAGTTGTGGATATTGTTGAAGCGAATAACGTGAACCTTGTATTGAGCGGACATTTGCATTTTTATCAAAAAGCGGTTTCTGTCCGGCCTGAAATCGGGGCCGGAATTTTATATATTACACAGGGGAGCGCACAGGATCCAGCGGGTGCGGTAGATTATGGGGACAGCGATAGCCGGATTTTAGCAGAATATCCGGAGATCGTGGCCACTGGGAAAAACGTTTTTCATACCTTGGATATTACGGACGAAAAGCTGGTAAGCCGGGCTTATGGAATACATACTTCCAGCGGACAGCCATTTCTCGTAGACGAAACTGTACTTGTGCTGCAAAAACCACAGATCGTTTTAAGTGAGGCGTATATCGGAACTTATAATGAAGAAATCGGGCGAATAAGCTTCCGGGTCAGAGCTGCAAATAAGGGACGGGGTCTCGCACAGGTCGTTGTACCTGTGGAAGAAAACGGTTTGGAAAAAAACATAAATCTTTTCGGTATGATTGGAAAAGAACGTGTTGTTGTCCTGGATGCAGATGAGGAAAAGACGGTAGCAGGCACCATAAAGCTTTTGACTCCGGGAGAAAATAGAATACGCATTGCGAATGCCAGAACATCTGTCTGTGTGCCTGAACCAGCAGCAAATTTCCTGCTGGAGCATATGGAGGTTCGGACTGAGGAAGAAAATGCGTCGGATATCGTTTATGCCCAGGTAGAAATAACGAATCTGCGTAAAGAGCATATAAGCGCTTCTGTACCCATGTATATCGATGGAAATAATATCATAACGAAGCGGATCGGACTTTTGCCTGACGAATGCAAGGCGGTTGGTTTCATGCATCGTTTTGGCAAGGGAGGCCTGCACAGGATTGCTATCGGGAATCTTCCTTCGCAGATCATTGAGATTCCGGGTGCTTTGCGCGGGGTGCCGCAGGTGAGAGATTTATCCGGGCGGGGCAATCATGGCTGGATTCGCGGGACACCCAGAGTCATACCTTCGCTGGATGATACCGTGTCTTTGTCGCTCGATGGATATGGCGATTATATTGAAATTCCTGACAGCAGCAGTTTAACGGCGATGAAGAAGGGGCTCACAGGCATGGTATGGGCGAATCAGGAACGATTGGCCGGGGCTGGAGAAAAAGATCATAATCCTATGATGGTCAAGGGGCCGTCCGTTGGCTGGGGACCAAACTATTTATTCCGTATGATTGTCAGGGATAATGGGGCTGCCGGCTGGGGTGTTTGTTGCGATACGAATGAATATTCCTTTGTCGGAGGGAGGGCACATATTGGCCGCTGGGCACAATATATGCTGTCATTTGATCCACATAGCAGTGCGAAAGCTTATATAAATAATAAGCAGGTTGGCGAAGCCGCGGGAATTCTTCCGCGGGAACTGCGTTACTGGGACGGATATCCGATTTTTGTAGGGTATGCGTATATGGGACATATCATCAAGGAAATAAAGCGTACAAAATATTTCACGCATTTTCCGGGAAAGATTCAGCAGGTCAGAGTATATTCGACGGCTCTTTCCCAAGAGGAAAACAAATATATATATGAACATCCGGGTGAACGGGGCCCGGGCGCAGAAAATATGCTGGTTTGGCTGGATTTCAAGGACATTGTTACAGAGGGGATACATAAAACGGAGTGGCGCTGCCCTGTCGGAAGAAGACCGTTGTATAAAGCCGAAAAACAGTGCTGGTCCTTTAAGGAACTTATGGCTGAGGCCGCAATTCCCGGTGAAACTTCTATATTTATGCGGTTAGAATTGTCGGATGATGGAGAAAAAATAAAATCTGCCAAGGAAATAGTTCTGCGGCATGGACAGCAGAAAATTTCTTTGCAAGGTATGCCTGAAGCACAGTATGCCAGGATAACAACGCGTTTTCATAGCATAGCAGGAGAACAGGGAACTTTTACGCCGGAACTTAAGCTGTACCGTCTTATGGCTATGCGTGAGCAGAAGGCTGCATATTTGGAATGGGCAACGAAAACAGCGTGGGAACAGGGCAGCTTTACAGGGGCTGTCGGCTTCGAACCTTTGGGCCGGACCAGAATAATAGAAGGATATACGGATGTACTTCATTAAAGTCAGTTCAAAAAGTGCATAATGGAGTAAATAAAGATAGATATGGGAGGTAAGATTATGAAGATTGCAGCAGATTTACATACGCATACTTTGCTTTGTCGTCATGCTTATAGTACAGTGACAGAGGTGATAAAAGCAGCTTCAGAGAAAGGGCTTGAGGGTGTAGGGCTTACGGAGCATGGCCCGGGCTACCCAGGCAGCGTCGGCTGGGCATATTTCAATACTTACAGAGATATACCGCGTGAGATGTTCGGTATAAAGGTTTTTTGCGGTGCCGAGGCAAATTTTATGGATCTTGCGGGGAATCTTGACTTTACGGCGGAACAGCTGTCCAAACTGGATATTGTCATTGCAAGCTGCCATAAGGAGTGTTCGCCTATTGGCAGCAGAGAAGAGATAACCGCCATGCTCATAGCGGCTATGCAGAATCCTTATGTCGATATTATAGGACATCCGGATAATCCGATTTACCCGGTGGATGCAGATGCTATTGCTGAAGAAGCCGCTCGCTGTAACAAGGCCTTGGAGATAAACAACAGTTCACCTGCAGCACGGCCGGGCAGTGAGGAAATCTGCCGGGATATCATCCGGGCAGCGAAGCGTCACGGTACACTTCTGAGTGTCGGGTCGGATGCCCATTATCATTTGGTGGTGGGAAAATTTGACTATTCCCTGGGGCTTCTTGAGGAGCTTGGTTTTCCGGCAGAACGCGTGGTCAATTCATCAATGGAAAGGCTGCAGGGATTTTTGGCTGCTCATCATACGAAACAGTGATATTCAGTATAGATTCGAAAAAGTTAGGCGGGAGAAAAATGGGCAGTAAATATTATATAGTCAGCGGGCCATATTTATTGGACCCGGCAAGTTCACGGATTACGATTGCCTGGGAGATGGCAGCAGCAGGCAACCTGCATCTTTTTTATAATGTAGAAGGAACGGCAAAGCAGCAGGAGGCTCTGGTTCAATATGATGCGGAACCACCCTGCAGAGAATTCCCAGCGGGGTGTTGTCTTTATACAGCAGTTTTGCAGGAACTGCAGGAAGCAACAAGGTACGAATACCATATTTATCAGGATGATGTGCTTTTGGAGCAGGCCTCGTTCAGGACACTTGCTAAAGCACCGGAGAAGTTGAAAGTTGTTACGTTGTCTGATTCACATCTTTTTTATACGGATAAGCAATTTGCTGCTATGCTGGAAACGAAAGAGCCGGATTTTGTCCTGCATGGCGGCGATATATCTTTTGGTACCGGTTACCAGCACGAGCAATACGTGGACAATTGGTTCAGTAAAATACCAGAAGCCCTGAAAAAAACACCTGTATATTATATTCCGGGCAACCACGATGACGGTCCGTTTTACCGGACATTTTTTGCGAAGCCGCAGAGTAAGACGGTTCATACGGCAGATAATGGCTATACGTTTTCCTTTGATTACGGCGAAACACATTTTACGCTTGTGGACAGTAATTCCTGGGGATTATTTGAGATGAATGCCGTAAATTCGGGATTGGAAGCGGATGAGAAAACCAAGGAGCGTATACGCACTACTTTACAATGGGTGGAAAATGATCTTAAAAGTGAGACGGCACGCAAAGCAAAATGGCGTGTGCTTATGCTGCATCATCCCTACACGGATGTTTTCAACAACCGCTATATTGTACCGATTGCGGAACGCGGGAATGTGGACTTGGTGATTGGCGGGCATCTGCATTATTATATAAAAACGGTTTCTATAGACCCTGAAATCGGAGCCAGGACGGTATATATTTGTCAGGGCAGTGCGCAGGACCCGGAGGCATCGCTCGAGAAAGCAGACGATGATATGAGGCTGCTGAACGAATTTCCGGAGGTCGTTGCGATGGGACGCAACAATTATGGTTTGCTGGAAATTGATGGAGAGGAACTTTGTTACAGGCTTTATGGCTTTACGGCGGATGGCAGTGAGGAACTGGTCGATACTCTGCGACTCCGGCAGACAGAACCGGATGTTGAAGTCAGCGATGTTGAGATAAAAAGGCTGGATAATGTTGGACATGTCGAGATAAATGCTGTGGTCCGAAATCGGGGGAGAAACCTCGCAGCCATCGCATTACGAGTGCTTGACAATAAGGTGGAACACATTATTAACTTGTTTGGCAATGAAGAGAACAGCCATGTTGTTTTACTCGAGGTTGGTCAGGAAAAGCACATCACGGCGATGTATCAGGCGGTGACACAAGGGGAACATGAAATACGTATCGGGGAAGTGCATGCAAATATCCTCGTATTCGAGCCAACACAGCTTTCCTTTGAACATATGAAGCTGTTTGCAGGCAAGGAAACGGAGTCGGATTGTCTGCTGGCAGGCATTGAAGCTACAAATAATCTTGACCGGGAAGTCTTTGTATCCATTCCGCTGTATATCAACCAACGCATCGCAGAGGCATGCAATGTGTTTTTTCGCGGACATGAAAAAAAATATATCGAATTTCACCATAAGTTTCAGCAGGGCGGCAGCTATCAGGTCAGTATAGCTGACCAGCTTCCCAAGGAGATAGAAATTGAAGGCGGTATCTGCATTGTACCGCGTATTCAGGATAAATCGGGAAACGGGCACTATGCATTGCTGCACGGTACACCGAAAGTTATTCAGCAAGAGGCGCGTGCTGAGGTTTGCCTGGAAAAGTATGGCGATTATATTGAGATACCGGCAAGCCCGGACCTTATAGCCGAGGATTCCTTCAGCGGTATGGTATGGGCCAAAGTAGAGCGGTTGGCGAAGCCAAACGAGATGGGGCATAATCCGCTGATGGTGCGTGGTAAGTCTGTGGGCTGGGGCGCGACCTATTTCATGCGCATGGTCATAGAACGTGCAGGCGGTCTTAAATGGGGCGTTTGCCATGATATTACAGAGTATTCCTGGCAGGGTGGGCATATAGCGGCAGGTGAGTGGATGCAGTATGCCATGACCTTTGATAAGGAACGTGGCGGTGACTCTTATTGCAACAATAAAAATGTAGCGCATGTGTCCGGCATTGAAAAAGAATGCCGACTCCGGCAGTGGGAAAACGAACCGATTTTTGTAGGATATTCGTATATTGGCCATGTGATTCCTGAAATCGGCAGACCAAAGTATTTTACCCATCTGCCGGCTCGTATAAGCCAGGTGCGTTTTTATAAAACCGGACTGAATGCGGAAGAAAATGCGATGATTGGGGATTTTCCGCAAGACAGAGGTCCTCAGGGAGAGAATTTGGCAGTATGGCTGGATTTCCACGATATCCTTACGGTGGGGACACATACAACCGAATGGCGTCATCCGGCGGTTTATGATCCGGCCTTCAAGACACAGAAAAAATATTGGCAGTTCAAGCAGCTTAAGACAAAAGCCGTGCTGCCGCTGCAGGCCGGCTTGAAGGCAACAGTAGAGGTATCTGACGATGGGGCCTCGGCTAAGGGAAGTATAAAAATTGTACTCAAGGATGGGACCAATTATATCGATCTGACGCCTTTGCCGCCAGCGCAGTATCTGCGTATTATTACGGAGTTTTCTGCGGAAGTGGGAGCGGAAGGAACTTTTGTACCGGAGCTGAAGGAGTATCAGGTGACAGCTTTCAATGAGACAGACTTTACGGAAATCTTCTGGTCTACCCGGATGGATTGGGAACGAGGGAACTTTGCAGGTGCTGTGGGCTTTGCACCTATCGATCGGCTGCGTGATTTTCCGGAGTATACGGATATTATCCATGGATAAATTGCGGGAATTGGCTTAAAAAAATAAATTATTTAAGTGAAGGGGTTCGATGAGATGGAAAAAGGGTTTTGGAGTAAAAAAATTGCCCGGAGAGATTTTTTTAAGGCATCTGCGGGAGCAGCAGCAGCACTTACGATAAGCTCGATGCTGCCGGAAAGAGCTTTTGCTGCGGCAAGAGATCTTAAAACCACCCAGATTTCATGGAATGCTTGCCAGAAGCTTACACCGGCAGAAATGGCGAAGCAATCCGGCATGATGAAACTTGGCTATGATTACCTTTTGGATAAGGCCGATAAGGTAAAGGACCAGAGCATTCGCACCATTGCGCTGGAGGGATTGAAGAGCCCGCAGCCGAAGATTTTAGAGCTTTTTCCGGATGACTACAGCAAAGGCAGGGTCCGCCAAAAACTTCTGGATGCCGGGTATATCAAGAATGAAAATACGCTCGATCAGATTTTTCCGCCGGATAAGGGGGCACATACATGCGTACAGGAGTTTTATGTTTCTCCGGGAAGCGGCTGGGGAAGCCATCATGCCTATCCGACTGGGTTGGTTACGCATGTAGCCACAGATTTGCAGATTGCGCTGCGTGTATTTGAATGCTATGAGAATATGTATGGCTATGATATGGACAGGGAATTGCTTGTTTCAGCTATTCTGCTGCATGATAATCAGAAACCCTGGGTGCTGCAGTGGCGGGAAGACAATGCCTGTTTGCCGGAAATCAATATCGCCGGGACTGGCTGTCACCATATTATGGAGATTGCAGATGTCATGCATCGCGGCCTTGAGCCAAAGCTGGTTGTTGCGATTGCCTGCTCACATGACCATCCGGGGTGGCCTTCAGAGGAGGCAAATGTAGTCGATTGGATAAAGGCGGCAGGCATTATTACGGATACGGATCCTATAAAATATGGTCTTTTGGCAACGGATGGAAAGACTTTGCCGCTGCCGCGTCGCCAGGAGGGATTCCTCGTACATCTTGGAGATCATGATTATGTACTTACCGCACCGGTATCCAAGTGGCTTTCACAAAAGCTCATGGAAGTATCTAAGTCGGTGTACCATCTGAGTGATACCGAAATAGGCGGCAAAGCCTTCAATACACTTCGTAATTATCTTTACTCGCAGAAGAGTGATATGCAGCTTTACCAGATTTGGGTCGATGGCGGTGATAAGGCATTGGTCAAGGCCGTTACGGATATTGTCACTCCGCGATAAGATAAGGCAGCGGATACCGCTGGAATCTGCTGCCTGAATGTCTTGGTGACGCCTGCTTTGCAGGCGCTAGAGGCCTGAATTAAATTTTATGAAAAAGAAGGGATATACCGTGTATAGATGGAATAAAAATATAGCAGCTTTTCTTGTCGGAATATTCATTTGCTGCGGTACAGCTTTTGCGGCAGAACCGGAAGCAGGCGTGCAGATATTAAAATATGACCGTCCAGCCGATGCGGCCACGATGCCAGCAAATTTTCGCACCGCTCAAAGCCCATATGGTGAGACACTACCGGATGGGAGCGTGCCTTCGCGTGCAGGTTTGGAAAAGCTGCGTATGTCAGGCAGCAGTTTTTTCGCCAAGAGTGAAGGCAAGGAAATGCTGAAACAAATTCCGGCAGACAAGAAAGACATCATCGTACTTGATTTGCGGAATGAGTCGCATGGGTATATCAATGATAATGGCGTGAGCTGGTACAGCCGCTATAAGACCTTTAACAAAGGGCTGAATGCGGAGAACGTGGACAAGCGGGAAAAGGCTCTTTTAAAGGATGTGTTGGGAAAGACGGTCCCGATTGCCACGCTTGCGGGAGATAAGTCTGTCAGTTCAGTGACACAGGTCAGGGCAGACTCGGTTATGACGGAAAAGGAATTTATAGAGTCGCTGGGCCTTAAATATTATCGTATACCGGTTATGGATTATACAGCACCAACGAATGAAAATATTGACCAATTTTTGCGCTTTTATAAAAAATTGCCGAAAAATGCCTGGATACATGCGCATTGTGAAGCAGGCGAGGGCCGCACGACAGTTTTCCTCTCTTTGCTGGATATGCTGCAAAATGCCGATAAGCTTAGTTATGATGAAATCATGACGCGCGAGCATTTCCTGGGGGGACAGGATGTACGCACTTCGGCGGCAACAGCAAAGGATGCTTATAAGAAAGAAAACTACCCGAAGAGGGCATTGTTCACACAGCATTTTTATGACTATGTGCAGGCCAATCCGACACTTCGCATGAGTTGGAGCGAATGGGCGGCTGCGCAGCATTATGAATAAGTAGATACGGAAGCATTATGAGGGAGAGATAGCCATGGAACGATTCAGGAGACTGGCACTGCCGCTTTTGCTGGCCTGCATGCTTTTACTGCAGGCCATGACCGCTGCAGCAGAGGAAGCTCCACAAGGCAAGGCAGAAAAGGCTCCGGCGCTTGCACTCAAAATCGACCGGGAGGATATCGCGCAGCTGCCACGTAGTTTCCGCATGGGGCAGGATGCGTTTGCAGGCACCACACGTACAGGGATACTGCCTTCACGCAAGGGGATGGAGCAGCTCAACGTGTCGGCAAGCAGCATTTTTTCCGAAAAAGAATTTGAACAAGTGCTGAAAAAAGTACCCGTGCCGCCGGACAAGGTATATGTTGTGGATTTGCGCGGCGAATCGCACGGTTATCTCAATGGGACAGCGGTAAGCTGGTTTGCGGCGAACAATTGGGGCAATGACGGACGCAGCCTTGCTATTGTTACGCAGCTTGAGAAGTCTCAGCTGGCACAGGCTGCGGCGGATTCGCCTATTGAAATATATCGCTTCGATGATGACAAGAACATTCTGCTCGACAAGATAACGGTCGATGTGAAGCGTGTACGTACAGAAAAACAGATGGTCATGGAGCATGGCGCGCATTATTTCCGTCTGGCCTTGTCGGATCATTTCCGGCCGGACGATCCGGATGTAGATGCGTTTCTGGAATTTTACAAACAGCTGCCAAAGGATGCCTGGCTTCATTACCATTGCTTTGCCGGCATGGGGCGCACGACTATTTTTATGGCTATGCACGATATATTGAAAAATGCACAGGATGTGAGCTTTGATGATATCATCCAGCGGCAGGCGCTCATCGGCATCGTGGATCTCAGCGACATACCAGACAGCAAGAAAAACTGGAGCCGTAAAGCTTACATTGAACGCTATCAGTTTGTAAAGCATTTTTATGATTATGTGAAGGCAAATCCGGAGTTGAAGCTTTCGTGGAGTACTTGGGCCAGAAAGCATGCTTATGACACCTACACGCCGGACTACAGTGGTTATATCTGGCGGCTCGATGCAGTGGATAAGGCGGAACTGCCGCGCAATTTCCGTACGACGGAGGATGGCTTCGGGGCACCTGCAGAAAAATTCAAGCTGGATGCAGCATACGTGCCTTCCCGTGAGGGAATGGACCGTTTGCATGCTTCGGGCAGTGCAGAGTTTTCCGCACAGGAATTTGCCGGGCTTGTGAAAACATTAAAGGCAAAGACGAGCGGGCCTGTTTATATTATAGACCTGCGGCAGGAAACGCATGGCTTGTTCAATGGAGATGCTGTGAGCTGGTATGGCAAACGCGACTGGGGAAATGTAGGCAGGACAGCACAAGAGGTATTGCGGGATGAAAGGCAGCGGCTCAGGGCTGCGCCAGGCAGGGAATACATCGTATCAGCGCTGGACAAGCAGGAAGAACCTCTTACGACGAAGCCGGAGCTCGTCCGGCAGGCGATGAGTGAAGAGGAAATGGTCAAAGCCGCCGGGCTGCAGTATATGCGCATTACGGCGACAGATCATATCTGGCCTGCACCACAGTACATTGATGAATTTATTGCTTTTTACCAAAAAATGCCGCAGGATGCCTGGCTGCATTTCCATTGCGAGGCCGGTGTGGGCCGGACGACAGTTTATATGGCTTTGTATGATATGATGAAGAATCCTTCGGTATCGTTGAAGGATATCCTTTATCGGCAGCATCTTATCGGCGGCACATATCTTGGCTATACGATCGATACGCCGAAAAAAGGAGATTGGAAGGCCGATTACTATAATGATAAGGCTCGGATGATGGGACTGTTCTACGAATATGTACAGCAGAATCATACGGATAACTATCAGACCAACTGGTCTGCCTGGTTAAAGCATCAGGACGATTAAGGATACAGTGGGCATAAGAGGGGGATATTTTATGAATTTGAGAATGCGCTTGCTTTTGTTGTTAATATTACCTGTTTTTCTAGTTTGGGGCGGAGTCAATATTTATTCCTATTATAACGCCCGTAACATATTGCAGGCACAGATTACAGATACCCTGTCCTATGCGGTTGAAAGCAACAGCCATGATATCTATAATCTTTTGAAGCCGAATGAGGCGGCTGTCTCCATGATTGCCGATTATATGAATGAATCGGGTATTCCACAAACGGATGAAATCCGCTTTTTGAAGCATATTAAGGCTTCATGGCCTGGAATCCAGTCGGCTTATACGGGATATGCCGCTTTGAAATCCGCAGATTCGCAGGGAGTCACGGAGAAAGAAAAGCCGGCGGGCTATGATCCCAAGACACGCGATTGGTATAAGGCTGCCATGACAGCAGATGGCGTGGCATATACGCCAATCTATGAGGAAACAAAATCCAAACGACTGGCAGTGGGCGTAGTAAAAAAGATTGTACAGGGGGGCCAATCTGTCGGCGTAGCGGGCATAACGCTCGACGTGGATGCTATACGCGATATAGCCAAGAACTTCCGGATGGCGCAGACCGGGTATGCCGCAGTTCTGGATAATCAGGGCAATCTTGTCTACTATCCGGATGCGACACTCAAGGATAATATTTCTGACATTGAAAATGGTGCCTTGGCTTCGTTTCGTGACAAGCTGCTGGACGGGCAAAAGGAGGTCCAGCAGGGCAAAGTGAATGGCAGGGAAATGCTTATGGCATCCTCACCGATTGGTACGACAGGATGGACATTCGCCGTATTCGTACCAGCAGAAGAGCTGCTTGCGCCGATTAATGCCCTGGGCAAAGTGTTTATAGTATCCTTTGTATTCGGAATCCTGATACTCATTGGCCTGATTGTCTGGATTACGACGAAAATTGTAGTCCGTGTCCGGTATTTGGAAAAGTTTATGGAGGAAGTATCTGTCGGACATTTGAGCGAGGCTTCCGGCGAAGCTGCAGTGACGGATGCCGGGGATGAAATCGACAGGCTGCTATATCGCTGTATCCAAATGAAATCAAATTTGCGTAACGTTATCCATAACATCGATATTTCAGCCAAGGAACTTACATCTTCCAGTGATGTGGTAAAGGTGAATTCAGCACAATCTGCTGAGGCATCTACGAATGTCGCCAATTCTGTCAGCATTGTAAGCCAGCAGATTGAAAAACAGGTGGGTTCCTTTGCAGAGATATCAGAGCTTACGAAGAACATTGCTGAGCATGTCAGTGGTGTGGCTGCTACAGTGGATGATACGCGGGGCGTAGCCGCACATGCGGCAGATGCGACAGCCAAGGGCGATGGCCTTATCCGTCAGGCTGTAGGGCAGATGGATAATATGTCGAAAACGGCCCGGACGGCACAGGATACATCTGCGGTGTTGGAGGATAGTTCTACCAAGATAGGGCAGATTGTCGAGCTGATTTCAGGTATTGCCGGACAAACCAATCTGCTCGCGCTCAATGCAGCGATTGAAGCGGCACGTGCGGGTGAGGCCGGCAAGGGATTTGCTGTGGTTGCTGATGAGGTCCGTAAGCTTGCCGAGCAATCGGATCAGGCTGCACGACAGATCTCGGAGCTTATCACGCAGAATCGCCGTGATATTGATGGTGTTGTTTCATCTATAGCAGCAACTATAGAAAATGTACAGCAGAGTACAGAGGCTGTTTATGCGGCAGGAAAGGAATTTAAGCAAATCTCGGCACTGGTTGACACCGTCAGTCAGCAGATGATATCAACGCGTGAGGCGATGCAGAAGCTCACGGAAAGCAGCCGGCAGATTGCCTCATCTGCAGAAGCTGCCAGCCGCGTTGGAAGCGAGTCTATGGGAGAGGTGCACAACGTTTCAGCGGCTGCTGAGGAGCAATCTGCGGCGATATCGGAAATTGCTGTTTCTATAGATAAAGTATTTGAGCTGGCACAGGCATTGGAAGAGGTAGTAAAGGCATTTAAATTATAACGTAGGTCTTTTAACCTATAATAAAAAGCTCCGTTTCATGGAATAAATACCATTTATTCCCACGAAACGGAGCTTTTTTGCAGTGTGTCTGCTTTATTATCCTACAAATTTGGTATCCTGTATTTGGAAAAACAGGATGCGGTATTATTTCTTCGTACGGCTCTTGCGGGCAATGGTGCGATACGGTTTCCTTTCATCCGTGAGACCAAGCAGATAGTCGACACTGGTGTGATAGTAGTCCGCCAGCTGCATCAATGTCTCTATGGGAATGTTGCGCCGTCCCAATTCATAGTAAGAATAGCATACCTGTGAACAATTGAGGTGAGCGGCCAATTCCTTTTGTGGTAAGTCGTGATCTTCGCGCAAGTCGCGTATACGTGAGAAAACCATAATAATCCACCTTTATTAGCCTTTTAAATTTAGTATATCTAAAACAAAATGTTATATTAACAGATAAAACATTTTGTTTTATTATAAGGAAAAATCAAATATTTAAAATGTATTCTTTAAAACAAAATGTTTTATTGACGTGCACCATAAATTGTTTTATCATAAAATAAATGATTAAATATTTAGAATGTAATGCTGCTGAAAAATGATTTATAGGGCCGTAGATTCATAGCATATTTGGAACTGGTAATATAAATTCTATTTATGGAATTTATATTAAAATGCAGATTTGCGATTCCTGTCGATTTAGAAAAAATTGTGAGGTGGGGGGATTTGTATTGAACCGGGTGGACCCTTTAACAGGACTTTTGACTAAAAAGTGTTTTTATCTTAGTGTTCGCAATCTGCTGGATACGCATACCGCAATATCCTTTGAACTTTTCCGCATCAATGTAGAGCGCCTCAATATTATCAATGAGCTTTTTGGGGAAATTACCGGAGATAAGTTGCTGCAGGAGATTGGCAGTGCGCTGCAGCAGCTTTCAATTCCTGTCGGCGTAGCCGGACGTTTGTATGCAGATAATTTTGTCGTGTTTTATCCGGCTCAAAAACAGTACAGGTTGGGGATAACAGAAGCTTTACGGCAGGTGAGGAATTCTTTTTCACATTTATGTACCGTGCAGTTCGCTTGCGGAATTTATCATATTACGAAACGCCGCCTGCCTGTGTCCTGTATGTGTGATCGGGCAAATCTGGCGTTGAAAAGAGCCAAGGGAAATTATTTACTGGAATACGGGGAATATGATGAGGAAATCCATAGCCGCATTCTGCATGAACAAAGCATCATCGGCATGATGGATCAGGCACTGCAGGAAAAGCAGTTTGAGGTCTGGATGCAGCCTAAATATGACACGGCGACCGGAGATCGGATTATTGGTGCAGAAGCCCTGGTGCGTTGGAGACATCCTGAGAAAGGTTTGATTTCGCCGCAAAACTTTGTTCCGGTCTTTGAGCGCAATGGTTTTATATTGAAGCTGGATTTTTATGTCTGGGAAAGGACCTGCCAGCTGCTGGAAGAATGGCGTAAGCGAGGTCTTCCCATGCTGCCTGTATCAGTCAATATTTCACGGCTTGATATCGATTATCCGGACCTGGCGAGTTTTTTGTACGATCTGGTGCAGAAATACCAGCTGAAGCCTGAGATGCTGCAGCTGGAAATTACAGAATCTGCCTACAGAGACAATGCGCAGCAAATCATTGTGGTAACACGCAAGCTTCAGCAACTTGGCTTTACAATCCTTATGGATGACTTTGGCAGCGGGTATTCCTCTCTTAATATGCTGAAGGATGTGCCCGTCGATATCTTGAAGCTCGATCTCCATTTTCTGAAGAGCAAGGATCAGAGCGGCCGGGGCGGCAATATATTGAATTCGGTTGTACGCATGGCGAAATGGCTGAACATGAGCGTTATAGCCGAAGGGGTTGAAACGTTGGAGGAATCCGATTTTTTGCGTAATATCGGCTGTCATATTGTACAGGGCTATTATTATTCGAAACCGGTTCCTGCGGAAGAATATGCAAAAATGATTGCTGCTTCGGGTACAAAAGAAGACCCTATGCCTGAGTGCCTGAATATTGAGGATATGAATGATATCTGGAATCCGTATGTACAGTATAGTATACTTTTTAACAATAAGGTCTGTGCGGTTGCTATGGTGAAATACTCCGCACAGAACGGGCTGAGTCTGTTGCGCGGGAATGATGGCTATTTTTTGCTTTCAGGAGAAGTGGCAGATGACAATGGAACGTCAGGTAAATTGCTGCTTCCGCAGATGCTGGAAGAAGACAGGGAACGCCTGCGGTGTATGTTGGCGAATTTTGATGCGGATCATCCGGAAGAGAGTGTGCTTTTGGTGCGTTGTCTGCATGCGGGGACTCTCCAATGGATTAGTGTGCAGGCTTTTTTGATTTTAAAAGATACCTGGCGTTCATTGCTTTATTTGTTCTTGCGGGATATTACGGGTTTGCGGGAAAAAATAAAATATAATCAGGAGCTTGCTTAAAAAAGGCAAGATGGCAATCACAGGATCCTGCCTAAAGAGAAGCGGTCTTTTGGGCAGGAACAGCACTTGCAAGGGGAAAGCAGCAAAAAACTTTTTTGACAAATTCTTAAAGTTCAGCTATGATATAAATGTTAGTTAGTACTAACTAACGTGGGAGGCAACATGGAAACAGAAAATTTATCTACAAAGGAAAGAATTTTGCAGGCGGCTACCGGGCTTATTGCTGATCAGGGCTTCAAAGAAACGACTACCAAGGACATCGCTCTGGCTGCCGGTGTGAGTGAGATGTCTGTTTTTCGGCATTTTGGTTCCAAGAAAACCATTCTGGCGGACATCATGAAGCGCTATTCCTTCGAATATCCTATCGGACAAGGGCTTAAAGAGCAGCTTATATGGGAGCTTGAACCTGATCTGCTGCTTTTGGCAAGGATGCAGTACCATTTTAATCTGCGCAATGAGAAGGCCGTGCTTATCCGCTTCAAGGAAAGCCGAAACCTTTTGGAGCTTGGTATGGACATGCAGCATGGGACAAGATCGTTGAAAATGTTTCTTATAAGCTATTTTGATGAAATGCGTGCGCAGGGCAAAATCATTGCGCTGGATAATGAAAAGCTGGCGGCGTATTTCATGAGTTTTAATTTTGGTCTTTTTTGCAGCAAGATGATGTCTTCGGTTTATGGTGACATCATGTCCGCAGGCAAGGAGGAGGAAATACGCTTTGGCGTGCAGTGTTTTGTGCATGGGATAACACCGTAGATGGGAAAGAAAATGAGGAGAATTATATTATGTCAATAAAAAATAAAAAGAGCCGGATCTGGCTCACAGTATTTTTGGGATTGCTTGCGGCTATGGCGCCGCTTTCTACAGATATGTATTTGCCAAGCCTGCCGCTTATGCCGGATGAATTTGGTGTGGGGACATCGCTCATCCAGATGACGCTTACCATGACGATGGCAGGCATGGCTATCGGACAGATTTTTGCGGGACCGCTGAGTGACCGATATGGCCGTCGGCGCCCGCTTCTTATCGGCATGCTTTTATTTGCGGCATCAACACTTGTCTGCGTATTTGCCAGCACCATTGGAATTTTTCTGCTGTTTCGATTTATCCAGGGGCTGGCCGGCGCGTCCGGTATTGTAATTGCACGCGCTATTGCGCGCGATGTGTGCGAGGGACCGGAGCTTACACGTTTTTTTGCCATGCTTATGCTCGTGAACGGGCTCGCACCGATTCTGGCCCCGGTGATTGGCGGACAGATTTTACTTTTCACTTCCTGGCGGGGCATTTTCGCTTTTCTGGTGCTCATAGGTTTGGGGCTTGCTGCAGCAACTCTGTTGTTTCGGGAGACCCTGCCGGAGGCACACCGTATCGTCAGTGTCCGAAAGAGTTTCAAAGCTTTTGGTGCTTTGCTGAAAAACCGCTATTTACTCGGGCATTGTTTTATGCAGTGCTTTGCGTTTGGAGCTTTCTTTGCCTATATTTCTGGTTCATCCTTTGTATTTCAAAATCTTTACCATGTATCCGCACAAACTTATAGTGCGATATTTGGCGGCATCGGTATCGTAATTGCGATTTGCGGTGTTCTGCCTGCGAGGCTTGCAGGGCGTGTTTCGGATGTAAAAATGCTGCAATGGTCGCTTGCCCAGGCCTTTGTCGGCAGTATGCTCATCTTTGCCTGCTGCTGGCTGACCGCGCCATTGAGCCTGCTGATTTTTTCGCTGCTCGTGACGATTCCCATGATTTCAATTATGGGAGCGTCCAGCTTTTCACTGGCCATGCGCACACAGGGAAAAAATGCCGGCAGTGCTTCTGCACTTATCGGGTTTTTCTCCATGATTTCCGGTGGTGTCATGGCTCCGCTCGTAGGTATTGCCGGTAGTGCAAATGCCATGCCTATGGCTGTTATCATGCTTATGGGAGAGCTTGGGGCGCTGCTTTTCTTTTATAGAATGATAGCTCCGATACATCAGCCCGAATCGTAAATTACGTTGAGGAGATGCAGGCCGCTTTGTGTGCGGAATATTTTATCGCGGAAGGAACGGATAGCTTCCGGGGAGAGCGTATCTTCATAGGAATTTACCAGAAAATCTGCTTCTAACAAGATCTGGTAGTCGATGCCAGCGACATCATCGTAGGTGTGATGGTGTGCGATAAGCCAGCAGACGCGTTCGATGGTCTTTTCAGCATAATGCAGTTTGCCGAGAATCTCGCGTGCTGGTGCTGGTCCCGTCAGTTCCTGATACTTGCCTGCAGAACTGCCGTAAAATTTTTCGGCATCATGGATGCCGATATCATGCAGAATAGAGGCAGCTTCTAAAGTAAACTGCGTGTCTGCAGGAAGCCCTTCAAGGTGGCCTATAAGCGCGGCAAATTCATGGACTTTAAGAAAATGCTGAATACGGCGGGGATCACCATGGTCGAATTCGATAACTTTTTGGATCAGATCGGCGTGATTCATCGGCGATACGTCCTTTCATTTTATGGTCTCAATTTGTTTTCCTGTATCGAGTAAACGCCGCAGTGCGGTATCTGTACGTTTGTAAAGAAGATACGTAAAGGCCGAAATGAGGGTGTATTTCAGCAGGTTGAATGGCAGGATACAGAAAAGCAGGAAGCTTGTCATATCATGTACCAGCGGATTGACTGCCGCAGCCATTTGTAGAATCAGGTCCATGGAGATGCCATAGAGACTTACGTACATCGGCAGCGCAATATAAAGGTTCCCAAAAACGGCAAAGACACTGGCGGCAGCGGTGGCAGTACAAAGCCCCAGGATTGCGCCTTCTTTCGTATGGAAATATTTGTAGATCAGCGAAGCAGGCAGTAGAAAGGCAACACTGCACATGAGATTCATGAACTCGCCGACAAAGGCGGTTTCAGTTCCTTTTATAATGAGTTTGATGAGAAGCTTGATGATAATGACGAGCGTGCCGCTCACGGGGCCAAGGAAAAAGCCAGCAAAAAGAGCTGGCAGATCAGCAAAATCGACGCGCATATAAGCCGGTGCGAAGGGCAGAGGTACTTCAAACAGCATGAGCACGGCCGAGAGTGCTCCAAGCATGGCGATGATTGTAAGCGAGCGGGTTGTAAGAGACGTATATTTCATATATGGATTCTCCCTATAAACTTTTTATATCTTGTATCATATCATATGAAGAAAAAAAATTAAAGCGTGTGCTGCCTCAGGGGTGCTGGGGACTGCACATAAAAAAGACAGCCGCAGAGTTTTTTCTGCAGCTGTCTTTTTTATAGATTTATTCTCCGCTGCCAGGCGTGGCAACGTTCGTATTTTCAGAGGATTCCGGTGGAGCCGGCAGGTCACCCGGCTGTCCATCCTGCGGTGGTGGGCAAGGATGACTAAAATGTTTCCCATGCATGCCATCGGGCATGCCGCCTATAGGAAAGAATGCGTCCTTCATATCGCTGAAAAAGGTTTTTTCAGCAATACCTAATGTTTTAGCAATATCCTGCCAGGAATTGTTGATTTTCCGCATAGCAAGCAGGTCGGTAATTGATTTATTGGATTCCTTTGCCAGTACGCCCGCTGCTGCTATATCATCCGGATGATAGCCCTGCTTCAACAGAGTCCGGGAAGTATCCTTGCTGATATGCAGTTTCTTTTCCAGGTGTGTGGATATGAGATCATACTGCGTGTCTTTGAGTTGTTCCGGAGTGATTCCGAGAGTGCCCTCGACATCTTTCCAGGTATTTTTATTTGTTTTCATAGACATGATGTCCTGAAAATTTTTGCCGCTCGTTTTGGCGAGCAGTGCTCCATGGAATATATCGCGAAAATCTCCGGGATGGGCTGTCTGGTACGCTAAGACTTCTTCTTTTGATACGCTGAAGATCTCAGCAATATTTTGTGCGGCTTTTTCCGGGTTTATCTGCGGCGGGTGCGCAGCTAGTCGCTGCTGTACAGGCGGATTCTGTCCGCTGGAAGCATCACCTGCAGCAGCCTGTACGATGTATGGGTTCATAGCACCTGCAAAGAGCAGAGTTCCCGTCAAAAGTGCGAGCATATTTTTTTTACTTACAATTTTCATGTTGGGTCATCTCCTTATCCTTATAAAGAGAGTATAGCAAAGTCCTTTTAAAATATGCTTAGAAGGGCATTAGAAATGGATTAAGGAAATACGGATGAAATGAATATGCTGGATGGCCGAGAGACTTTTCCTTAAGTTCCTTCATAGATGCGGGAAAGTTCTTTTTTGGCAATCTTTCCGGTTGGAGTTTTTGGCAATTCAGGCAGCTCACGGAAATCACGTGGGATTTTGTACAGGGCAAGGTTTTTCTGTAAAAATTTTTTAAGAGCGCGGGCATCGACACTGAGTCCTTCCTGTACTGCATAAAAACAGCAACTGGCCTGCCCGCGCAGTTTGTCAGGAATTGCGATGACGGCGGCTTCCTGGATGCCGGGAAAGGCGTAGATAAGTTCTTCTATTTCTCTCGGATAGATGTTTTCCCCCATACTGATAATCATATCTTTGAGGCGGTCTACGATATAAAGATAGCCATCCTCATCCATGCGCGCGATATCGCCGGTATGGAGCCAGCCGTTTTTGAGGGTTTCTTTTGTAGCTTCCGGCAGATTCCAGTAACCGAGCATAACAGTTTCCCCACGCACGAGCAATTCACCTGCTTCTCCTTCCGTGCCGGCAAGCCTGACTTCGAGTCCGGGCAATGGCAGGCCAATCGAACCGACCTTTACACGCTCCGGAGGATTGACAGTTACGACGGGAGAGGCCTCTGAAAGACCATAACCTTCAATTATATCATAGCCAAAGCGTGCGGCAAAGTCTTCGGCGATTCTGCGTGGCAGTGTGGTGCCGCCGATGACAACATAGCGAATGCTCTTCATTTCTTCCGGGGTGGCAATCTTGGCTAGCAATGTGCAAATGGAGGGCACAGCATAAAGTACCGAGAGTTTTTCCTGCTGAATCAGGCGGATGGTTTCCCTGGGGGTAAATGTATTGAGAACCGTAATGGTTGCACCGCAGAAAAGTGGATTTGCCACGCAGGTGGTCCAGGCGAAGCAATGGTACATGGGCAGCACGCAAAGGATGTTGTCTTCCCGTTTAATGTGGAGTACCTGACCAAACATGTCAGCGTTGCTGGTAAGGTTATGATGGGACAGCACGGCTCCTTTTGGTTTGCCCGTGGTTCCCGAGGTGTATATGATTACACAGGGTTCATGATCGGTAAAGGATGGGGGCAGGGAAGGCGCGGAAGAAAAATTACCAGGTTCGCTGCAGTGCGCAATATCAAGCTGCACAGGCTGGAGATCTTGCTCTTGTGTGCTGAACTCCTCTGTCAGCTCCAGCTTTTTATAAGTCAGAATGTGACGGATGTTCGCATCCTTGAGAATATAGGCGATTTCACGCAGGCTCAGTTGAAAGTTTACCGGAACCGCAATCGCACCAAGGGACGCAATGGCCATATGGGCAAAAATGTATTCGGCACTGTTGCGTGAGAAGATGGCAACTGTTTTTTTGGCACGGACGCCATCGGCATACAGACGGTTACGGCAGATATCAACAGCATTTTGGAGCTCATTGTAGGTAATGCGGCGGTTCTGGTCTATGATGGCAATATCATTTGGGTTTCCGCATTGGATGAGTTCGTGGACGAACATGGACGACAACTCTTTTCTCTTATTTTAGAAAGTCTTTGAATTTTGCTATATCGGTGTTAACGACGAGTTTCTCTGGGAAATCGGCTTCGGCGATTACCTGCCGTGCACGTGTATGGTTGCCGACATCGAGGTCGATATGGGCATCGCTGTCCATGATTACGGATACGCCGTACTGTTTGCATAAGCCAAGCATGATATGTGCGTTGCTGCGTGAATTGCGGCGGTTTGAATCAGGATGATAGGAGCTGCTGTTCACTTCCAACAGTACATGGTGCTCCTTGGCTGCTTTTACGACAGCCTCGTAGTCTACCGGATAATTCCCATTGTCGGGATGTCCGATGATCTTTACTTTTGGATTACGCATGGCGCCCAGGATAGCGGCAGTATTCTGCTCAATCGAGCCATTCTCGATGCAGGGCTCATGCAGGCTGGCAATTGCATAATCAATGCGTGACAGGAAAGGCTCACGCAGGTCCAGACTGCCGCTGAAATCGGTAATATTTAGTTCGGCGCCCATGAGAATTTCAATGCCGGCTTTTTCCGGGCGGATGACCTTGAAATTGCAAAAATAGAATTCACCGCAGCTGCCGGGCATCAATGGCCCGTGATCGGATATTCCAATAAGCTCCAGATTATGCTGCCGTCCGGCAGTGACCATTTCCCGCAGGGTACTGTAAGCGTGCCCGCTGGCAATTGTATGCATGTGTACATCTAGTAAATCTTTCATTAAATAAGTCCCTCACTTTACAATGATATATGACATGACTTTATTATAACGGGAAATGCCTGTTTTTACACATTAATTTTTGCAGGAAGCAGAATTTCAGCTGCGTGAGGAGGTTTGCTGCGGGATTCTCCTATGAAAAAGCAGGCAAGACACCGATGGTTCAGTTTCTGTATGGAAAAATATAGTTTTGAATCAAAGAAACAAATCATACAAGAATATTTGTATGGAAGTAGGCAGCTCTACAGTATTTTTGGCATACTAAAAATCTGTTCTGACAGGCTTGACTATGACATTGGTGGTATACTTTATACTAAGAATTAACCAGTCAAGAAGGGGGCTTGTATCTTGTATATCAGGGAATTAGCAAAAAATACTGGTGCCAGTATAAGATCGCTGCGATATTATGAGGAGGCTGGCTTGCTCAAAGCGGAACGGCTGGCGAATGGTTATCGAATATATGATGAACCAGCCATCAATACGGTGAAAAAAATTCAATTGTATTTAAACTTGGGGCTGGGGACAGCGCAAATCAAGGGGATCATGGACTGCCCGACTCTGCAGCAGTTAGACCGGCCGCTTTGCGTAGAAGCATATACCCTGTATAAACAAAAATTGGGGGAAGTGCAGAAACAAATTGAGCTTCTGCAATCGGTAGCCTGTCGTTTACAAGAAAAGATGGACGAATTTGAAACGAAAAAATTGATAAAGAAGAGGTAGTAATCAAATGATAATTGATAGTCATGCACATGTGGTTTTGCCCAATGAGCGGCAAATTGAATGGATGGACGAGGCAGGAATCGATAAGACCGTGCTTTTTACCAGTGTAGTGCATCCGGAAAAAGCCTCAAGTATTGAAGCGTTTAAAAAAGAAATGGGAACATTATACGATATAATAAACGGAATCAAAAATCCCATAGAAGAAAGGTTGAAGGCCATTGAAGAACTCAAGTCCGCAATTACAAAAAATCCCGAACGATATCTAGGATTTGGTTCCATCCCGACGGGCTTATCATATGAAGAAAATCTAATCTGGATAGAAAAACATATTGTAAAAAATCACTTTTATGGAATTGGCGAATTGACACCAAACAGCGGGCAAGTGGAACTGCTGGAGTCTCTGTTCGAGGCTGCGACGACGATAGGAAATCTGCCGCTTTGGGTCCATACCTTTTTCCCGCTGACAGCGCAGGATATTAAAACTTTAATAGAAATGGCTAAGCGATATCCTGATGTGCCGCTGATTCTAGGGCATATGGGAGGTATCCATTGGCTGGATACTCTGCTGGCCTGCAAGGAAGTATCCAGCACGTATATTGATTTATCGGCAACGTTTACCACGCTGGCACTGGAATTTGCGATACGTGAATTTCCTGAACGAGTGCTGTTCAGCTCAGATGCACCGTATACTTCACCATTATCAGCAAAAACAAACATAGAAACTTTGATAAAAGATACTGGACTGCGACAACAGGTCCTGGGGGGGAATATAGCGAAGCTTTTACAGCTGTGAAAAATGATCGCTTGGTTTTAAGGCATAGCTTCGTTTAAGTTACGTGTTATTACACCAAATAAATCCCACAAAGTGATTTTTGGTTTTTTGACAATAAAAGCCATTAAGCCTATGCTATATGTAGCAAACTACATATATTTGTTTGTCAGAGCAGCAATAATTGCCGCCCTTGCTTGAAAGGAAAAAGCATGAATCAGGAAATCAGCAACACAAGAAAATGGATGATTTTGAGTATTACATCCATAGCAACTTTTATGGGGACATTGAATAGCACCATTGTTAACGTTGCTTTACCAATCATGTCAGTGGAGCTAAAATCATCCATCAACACTATTCAGTGGGTCATTTCAATCTATCTGCTGACTACTGTAATTTTGTTGTTGGTTTGGGGAAGGCTTTCCGATATTTATGGCAAAAAATATATCTTCGCATCGGGTATGCTGGTGTTTGCCCTGGGGTCGGCACTCTGCGGTTTTTCCCATACACTTGTTATGCTTGTGGGAGCACGGATTATTCAGGCAATCGGTACATCGGCCATGTTTTCATTGTCGATGGCGATTGTGTCAAGTGTTTTTTCATCAACCGAAAGAGGAAAGGCCCTTGGCGTGGTGGGGGCAATGGTTGCGATTGGCACTATTTCGGGATCAAGTCTTGGGGGAATTTTGGTTAGTGCTTTCGGCTGGCCTTCTATTTTTATGATTAATGTACCGATTGGTATTGTCGGCGCAATTCTAGCGGTTATCTTTCTTCCCGAAGTTGTAGAACGACAAGAAAACAAATCTTTCGATATGAAAGGAACTATTTTTTTCAGCCTGTTTATTTTATTGCTGTTTATCGGGCTGCTATTTGCCCAGCAAGGGGCCTTGCCTGTTATTTACCTTCCGTTGGTCATCGGCATGGCGCTTGTTTGCTTAACAATTTTTGTGAAAGCCGAGGCCCAAGTGAAGAATCCTTTGCTGAATCTTCAACTTTTCCGTGGAAAAGAGTTCTCGTTCGGGCTTATCTCGGCTTATTTTTCCTTTATTGTGCTCAATTCCACAATGTTGTTCATTCCGTTTTATCTTCAGGATATTCTTAAGTTTAGTGCGCTTAAATCAGGTCTGATTCTTTCTGCCTATCCGATTAGTATGGGGATTATCGCGCCAATCAGCGGATGGCTTTCGGACCGGATTGCTCCACGGCCGCTTACCGTTCTGGGGATGGTTGTTACGGCCATTGCGATGATTCTGTTAGCGACGCTGAGCCAGCACTCCGCAACGATTGAAGTTGTGATATTATTGGTGGTTCTTGGCAGTGGACTTGCCATATTCCAGTCGCCTAACAATGTCAGAGTTATGGGCAGCGTTCCGCAAAATCAGCTAGGTATCGCAAGTGGCACCAATGCCTTGTTTCGTTATATCGGACTGGCTTCCGGGGCGACATTTTCCATGATAATCTTTTCGTATGCATCGAAAATCAGCATCAATACCCTTAACGGTGGCTTTGATGCTGATTCGTTTATGCACGGGGTTTCGAGTGTTTACGTATTTGATGCTGCTTGTGCCATCATCGCTATGGCGTTCAGCCTGATGAAGACCACGCGGAAGAAAGAAATAAAGAGGATAGCGCGCCGTGATAACGGATAAAACTTTTCAGATTGACCAAATGACGCAAGCCTAAAAAGAAGGATGAGTATTACAATATCTTAAAAAAGGTATAAAAAAGCCCCTTGCAGGGCTTTTTTTAGTAATGTTCAGGGCTTGAACGGGGTTCGCCTGTCTATGCGGGGTAGTGGTTGATGATTACAGTTTTTAAGACTCCCTGACCACTATTTTGATAGGTATGTTCCGCCGAAGCTATGAAATTGATTGTATCATCCGCCGATAAGGTGAAGTGTTCTTCTTTTATAGTTAAGCTTAGCGTTCCTTCTAAAACCATTATATATTCGAATGATTTTTCGGAATGCCCGACAGAGGTATAGGATTGATTTTCATCCAATTCCATTTGAAATAATTCAAAATTTCGGGATGCATTATTCGCATAATAGCAATATACACGATAGTGGTGATCCGTAACGTCCTGCATTTTTGTATCTATTCTTTTAATGATTCGATTGTCAGATTGCTGTTGTTCTAAAAGAGATGTATAGGGAACTTTTAAACCTTTGGCGATTTTCCATACGGTATTGATTGTGGGGTTTGTATCGCCTTTTTCAATTTGAGAAAGCATCACTTTGCTGACTTCACAAAATTTTGCCAGTTGCCCTAAACTCAGGTTTCTTTCTAAACGAAGCCGTTTTAGGTTTTCAGCAATAATATGATTGATTTCCATATTTTTTTCTCCTCGTATATTTATATTGACAAATATAATGAACGATTGTAAGATACATAGTGTAAATTATATTTTGTTTTTGTTAAGTATATTATATAAAATTGCAAGTTTAAACGCAAGATATGATTCGAACCTTGCCAACAGACAGAGGAATTTTAAATGTGGGAGGAAAAAGAATACGTGAAGAAATCATACTTGAAATACATAGTCTCACTGCTTATTTTTGGTTCAAATGGTATTGTGGCCAGTTACATAACATGCAGCAGCTCGGAAATTGTATTGTCCAGAACCATTATAGGAAGTCTGTTTTTGGGATTTGTTTTTATAGCTGGAGGGAAACACCTAAACTTTAAGCAAATAAAAGAACAATGGTTTTATTTACTGGGAGCCGGTATTTCTATGGGAGCAAGCTGGCTCTTTTTATTTAAAGGGTATCAGCTCGCTAGTGTTAGCACGGCAACCCTGGCCTATTATTGTGGTCCTGTTCTTGTCATCGCTGTCGCACCATTTTTGTTTCAGGAAACCATGACAGCAAGCAAAATAATCGGCATCGTTATGGTCGTTTTTGGCATGGTCTTTGTAAATGGTTCGGATTTTTTGGCAGAGGGATGGTCTTGGGGGCTTGTATGTGGATTGCTTTCGGCTTTGTTTTATGCGGGGATGATAATTTTCATAAAAAAAGTAAGAAAACTTTCGGGACTGGAAAGTACTTTTATGCAGCTGATTATAGCCGGCATGGTAATAGCGGTGTATATGTTCTGTGTACAGCAGGATACTATGGATATATCCGGCCAGGAAATCATCCCAATTCTGTTTTTGGGAATCTTTAATACGGGAGTGGCCTGCTACTTATATTTTTCTTCGATGCAAGCTCTTCCGGCACAGTCCGTGGCAATTTGCAGCTATGTTGATCCTCTGTCAGCGCTGCTTTTTTCGGCTGTAATTCTCAATGAACATCTTAGTTGGCTTCAAGTTGTCGGTGCCAGTTTGGTTTTGGGCGGGGCGGCATTTAGCGAATTATATCCGCTGCGAAAAAAGGAAGTTAAAACTTCAGATGGGATTCCTTGTAAAAATTATCCTGCCTTATGGAAAAATGATTAAATTAAACGTTCTGCGCAGGCAGGGCGTTTTTCTCTATATGGACTGTTTGACAAATGTGCATATGCACACTATACTGGTTATAGAGCATATGCACATTATAAGATTGTAGCATTACATAATCGGGAGGCGATTTCTTATAGCCCGCAACAGCATCTGTCGGCGCGTTTGTATGCTGCCAGAAAATAAAACATTTACTCCGGATAACGATATTGATGGATATGTGACCTTGACCATTGATGCTATTGAAGCGTTGCGCCTTTGTGATTTGGAAGCGTTGGATCAGGAACAAGCCGCCGCCATGATGGGAGTTTCACGGGGAACGCTGCAGCGTATCCTCTACCAGGCGCATCGAACAACTGCTGAAGCCTTGATTGCCGGGAAGGGAATCCACATTGCTGGTGGCAATTACAGTGTAAATCAATGTGCCTGTCCCCAGATAGGCCGATGCCATCGCTGCAACTTTGCCGATCAAAAAAAGAATGAACAACTTAGCAAAAAAATTAAATTAAACTTGGAGGGTACAATTATGAAAATTGCTATTACAACAGAAGGAAATCAAATTTTTCAACATTTTGGCTCTTGTCCGCTCTTTACGCTTGTTGAAATCGAAAACAATACAGTAATAAGCCGTAAAAGCATTGATGCATCGGGCAGTGGTCATTCTGCTTTAGCCGGATTTTTACAAAGTAATGCGGTCAATCTTGTAATCTGCGGTGGAATTGGCGGGGGAGCCCGCAATGCTCTCGCAGAGGCGAACATTGCACTTATCTCCGGCTGTAAAGGCGATATCGACGCAACAATCACGGAATACCTAGCGGGCACACTCAAAGATAGCCCCGCAGGTATGTGTAACCATCATCATGAGGGAGCAAATCACCAATGCGGTGCTGGCGAACAACACTGCCACTAACATATATTTTTCCAGGCAAAAAACGGAACCGCAGGGTTCCGTTTTTTGTTGTAGAGCAGCTGTTTTTCTTATTTGCTAATGCTTACGCAATGCTTCCAATAATGTGTGATTCGTGCAGGATACATCATTGAAAATGATGATTTCTATAATAATCAATCGTTTTTAATAAACAGAAAAGAGTGCTATACTACACGTACAGATAAGTGCTACAAAGCCAAAAAGGGGGATTGAAAATGGACGCATCCGTAGTATTCATTTTATTGTTAACTGCACTCTATTGCATTGGGCGGGTCGCTATGCTGCATGAATTAATGGGGGAGCACAAGAATAGCAGTGTGTTTTGGCAGTATAAATATTTAGATTATCATAATGAAGAACGGCATTAAGCGATACTGGCTCCTTCTCGCAAAGAAGGAGCCAGTATCGTGTTTCCATTGATTTATTTTTTCAAGGACGAACAGAGTGCTAAAAAACCTTGCAGAGCGGGCGTAAGCCATTTTTCGCGATGATAGATTAGTTTCGTTTTTACATGGAAGTTTGGTCCAGCCCAAGGCAGTTCTATTAATTTTCCTTGAGATAATTCTTCTTTGGCAGCAATCTTAGGTAAAAGAGTGACGCCTAAACCACAAATCGTACATTCTTTGATGGCTCCAATACTAGACAGTTCCATTAGGGAAGCAAGCTTTACGTTATATTGTTTCAGCATGGAGAGAACTAAGGGACGGTAGCCGCAACCGGCTGCCGTAAGGATAAAACATTCGCCGGATAAATCCGATGGTTTAATTTTTTTCTTCTTTGTAAGCGGATGTAAAGGGCTGGCAACAAGAATCATGGCTTCCTCATGCAGGGTCTGGACGGTTAGGTCTGAGGCTTTGATTTCATCTGTAAGCACTAATGCAACATCAATCGTATTTTCTTTTAGCAACTGAAACATATTTTCGCAGCTTTCCGTCTGGACACGAATCTCTACTAAAGGATATTGCTGATGGTAGTTCATTAAAATTTGTGGTAGTCGATATACACAGAGTGTCTCAGCTGCGCCGATGTTAATAACGCCGCGAAAAACTTGAGGAGAAATTTCTTCTTTGGCCTTTTGACAAAGAGCTAAAATGTTTTGGATATTTTGCAAAAAAGATTTACCTTCGCTGGTCAGTTGAATACCGCGTCCAAAGCGTTCAAATAATTTTACCTGCAGTTCTTCTTCAAGTAGGTGAATTTGACCAGTGATGTTGGATTGAGCATAACCCAGTTGGACACCAGCTTTGGTAAAATTTAGTGTTTTGGCCGCAGTACAAAAAATTTGTAATTGACGTAATTCCATAAACCCACCTCATTTATAATTTATATCTTATAAGTGATTGAAATAATATAAAACAATTATTTTCTCTATTTATAGTGTTACCTCTTGTCAAATATAGGTATTACTTGTATAATATATATTGTCTCCGATAGAATGCGCGGTTAGCTCAGTTGGTTAGAGTATCACATTGACATTGTGGGGGTCACTGGTTCGAATCCAGTATCGCGCACCATTTGTAAAACATAGAGGGTTCCAAGGAAATGATAGTTCCTTGGAACCCTATTTTTATACCTTGTACTACTTTTTAGCTCTGCGCTCGATTTATAGGCGGGCACGTCTGCTTATGGAGCTTGGTTCAGGGGGAAAATTAATAAAATAGAAATTGTGAAATTCACGGGCAGCCGCAAATTTGTGGCTGCCCGTTTTTTTAGTATACGATGAGCAGAGCCAATAGTATATTTGGTATAGCTGCATACGTACCAACAGGACGAGAAAACTGGCGCATCGGATCCTTGATGCCCTTGCCAGTGAAATGGCCCAGAGCAATGCCGAGGATGTAGATAAGAGCGGCCGCAATATCCCGCTCCGAGAACATGTAGACCATGCCACCGTAGATAATCACAAAATTAATCCAATTGCTTATGATGGTTGGCAGGGGATGCACCAGCCGATGTGCCATGATATCCTTATCCTGTGTTTTGAGTATGGCGGAATTCCAATAGGAGAAGATACCGATGAACAGGGAAAGAATGAATAATGAAATCATATGAAGCACTTCCTTTGTTATTGCCTGTTGTTCTTATTCTTGTTCATAGTAGAATTTCCTGCCTGTATTTAGGCGTTCGTAAGATATTGTTATACGGGAAATGGTTTTCGCAGCAGGATAATAATATGAAAAAATATTCATAAAATTTTATTAAATACCTATTGCAAATTTTCCAATAATATTATAATATATTTTACATAGACATCTGATGTCTGACGTAAGATGGGTGATGAAAAAATATGAGAACGAAAAAAGATCTTATGTTATCTAAAGAGATAGCACAAAAATTAAAAGATATGGTTATCGGCAAAGAACTTCTTCCGGGTGCCCAGCTGCCGAATGAAATGATTTTGGCTGAACGCATGGGAGTCAGCCGTTCTACCATTCGTGAAGCTGTCAAACAATTAGTGCCGGCGAATATACTGGAGATTAAGCGCGGCAAGGGGACTTTTGTGTGTAAACAGCCTGGCGGGTGGAAACACGATCCTTTAGGTGTTGAATTCATGGCGCAGGGGAATTTGCTCATGAACCTTTTTGAAACACGTATCATGTTTGAGCCTGGGGTTGCGGGCCTGGCGGCAAAACGAGCGCAGCCGGAAGACTTAGAAAAGCTAAGAGCGAGCATAGAACGTATGCGGGTAATGTATGTCAATCATGAAGATCATAGCAAGGAAGACTTGGAATTCCATACAGCTATTGCCAGGGCTACCCAAAATCCAATCATTCAACGTGTGGTGCCGATTATCAATGAATCAATCGTAGGCGGCTATGAGGAGACTATGCATGTCCCGGAAAGTGTACATAAAGCACTGGAAGCGCATGAACGTATCTATAAAGCGCTTGCAGAAGGCAACTCGGAAATTGCTGAATGTGAGATGCGTAAACATTTGCAGATGGCTGTAAATGATATTAGGGAGCAAGGTGTAAAAGCCTGAAATAACTCACTTAAATTTATGTAAGGGGAGGAAAACATAGTGAACAATCTGGCAAGGAAAATGGTAGCTATCATACTGGCGGTATGCTTGGCTGCTACGTTTGCGCTTACAGGCTGTGGCAGCAATCAATCGGCCGACACAAGCGGCAAAGATCAAGTGGTTAAATTGAAACATTGGGTTTGGCTTGATGACCCAAAGGATCCAACCATGGCGAATCTGGTTCAAGAATTCAATTCTACGCATCCAAATATTCAGGTAGAATTGGAAGTTATCCCCTGGGGAGATTTCCGTACGCGGCTTCTGACTGCAGCCGCAAGTGGCGATGCACCTGACACAGCTTGCTTTAAATTGACATGGGTTCCGGAATTTGTTGGCAATCAGGCATTGGAACCTTTGGATCCCTACCTGAAGAATTGGCAGGGAAAGGCGGATATTCAGGATAATCTATGGGATGTTTTTACAGTAACCGATGATAAACAAATGTATGTAATGCCGTGGATCGTACAAGCACTTTATGTGTATTACCGACCCAGCCTTTTCCAAGAAGCAGGTGTTGAAATCCCCAAAACCTGGGATGAATTTTTGACGGTGGCTCAAAAACTTACGAAAGATCGGAATGGCGATGGGAAGATTGATCAGTATGGTTTTGGCATGCGTGGTGCCCGCTACGGGCATGAGCCATGGGGGAGCTTCGTGTTTGCCAGTGTAGAGGGCAATAAAATAATGGAAAACGGGAAGGCTGTATTTAATACCCCGGCAGCACGTCAGGCTAATGATTTCTTTTTAGATCTTTATCGGAAATATAAGGTTGTTCCGCCTACAGCTCCGGCTGACGGCTTTGCTGAAATCGTTAATAATTTCAAATCAGGAAGAACTGCCATGATTGTTCATCATATCCGTTCGTATAAGGACATGGAAAAACAGTTTGGTGATGATGTATCGGCCTTTCCGGTTCCGGCAGGCCCGAATGGAAGATGGACTTCCCTTGGCGATACGGAAAATGTAGTGTTTAGTTCCAGCAAACAGAAAGAGGCAGCGTTTACTTTTATTTCATGGTTGGCAGAAAAAGATCAAATTGATAAATGGTGCCGGGCTTCAGGTGATGTTCCGGTTGCTAAATCGGTTCAGGCATTGGACTTCTATCAGAACAATCGTTTTATGCAGGCGTCCTTTGAGTCGCTGCCGTTTGCACATGTATATCCTGTTACGACAGCAATGGGTGAGTGGATTGAGTCTGTATGGCCGGCAGTTACCCAACAGGCATTACAAGGGCAGATTACTGGTGATGACATGATGAATCAACTCGAGGCAGCTATGAATAAAAAATAATAGCAGAAGTGTATTCCGGCCCGTAGAAAATTACAGGCCGGGATA
The DNA here is from genome assembly GCA_002319795.1 of Megamonas sp. UBA1796. GTDB lineage: Bacteria > Bacillota > Negativicutes > Selenomonadales > Selenomonadaceae > UBA1796. The sequence continues at coordinate 139,273 of DCFU01000031.1, forward strand.
CCAAACAATGGAGTAGAATATGAAAAGTAAAAGACTATATCCGTATTATCTTGTAGCTCCGGCAGTTATTTTCATGCTCGTTATTGTTGCGTATCCTATTTTGAATTCTTTTTATATGAGCATGATGGACTATAAGCTTTTTAAAATGAGCAGTACCCATTTTGTTGGCCTGCAAAATTATATAGCCGTGTTACAGGACCCTGTTTTTAGGCAGTCCTTGTGGAATACACTTTGGTGGGTGGGTCTGGGTGTCTTTTTGCAATTCTTTTTTGGGCTTATTCTGGCATTGCTGCTTAACGAAAAATTCAGAGGCAGAGGTATTGTCCGGGCACTGATTTTAGTTCCCTGGGTTACACCGGGTATACTTATCGGCCTTATGTGGACCTGGATGTACGATGGCAACTATGGTGTCATTAATGATGTTCTTGTTAAACTGCACCTTTTAGACCAGTATGTACCGTGGCTTGCGCAATCCAATACGGCATTGCTGGCGGTGATTGTCACAATCGTATGGCAGGGCATCCCCTTTTTCGCTATTATGCTGTTGGCAGGACTTCAGACAATTCCCAAGGAACTTTATGAAGCGGCAGAGGTGGATGGTGCGAGTTCATGGCAGTCATTCTGGATGATTACCCTGCCCATGCTTATGCCGACGATTTTTGTTACGACATTACTAAGGATTATTTGGGTGGCAAATTCTGTGGACGTTATATTTGCGATGACAGGCGGCGGCCCGGGTTACAGTACCTTGACGCTAAGCGTATATACTTTCGTAAAAGCACGTACAGCGCTTGACTTTGGCTATGCCTCTACTATGTCAATTTACCTGACGATGATTTTGTCGGTAGTCCTTTTTGCTTACTTATATCAAATTAAGAAAAAGGAGGCCAGACTTAGATGATACGTAAGAAAAATCCTGTAAAGAAGTTTTTTCTTTTCTACGTACCAATGGGAGGGCTGTTGTTCTTTTCGCTTTTTCCATTTGTATGGACGCTTATAACCTCTTTAAAGGAACATAATGAGCTATTTAGTAAAAATTTTCATTATTTACCGAATAATCCAACTTTTGATAATTATATAATGTTATTTCAGCAAACCAATTTTGGCGATAATATGTTGAACAGTTTTGTGGTGGCCTTTGCTACTTCATTTTTGAGTCTGACGATTTCCCTTGTAGCAGCGTATGCATTTTCGAGATTTCGCTTCCGTGGCAGATTAGCGATTATGGTGTCGTTTCTGACGATTAATATGTGTCCAACTGTGCTCCTGCTGATACCGCTTTATTCTATTATGCGTACCTTGGGAATTCTTTATACACCTTTGGCGCTTATACTTGCATATTCGACCTTTACGATTCCTTTTGCCGTATGGCTGTTGACAGGCTATATCAATGACCTCTCACCTTCCTTGGAGGAGGCAGCCCTGATTGATGGTTGCACACGCAAGCAGGCATTTTTTAAGGTTGTGCTGCCGCTCACTGTACCAGGTATTATTGCTACAGGGAGCTACATCTTCATTACCGCCTGGAACGAATTCGTTTTTGCCGTTATGTTTACCAACCAGGGAAGCCGCACGCTGCCGGTGGCTTTGCAGGCCTTTGTAGGCCAGTTTGATATAGAATGGGGGCTGCTTACGGCAGGGGGGGTTATTACCTCGATACCGGTGGTTATTTTGTTTATGTTTATTCAGAGACGTCTGGTTGAAGGCATGACTTCAGGCGCAGTGAAGGGCTGAATATTATATTTTGGGTAAGAGCCGGAAGAGCTTTCGGCAGTATATATAAGGAGGAAACATATGGATATCAATGGATTGCAGGAAATAAGCCGTATCGTGCGCGGAGATGTGATAAGAATGCTGGGGGAGGCCCAATCCGGACATCCGGGTGGATCTTTATCCTGCGTTGATATTTTAACAACACTCTATTTTGCGGAAATGGATAATCAACCAGGACAAAATCCTACAGAAAGAGATCGTTGTATTCTTTCCAAAGGACATGCGGCTCCGGCACTTTATTCGGTACTTGCGCGGAAGGGATATTTTCCGGTAGAGGAGCTTCTAACTTTGCGTAAGTTCGGTTCCCGCTTGCAGGGGCATCCGGATATGAAGAAGACACCGGGGGTGGATGCTTCGACTGGATCCTTGGGACAGGGAAGTTCAATTGCAGTTGGATTGGCGTTGGGAGAAAAGCTTAAAAAGGGTACACATAAAATCTATGCTATTGTAGGCGATGGCGAAATTCAGGAAGGACAATTTTGGGAGGCAATGATGTCGGCGAATCATTATAAATTGGATAATCTCACCATAATTCTTGACCATAATGGTTTGCAAATTGACGGTACAAATGATGCAGTTATGACACTTGGTAATATAAGGAAAAAGTTGGAGGCCTTTGGGGCTATGGTAATTGAGGTGGATGGACATGACCATCAAGCACTTATTGAGGCTTATCGTACACCGGTTAAGGAACAGTTCAAGTTCATTTTAGCGCAGACCGTTAAGGGCAAAGGCGTTTCCTTTATGGAAAATCAGGTAGGATGGCATGGAAAAGCACCAAATGGGGCCGAAGTAAGACAAGCTTTAATAGAATTGGGGTGCAGCAAATGAATATAAGCGAAACAAAATCCGTACGGATAGCTTATGGGGAAGCTCTTTTGGAACTTGGTGGTACAGAAAAAAACTTGGTAGTACTTGATGCAGACCTTGCACATGCCACTATGACTTGCAAATTTGGCGAAGCGTATCCGAAACGATTCTTCAACATGGGAATTGCTGAAGGGGATATGATGGATACGGCTGCAGGATTGGCTATCAGTGGATTTACACCGGTGGCGAGCACTTTCGCGCTGTTTGGTACTGGCAGAGCTTATGAACAAATCCGGAATTCTATTTGTTATCCCAAGCTTAATGTCAAGATTGCCTGTACACACAGTGGCCTTACCGTTGGTGAGGATGGTGGCAGCCATCAGTCCATTGAGGATATTTCGCTTATGCGCAGCGTGCCGAATATGACGGTTATCGTCCCCTGTGATGCGGTTCAAATGAAAAAAGCCCTTACGGCAGCTGTGGAAATGGATGGTCCTGTTTATTTACGTGTGTCTCGTCCACCTGCGCCTGTATTTACGAAGGAAAGCGATTCGTTTGAAATAGGTAAAGCAAATATATTAAGGAATGGTTCGGACATTGCCATTTTTGCTACGGGACTTATGGTATATGAGGCTCTGGTAGCTGCAGAAGAATTGGAAAATCAGGGAGTCCATGCTGCTGTTGTCGATATGCATACAATCAAGCCGATTGATAAGGAGAGCATCATTTCGCTGGCAAGGAAAACCAAGAGAATCCTTACCGTCGAAGAACACTCGGTCATTGGGGGGTTAGGTTCGGCTGTAGCCGAAGTCTTGTCGGAAAATATGCCTACAGCAATGAAATGCATTGGCATTGAGGATTGCTTTGGACAGTCTGGTACACCGGAACAGTTGTTGAAAGAATATGGATTATCGTCAGCTAATATTGTAGAGCAAACAAAAATAATGATAAAGAAGGCGTAAGCATATGGCAATTGCAAGAGAATTCTTACGTATAGAAAATTTTGAAGGACCAGGCTTGAACCGGGTTGAAGAATATGGGGACTGGTGCGTCGGCATCAAAAATTATAAGCCAGCCAATGATGCTGCGGAGTTTACGTTTATGGAAAAGCATTTGGAGACCGATGAGGTATTCGTATTGCTTATGGGTAAATGTGTGCTGCTTATCCAGACAGCAGAGGATAAGATTGAACTTTGTCCGATGGAACAGGGTAAAGTATATTGCATTCCGAAAGGTGTATGGCATAACACTATAGTAAGCAAGAATGCCAAAATGGTTCTTATTGAGAATCGTAATACATCTGGTGAAAACAGTCAGGTATTTGATTTAAGTCCAGAACAGCTTTCCGGCTTGAAACAAGAGTTGAAGGCGCACCTTTAATTCATGTAAAGCGAGAGAGGAGGTTGTGAGGTGTGTCAGAAGTAACATTGAAGCATGTATGTAAAAGATATGGAAAGACAGAGGTAGTTAAGGACGTAAATCTCAATGTCAGGGATCAGGAATTTATTGTATTGGTTGGGCCGTCTGGCTGCGGTAAATCGACGACACTTCGTATGATTGCGGGCTTGGAGGAAATATCAGGGGGAGATCTTCTTATAGGCGGTACCCGGATGAATGAAGTCGAACCCAAAGACCGTGACATTGCGATGGTTTTTCAGAATTATGCACTTTATCCGCATATGAATGTCTATGAAAATATGGCATTTGGGCTGAAAATGCGGAAATTTACCAAAGATGATATTGATAAGAGAGTAAAAGAAGCTGCTGCTATTTTAGATTTAGATAAATTGTTAGACCGTAAACCTAAAGCTCTTTCCGGCGGGCAAAGGCAGCGAGTTGCTTTAGGACGTGCTATTGTACGTGAACCGCAAGTATTTCTCATGGATGAACCGCTTTCGAATCTTGATGCAAAGCTTCGTGTGCAGATGCGGGCAGAAATCAGCAAGCTGCAAAAGCGGCTGAAGGTAACAACGGTTTATGTAACGCATGATCAGACGGAGGCCATGACGATGGGGGAGCGTATCGTTGTCATGCACGATGGCATGATACAACAGGTTGCGACACCAGAAGAAGTGTATAGAATGCCAGTCAATATTTTTGTCGCCGGGTTTATTGGTTCACCGGCAATGAATTTTATTCAAGGAACTTTGGAAGATAAAGGGAATTCTGTTTTGTTTCAGGCTTATGGCGCGGAATGGGTGCTTAATACGGCACAGGAAAAAAAGGTACGTGAGCATAGCTATGTTGGCAAGGAAATTGTGTTTGGCATTCGGCCGGAAAATATCGAGTATGGTGGCAGAGATGCGCAGAATACGTTTCAGGCGACGGTTGAAGTCGTAGAATATACCGGTTCGGAAGCTTACCTGCATTGTTCGGGCTTTGGCGAGAAAATGTTAACCATTCGTTCTTCGAATATTAAGGTACAGCGGGGTGCATTGGCAACTTTAGTTATTGATATTGATAAAGCACACCTTTTTGATGTGCAGAGTGAGAAAAATATACTACTATTTGAATAAATACTCTCTCCTTAAGACAGGTTTCTTCTTTGCCATAGAAGAGGCCTGTTTTATTGTGAGAAAAATATGTTATGTATAGCAATTGATATTTTGTGATAAAAGATATAAAAAAAGGTATTTTATAAATAATCTGTGGATAACTTAGGAAAAACACAGACTTATCCACAAAAATGCGGGGGATATCTTTTATAAACTGTGGATAAGTTGCATATTTTGTGTATGCACAGCGAATAAAGGAAAATCTTATACCTTGGCAGGAGCCGGATGGTTTTTTAGCGAATAGAGCAGAAAGCAGTATAAAAATCTAAGATACGACTCTTTTTATGGGGTGTTTGGATGGAACGGGGAACTGCAGGATGGTCGGGCATACGATGGATCGTATGTGTACTGGTGATAGTATTGTGCTGCAGCGGGGCTGCCGCTTTTGCTGCATCGGCGCGTACAGGCTTACGGAATGTCCGCATTGGTTATTATACTATGCGTAGTTTTCAGGCGGAGGCATGGTTGAAGATGCCATATGATGAGGCTTATGAAGCGTACAGTTATGAATATATGCTGGCGCTAGCGCAATATGCAGGCTGGAACTGCGAATTCATTCCGGTAAATTATGAAGAAGGACTCCATATGCTTTTGCAAGGGAAGCTCGACATTATGAGCCGGGCGGAGCGGACACCAGAATTGGAGCAGACGCTGGCGTTTGCGGCTGCAGCGCCAAGCCCGCAGCCACGGGCAGTTGAATATTTTGCGGTAATGAAGGCAAATCGTGTTCTGTTGCAGGAAATGAATGAAGCGGTTGCTGCGCTTGAAGTAAACGATCCCAGCTTCACGGCGGAGCTGCATGAGAAGTATTATGGAAAGGGGCAGGGTGAGATACTCGTCCTTACGCCTGCCGAGCAGGATTATATTCTGGAACATCCAGTGGTTCGTGTATCCTATGACCCGGACTGGTATCTAATTTCATATCGTTCACAAGAAGGACGATTTGCCGGCGTTATGGCGAAAATTTATGACAGGATTGCCGCACAGACAGGATTAAAATTTGAGTTTCAGGCGAATGATAGCTTTTTGGAGGCTATGGAGGCCTTTGAAAGTGGGCGGACGGAGCTTATGGCAGAACTGCCCTACGATTATCTCTGGGCGAACCGGCATAATGCGAGGTTGACACTGCCATGCCAGAAAATTCCAATCGTTGCGGTGTATAAGCAGGGAGAGGAGCAGCTCCATACGGTGGCGCTGCCTCCCGGTTATTATCAGCAATACCTGAGTGAGGAAATACGTAAGGATGGGTATGTGTTTCATAATTATTCCACGATCGCGGAATGTCTGGATGCGGTATTGCGAAATGAAGCCGATTGCGTGTTTTTGAATACCCTTCAGCTGGAATATTATCGAAAATTTGCGAAATATAGCAATCTTTCATTTCGGGTTATGCCGTCCTTGGGATATCGACTGAGTACTGCGGTTTCAAAAAGTGCGGATCCAAGGCTTTTTTCCATTATTACCAAGGGACTTGCCGGGATGAGCCAGGCCGAGCTCGATCAGATGTTTCGAGAGTCTCCGCAGAATATGAAGACGTCTTATTGGTGTGATGCTTTTTATGATAATCCGCGGATTATGCTGTGGGGAAGTATGGCTCTGGCTGGTTTGCTGGTAGTCAGTATTGTTTATTCCGTTATCCTGCGCAAGCGCAATGCACGGCTGCAAACGCTGGCAGCGCAACGGAAGATGTGGAAATGAATCGGAGGTGAGATGCAATGGAGGAGGCCAGACTGGCGGCAATTCTCCGCCCTGCTTATCAGAAGCGCATAGAATCTGTCAATACGCTGCAGGGAAAATTCATCTACTATACGAGCGCCAAGGCAGGACTGCAAATCTTCAAGGACCGGGTTATCTGGATGCGTGCGGCGGCTTGTATGAATGATTACCGCGAGATACACTATGGTATTGAGCTTTTTAATAACGCTTTTTACCATAGTCCGGCACGTAAAGAACGCTTGAAAAATATTGCGCTTGCGCTCGGCTGGAAGGAGAATATCCTTGAGGATATCCTGCTGCGCTTGAATGGAAGTGAAAAATCCCTGGTGAATCGGATATTCCTTACATGTATTTCCGAGCATGGAACCGAGGCCGGAGACAATTGGGGGAGGCTTTCTATGTGGCGTGCTTATGGCCGCACGACAGGTATCGCTTTCGTACTGAATGCGTCGGCACTGCTGCGTCCGCTGAATCAGCTGCCGCTTATGGTAAGCCCCGTTGAGTATCTGTCAGGGACAGGTTTTGAGCACATGCTCGATGAGATGCTTACCAATGCAGAGCTGCACATAAATGAACTGCAGCGGGAAAAAAGTGAAATGATTCTCCAATATTTTGTCGATGCACTGTTTTTTTCGGTGTTTTCTATTAAACATCCCGGATTTCAGGAAGAAAAAGAGTGGCGCATCATCTATCGGGAGGAACAGGGGCGTTTGGCGCATGAGCTGGTGAGCATTGACGGTATTCCGCAAATCGTCTATAAGATACCGCTTAAAATGCGTGCGGAGGACAGGCAGGGTATCATTTTCGAAGAGCTGCTGGATCATCTTATCATCGGGCCAACGGGCTATGCGGATGTAATCGCAGATGCATTTACCAAGGCACTTGAGGAACTGAACTTTTCGCATGCGCAGCAAAGGGTGTATAAATCGAATATTCCCTTGCGCTGATGCAGACGGTTATTTTTAAGAGCAGCCACCAGATTTTGGGTGGTTGTGTTTTTTTTGTATATATACATAATAATGTAGTATAATTTTAGATAGCATATTTTATTTGTGAAGAACAGCAGAATTATAGTATGCAAATGTTACTGTAAGGCGCTATGTGTAAATGGGATGGTCGATATGTTAAAAACAGGTGCAGTGATTGTAGCTATAGGGGTAACGAGTCAGGGAGAAAACCTTTCACCGCTGCTGCCAATCGGTTCTATATCGATTGCGCGGCGGCTGGTCCTGACATTTCAGCAGGCTGGAGTAGAGCTTATTGTCTTTGTTACCGGACATGATTCGGCTGCGCTTGAGCAGCATTTATCGGATTTCGGCGTAATTTTTTTAAAGCAGGGGGAGCGTATAGGTGCGGATAAATTCAAGTCAGCGAGTGTGGGACTCGATTTTCTAAAGGATAAGTGTGAGCGTATTTTTTTCTCTTCGGTGGCATATCCCATGTATACGGCAGCTACCTTGCAGCATATGATGGCAGCGGGAAAAAAGCTTGTGCTGCCGTTTTATAAGGGGCGGCAGGGACACCCGCTGCTGGTCGCACGCTCGCTGTTGCCGGACATCCTGCAGTATACAGGCGACGGGGGAATGCGGGCAGCACTTCGGGGCCTTGCAGAGCCTGTTTTTGCGCTGGCGACGGAAGATGAGGGCGTAGTGCTGGCTGTGCGGGAAATCCAGCATCTGCAGGATATCATCGAGGCACATAATGAAAACCTGCTGCACCCGTTTTTGCGACTGAGCATAGAAAAGGAGAAACTTTTTTTTAATTCGCGTGCCAAGCTTTTGCTGCAGCTCATACGCGAGACGCACTCCGTGAAACAGGCCTGCAGGCGTATGGCACTGTCGTATGCAAAGGCCTGGGATATGCTGAACGCCATGGAGGCAGAACTCGGCTATTGTGTAGTGGAACGGCGGCAGGGCGGGAGCCGCGGCGGGAAAACACAGCTTACGGTAAAGGGTGCCGATTTCTTATGTCGTTACGAACAGTATGAAAAGGATGTAAAACGATATGCGGTGGAACATTTTCGTGAGCTCTTTTCCCGGGAATGAAACGCTCCATGCGTGACAAGTTCTTTTGAAGAAGAAGTTGATGATTTTTTTTTATACTATATAATAATTATTAAGAGTTGTGAGAATATAGCAAATTCAGAAGGGCGTGAGGTCAGATGGGACAAATCAGTGGATCGGTTGTAAAACGAGATCACTCTACTAAGTTTTCCGGCGCGGCGATTTATGTAGGCGATTATATGGAATCGGATATTTTGACAGGAAAAATCCTGCATTCGCAGAAGGCACATGCGAAGCTCATTGAGGTAAAGGTACCGGAGCTTCCGGCAGGGTACTATTATGTGGATCGGCGGGATGTGCCCGGCGACAACAATGTGAATATCGTCAAGGATGATATGCCGGTCTTTGCCCGGGAGACAGTGGAGTATATCGGCGAGGCTATCGGCATGGTATGCGGTCCGGATGAGAGTATGGTAGAGCATATTCTGTCAGCTATCGAGGTCGTTTATGAGGACTTGCCTGTAGTTACGGATGTACTCAAATCGGATACGGCGTTTTTTGACTATACGATTACCAAGGGGGATATAGACAAGGCCTTTAAGGAGGCTGACAAGGTTTATGAGGAGGTCTTTGAAACCGGATTTCAGGATCAGACCTATCTCGAAACGCAGGGCATGATGGCGGAGCCACAGGCGGAGGGACGTGTGTTTTTACACGGTTCGCTGCAATGCCCATATTATGTGCTGAATGCGGTTACGCGGGCGTTGGGATTACCGCGCGAAAAGGTCCATATCGCGCAGGATGCTACGGGCGGCGGCTTTGGCGGCAAGGAGGATTATCCCTCGATTTTAGGCTGCCAGGTCGGAGTGGCTGCGGTGGCTACGGGGCATAAGGTGCGCTGCATATTCGGACGCCGTGAGGATCTGGAGTTTACCCCGAAGAAGCATCCATCGCATAATACCTATAAGGTTGCCGTGAAGGACGGACGTGTTACGGCTATGGATGTGGATGTCATCTTCAATGGTGGTGCCTATACGACGTTGTCGGCTGTTGTATTGCAGCGCGGTATTATATGCGCGAATGGTGTCTATGATGTGCCAAACCTCCATATCCGCGGGCGTGCAATCAAGACGAATACAGTACCAAGTGGTGCTTACCGGGGCTTTGGCGGACCGCAGACTTTTGTGTCTGTGGAAATGGTCATGGATCATATTGCCAGGGATCTCGGCATCCGTCCCTTGGAATTCAAACTTAAGCATCTGGTAAAGAAAGGTGATTCGACATCGACTTCGGGAAAATATCACTTTGATGTGCCGATAGTGGAAATGGTGGAAGAACTTGATCGTATCTGCGACTACCGAAAGAAGCGCGAAATGTATGCGAAACCGCAGACAGGGCGTTACCGCCGTGGTATCGGGCTTTCTATGTGTTTCCATGGTGCGGGGTTCACAGGTTCAGGCGAGCGCGATTTTATCAAGGCTGTGGTACGTTTGAAAAAGTCTGCCGATGGCATGGTTACGATTCTTATTTCCAATACGGATATGGGGCAGGGGCTTCGTACGATTATGCCAAAGATTGTCGCTAAAGAGCTTGACCTGCCATTGACGCAGATTATCTATGAGTATCCGGATACGGATTTTGTGCCGGATTCAGGCCCGACGGTAGCTTCGCGCAGCACCATGGTGGTGGGCGAGCTCTTGTGCCAGGCCGCGAAACGCTTGCGCGCGGAGTGGCAGGATGGCGAGGAGCAGATGATCGAGGAGCATTATAAGCATCCGGAATTCCTTATTCCGTTTTCGCTTGATGATTTTAAGGGCGATGCCTATCCAACCTATTCATGGCTCGTCAATGTCATTGAACTGGAAATTGATACCTATACGGGCCGTCCTCAGGTACTGGGTGCTTATGGCTGCTTTGATGTAGGCACACCGATTGATTATAATATCGTTGTCGGACAGATGGAGGGCGGATTCCTGCAGTCTATAGGCTATGCCTCGATGGAATACATGACGGCCGATAAGACAGGACGTATCCGCAACAATTCTTTTTCGGACTATATTATCCCCACAGCGATGGATGTGCCGAATCTCAAGGTCATCCTGCATACGGTAGAATATCCGGAAGGCCCTTATGGCGCGAAAGGCGCGGGTGAGTTGCCGGCAGTCGGCGCACCGGGTGCTTATATGGAAGCTGTTGAGCAGGCATTGGAAAGCGTGGATTTGCACCATATTCCGTTTACAGCGGAGGATGTATTGAAATCTTTAGAGGAGGCGGAAAAAAAATGAGCGACGCAATTCGATTTACTTTAAATGGCGAGGAGACTTTATACAATGGAAATCCCGCAGACCGCCTCCTTGATGTGCTCCGTGAGACGTATAAACTGACCGGCGTGAAATGCGGCTGCAAAGAAGGTGAATGTGGTGCCTGCTCCGTTCTCATGGATGGTGAACTTATTAATTCCTGCATGGTAGCGCTGGGTCGTTGTGAGGGCAGCAACATTGTGACAATCGAGGGCTTTAGCAAAACAGAGCATTTTCAGGTTATTGATAAGGCCTATGCAGCGGTTTCCGCGGTACAGTGCGGCTACTGCATTCCTGGCATGGTACTTGCCACGGAGGCGCTGCTCGTAAAGACTCCGCATCCGACGGAAGAGGAAATTCGCACGGGATTATCGGGCAATCTTTGCCGATGCACGGGGTATAATGCCATTGTAAAGGCTGTACAGATTGCCGCGAAGGAGGGTGACGGATTATGGTAAACGGATATATGCCGTTATCTCTTAAAGAAGCCTTGGAGCTGCGTGCGGCACATGAGTTGGTTCCCTATGGCGGTGGCACAGATCTGATGATCGAGGGAGAAAAAGACGTGTGCTATCTGTTCGTGAACAAAATAGCAGAAATGAAAAAAATCGTAGACGATGGCCAATATCTCCGCATCGGTGCGTCCTGCACCTTCACGGAGGTACTGGACTCACCGCTTGTACCGCAGCTTATGAAGGAAGCCGTGTCGCGCATTGCCGCGCCGGCTATCCGCAACGCGGGCACGATGGCGGGAAATATTGGCAACGGTTCTGCCAAGGCAGATTCTGTGCTCATTGAATACGTAGCAGGTGCAAAGCTGCGTCTGGTTTCCGTGCGCGGCGAGCGTGTGGTTCCCATCGAAGCTTTTTATAAGGGGCGCAAAGAACTGGATCTGGCCAAAGATGAACTTATCGTGGAGATATTGCTTCCCCGCACAGGTCTCGAAAACTATTTTTATCAGAAGGTTGGCGCCCGTAATGCGTTGGCAATCTCGCGTCTGTCGTTTGCGGGTGTACTTCATCTTGAAGACGGGGTCATCCGTGATATCGCTGTAGCTTTTGGTGCTGTAGCCAATACGGTGCTGCGCTTCCGCGATATTGAGCATATGCTGATCGGCAAGACGATTGCAGAAGCCAAAAAAGAACGTGCTGCTTTTATAGCGGCCTATGATGCGGCGATAAATCCGACACGCGGACGTGTATCTGCAGAGTACCGCAAAGCAGTTTGCCTGAATCTGCTGCGTGCGTTTCTGGATGATAAGGGAATTTAAGGAATTTGTGGATTCAATACCTCTGCTGGGATGACGACAGAGTGCGGGAAGCAGTAGTTTCTTAAGGCGCTGGGGCGGATCATCGCAGAGGAAGGTTCGTTCCTGAAAATATGAGGCAAAGAAGAGTGCATGGATATAGGGTGGCGTATGCTGCACATAGCGATGCACTCTTTTTATTTGCCGTTCTTTCGCCGGGCGGATGGTATTTTCCAGATGAAAATGATATAAAAATGAAGAGTGCCAAAGAAGATAGGCGGCTTCTTTGGCACTCTTTGCTTTATGCGCTGTTCAGAAAAAACAGTAGCTGGGTTGTTCTCGTAGTTATTTCATCCAGGAAGTTTTGGTATCGGGAATCGAAGCATCGTCTTTGGTAAACTGGGTGAGGCTGCTAGCCTCAGACTGGATGCAGATAAAGCACAAATCCTCATTACTCGCCTTAATTGCACGTTCGCATTTCGGTGCGACACGTATAAGACTGCCCTCCTGAATGGGGAATTCCTCACCGTCGGCAAAGAATATGCCTTTACCGTGGGTAATGATATATAGTTCTTCGTTCTTTTTATGTACATGGACAAAGGGTGTTCCTTGTCCTGCCGGCATACAGTTTATCGATACCTCGGAGCCTGTAAGGCCAAGATCCTCCTTTGCGAAATACTTTCCTGATCTTCCTTGAAGCTCACGGTTCTTTAATTCATGCAGTAGACCAATGTTTTTCAAAGTGAAATTTTTTTCGTTTTTCATGATGTATACGCTCCTTTAAAACGTGTATATACACGTTTATCTTTAAAATCATCCTTTAGAGAGCTATTGCCCTAGGGGACAATAGCTTCCAACCTGGACAGGGTTTTCTTTAAATGTATGGAGTCTTCTTCGCCCAAATAATCCTGCAACATGCGCTGCGCATCGTCCCAGAGACGGCAAGCATCCGCAAGCGCGCGTTCTCCATTGTCTGTAAGTACCGTTTGCCGCGTGCGCGCATCCGCGCCTCGTTCCATTTGGATGAAACCGGCCTCTATGAGCGGTTTTAAATTCCGGTTCAGGGTTGTGCGGTCAATACGGAATTTTCTTGCCAGCTCGCTCATCGTTATCTGTTGCGATGTTGTAATGGAACGCAGCAGTCCCATTTGTGTAATGCTCAGACCGCTTGGCTGCAGCACCATATCATAAAATTGTGTGACCGCCCTCGATGCCCGCCGGATATTCGTGCAATTGCACGGGCTGGAGGTTTTGGGATAAAACTGTTGAATTTTTTTCATATGCGGATATCCTTCATATTATGTGTATATACACGCTTATTATAAAATAGGGCTGAGAGAAAGTCAACAAAAATAAAATAAAGACTTACTAAAAAGAGGATTTTGTTTGGCTTTTGCGAATGTTTATAATGATTGCACTATTATACGAAAGAAATAAAAGGTGGGAATACAATGAGAAATAAACTTATTGGGTTTCAAGTCTTAACTGTCGCGGTAGGCTGCCTGGTGAGCATTTTTTTTGCGCCGGTGGCAGGAAGTGCCGGCGGCGCGATTCTGGGCATTGTAATTGCGGGCATACTGGGGGGGATAGGAATTACCGTTTTGTGGAGGCAGCAGCCGGTGCTGGTTGCTGACGTCCGCCCGGAGGCTGCAATAAACGAACAGGTAAATGTTAATGAAAAGGCGGTTGTTGCCGATGCCGACGAGTCGTTTGACTTCCTGGGTGTTTCCGAAGAGATGGCATTTGCTTCCCAGCAGCTGATCTGGGGACTGGGGCACTATCGTACCGCCCTGCAGCGGCTGGGGACCCTGTCGGAGGAAATCAGCCATCAGAGTGAGAATAATGCCAGCAATCTTGAGGAGGCTACAGCAGGCGTACAGGAAATTGCTTCCGGGGCCAGTCATGTACTAGAGGAATCGGAGGCAGGCTTGAAGGAGTGTCAGGCTTCTTCACAGATTGCGGAGGAGCATCGTGCGAAATTCAATGAGGTCAGCAAGGCAATTCGCAATGTAGCGCAGGCAGTAGAATCCGCTGTGCAGGATATTGAAGCTCTGAATAAATCATCGGAGGATATTTCCAATTTTGTCGGCAAGATACAGGGCATTGCCAGTCAGACAAACCTTTTGGCGTTGAATGCGGCGATTGAGGCCGCGCGCGCCGGTGAACATGGACGTGGCTTTGCGGTCGTTGCGGAAGAGGTCAGAAAACTGGCCGGTGAAAGCGAAGATACTACAAAGGAAATCGAAGGAATCGTCCAGAAAATTACGCATAAGACGGCTGAGGTAACGAAAAGCATGCAGGAGGGGAATGTACATCTGCAATCGGTGGAAAGCATGGCGGCAGCCTCTGCGGCGGCTATGGAAACTCTTGTCGGCGATATGCATAATGTGCAGGCTGTGGCTGAAAGATTTTGCGGCATACTGACGAATCAGCGCAATACCACGGAGCAAATGGCTACAGCTATTGAATCCATCGGACAGACAACGGTTCAGATTTCCGGCAATACACAGGACTCGGCACACAGTGTCAAGGGACAGAAAAAGAATATTGAGGAGATTTTTGACTATGCGAAGTCCATCCGCAGTATTGCTGAAAATATCCAGCATGCAGCGGTCCGATATAAGAAGCCGAACGAGATTATTTTTGGGGTGAATCCTTTTGTAGCTCCACAGGTGATTCGCGACACGTATGTGCCTATACTGGAGGCGGTTGCTTCACAGATTGGCTATAACGCGCATACAATCATCGTTTCAGATTATGAAGCACTGGGCAGGGCACTGGCTGAAAAAGTAGCGGATATTGGCTGGTTTTCGCCGTTTGCCTATGTTTCAGCAAAGGAACGCATGGATATTACACCCATCGTTACGCCGAGGGTCAATAATGCGACTTCCTATACAGGCTATATCATTGCACGCAAGGACAGCGGCATTCATGCGATAGAGGATTTGAAGGGGAAGAGCTTTGGTTTTGTGGATGAAAAATCAGCTTCAGGCTATGTGTATCCGAAAGCTGCTTTGCTGGAAGCGGGAAAAGACCCGGCTGCCTATTTTGGTTCGACTTGTTTCCTGGGCAGTCATAACCGTGTAATCGAGGCGGTTCTGCAGGGTGAGATTGATGCCGGTGCTACTTATTCCGAGGCGATGGATGCAGTGGGAGCGCAGGCAGTTAGCCAGCTCGAAATTATCTTCCGTACGGCGCCGATTCCTAAAGATACCATTGCGGCGGCACCGGGAGTTGCTCCGGACCTTATAGCAAAGCTCAAGAAAGCATTTGAAAGTATGAAAGAGGGACAGCAGGCCTGTGGTACGGCAATGCAGCAGGCACATATCAATGGTTTCGTAGAGTCCCAAGATGAAAATTATGAAGTCGTCCGGAAAGCAGCGGCGCATAAATAAAATCGTCTATACAAAAACAGCAGGCATCCTACGGTCAGGCACAGTAGGGTTCCTGCTGTTTTTGTATAGACGAAGATGTTTTGGAAAATCGATACTTGTAGATAGAATAAAAGGATCTAGTATGCCAAAATAAATGAGCTATTCGACATCACTTTTAGCTGCGTTCAGCGGTATCGAGTTCGACAACCTCAACATGATGTTCCCTGAGGCGGGTGAGTTCCTCTGCATTGGCACCCTTGCCAGTAATAATAGACGAAACTCTGTCAATAGAGCCGCTCAAAAAGTTATGTTCACGGCCAATTTTTGGTGTAGCCGTAAGTACGTAACAGTGTCCCTGGCAGCGGCGCATCATGAGTTCGTTTACCGCGGTTTCCTGCAAGACAGAGGTTGTAAGGCCGCCTTTGACACTAATGCCGCCAACTCCGATAAAAGCTTTGTCTGCGGTGATTTTTGAGAGCGTATGAAGAGCAAATTCTCCGACCATGGATTGTTTGCGCTCATGAAGTTCTCCGCCTGTCAGGATAAGTTCGACTCGTGCATCCTTGGGATATCCGACAGCATTTCCGTTATTTGTGACAACTACGACGCGTTTATCTCTGATGTAATCAAGCAGCAATAGCGTTGTTGAGCTTGAGTTCATAAAAATAGTATCGCCTTCTTTTATAAGTGTGGCAGCATATCTGGCTATAGCGTGTTTTTGGAGCAAACTTAAAGGGGATGGGGTTTCAAGAGGCGAGTCCTCTTCTTGTAACGTGTCCTCCAGAAGCTTGGCACCACCATGGAACCGATTGATGAGGTGTTGATTTTCAAACATTTGTAAGTCTCGTCGAATTGTCGTTGCGGAGACGCTGAGTTTTTTCGAAATGGCATCGACGTCAATGACTTTATATGTTTTTAAGAGCTTTAAAATTTCTTGTTGGCGTTTAAACACGACACTTTTACTGTTTTTCATAAAAGTAACTCCTTATTAGTGATTTGAGCATAATTTTAAATATATGTCTATTTCAATTATACACATTATCATAAAAAACGCAAGTAAATGAGCATAAAACATAAATATAAAGGGCTTTAATGATTCTTTTACATAAACACAAATATAAAATTATTAAAAAGCTTGAAATGAGCATTTAAATAGTGTAAAATACAAATTAAAGGGAATGAAACAATCATAAAACGGCTGATTAATGAACAAAACGGGAGGAAAAAATGAGTAAAATTGATACAATAACAAAAGAAAAATGGATTTTAAGCACATTTCCAGAATGGGGAAATTATCTGAATGAGGAAATTGAGGAGGAACAAATAGCTCCAAAGACGTTTTCTATGTGGTGGCTCGGTTGTACAGGAATATGGATAAAATCTGAGGGCAATACAAATATATGTATTGATTTCTGGTGTGGAACAGGCAAACAGACGAAGAAGAAAACAATGGACCCGCAGCACCAAATGGCTCGTATGTCCGGAGGCCGTGCGATGCAGCCGAATCTTCGTGTGGCGCCTTTCGTGCTTGACCCGTTTGGAATCCGTCAGATTGATGCGGTACTGGCTACGCATTATCATAATGATCATATCGATGTGAATGTAGCAGCTGCCGTGATGCAAAACTGCGCGAAAGATGTTCCCTTCATCGGTCCAAAACGTTGTGTTGAAAAATGGATATCCTGGGGTGTTCCGCAGGAGCGTTGCATTGAGGTAAAACCTGGTCACAGTGTACAGGTAAAAGATGTTGAAATACTCGCACTTGAGTCCTTTGACCGTACGGCACTTATCACAACGCCGCCAGATGGGGCACTTAAGGGCTGGCTGCCGGATGATATGGATGAAAAAGCAGTCAATTATCTTATTAAGACATCCGGCGGTAATATTTATCATAGTGGAGATTCACACTATTCTAATTATTATGCCAAGCATGGCAATGAACATCAGATTGATGTGGCGCTGGGCTCTTTCGGTGAAAATCCTCGCGGGATTACAGATAAGATGACTTCGGTTGATATATTACGTATGGCGGAAGCTTTAGACGTGAAGGTGATTATTCCGTTCCATCATGATATCTGGTCGAATTTCCAGGCAGATCCTGCTGAAATCCTGTCATTGTATGAAATGCGAAAAAATCGTTTGCAGTATAAATTCAAGCCGTTTATTTGGCAGGTCGGAGGGAAATTTACTTTCCCGGCAGATAAAGATAAAATGGAATATCATTATCCGCGTGGATTCATGGATTGCTTTAAGGCGGCGGAAATTAATCTTCCATATCCAAGCTTTTTATGATTGGCATATAGAATCTTGTTCTGTTGTTCGAGAGAATATCTGTCAAAGAGAGGGAATATTGCGCGCGCGGAACTATTGATTTTGTATTAATAGACACAGTATATAAATAAAACTGTATATAAGAGAGGGAGTTTCTTAGATGAAAAGAGATATGGAACAATGGGTTGAAAATATGCTCCGGGCAGAAAATAAAAAGACTATGCCGATATTATCTTTTCCAGGGACGCAGTTTATAGGAGTAACCGTAGATGCGATGGTACGTGATGGTGCGCTGCAGGCAAAATGTATGGAGGCCATAGCTGACCGCTATGATACGGCGGCTTCCTTAAGCCTTATGGATTTGTCTGTTGAAGCAGAGGCTTTTGGAAGTCCTGTGAAATATGCAGAGAATGAAGTACCAACTGTGCTGGCTTCGATTATCAAAGATGCGCAAGATGCAGAAATATTACAAATACCTGCAGTGGGATGTGGACGCACGGGAGAATATCTCAAAGCGATAGAATATGCTAGCCATACCATAACAGATCGGCCAATTTTTGCCGGCGTCATAGGACCGTTTTCGTTGGCTGGCCGATTGATTGATATGACAGAAATAATGATGCAGTGCTATGATGAACCGGAAATTGTGAAAATCGTCCTGGATAAAGCTACGGAGTTCATCATCAAATATATAGAGGCATTTAAAGAAAAAGGTGCAAACGGGATCGTTATGGCTGAACCTGCCGCGGGTCTTCTTTCACCATCGCTTATGGCTGAATTTTCAAATCCTTATGTAAGAAAGATACGCGATGCTGTGGAAACTAAGAATTTTTTGTTTATCTATCATAATTGTGGTAATACGATTCCACTTATCGAAGAGATTGTTTCTTTGGGCGTCAGGGTGCTTCATTTGGGAAATGCTGTACAGTTACAGGATGCATTGGAAAAAATACCAGAGCATATTGTTGTAATGGGAAACATTTCACCGGCAGAGCAATTCCGCCAGGGAAGTCCGGAGTCTATGACGAAAGCAGTCGATGCTTTGTTTGCTTCTTGTGGGCGTTATAAAAATTTTGTTATCTCTTCTGGCTGCGATATACCGCCGGCGTCACCAATTGGAAATATAGATGCCTATTTCAGGGCTGTAGAGGCGCATAGATAATTCGAGGAGGGTTTTGGAATGAGTATATTGGATAATATTAGTGAAATGCTGCAAAAGGGTAAGGCAAAGGATGTACAAGCCATGGTACAGCAGGCTATGGAAGAGGGGCTGGCGCCTAAGGATATTTTGGAAAAGGGTCTTCTTGCTGGCATGGGGATTATTGGGCGAAAGTTTAAAAATAATGAAATTTTTGTGCCGGAAGTGCTGATTGCTGCCAGAGCTATGAACAAGGGAGTAGAAATACTGAAACCCAGGCTTATGGCAGATGGTATGGAAGAACGCGGTACAGTGGTATTAGGTGCTGTTAAGGGTGATTTGCATGATATTGGCAAGAACCTTGTAAAGATGATGATGGAAGGCAAGGGACTCAAGGTTATTGATTTAGGCGTAGATATAAAATGTGAGGAATTCATCCGGGCAGCAAAAGAAAACCATGCTAATATTATTGCTTGTGCAGCCCTTTTGACGACCACGATGGAAGAGATGAAAGTTGTGGTGGAAGAAACGAAAAAGGCTGGATTGCAGGACGTTAAAATAATGATAGGAGGAGCGCCTGTAACGCAGGAATATGCAGATCTGATCGGGGCAGATGCTTATGGAAAGGATGCGGCATCTGCAGCTGATATAGCTTTGGAAATGTGTGCGGGGTGACGATGATCGGAGGAGAGCATATCAAATGAATATTGCTTTTATCGGTTGTATGGTAATGAATCGGGAAATCAACTACGAGGTTTCTCAGAGTAAAAACAGAGTGCGTACATGGTGGCTCCGTCAGGGACTGCATGATACGCCGGGGATACTAAAAAACACCTTGCAGGATATGATAGATCGTGTGGAAGATTACCAACAAACATTAGATGAAGACAAACAGTTTGATTATATCTGTCTGGGTTACGGATTATGTTCAAATGGGATTCTTGGGATTATGAGCCGCACGATCCCTGTCATAGTTCCACGTTGTGATGATTGTATTTCCTTGTTTTTGGGGTCTGCGGATCAATATCGCAGTTTGTTTCGTAAGTATCCTGGGGCCTATTGGTATAATACAGGCTGGATTGAACAGGCCTTTACGCCTTCGAAGCAGAGTTATGAGCGTCACAGACATAAATATTTGCAACAATATGATGAAGAAACCGTAACGTACCTCATGGAAAAAGAAATGGAATGGACAGCAAAGTATAACTATGGTGTATATATTCAAAGCCCTGTGTATGATTGCGCCGAAAATGAGTCCTATGCACAAGAAGCATCGCAACTGTTCGGCTGGAAGTATCAAAAAGAAAGTGGAACAAGGTTATTTTTCTATACACTGGTGAATGGTCCCTGGAAGGAAGCTGATTTTCTTGTATGTCCTCCAGGGCATAAGATTTGTCCAGATTATTCGACAGCTAAGATTAAAGCAGTTTATGTACAAAATTTGCATAAAAAACAAAATTTATAAACAATTTTTACAATATGGAGATATTTATGTTGCAAGTTAGCGTTTTGTGGAAAAACCATAGAATATGTGTTCCTGTGAAAAAAAATACGCTTGTATCGGAAGCTTTGCTGGCGATGAAAGTGCCTGTTCCTATGCCATGCAGTGGGAAACATCTCTGTGGCAAATGCCGTGTCTGGGTATCGGGGGAAGTTAATGGGGTTTCACCGCAAGAGAATGCGCTTTTGGGAGATGCTGCGCTGGCAGAGGGAATCCGTCTCGCCTGCTTTTGTAGAATCGAGGGAGATTCCCTAATAAGACCGGTCTTCTCGCAAGCGGACATTCTAACGTGGGTGAAAATACCTTCCTTTTTATATACGGGAACAGGCGCAGGGGTTGCCTGTGATATTGGTACTACCACGATAGCTGTCCGGCTATATGAATGTTCTACTGGAACACTCTTGGCAGAAGGGGCGGAGGAAAATAATCAGCGTGCCTATGGAGCTGATGTGATTTCGAGAATACAGGCATGCCATGCATATGGGACAAGGAAATTATCGGAGGTTGTTTTCCGGCAAATTGAAGATATGGTCGGTCAAATAATGACAAAAAGTGGTATTCGGGAAATTTCTGCGGGAGTGCTTACTGGGAATACTACGATGCTGCATATTTTTGAAGGCCTTGACCCGCATGCTTTGGCAGCAGCGCCGTTTTTGATGCAATCTGCTTTTGGGAGTGTTTCTGCCAGAAGGATTGATTCTGCGGATATGTATTTGCCCCCATGCATAGGCGCTTATGTGGGTGCAGATACCGTATGTGCAGTATTAGCTGCTGGGATGACGGAACAAAAGGGCATCAGCCTGCTGGTGGATCTTGGGACAAATGGTGAGATCGTTTTGTGTAAGGATGGAAAATTCATTTGTTGTGCTGTGGCGGCTGGTCCTGCATTTGAAGGTGTTGGCCTGCATTCAGGTATGTCTGCTTCATATGGTGCAATTTATAAAGCTCATACAGATGAAGGAAAAGTAAGCGTTGAAATCATTGGCAACGGGGTCAAGGCGGCAGGTATTTGTGGCTCTGGCATTATTGACTTATTGCACGTAATGAAGAACCTTGGGGTTTTAGATGAAAGTGGTTATTTAGAAAAAGAATTTTCTGTGGGAACATATGCCGAAGTGTGTATAACGCCGGAAGATGTTCGTAAGATTCAGTTAGCAAAAGCAGCGGTATGTGCAGGGATTTACACTTTATTAAATGAGGAAAACGTAATGCCTGAAGAAGTCGAGCGCTTTTATGTAGCCGGTGGTTTTGGTGCAAGTTTGAACCCGGTTTCGGCGGCGGCTATAGGGCTGTTTCCGGAAGCTCTGAAGGATAAGATTTCTTTTATAGGGAATGGTGCGCTGGGTGGTGCGGTCATGATTTTACTGAATAGTAAAATGAAGAGCATGGCGGAGGATATAGTAAAAAATTCCCGGGAGCTAGAACTTTCAAGGAGTGCATTTTTCATGGATAAATATATTGAGTGCATGGGATTTTGAAAGTTGATAAAGCTGAGCATTTACTAATAAAGATTTTATGGAAGTATACTTCGAGCAGCTTTTACCGGATTTTTATGGAAGAACCATATGAAAAATAAGATGCCATAACGTGATCTTAGGCGTGATTTAGGGATGGAAGAAATTGAAGAAGGACGGATGGGCAATGTTTATTGAAGAATTAGTGGCAAAAGAGAGAGTTCAATTTTATGAAGAGTTCAGTTCATGGGAAGAAGCAATCATGGCATCGTTTAAACCATTGCTGGCAGATGGTTCCATTACAGGTGCTTATGTCGATTCGGTCATACATTGTGTGACAAAATATGGTCCATATATTGTTTTTGCACCTGATATAGCTATGCCACATGCGCAGGAAAATGCTGAAGGAGTCCGGCAAAATGCGATTAGTTTTATGAAGGTGGAAAAACCGGTAGAGTTTGAAAAGGGAAATCGGGAGAAAGATGCACGGTTGTTCTTTTCTTTAGCGTCTGCCAACCACGATATCCATTTGGAAAACATGCAGAAATTGGCAGAAATTCTTTTAAAAGATGGAGTTATTGCTGCTTTACTGGAGGCACATGATGCAGATGATTTATTGGCGATAGAAAAAAGATTCTTTTGAAGATTGAACAATCGTAAGATTTGAAATCAATGGAATGTATTATTCTGGCAATCGTCTTATATATAAGAGTATTTTATTATATAGGGGAGAGATTTATATGGATTTTTATATGGATTTGTTTTTTAAACAAATTTTTGGACAACCATTTTTACTGATGGCTATTGTTGTATTCATTGGTTATATAGCCATGAAACAGCCAATCAGCAAGGCACTTTCCGGTTCGCTGAAAGCGGCTATAGGCATTTTGATCATGGGCATGGGCTCGGGGGCATTGATTGTCAACTTCGGGAAGTTACTGAAAGCGTTGCAGGATTCCACGGGAATACAGGGCGCCGGACTTAATACGTATCCTACGATGATGAACGCTTATGAGAAAATGGAAGCAGTACTGGGAGCGGGAACCGGAGCATCTTGGGGAATTTATACTTTACTGGGAGCATTTGTATTCAATTTATTATTGGTTGCATTACGTAAATATACCAAGATACGTGCAGTGTTTTTGACGGGGAATGTAATGATTGTACAAGCCGGAATATCTACCTATATTGTTTGGCGTTTCTTAGGACTGGATATGCTGCCGACGGTTTTGATTGCTGCTGTGGTAACTGCACTTTATTGGGGGATTATGTCAACTTTATTGATCAAGCCAACGCAGGCAGTTACCAATGGCGCTGATTTTACGGTTGCACATCAGCAAATGTTCATGAACTACCTTGCCTGGAAACTTGCACCTCATTTAGGAAATCCTGCGGATGATATCGAGAAGAAAAAAATGCCGGCTTCTTTGAGTTTCTTACAAGATAGTATCGTGGCTACAGCTTTGGTGATGTTTATTTCGGTAGCGATTATTCTGCTGGTCATCAGCAATGATCAGACCGAATGGCTGCGTTCAGTTGCAGGTCTGGGACAACCAGTATTAAAGAACAATTTTATTTTTATTGCCTGGATTTCCTTTATACTCACAGCCAGCATTGTTGTACTGCTTTTTGGTGTCAGGATGTTTGTGGGAGAGCTGATGCTTTCATTCAAGGGGATTTCCGACAAACTTTTACCTGGCGCGGTCGCTGGCGTCGATTGTGCTGCTATTTTTGCTTTTGCACCGAAATCGGTTGTGCTGGGATTGCTTTTTGGTACTGTCGGGCAATTGCTGGGGCTTTTGGGTTTGCTGGTTATGAGCTCAAGCATCTTTATTGTGCCAGGGTTTATTCCCCTGTTTTTTGATAATGCAACGATTGCAATTTTTGCTAATAAATTCGGTGGCTGGAAAGCTGCGGCAGGTATTTGTACGGTGAATGGATTAATCCAGATATGGGGCTCCGTATTAGCAGTCAAAATGATGGATATGACCTGGTGGCAGGGCAGTGCGGACTATGCAACGATATGGGTTGCTATCATTGCTATCTTCCGTGCCATAGGAGCTATGTTGGGAATACCTGTTGCAGGTTGATTTTGTGTGACTCACTTATAAAAATTGTATTTAGGAGGAAAGAAAATGGTTAATATTTTATGTGTTTGTGGAAACGGAATGGGGACTAGTACGATACTTAAAATCAATATCCAAAAGATTTGTGTAGAGAATAAGGTCGATGCCGGGGTAGAATCATGTTCCTTTAGTGAAGCAATGACATATTTGCCATCTATCGATATCGTTATAACAAGTCCTGAATGGGCTGAGATGCTGCCGCCGAGCCGCGCGACTGTCGCTACGGTAAAGAACCTCATAGACACGGCCGCGGTGTCTAAGGCGTTACTGGATATAGTTCGCGAAAAATTCCCGGATGAAATAAATGTCTGAGATTTGTGAAGGGGAGCTGAGGTATAAAATGAACAGTTATGAAATAATGAAAGCAAATATACATTTTATGCAGCCGGAACGTATAGGTATGCGATTTGATCGTATCGCAAATGTCGGGGATGTATACCGGATATTCGTACTTCCCCCGCGTGATGGCCGGCCGGAAGGATGCAGTGTCCGTAAGAAAGTTCGTTCCGGGAATGCTACGTATGATGAATGGGGATGCTATTGGGAAAGCCGGGATGTCACTGGGGCGGATATGGGGCAGGTAACGAATACGGTCTTAGAAGAATGGGAACAACTCAAAGATTATAGGATTCCGGATCCTTTTAGCGAAGGAAGATTTGATGGTTTAGAAGAAGCACTGGAAGAAGCTGAAAGCAAAAATCTATATGTACAGTTGAATAGTCCACAGTGCATTTTTGAACGTATGCATTTTTTGCGTGGATTCAATAATACCTTGATGGACTGTATGCTGGAGCCGGAGTACATTGGACTGCTTGCGGAAAAGCTGGCGGATTATCAAATCGGGATTATTGAAGAGGCATATAGGCTGGGGAAAGGCCGTATCCATTGCTATGATACGACCGATGATTGGGGGACGCAGCAGAACCTGATGATATCTCCGGAGATTTTTCGTGAGATATTCAAGCCGCAATATAAACGTATCATTGATAAGGCACATGAATGCAAAATGGATATACGCTTCCATACAGATGGAAAAATAAATGCTATTTTGGAGGATTTTATTGAGCTGGGCGTTGATATACTGAATATACATCAACCAAGACTGGTTGGTATTGATGAGGTGTCCCGTGTGGCACAAGGGCGCATATGTTTTGAAGCGACAGTGGATATACAGTCTACATTGCCGACAGGAAACAAAGCCTTGATTGAGGCGGAAGTGAAGGAACTTTTAAAAAAGTGGGCAACACCGCAAGGCGGATTTATTGCCGTAGAATATGGTTATTTAGCGCCGATAGGCATAAAAAAGGAGTCTATGCTATATGCAATGGAGTGTTTTCAGAAATACGGAACATATAAGAAGTAACTTAGTCTGGGGATGTGTGTAAAATCATGAAAATAGAAAAAAAAATTCTCACCAAGCTGCATCGCTGTTATGCGGTGAGCAGTACTGTTATCCATGGTGAAACAAAAATACTTTTTGCCACCGAGGGCAAAGGCCCGGCTTATCTGTATGACGGACCTGATTTTGCGCAGACTACGATATGGGATGGACCCGGCGGTACGATGTCTATGGTCCCGGTGCCGGGCATGCATGGCGATTTTCTGGCTGTGCAGAATTTTTTTCCGACGTTTGATTCAGCGGAAGCGACGATTGTCTGGGCACATCCGCTGGCAAACGGGCAGTGGGAGACCAAAACGATTCTCAGGCTTCCGTATGTGCACCGTTTTGATCTCGTAACGGGCGCAGACGGTGTGCACTACTTTATTGGCTGTACGCTTTGCACCAGCAAGACGGATAAGGAAGACTGGTCGGACCCTGGCAGGATTTATGTGGGCGAACTGCCGCAGTCGCTGCATACACCGATAGAGCTGCATGTACTGAAGGACGGACTGCTAAAGAACCATGGTTATAGCCGTGTGAACTGGAACGGAAAGATGGCTTCCATGGTTACCTGTGAAAACGGGGTGTTTGCAGCCACGCCACCAACGGAAAAGGGCGGAGAATGGAGCCTGGAGCAGATTAATGATATTCCGACGAGCGATATCGCTGTGGGGGATATCGATGGCGACGGCGAGCAGGAACTTATAACGATTGAGCCGTTTCACGGCAGTAGTTTCGTCATCCGGCACCGGGACAGCGACGGGTGGAACAAGGTCTATGAATACCCGGAGCCTATGGAATTCGGCCATGTAGTATGGGCAGGAACGCTGCGGGGAATTCCTACCGTCATTGGCGGACAGCGCCGTAATACGAAGGATCTTTTTTACATTCAGTACCAGGATGGCAAATATGTCAAGACTACGATCGAAGAGGGCGGCGGTCCCAGTAATGTTGCAGTTGTAAATGGCAAAGAGCGCGACATTATTATTGCGGCAAATCGTGAGATCGGCGAGGCCGTACTCTATATTGTAACGGATTGAAGGGAGCAGGCAGAAAATGTTAGAGGAACTAAAGCAAAAAGTCTATGAAGCGAATATGCTGCTGCCGAAATATAACTTGGTGACCTTTACCTGGGGAAATGTATCCGGTGTAGATCGTGAAAAGGGTCTTTTTGTCATTAAGCCATCGGGTGTGGGTTATGAGCGTATGAGGCCGGAGGATATGGTGGTTGTGGCGCTTGATGGCAAGAAGGCCGAGGGAGAGATGAACCCGTCCTCAGATACGGAAACACATCGTGCGCTTTATAATGCTTTTGGGAATATCGGCGGAATCGTACATACCCATTCGCGTTGGGCGACAACCTTTGCACAGGCAGGGCAGGGCGTGTGTGCCTATGGTACGACCCAGGCAGATTATTTCTACGGTGAAATTCCCTGTACGAGGGATATGACGGTGGACGAAATTAACCAGGACTACGAGTACAATACAGGAAAAGTAATCATTGAATGTTTCCAGGGAATTCATCCGGATGCTATACCGGCGGTGCTCGTGAAAAACCATGGCCCGTTTGCCTGGGGTACGGACCCGATGAACGCTGTACACAACGCGGTTGTCCTGGAGGAAGTTGCTATGATGAACTTTCATACGCAGCTTCTGGGACAACGTGCCCCTATGGCACAGGCACTGCTGGATAAGCATTTCCTGCGCAAGCATGGTCCGCAGGCTTATTATGGGCAGAAGAAATGAGGCGGCAGCATGACATGAAAAAATATTTACTTGGTCTTTATGAAAAGGCTATGCCAGATTCCTTAAGCTGGGTAGAAAAGCTGCTGGCGGCTAAAAAAGCTGGTTTTGATTTTGTGGAAATGAGCATCGATGAAACGGAGGAGAGACTGGCAAGGCTGAATATGGATGCAGCCTGGATTGGTGAAGTGCGTGCGGCCATGCAAAGTACGGGGATACCTGTTCGCTCGATATGTCTTAGCGGGCATCGAAAATTTCCCTTGGGTTGTCCGGATGAGGGCAAACAGCAACGGAGCCTCGAGATCATGCAAAATACGGTCAAACTTGCTGCGGTACTCGGAGTGCGCATTATACAACTTGCGGGCTATGACGTATATTACGAACAAGGAACGGATAAGACACGTGCAGATTTTGCGGCAAATCTTAAAAGTTGTGCGGATATGGCGGCAGAAGAAGGAATTCTCATGGGCTTTGAGACTATGGAGACACCTTTTATGGATACAACAGCGAAAGCTATGCGGTATGTAAGGGAGATAGATTCGCCATATCTCGGTGTTTATCCGGACGTGGGCAATATAACGAATGCAGCTATGCTCTATGGCGGTGATGTCGTGGAGGACCTGGAAAGCGGCCGTGGCCATCTCGTGGCTGTGCATCTTAAAGAGACGGTGCCCGGCCGGTATCGTGAGGTCCCCTTTGGTACCGGGCAGGTTGATTTTGCCAAAGTCATACGCAAAACCTGGGAACTCGGCGTACGGCGCTATGTTGTTGAATTCTGGCATCTTGATGGACAGGATTATACGGTAGAACTCGTAAAAGCCAATCGGTTTATGCGGGGCTGTTTTATCAGGGCAGCAGGTGCGGAATAAAAAAAGCTCTGCAAAGTTTTGACGGAAGTTCGTCAGGCTTTGCAGAGCTTTTTTTAGGAATATATAGCAGAAATAAGGAAGAGTTTCCTTAAAGCAGAGGGGTATTATTCACGCAGCTGGAAGGGAACCGTTGTCACGATTACATTTTTCCCGGAAAGAATCAGGGTAGCGTGTAAAATCCAGCCGGACTGGTTGTGCAGAAAACGCTGCCACCACTTCTGGGTTTCAAATTCGGGAATCAGGACGGTGATATAGTCCTCCGGGCGTTTTTCATTGGCCTGCTGCTTAATGAATTCCAACAACGGATGCATAAGCAGGCGGTAAGGTGACTGGATGGTGACGAGGGTTACGCCCGGGTTCCATTCCTCCCATTTTTCACGGACACGGAGTCCTGCCTCTTCATCGCTGGCAATATTGACAGCGATGATATGATTGCTGATGACCTTTGCGTATTTAATCGTTTCATAGACGACACGCGTCGGGGTGGCGACCGGAACAATGACCAGATGCCGGGCTTTTTCGGCAGAGAGCTCCAAGGGGATATGATAGGCTTCCTCCGGGAAATGCAGTTGTTTCGCCACAGAATCGTAATGGCGGCGGATTCGTTTGAACAGGCAGACCATCAGCGGAATGAAAAGCAGAATGATCCAGGCACCGTAAATGAATTTGGTCATCGTGATGACTATAACCACGATGCCGGTACAGAGTGAACCGAGTCCGTTGAGTATGGCACGCAGTATCCAGTAAGGGCCGCGTTCCTTTTTCCAATGGAGCACCATGCTGAACTGGGCTACCGTAAATGAAATGAATACGCCAATGGCATATAATGAAATGAGATGTTCAACCTGTCCGTCGAAAATAATAATCAGCCCGGCGGCAGCGATGGAAAGCAGGATAATGCCATTCGAATAGGTAAGCCGTTCGCCTCGCGTGGCAAGATAACGCGGCAGGAACCCATCCCGTGCAATGATGGACATGAGAACCGGCAAGCCGTTGTAGGCAGTATTGGCAGCGAGATACAGCACGAGCATAGTGGTAATCTGGATATAATAATAGGCTGTGCCGCGGCCAAATACGTTTTCTGCTAATTGGGACAGAGCGGTTACATCGAGTCTTGGCATTATATGGTAATGCATGATTAAAAAACTGATGCCTAAGAACATCGTTCCCAAGATACTTGCCATGAGATAAGTTGTATGCGTTGCGTTGCGAGCCGAAGGTTCGCGGAACATCGGTACGCTGTCAGCAATGGCCTCTATGCCTGTCATCGAGCTGCAGCCGTTGGCAAATCCCCGCAGGATGAGGAAAAGCATGGCCCAGTCCAGGGGCTGGGCTTCCAGGGATGCGGCAGGCAGTAATTCCGGAGACAGGAAAACGGCTTTGTATATGCCGACGAGAATAAGGCTTATTACGCCAAAGAGAAATGCATAGGTTGGTAAAACGAATGCATCGGAGGATTCCCTGACGCCGCGCAGATTTACGAGCATAAGAACGATAAACAGGACCGATAGGTCGATGGGAACATTATGGCCGGATAAGAACGGAAAAGCTGAGATAATAGCATCGGTCCCGGCGGTGACGCTGACCGCTGCGGTCAGCACATAGTCGGCAAAGACCGCCCCGCCAACAACCAGAGACGGCATCGTGCCAAGATATTTTTTTGATACGGCATAAGCGCCGCCCCCCCCGGGGTTGGCTTTGGCAACCTGTACATACGATAAAGCGACGATGCACAAAAGCACAAAGATGGATATGGCAACTGGCCCCATATAGCCATACGCCATTACACCGGAAACGCCGACAAGCGTCAGTGTGATTTGTTCCGGACCGTAAGCCACGGAGGACAGGGCATCGGAAGAAAAAATAGACAGGGCCTTCCACTTTGGCAACTTTTCATGTGCCAGTTCACTATTCAGCAGAGGCTTTCCTACCAGTAAACGACGCATGTTCTGCATTATCACGATAAAACCACCTTTATCAACGATTTGATTTTTGGCAATAAAAAAAGACCTGTCGGGTGATCTTGTACCCCCCTTATTTTAGCCGCCGAAGTTAGCTGACGGGTAGAATGTCAAGAGTAAACATTCCTCCTGCAAGGCAGGATTGACCCCAAGAGATTGGTTCCTCCGGTTCATACGAATTAGGCTGTATAAAAATTTTATAAAAATTGTCTAACGAAGTTTAATTATATGCTTTTTTTTTAAGAAAGAAAGTCCCGTATTTTCCTATTTTTCATGATATTTTCATAAAAGTGCTGATAAATAGGGAAAATTGACTTGTATATCATTATTTCGTTATATTTTGTAAGATTGCAGGATAGAATGCATTATTCTACCGGTTGCAAGAATTCTGTGTGCAGCATATTATCGGAAATAAGAGCAGGCGGTTATGTTATAATATAAAGAAGATATTTAGAAAATTATTATGCAGAAAGCCTTATAATAAGAGAAACTTTGGATTTTTAGGGGAAATTATTTTTTACAAGGAAACTTCCTGGTTGGAATGACAGGAATCTCAGGGGGAAATGAAGTTGGTTG
Organism: Megamonas sp. UBA1796; assembly: GCA_002319795.1. Lineage (GTDB taxonomy): Bacteria > Bacillota > Negativicutes > Selenomonadales > Selenomonadaceae > UBA1796. The sequence continues at coordinate 170,070 of DCFU01000031.1, forward strand.
ATGTGACGCTCGAACAGGCCGTTGATTTGCTATTGCAGAAGACAGAGGAAACGTCGCAGACAGAGGAGCTGCCGCTGCTGGCTGCGGTTGGTCGCGTCTGTGCGGAAGATATTGCGGCGCCTATGGATAATCCACCGTTTGCCCGTTCACCGCTTGATGGTTATGCGCTGCAGGCGTCCTGTACGAGAGGCGCAGGAGAGAGGAACCCGGCTGTTTTCAAAATTATAGGCGAAGTTTGTGCCGGCGACTTTTTTGCTGGGAAAGCTGCCGCGGGTGAGGCTGTGCGTATTATGACAGGAGCTCCCATACCTGCTGGCTGCGACTGCGTGGTCAGGCAGGAATCTGTATCACTCGATACTGCGGGCAGGCTTTGTGTTCCTTGCGAGCTTCGAGTGCATGAGGCCTATTGCTTTAAAGGAGAAGATATTGCTTGTGGTGAAAAAATCCTCTATAAGAATGAAATTTTGCATGCAGTCCAGCTAGGAGTACTTGCGAGCATGGGCTTTAAGCAGGTGAAAGTCTGGCGGCAGCCGCGCGTGGCGATTTGCAGTACAGGGGATGAGCTTGTTTTGCCCGGGGCGCAGCTGGCTCCTGGTAAAATATATAATAGTAACCTTTATACACTGGCGGGCAGGTTCAGGGAACTGGGCTGTCCTGCACCGATGGTGGGTATGCTGCCCGATGATGCCGCCCTTATGATGAAAAATATACGAAAAATATACAACGAGGTTGATCTTCTTATTACGACGGGCGGTGTATCCGTGGGGAAAAAGGATATCATGCATCCTGTAGTAAAAGGACTTTTGGCTCAGCGTCTTTTTTGGCGTGTAAAGATGAAGCCCGGGGCACCGGCTATGGCCTATACCTGTGGAAAAATGCTGGGCATAGCTCTTTCGGGGAATCCTTTCGCTTCTTTGACAACTTTTGAGCTTTTGGTTCGTCCGGTCCTCGCCAGGATGAGCCATCATCCGCAGCTGGCATGCACCAGAGGACGGGCTGTGCTCGTGGATGACTTTTTGAAGGAGAGCCGCAGCCGTCGTTTTGTGCGTGCTGTGCATGAAGATGGGAAAATCTATTTGCCGGGAAGAAATGCTTCAGGGATGTTGCTTTCTGCAGCAGGATGCAATGCACTTATTGATATTCCTGCGGGAACGCAGGCCCTCCATAGCGGAGATGTGGTAGAAGTTGTTTATTTATAAGGGGGCAGTGAAGAATATGCAGCAGGAGGTCTTGCAGGCGCTGAGGAACAGCCGCCTGGCACAAGGCATGACAGAGTCGCAGTTAAGTGAGCTGGTTGCTTCGAGTCAGGCGCAGCTTAAGGAGTATGCACGGGGCGAGGTTATATTCCGGGATGGTGATGTTCCGCAGCGCCTCTATATCCTTATCAACGGCAGCGTGCGTATTCTCAAGGATACGGTATCAGGCCGCCAGATATTGATTACGGAGATTACAGAGCCAGGTGATATGTTTGGTGAGATTTATCTATTCGTGTCGCGGCAGACCTATGATATGTATGCTGAAGTCCTAAAGCCGGCAAAAGTGCTTACCGTTTCCAATGCGATGTTTTCTCTGCGTCAGGGAGGCACCACACATATATCCTCCGTGCTGCAGCAAAATATGCTGAAAATTTTTGCGTCCAAGGCATATTTCATGAATAATAAGCTTAAAGTCCTCGCAAGCGGTTCCTTACGTGGAAAGATTGTACGATACCTTTTTCAGCAGCCCGCAGTGGATGGAATCATTCATTTGGCAGGCAGCCGGGAAGACCTAGCAGCCTATCTTGCCGCGACGAGGCCGTCCCTTTCACGTGAGCTCGGAGCTATGCAGGCCGAGAAGATCCTGGAGGTCGATGGGCACGAGGTTCGCGTGCTTGATACGGAAAAGTTTGAGTCATATTTATAAGTATAGATGCTTTATCGCGTTTTTATGGTAATAAAAAGCCGAAAATCCTGTGCTGGAGAAAAACAGCACGGGATTTTTTCGTTTCGTAACATCTGTTACGGCTAAGCTATGGGGCATCTGTTATGATAAGGACAACGAGCCAATGAAAATACTGAATGGAGGAATCAGGATGGAAAATAAAATGTTTTGCTTTCAGTGTCAGGAAACTGCGGGATGTAAAGGGTGTACACAGGCAGGTGTCTGCGGGAAGACCCCGGATGTCGCAGGCCTGCAGGATTTGCTGGTCTATGTGACGAAGGGAATCGGCGAGATTGCGGCGAAGCTGCGCGGTGAGAGCAGGGATGTACCGGCAGAAGTCAACCATCTTGTTACGGAAAATCTTTTTATGACGATTACGAATGCGAATTTTGATGCGGCGGCAATCCGGTCACAGGTTGCACATTCTCTGACGATGAAGGCGGAGCTTCTCGAACAGCTGGCTGCCAAAGAAGGTTTATCCGATGCGGCGCTTTGGACGGCGCAGGAAGATGCGTTTGCTGCCAAGGCGGCTTTGGTTGGCGTATTGCGGACGGAGAATGAGGATGTTCGCAGCCTGCGTGAGCTTATCACCTATGGTCTCAAGGGACTCTGTGCTTATATGAAGCATGCAAATGCTCTGGGACAGGAGAATGTGGCCATTGATGCATTCGTGCAGGCGACGCTGGCGAAGCTGCTCGATAATACGCTTGATGGCGGAGAACTTACGGCGCTGGCAATCGAGACGGGAAAATTCGGTGTAGATGGTATGGCTCTTCTGGACAAGGCGAATACGACGGCTTATGGCAATCCGGAAATCACGAAGGTGGCTCTCGGCGTACGAAAAAATCCGGGTATACTGATTTCAGGACATGATTTGCGTGATCTGGAGATGCTGCTGGAGCAGACGCAGGATACGGGCGTTGACGTATATACGCATGGCGAGATGTTGCCGGCGCATTATTATCCGGCCTTTAAAAAATATCCGAATTTCGTAGGGAATTATGGAAATTCCTGGTGGAAACAAAAGGAAGAGTTTGAGGCGTTTCATGGGCCAATCCTCATGACAACAAATTGTGTTGTTTTGCCAAAAGCTTCCTATCAGGATCGCCTGTTTACAGCGAATGCAGTGGGTGTTTCGGGTTGTAAGCATATTGAGGGCGACAGCAGTCATAAAGACTTCTCGGAAATTATCGAACTGGCAAAATCATGTCCGGCCCCGGCAGAGCTTGAACAAGGTGAGTTGATTGGTGGTTTTGCACATGCCCAGGTATTTGCGCTGGCGGATAAAGTCGTAGAAGCTGTGAAGAGCGGCGCGATTAAGAAATTTGTCGTCATGGCAGGCTGTGACGGACGTATAAAATCCCGTGATTACTATACGGAGTTTGCCAAGGCGCTGCCCAAGGACACCGTAATCCTCACAGCAGGTTGTGCAAAATACAGATATATTAAACTGGGCCTCGGTGATATTGGCGGCATCCCGCGTGTACTTGATGCGGGACAGTGCAACGATTCATACTCGCTGGCCCTCATCGCACTGAAGCTTAAGGAGATATTCGGTCTGGCGGATATTAACGAACTGCCGATTGTTTATAACATCGCCTGGTATGAGCAGAAAGCAGTTATCGTATTGTTGGCACTTTTGTCGCTTGGTGTGAAGAATATTCATCTGGGGCCAACATTGCCGGCATTCCTGTCGCCAAATGTAGCGAAGGTTTTAGTAGATTCCTTTGGAATTGGCGGCATCAGCGATGTAGCTTCCGATATCAAGGCTATGCTTGGCTGAGAATTGTGAAGGAGGATTTCTATGATTCGTAAAATTGTACACATTGATGAGGACAAATGCAATGGTTGCGGACTTTGTGCCCAAGCCTGCCATGAGGCGGCCATCAAAATGATTGACGGCAAAGCACGGCTGGTAAAAGATGATTACTGCGATGGTCTGGGAGATTGTCTGCCGCATTGTCCGGCAGATGCCATTAAGATAATCGAACGTGAAGCGGCTGCTTATGATGAGGCCGCGGTAAAGGTACGACAGTCTTTGGCGCAGGCAGATGAGCCTGTACAGCAAAGTGCATGTCCTCGAAGCCGGGCGCATCTGCTGGATCATGCAAGGATGCCGGAGGAAAGCCTGGGGCAGCAGCTGGGAAATGGTGGGCAAAGTACGCTGCGTTCGTGGCCGATACAGATAAAACTGGCACCTGTGCGCGCACCCTATTTGGACGGAGCCCGGCTGCTTATAGCAGCAGACTGCACCGCGTATGCCTATGCGCGATTCCATGAAAACTTTCTGCGGAACCGTATTGCACTGATCGGCTGTCCGAAGCTTGATGGTGTGGACTATACGGAGAAGCTTACGGAGATTTTAAAGGCAAATGATATTAAAAGTGTCAAGGTCGTACGGATGGAGGTTCCGTGCTGCGGCGGTATTGAATATGCCGTGCGGCGGGCTTTGCAGGACAGCGGGAAAATGCTTCCCTGGCAGGTTGTGACCATTTCCTGCGATGGCAGGATACTCGAAGAATAAAAAATGCAGGAGTCTGTAAGATGCCCGCTTTTTCAGGGCAAAATTACAGGCTCTTTTTATGTGAATTGTTTCATACCTTTTTGCAAGCTTTAATTGTAAAAATTCCTTGACCTTTATATTTATATATCGTAATATATAAATATAAAGATATAATGGAATAAGGAGAGACTTTTATGCAGCAAAATACGCAAGAGTTTATAGACATGGCAGAACTTTTAAAAATCATTGCGCATCCTGTACGACTTTGTATCGTGCATGGACTCTGGAAGAATGGGGGTTGCAATGTATCGCATATGCAGGACTGTCTGGGGCTGCCGCAGTCGACGATTTCCCAGCATCTTGCCAAGCTGCGCGCAGCCGGAATTATAGAGGGCACACGCAGCGGTTTGGAAATTCATTATGATTTGTGTCAGGATACAGTGCGCAGGCTTTTGCCGGTCTTATTTGATAGGAAGGAGAATGCATTATGAAGAAGTATATTGTGGTGGGAGGAGTTGCCGGCGGCGCTACGGCGGCCGCACGGCTGCGCAGGCTGGATGAGGAGGCACAGGTGCTGCTGCTTGAGCGTGGTCCCTATGTGTCCTTTGCCAACTGCGGCCTGCCGTATTATGTAGGAGGTGTAATTGAAGACAGAGACAGGCTCCTGGTACAAACTCCGGAAAAAATACGGCAGCAGCTGGCGATTGATGTACGTGTTGAAAGCGAGGTCACTGCGGTAGATACAAAGGCCAAAAAGATAACGATATGTAGCAAAGACCGTGGTACTTACGTCGAGAGCTATGATGCATTGCTGTTGTCGCCTGGAGCGCAGCCGTTGCGGCCGCCAATCCCGGGTATAGAGAGTACCCGTATCGTGGGCCTTAGAAATGTGCCGGATGCGGATGTGCTGAAACGGCTGACAATCGATACAGCTGCGCGACAAGGCAGTGCCGTTGTGGTCGGCGGGGGTTTTATTGGCGCTGAGATGGCGGAAAACCTCCGCGAGCGTGGTCTTAGGGTTACGGTGGTAGAGGCAGCAGCACAAATTATGATGCCGTTTGATGAAGATATGGTGAAGTTCATTGAGCGTGAGCTCGTGGAACATGGTGTTGAGATTATTACGGGGGACGGTGTAGCAGGCTTTACAGATACGGAGGATAGCACAGAAGTGCAGCTTGTGAGCGGACGCACACTCAAGACGGACTTTGTTGTACTGGCTATCGGCGTGAAGCCGGATACTTCCTTCTTGCAGGACAGCGGGATTTCCCTTGATAAGCGGGGATATATCTATGTAAATGAATATTTACAAACGAGCGTTGCAGGTGTTTATGCGGTTGGGGATGCAGCGATGGTGTTTCGTGTGCAGGATAAGGCTCCGATGGCGCTGGCGCTTGCCGGGCCGGCGAATCGGCAGGGACGGCTGGCTGCGGACAATATGAGCGGACGAAAGATTCCGTATACTGGTGTACAGGGGACTTCAATCCTGAAAGTGTTTTCCCTTACGGCTGGGGCGACGGGAACCAATGAACGGACACTTCGGCAACAGGGTATTTCCTGCCACAGTGTTCTGCTGCATCCGTTTTCGCATGCGGGTTATTACCCGGGAGCCGCTATGCTCACACTGAAGGTGGTTTTTGGCGAAGACGGAAAGCTCTTTGGAGCGCAGGCCGTCGGGGCGGAGGGCGTAGACAAGCGCATTGACGTCATTGCTTCCATGCTGCGGCAGGGAGCATCCGTGCGGGAACTGAGTGCCCTTGAGCTGGCATACGCGCCACCATTTTCTGCTGCCAAGGATCCGGTGAATATGGCGGGTTACCTGGCAGAAAATGTGCTGGACGGACTCACAGTTCCGGTTTCCTGGGCTGAATTGGACGAGGTACTGGCGCAGGGAACACGACTTATTGATGTGCGTACGCCGTTGGAATTTGCGAACGGACATCTGACAGGAGCTGTAAATCTGCCGCTTGAAGAACTGCGGGAGCGGCTGGCAGAACTCGAACCACGGGTGCCGTTGGTCGTGTACTGTCAGGCCGGGCAGCGTGGCTATTATGCTGAGCGGCTGCTGCGGCAGAAGGGATTCCGGGTGCGCAACCTTGCGGGCGGCTACCGCATGGCGCAGGCGCAGCAGTTTGTGCCGACGGTACCGGATGGGCTGGCGAATCAAAGCATTTTTGAGACAGCTGCAGCACCGGCTGCTTCCTCGGGCAGCCTGCCTTTTGATGAGGCGCTTGATCTTACAGGACTCAGTTGCCCGGGTCCGCTGATGCAGCTCAAGCGCCGCTTTGATGTGCTGGAGCCTGGCAAGGTCGTGCGGGCAGAGGCATCAGATGCAGGATTTTTCAATGACAGTGCGGCCTGGTGTCATCGTACAGGGCAGGAGCTTTTGTATCGTGAGAAGGCAAACGGGCTTGTACGTGTCTGGATAAAGAAGCCTGTAATCGCGGCGAATCCAGCAGAAGAGACCATGAAATCCTCGCGGGCATCCACTGTGGATGGAAAGACTATTGTAGTGTTCAGCGGCGACCTCGATAAGGCGCTGGCTTCTTTTGTGATTGCAAATGGAGCGGCTGCTATGGGCAAGAAGGTCACGATGTTCTTTACCTTCTGGGGGCTCAATATTCTTCGCCGGTCAGAGAATATCCCCGTGGAAAAAGGCATCGTCGACCGTATGTTTGGCTGGATGATGCCGCGCGGCAGCACGAATCTTACGCTTTCAAAAATGAATATGCTGGGCATGGGGACGAAGCTTATGCGCCGTGTTATGCAGGATAAGAATATTGATTCATTGGAGAGCCTTATTAAAAGCGCCCAGCAGAGCGGCATCGAGATGGTTGCCTGCCAGATGTCGATGGATGTCATGGGTATTCAGCCCGAAGAGCTTATTGATGGCGTAAAAATCGGCGGCGTAGGATATTATCTGAACGCCGCCGAGGATTCGAATGTGAACCTCTTTATTTAAATTTAAAAAAATTGCAATAAGTAAAAGCTCCGGCAGGAATTTCTTGCCGGAGCTTTTGGGGCGCGATATGCAAAGGGCCTTGGTGGACACCGTGCTGATAATAAAGCTCTGAGCCTTAATCACCACGTTAACCGCGGTTTTGCTTTGCAGGGCATATAAGGCGATTGTTGATGCCTTATGTGCGAATAATAATCTTTTTCCTGCTTTATGGTAAGGTATATGGCAACCACCGGGGAAGCTTATTATTTGTTGGTTGAGTCTATAGTCAATGGTTCGATTTTTCCGACGATGAATAAATAGGAACAGGCTCCGATGATGCATAATGCTCCTGCAACAGATAAAGGAATAATGAAGGAGCCCTTGGTTATCGTAAGCATTACACCGGTGAAGGTAGTAATGAATATTCCGGCTAGGTTGCCGGCAAAATTTTGAATCCCGCCAATAGAGGCCACATGCCCCGGAGTAGGGGCGATTTCGCCTACGATGACCCAAACATTGGCACCAGCGAAGGAGAGACTGGCGTAGGCGAGTGCGAATAGTGACAAGCAAACCAAATCATTCTCTACAAAAACTGAAAGTGCAATGGAAGAAGATAGAAGCATTCCTGTTACGAGGCAGGTCTTGCGTGCGGCGGTAGCGCTCCAGCCGCGCCGCAGCAGCCAGTCTGAAGTAAACCCACCCAGCCAGCCACCTGGGATAGCTAATAATGCTGGGAGCATACCCAGGGTGCCCAATGCTTTTAAAGAAAAGTTTCTGGTTTCCATTAAATAACTGGGGAACCACGTAATAAAGAAGTATATGGCAAAGTTTAGACAAAACAGGCCAATCATCAACCCCCATATTGTACGGTAACGAAACAGGGAGCACCATGATATTTTTTCTGTTTCCGTGATATTTTTTGTTTGAGGTTCACGTTCGGCTAACAGAGCATCTACTGCGTCAGGAGCGATTGGACGGTATTTTTCTGGATCTTTATAAATAAACCACCAGAGAAAGGCCCAAAGAACACCCAGGCTGCCGGTTACATAAAAGGAACCTCTCCATCCCAATATAGAAATTATCCAGGCAATCAGAGGGAGAGATAATGCGGATCCAACACGGGAACCACTATCGAAAATACTGCATGCCAGCCCTCGTTCTTTATGGGGAAACCAATTATAGGCAACTTTGGCAAAAGAGGGAATGGCGGCAGATTCTCCGACACCAAGCAGTAAGCGAGAACCAATCAATTGCCCAATATTATGTGCCATACCGGTTACAACTGTAAAAACAGACCACCAGCCAACTGCAAAAGCCAGACTGATTCTGACGCCGACTTTGTCGATGAACCATCCTGCAGGCATTTGAAATAAGGCATAGGTCCAAAAAAAGGCACTAAGTACAAAACCCATTGTTGCCGCATCGATACCTAAGTCTACTCGTATATTTGGTGCGGATATTGCCAAATTGGCACGATCAATATAATTGATTGCATTGGCTAAAAAACATAAACCAATTAAACCCCAACGTATTTTAGGCATAAAGATTACCTCCGTTTTTTATGAAAATTTTGTTTTGCTTGTACAGGTTCGGATGATTTTCTTATACAGGTGCTAGTCTATAAAAGCGGCTGTTAAATCTTAGCTGGATCTGCAGCGGATATGGCTTGGACAGAACGTGTTGCAATGATATCGCTCCCGAGTCCCAGGATATTCTTTCGGACGATATCGCCGCTTGCTACCGGGGCCTGAAGCTTGATTTTTTTAATTTCTTCCATGACATCGAAAATCCTGTTTTTGGGGATGGGCCGTACAAGGCGTACGCTGACTAAGGGAAGCACCCCATTTGCAACCAGTACGGATGTGGCAATCGTACGTTCCGGAGCAAGGATTTCCTGTCGTACATACGCATCGCCCTTTGGACATAGATTTCCTGTTATAGAAAGAATCTCCCGGTCGCTGACTTCTGTCTCAATCTCGCAGCTATTCGGACAGATTATACATGTATATATCTTTTTCATTCCACGGATACCTCCAAATCCTCGGTGCAGTTTATATTTGCAGCGGGGATTTTAATTTGCAGCATCTCAGCCGGAACTGCCCTGCGGAATTCATGCGCTGCAACGATATGGTTGCCCTGCTGCACGAGGATGCGGCCATTGCGATGCGGGGAAGACACTCTGAGCGAAAGCAGAAAATCTGTTTTGCCGCTGATTCGCTGCGGCACTACATGGCCGATGCTGCTGCCGGCGCTTATCTTCAACGGACAATCGCGCAGCGGCTCGCCCAGTATATATCTGGCGGCAGAATCCGCCAGTTTTTCGGCCTCAAGTGATACAAAGTCCACAAGATCGTGTACATGCAGTACATTGCCTGCGGCAAAAACTCCCGGCAGACTCGTTTGGAAATTTTCATCAACCACAGCGCCGTTTGTGTGTAGATCGAGTATGCCGCCAGCTTCTGAGGTGAGTTCGTTTTCCGGAATCAATCCTACAGAAAGGATGAGGGTATCACAGGCGTAAAACTTTTCTGTCCCTGGTATCGGCGTTCTGGTGCTGTCGACTTCGGATACAGTAACTCCTTTCAGACGAGCATCTCCATGAATCTCTGTTACTGTGTGGCTCAAATAAAGCGGGATGCCGTAATCGTTCAGACATTGCTCCACATTGCGCGGCAAGCCGCTGGCATAGGGAAGTACTTCAAATACGGCCTGTACATGTGCACCTTCAAGTGTCAATCGTCTGGCCATAATCATACCGATATCGCCGGAACCCAAAATGATGATTTCTTTGCCGGGCATTCGATTGTAAAGGTTCATATAGGCTTGTGCTGTGCCGGCAGTAAACACACCTGCCGGCCGTTCACCCGGGATGCCCAATGCGCCCCGCGTGCGTTCGCGGCAGCCCATAGCAAGAATGACAGCTTTGGCGGACCATTCCTCCAGGCCGCTGCGGGATGCTGCTGTTACGATTTTTCTCGTACCGGCTTTAAGACCCAGCACCATCGTATCTGTCAGATACGGGATATGATATTTTTCAATTTCGTCAAGGAAGCGTTGGGCGTATTCCGGTCCGCTTAATGTTTCATGGAAACGTGTAAGACCAAAACCATCATGGATGCATTGACGTAAAATTCCGCCGGGATTTTTTTCGCGTTCCAGGATAAGAACGTCATGGATGCCTTTTTTATAAAGAGCGGCTGCTGCGGCAAGTCCCGCCGGACCACCGCCGATAATAATTACATCTTTTTCTTTCATATACCTTCACGCACCTTTCCCTGCAGGAGCCATGCACCCTGACGGCTGTAAATAATATCTTTGGCCTGTCTGCCGCATTCCTTCTCTAATAACTGCTCGAGTCTGGTCTGACAGTAGCCACCCTGGCAGCGGCCCATCATACAACGTGTGCGATATTTGACTCCTGTCATGGTGCTTACTCCGAGAGGATTATGGATGGCCTGCAGCAGTTCGGCTTTTGTGACCTTTTCACAGCGGCAGATAATCTCACCATAGTCCGGATTTGCGGCAATCAGCGCGGCCTGCTCTTCCCTGGTACATGCTGCGAAACGGCGGATCCCGCGGCGTATCGGACTGAATGACCGATTTGCTGTAAGCTTTTCGCGTTCCTGCATGAGCCCGGTAACATAACGTGCAATAGGCACAGCTGAGGTCAGGCCCGGTGATTCAATCCCGACGAGATTGATGGCATGCGGAGCAATATCGTCGCGGAGTTCAATTTTATAATCCTGGATGTTTCCATTGGCATCTACCCACTTGGGCAGAATACCGGAAAAATTGCGGATCTGGTCTTTGCGGCTGATATGTGGCCAAAGCCGGGAGGCACTCTCTATAAGAAAATCTATGTTTCTTTTAGGTACGCCGTAATATGAGAAATCTGTAACGTTTTCGGCATTCGGACCAACGGTTACATTACCGTCAATTGTATTTGTTACATGAACACCCATATAGGTGTTGCTTGGCACCGGATAAACTGGCATGGGAAGCAGCGCACCAAGCTTCTTATCGAGTACAATATAGTCTCCCTTGGAGCCTATGACCTTGTATCCTTTAATGCCAAGCATATCCGAGATTTCTTTGCAGCCAAGTCCGGCGGCATTCACTATCCAACGGGAGGAGAAGCAGCCTTGGGAAGTTTTTACGATATACAGGCTGTCCCTGTCTCGCTGGATATCAATGACCCGGTGCCCAAAATAAAAATCCACGCCATTGGCTTGGGCATTTTCCGCCAGTGCTACCGTGTAAAGAAATGGATCCATGATACCGCTGTTATGCGACCACATCGCGAATTTGCCGATGACCGCGGGAACGAGTTCGTGGAGTTTATCATCACCGATGATTTCCAGATTTGTTACACCATTTGCTTTGCCCTGGCGGAGTGTGTTATGAAGATGGGTCATATCCTCAGGCGTATTCCCGACAAGCACTTTGCCACAGCGCTCAAAGGGAAAATCCAGCTCACTTGCGAGATCCCCCATCATGCGATTTGCTTCAACACAAAAGCGGGCTTTCAGAGATGCTGTGTCATAAGCAAAGCCCCCATGTACTACGGCTGAATTCCTGCCGCTTGTCTCGTTACATACATCCAGATTCTTTTCCAGCACACCGATCTTAAGCTTGTATCGTGCCATTTCTCGTGCGATGGCGCTGCCAATAACGCCAGCACCGATAATCAGTACATCATATTGTTCTTGCATAAATTCTCCTCTCGTATCATATTACATTGACTGATATATATTACATACAATGTATTATATATTTATATTTTCTGATTTGTCAAGCATAATGAGAAGAACACAGCAGGCAGAAAAGACACGAAAAACAGCCATTGCCTGTATTTCACTGATACAAGCAATGGCTGTGCTGTAATTTTTTTGGTATGGCTGGTTTTCTGGCAGGAAGCGTTCAGAGCTTTTCACTAGCGTGGAAGATTGTATTCTATATCTGGAACTATGCTATACAGGCTTGGCGTGTTCTCTGAAATATTGCGGGTACATGTTCTTCATCGGAACAAGATTCTCGCAATATCGCTTCATATGCTGACGCGCAATCTTGTAAGCAGCCGCTTCATTTTTTGCCTCAATCGCATCTACCAGATGCTCATGATCAAGCAAGATGTGGCTTGCCGGGCAGCAATGGAAGCTCAGTACGGTTGTCCTGTCAAAATGCGGGGCTACCGATTCGACCAGTTCGTTCCAATATTGTTTGCCGCACATGTTATACAGCATGGAATGAAATTTTTTATCCAATTCAAAAATTTTTTTCTGCTGGTTCTTTTCTATATAGTAACGCCAGATGATGATATTTTCACGTAACAAATCCAAATCTTCAGAAGTCAGTATCCGGCAGGCAATCCGGGCTACTTCGGATTCCAATACAGCCCTGAGCTGCCGGACTTCTTCGACGATGGATTCATCAATATATGATATGTAGGTTCCGCGCTTTGAATAAATATCTATTAAATGGTCCTTATGTAAGTCTAAAACAGCTTCACGAATCGGGGTCCGGCTGATATGAAAAGCCTCACATAAGGCCTGCTCGACAATTTTTTCGCCTGGTTTCAAGTTGATATTTACGATATTATAAATCAGGATACGGCATACATATTGTTTTACGGATTCATCCGGATAGCGGGTTTGTATCTCCATAAAAAGCCTCCTTATAGCATATATTTTGATTGTAATATATTACATAGCTTTTTGCAACCCAAAAGCAATTTTACTGATAAAAAAGGAAAATAAAAAAATTAGGTATATCATCTCATATTTTATTTGCAGGGATTTATTAAATTCATATTTTAAAATACCTGTTTTTAGGAAAAAAATGAGATATACTATGGATATTGTATGAAATGATATTTGTATGTGATAATAAAATAAGACTAAATGCTCAAGGGCTATCTGGGTTATTCATTGAATAAATAGAGTTATATAATTGAACGGATTCTGGTCTTTTTGTATTTCCGTATGGAGAATGCTATAAAACAGAAAAAAGAGTCCGGCAGAAGATAAAACTGGAAAGGCGTGTAGGAATGGGTATTAAACAAAAGTTTTTTTGCCTGGTTGGTGTAGTAGGGATCATTCTGACAGTGATTTCGGGCGTAGGGTATTATATTGCATATTCGCATCTCTTGACGAGCATTGAAAATGAAATACAGGCCAATGTGAAGGAAGAGGGGCTGCGGCTTGATGCGTGGCTGCAGGAAAAAGCTTCCCTGGCAACAGGGGCGTCTCGTCAGATGCACAATCTAAGTGGTACGGTAGTCGATTCGAGAGAGATTTTAAGCCTGGTGGATGGGGTCCCGGGTATTATGGATTTATCCCATGGGACGGAATCGGGCTCCTTCATGTCGTGGTCGGACGGTGACTTGTCGCAGGAAGCGGATCCACGGACACGCCCATGGTACAAAGAAGCAAAGGCGGCCGGGAAAACTGTTTTTACAGAGGTATACAAGAATGTCGGCGGCGAGAATGACGGAAAGCTGGTAGTATCGGCAGCAGCTCCGTATAACGACAAGAATGGAGCGTTCCGGGGAGCCGTGTGTGAGGATATTATGCTGGATGAATTGGATAAGTTCGTTGACAGCATAAAATATCATAATGAGGGACAAGGCATTGTGATTGACAAAACCGGCTCGATTATTGCGACTGCCGGGAATGAACCAGTAATGTCGAAGCTCAGTGATGATCCGGGCTTGAAGGATAAGGAAAAAGAGCTAAAAGACCAGTCCGAAGGCTATTTTACGGTAACAAGGGATGGGCAGAAGCAGATCTTTGCGTATGTGACACTGGAGGATGTCGGATGGACCGTTGGTATTTTTGTTCCGGAAGATTTTGTGTTTGCCGATATGAAGACAATGAAAATCACGTACAGCCTGCTGGTGCTGGTGGGAATATTGCTCGTAGCCTTCGCAGGGATAAAGTTTTCCCAACGTATTACAGGCGTTATTCTGCGGCTGAGAAATCATGCGGATGAGCTGGCAAAAGGGAATCTGCAGCTAGAGGATATGGTGGTTGAGTCCGGGGATGAATTGGGCGCGCTTACAAAATCCTTTAATGTCATGCGGTATAATATACATGGGCTTGTCTGCAAAATAGTGTCTACAGCCGAACAGATGGCAGCATCATCAGAAGAGCTGACCGCTAGTGCTGAGCAATCTGCGCAGGCATCGAATCAGGTCGCAGGCTCTGTAGCCAGGGTAGCGGAAGGGACGGAGGCACAGCTTCGCCTCACGGAGCATGCGGATAACACGGTTCAGCAGATTTCGAAGGCAATTACACAAGTTGCTTCGAATACGGAAATCGTCTCAGCCGCTGCAGAAAAGACCACAGAAACAGCGAATGCTGGTGAAGAGGCCATCAAAAAGGCTGTCATGCAGATGAAAACCATAGAGGAAAAAACCAATGCGACGTCGGCTGTCATTGGGGAATTGGAAGAACGTTCCCAGAGAATTGGCCATATTGTGGATGTTATATCAAATATTTCCGGACAGACCAATCTATTGGCCCTCAATGCAGCGGTCGAAGCAGCCAGAGCGGGTGAAGCCGGAAGAGGCTTTGCAGTTGTGGCGGAGGAAGTCCGTAAGCTGGCGGAACAATCACAGCAGGCGGCCAAGCAGATAACGGAGCTCATTGATGAGGTGCAGGAAAAAACAAATAGTGCAGTTGCTTTTATGGAAGATGGCAAACAGGAAGTCGACCATGGGGCAGAGGTAGTATCGTCGGCCGGGGAAAGTTTTGGGGAAATACTGGATATGGTACGGGATATGACCAAGCAGGTGTATGAGATTTCGGCATCCATCGAGGAAATTACGGGTGGTACCCAAAAAGTTGTGGATGCTGTACAAAATATAGATCAGGAAGGCAGAAAGGCAACGGAACAGACCCAGACAATATCTGCTTCAACCGAAGAGCAATCCGCGTCCATCGAGGAAATTGCCTCGGCGAGCCATCACCTGGCTGGCATGGCGGAGGATTTGCAGAAAGCAATCCGACAATTTAAAGTTTAAGATTTTTATAGCTGGACCTAAGGGCTGCCAAAAGGAATTGGCAGCCCTTATTATTTTGAGCGTTTTAAGCTTAAATAACTGCAAAATGAGTATGAAATGTAAACTGTGGTATTCATAAACGAGCTAATTGCTTCTTGTGTTTTTTTGATTTTTATTATACAATAAAGCCGGACAAGGCTTTACTGGCTGGATTCCTGGCGAAGGCGCCTCATTGTGTGGACAGTGCGTGGGTTCGAGTTGAAGCAGTGCATATTTTGCTATGAGGCAGAAGGGCAGGGACCAGTGTGTCTATACAAATGATTATTGTGTGCTTGTATGTTGTTTTTTTGTTTGGGGTTTCTTTTTATTTCAAGAGACGAGCGGATAAAAACCCCATGGAGTATCTTTTTGCCGGGAGAAATCTCAATACGGTGCTGGTTGCGTTCAATGTGGCAGGTCTCGCCGTAGGTGCGGCCTCTACGGTAGGGGTGGCGGAGAATGCTACGCAGGTTGGTATTGCTGCGGGCTGGTATAATGCGGCATGGTCTTTCGGGGCTGTATTGATGGGCTTGCTGGCGGCAGGAAAATATCGGACGCTCAAATGCTCTACGATACCTGAGCTTTTCGAGCGCTGTTACGATACGCGCGGACGTATTGTGAGCCTGCTCGGGCTTGTACTCATTTTGCTTTGCATTACCTCGTTGCAATATGTAGCCGGCGGAGCGATACTTTCGACGCTCATGCCGGAAATTTTCTCCATGCAGGGCGGTATGCTCATGAGTGCGGTTGTCTTTATCAGCATCACGGTTGTTGGCGGGCTCTGGTCGTCAGGGACATCGCATATACTGAGTGTGCTTCTTATCTATGGGGGCACGACTTTTTCTATGTTTAAAGTATTGCAGCGTGAGGGCGGGTTCACAGCAATGCAAAATGCGCTGCCGCCAGCGGCGTTTGACTGGTTTAGCCCGCTCGGGGGGCTTGGCATGGCCGTCATACTTGCCTGGATGCTTGTCATGGCTTCGCAGGCCATTACCGCGCAGGGAACCGTGCAAATAGCCTGCAGTGCAAAAGATGCGAAGACGGCTCGCAATGGGTTCATTTTGGCCGGAATCCTCATTTTTCCCATCGGTTTTGTTTCTGCGATTCTTGGACTTGCGGCGAAGGTACAGTTCCCCGGATTGAATCCGACGATGGCTCTGCCGCAGATTGTTATGAGCTTGGATCCTCTTACTTCGGGCCTTACTTTGGCTGCACTTTGGGCAGCGGATGTTTCTACGGCCTGTACGATTCTTTTGGGAGCGGGTACGATTTTGGCCCAGGATGTTTACAAGCGCTTCATAAATCCACAGGTATCTTCTGCTAAATTTCTCAGAGTCAACCGCTGGATTATCTTGCTGGTGGGAGTTGGCACGCTTTGGATTGCATTCAATGCTGCGGGGATATTGAAAACCATGATGATTGGGCTGAGTCTTACTACCGCCTTTACCATTGTATTCCTGTTTACGATTTTTGCACCGGGACTGTGCCGCAGAAGCTCGGCTTTTTATACGACACTTGTGGGTATTGCCGGATTAGTCATCTGGCAGCTTGTGCCTGCGGTTCGCTTTTTACCGCATGTCATCTATTTCGAATGGATTATCTGTTTGGCGACGTTCCTGCTCATTGCGGTGTTTGATTCCGTGCCGATAAGGAATCCGGCATCGACCGTTCCGGAGGAACCGTCCGAAGCGATGGTTTTGGAACCGCATGCCTGAG
This sequence comes from Megamonas sp. UBA1796, assembly GCA_002319795.1. GTDB lineage: Bacteria > Bacillota > Negativicutes > Selenomonadales > Selenomonadaceae > UBA1796. The sequence goes on from DCFU01000031.1 coordinate 187,188, forward strand.
TAGTATGTCTACAAGGCTATAAGCTGTCTGAAATGAAGAGCCTATAGCCTTGTGGACCATAACGTAAGATTGGGCGTATAAAGCCGTATGTGGTTTTATATGGAGTAAAGTTTTACGATTCATGGCATAGGAAATGATACTTTACATATATGAAGATGAATTTTGAAATAGACAAATTTTAAGATATTTTCGTGTTCGATATTTTATGTACATTAAAATTTGGTTTTAGCAATAAAGTTAGCAATTTCGGATTTCACTTTATAAAAAAATGTAAAATCTGAGCAAATAATTAAAAACCTAACTTGCGGTACGAATTTAATATTTTTCAGAATGTAGAATTATTATATATGAGGTGCATTATGGTAAAACTTGATAAGTATATTTCTTATGTCGATTTTTTGGGAGAGACATTTGGGGATAATTATGAAATCGTATTGCATGATTTATCAAATCCAGAGCATTCTATTGTAGCTATTGTGCATGGTGAGCTTAGCGGGCGTCATGTTGGCGGACCGGTGACGGATTTGACCTTAAAAATATTAAAACGTTTTAAACAAGAGCGAAAAACCTATTTCTCGAATTATCATGGTAAGACCATGAATGGGCATGTTTTTCTATGCTCCAGCTATTTTATACAAGATGAAGCTGGAGAGGCTGCTGCGGTTTTATGCATAAACCATAATGTTACTCCATATATGCAGGTAAGAGAATTTATTACAAATCATATTATTAAAGACAGCGGTGGATTGAAAATGCCGGAGTTCCCATCCAACCATGAAGCGGTTGTCAAACAAGAAGTTTCACCGCTGGTGCCAAAAGCCGTGGCAAACGCGTTTGAAAATTTTCAGGGAACGGTTAATGATGTTATTGACACGATGATTACACATGTATTGCGTAACTATAATGTGCCAGTGGCTCGTTTATCCGGCAAAGAGCGTAAAGAAATCGTTCATGCATTGAATGAAAACGGATTATTCCTGTTAAAAGGAGGAATTCCGGCTTTGGCTGCTCGGTTAAATGTATCAGAACCTACTATTTACAGGCATTTGCGCCGGGAAAAAATAGAAAATAGTTAATAAAATATAATATGTGAAGCACGGCAAGTGCTGCTTCGTTGTTTATACCGGCAGTGCGTTTATCAGGCAGGGGGATTCCCCTGCTTTTTTTGTGTGCAAGAATACGATAGGATATATTAATGTAAAAAAATTATCTATGTGATAATAAAATGATTGCAAAACTGAATTGTTTGTGCTATATTTATAGCATAAATATTATCGCGGTAATAAACATTTATCTAAAGCTTTTCTATAATAAAGGGGAGATGGCGCACAAATCCGATATCTTCTATAGGGCAAAAATTTTGGTAGAAGTAGTGGCAGAGCGTATGTCTGGCTTTAGAAGCGGGAGAAAAGGAATTCTTTAAGCCGTACACAATGTATGGTAGTTTTAGAAGCTTATTTTTTGGAATTATTGCAATAAAAGACACAATAGGGATATCGTGAAAACAAATGTATTTATTACAGATAAAAACATATTTGGAACCGTAAATGAAGTCTGTGCCCGTTATTTTGAGGAGCCTATGCCGGCACGTCCGTGTGTGAGCGTAAGGGCTTTGCCGAAGGATGCGCCTGTAGAAATAGAACTCGTGGTTTTTTCAGACAGGGCATAAAATTTATTGCACAAAATAGAAGCTTTAGCCTTAAGGAGGCAAAATAAATGGGATTATTCTCCGTAAAAGCATCCATCGCAGAAGATTTTTCTGCTGAAAAGCTGGAGGAACATTCAGGTCTGACAGCGGAGGAGTGGAAAAAAGCAATCCGTTTTGATGGGACGGACTGGGGCTGGGTAATTATGAGCATTGGCATGGCGATTGGCGCGGGCATTGTTTTTCTGCCGGTGCAGGTAGGTCTCATGGGGCTCTGGGTATTTCTGTTATCTTCGGTTATCGGATATCCAGCGATGTATTTGTTTCAGAGACTGTTCATCAATACGCTGGCGGCTTCGCCGGAATGCCAGGATTATCCGAGTGTTATCAAAGGATATTTGGGAAAGAACTGGGGCATGTTCCTGGGAGCGTTGTATTTCATCATGCTGATTATCTGGGTGTTTGTTTATTCAACAGCAATCAACAATGACAGTGCGTCCTTTTTACAATCCTTCGGAATTACGCAGACATCCTTATCCAAGAATCCATTGTATGGGCTTTTAATCATATGTATATTGGTGGCATTGGCTTCGCGTGGCGAAAAAGTATTGTTCAAGATTGCTACAGGAATGGTGCTTACGAAACTTCTCGTAGTTGCGTTCCTCGGCTGCCTCATGGTGAGTCACTGGAACCCGGCGAATATCGGAACGATACCACCCGTAGGACAGCTTCTGCACGATACAATCGTCATGCTGCCGTTTACGTTGACATCTATATTGTTTATCCAAAGTCTGAGTCCGATGGTGATTTCCTATCGTTCGCATGAAAAATCTATAGAGGTAGCGCGTTACAAAGCTATGCGGGCTATGAACATCGCTTTTGGTATATTGTTTGTAACGGTATTTTTCTATGCGGTATCCTTCACATTGTCTATGGGCCATGAAGAGGCAGTCGCCGCGTATCAGGCAAATATATCTGCACTGGCTATGGCGGCACAGGGGAGCGGACAGCAGTCTGTGAAGATATTCAGCCTGATACTCAATATTTTTGCTGTTATGACAGCTTATTTTGGCGTATATTTGGGCTTCCGTGAAGGTTGCCAGGGTTTGGCGATGAACCTGCTTGGCCGGTTCATGCCAGAAGAGAAAATCAACAAGACACTGGTAAAGTATGGGATTATAGCGTTTACGATTCTGGTGTCCTGGGGTGCAATCGTACTCAATGCCCCGGTACTGAGTTTTACATCGATTTGCAGTCCTGTCTTTGGTATGGTAGGCTGCCTGATACCGGCGTATCTGGTGTACCGTGTACCACTTCTGCATCGCTATAAGGGTATAGCGCTTAAAATCATCATTATCACAGGGATATTGCTTTGTATATCGCCATTCTTAGCGTTTATGTCCTAATGCGTTATAAGAAAAGGAGAGGTGTTAGTTATGGAAGGAAATAGAAGCACGACAGAACTTCATTCGTTATGGAAAGAAATGATAAAAGCTGTGAGGCACGAGGTGGCTCCGGCTATAGGATGTACTGAGCCGGTATCGCTCGCGCTTGCTGCCGCAATAGCGGCGGAAAAACTGGCGAAACCGGCTGAAAGAGTAGAGGTTCGCGTATCGGCAAATATAATGAAAAACGGCATGGGCGTCATTGTTCCGGGAACGGGAACCGCTGGACTCCTGATAGCGGCCGCAGTCGGTGCGCTTGGCGGAGATCCGCAGGGAAAGCTCGAGGTGCTTAAAAAAATTACGCCGGAACAAGTCGCGGCGGCAAAACGTATGGTGGCTGAGGGAAAAGTAACAATCAGCATCGCAGATGTAGATAATATTCTCTATTCGGAGGCACGTGTGCTGCATGGAGAGGAATGGGCGCGGGTCTGTATTGCGGATGAGCATACGAATGTAATTCGGATTGAGAAAAACGACAAAGTGCTTTTTAAAGCGGAACCCAAGCAAAAAGAGGATAAGCCGGCATACTCTCTTGATGGGATGGAAGCACATGATGTATTCAAATTTGCGGCAGAGGTTCCGTTGGAGGATATTTCCTTTATACGTGAGGCGGCAAAGCTGAACGATGCTTTGTCGGAGGCCGGCATGCATGGAGAATACGGCCTGCAGATCGGCAAAGTGCTTGGCAGGCAGATGGATACAGAACTTTTAGGGGATTCACTTATGCTGCGGGTCGTGACACTTACGACAGCGGCCTCTGATGCGCGTATGGGGGGAGCATCAATGGCCGCTATGACCAACTCCGGCTCCGGGAATCAGGGGATCGTTGCTACGGTTCCGGTAACGGTCGTGGCAAAGTATCTGAAGGTGGATGATGCGACTATGGTAAGAGCGCTGATGCTGTCTCATATGATGGCTATCTATATCCATAGTAAGCTTCCAAAACTGTCAGCTCTATGCGCGGCGACGACAGCCGCTATGGGAGCTGCTGCAGGCATGGCGTATTTATTTAAAAAAGATTTTTCTACGGTCAGTATGGCTGTATCAAGCATGATTGGGGATGTATCCGGCATGATCTGTGACGGAGCTTCCAATAGTTGTGCTATGAAGGTATCTACGGCAGCTACAGCAGCCTGCAAGGCGGTGCTGATGGCTTTGCAGGGAATCCGGGTAACGGGTGATGAAGGCATCGTTGCTGAGAATATAGATGACTCCATTCGTAATATTGGCGTGCTGGCAAGTCGCGGCATGGTTGAAACAGATAAAAAAATATTGGAGATTATGATGCATAAGACGAAAAGTGCCTGATTTTGCAAAGTGACAAAGGATGCCGCAGATAAGCTGGTTTTATCTGTGGCATATTTTGGTGCCTTGGGAGGTGCTTCTTCTTATCAGCCAGCTATCCTGCGGCAGGTCGAACCGTGAATTGATTTTAAACTGTTTTCTGGCAAATGGAGCCTAGCTGTGATAAAATTCATATTGGACGTGGTGGTTTTTCCTAGGTATTGGTTTTGGACGGTTCATATTTTACTTGGAAATTTGCCATGTTTTTAGCATGCAAAAAAATAGACCATATTTAAGAAAAGAGGCATTCTGTATGAAGCATGTTATTGTTATTACCACGGGTGGAACTATAGCTATGAAATATGATAAAGTGACTGGCGGACTTATTCCTGCGGTTAGCGGTGCTGATCTTTTGGAAGCTGTTCCAGCTTTAAAGAATACTGCCAAAGTTGAGGTCGTAGAATATTCAAATGTTCCAAGCGGCCATATTACACCTGAAATGATGTTCAGTCTTGGAAAATTTGTCGATGAAAAAGCCGCTCAGGCAGATATCGCAGGTATTGTCATTACCCATGGAACGGATACGCTTGAAGAAACGGCGTATTTATTAGATCTCATGTTAAAGACCTGTAAACCAGTTTGTATTACGGGAGCTATGCGTGGCGCTACAGATATGAGCTGGGATGGACCGGGGAATATCCTGGCTGCTGTACAAACGGCTATCAGTGAAAGCGCGATAGGACAGGGAGTATTGGTTGTATTAAATAATCAGATCCATGCGGCGCGTGAAGTCACAAAAACACACGCTGTTGATACGGATACATTTGCTTCACCGTGGTGGGGGCCTATAGGTTATGTATACGCGGATGCTGCTGTAATCCGGAGACATTCCTTATGTTTGGAAAAAATTTGTACAGAAACACTGGTCCCGGATGTTTATTTAATCAAATGCGCAGCCGGAATGGATGAATATTTATTTGAATGCCTGCGAAAAAAGCCAGCCGCTGGCATTGTTGTCGAGGCTTTTGGCTGTGGAAATGTGCCGCCGGCCGTTAAGCATGGCATAGAGCTTTGCCGTAAGGCGGGGATTCCGGTGGTAATTGCCAGCCGTACCTACGCAGGCCGTGTTGTCCCTGCTTATAGTTATGAGGGAAGTGCAGGTTCCATGCTGTCCTGCGGTGTTATTATGGCGAACGAACTCACAGGGCAAAAAGCCAGGATTAAGCTTATGCTGGCCTTAGGATTAACGAAAGACAACCAGGAACTCACAAAGCTGTTTGCTTGTCACACAACGGCTGAATCCCTGACAAAAGTCTTTTAAAATGGCTGCCAGGTATTGCCGCCATACGGCACTGGCCGGGATTTTATCTATACACAATGGTATAGATAACGCACGCACACCGCATAAAAAAATAGTCCCTGCGGAAATCCGCAGAGACTATTTTCAGCTTACGATGGCTTTACGTCCATTTTCTGTGTGGAGCGAAATACGGCGTATACATTCAAATGGGAAATTTTCAAAAGAATAACGCAAATCCATATGGTCATCTGACAATATAAAGGTTATTTGCGTCAAAGTACGTTTTTTGAAATGTTTCTCAATTTTTTCTATATAATATTGCGCTTTTTCCGCAGAAAGCAAACCGTTTTCGACAATTACACGAACCTTGCCAACAAGCATGAGGCAGCACCTCCTGACAAATAAACAAACCGAAAATTCATAGATTTCATATGATACAACAAATACGGGGAGTGTAAACGCTATCATGAAACCACAATTATTATACTACGACTTTGCAATTTTGTTAAGTGTTTTATGAAAAAATGCAAAAGAAAAAGGTGATAAAAGTACCGGTTCATAGTTTTCCCTCGGTTTTTTGTCGGATGCGTCTTTAGATAAAGTACATCAGGTGATCGGTGGATTTTTGATTTTCTGTTTCTGTAAGAATATCGGCCAGGCTGATTTTATGCAGTGTATCGGTGATAGCGGCATCAAGGCGGTCATAGACGCAGGCATGCAGGGCGCGCTCAAGCTCGGGAGCTTTATCTGCGGCGGCTTTGCCGGTTTTTTCAATCAATGCAAGCTCAATAGCGGCCAGCACTTCGTAGGCACTTGTCTTAGCTGGTGGAGCGGCAAGCTCGTATCCTCCCTGTGCGCCTTTAAGGGAATTTACCAGCTGCGCTCTCTTTAATAAGGAAAAAACCTGTTCCAGATAAATTTTGGAAATCCCAAGTTTTTCTGATATGCTGATGATGGTCACAGGTGTACCTGCGGCGTAATTTTGTGCCAGGTATGTCATAGCCGCCAGGCCATAGCGTCCTTTAGCAGATATTTTCATATAAACTCCTCATTCTCTACTTATATTCTATGTTATTATCATAATAAAAAGTGGCCGGAAAGTCAATTACCTAGAAAAAAAGTATGTTTTATAATTTTTTACAAAACATATTGACAAAGTAGGAAAATAGAGATACAATACAAACATATTAATCATATATGTTTTCAATATAGCTGATATAAAATTTCAGGAGGCGTTTTATCATGGGAAAAATTTATAACAGTATCACAGAACTTATTGGCGGTACACCGCTCTTAAAGGCCAACAATTTCATCAAGGTAAACGGTCTTGAGGCAGATATTCTGGTAAAGCTTGAATACTTCAATCCGGCTGGCAGTGTAAAGGACCGCATCGCTAAGGCTATGATTGAAAAGGCGGAAAAAGCAGGACTTTTGAATAAGGATTCGGTTATTATTGAACCGACAAGTGGCAATACAGGCATAGGCCTGGCAAGCTTTGCGGCTGCACGTGGCTATAAAGCAATCTTGACAATGCCGGAAACTATGAGTGTTGAACGCCGCAATCTACTGAAGGCCTATGGCGCACAGATCGTACTCACAGATGGTGCTAAGGGAATGAAGGGTGCAATTGCCAAAGCGGATGAGCTTGCCAAGACGACGCCGCATGCATATATTCCTTCGCAGTTTACGAATCCGGCAAATCCGGAAGCGCATAAGGCTACGACTGGGCCGGAGATTTGGCAGGATACAGATGGTAAGGTTGATGCATTCATTGCGGGCGTAGGTACAGGCGGTACGCTCACGGGTGTAGGCGAATACCTCAAAGAGAAGGACCCAAAGGTAAAGATCTATGCCGTAGAGCCGGCCACTTCGCCAGTTCTCAGCAAAGGAACCGCCGGGCCTCATAAGATCCAGGGAATTGGTGCGGGCTTTATTCCGGAAACACTGGATACGAAGATTTATGATGAAGTGCTTCCAATTGAAAACGAGGATGCGTTCAAGTATGGCCGTCAGTTTTCGCAGGTAGAGGGAATACTCATTGGAATTTCTTCAGGAGCGGCGCTTGCAGCTGCGGTGCAGCTTGCAAAACGTCCGGAATACAAGGGTAAGACAATCGTAGCGCTGTTGCCGGATACAGGTGATCGCTATCTTTCCACGGAGCTTTTTACCGACTGATTCTATCGGAAGGTTATATATTGCAAGAGACATCGTACGGCTTAGGGCTGCACGGTGTTTTTTTTCGTACGTTGAATTTAGAATTATGGAAAAACAAATTTTCTTTTAGAAGGGGTTTCTTTTAAAAGCACGAATAGAATAAGTGATTCTAAAATGTATACAGAAGGAGTGACCGGTTATGGATGCATCTGTTTTATGGAAGCTCACATACGGTATGTATGCAATTGGTACACTGGATGGTGCACGGCCCACAGGATGTATAGTCAATACGGTTATACAGATTACGAATGATCATCCGGTTATCGCCGTAAGCATGAACAAGAATAATTTTACATATGAGGCGGTAAAAAAGACAGGCCGCTTTACGGTATCGATTCTTTCAGAGCATACTACACAAAACGTTATTGCCCGGCTGGGCTTTTGCTCAGGTCGGGATACGGATAAGTTTGCCGGAGAATTTTTTGCATGGGAAAACATGGACGGTTTGCCGATTATCAGGGAAAACATGGCGGGTTATATTCTGGCTGAGGTGCTTGCAATCCATGAAATGGAGAGCTACTATATTATCCTGGCACGTGTGAGGGATGCGAAGGCGGGTGTTGATTATAGCCCAATGACGTATAAATATTATCATGAGGTCATCAAGGGCCGGGCGCCGAAGAATGCACCAACCTATCAGGCGGAAGAGAAAAGGGATGTCTGGATTTGCAGCGTCTGCGGCTATATTTATGAGGGAGATCTCACCAAGGTTCCGGATGATTTCAAATGTCCGGTCTGTAAACAGCCCAAAAGTTCGTTCATACGGAGATAGCAGCAGGATGTTTTGTTTATACATAGAGCTGGGAGAGGCCGGATGAAAAATATATGGGGATTTCATTGAAAAAATAGTAAGATATTAGGAAGTATAGGATGTTGGCATTTACTATGGGAGGGGACTTTTCTTGCGTGTGGTAATAGTTGGCGCTGGTAAGCTTGGCTACAGCATTGCAGAGCTTTTAGCGAATGAACAGTATGATATCGTGGTTGTGGACAGGGATGAGGAACGTTTGGAGGCGGTGAAAAATACGCTGGATGTGTTGACGGTTTCCGCAAACGGGGCCAGCCCGATTACGCTGGATGATCCGGATATCCGCGGCGCGGATATCCTTATTGCGGTGACGGCGAGTGATGAGGTGAATATGGTTGCCTGCATCATCGCCAAAAAGCATGGTATTGCGCATACAATCGCTCGTATCCGCGATATGGAATCTGTGTCGGAAGCCAGAGAGTATCTCAAGAAAAATTTTGATATTGATCTCATGCTGAATCCGGAGCTTATCACAGCACTCGAAATAAACCGAATCCTCATGATGCCGGCAGCCTTGAATGTAGAGGATTTTGCTGACGGGAGATTGCGGCTTTTCGAGACGAAAGTGCGGAAAAATTCGCCTTTAGCGAATATTTCTTTTCAGGAGCTTGAGATGCCGAGCTCGATTCTTGTCGGTATGATTTTTCGGGATCATCGCATGATAATACCGCATGGCGATGACTGCCTCATGCCGGATGATAATGCTTATTTTATTGGGAACCCTAAGGATATAGAGAAGTTCAGCGAAACCTTTGTTCAGCGTGATGCACGCCGTTTGCGCCGTGTGATGATCATCGGTGCGGGACGTGCAGGACGCTTTTTGGCGCCCATGCTTGATAAACAGGGTGTCAAGGTCAAGGTCATCGATAAGAACCGGGAGCGCTGCCGTCTCGTGGCGGAAAAGCTTGACCATGGGCTGGCAATTTGTGGTGATGGCACGGATATTGATTTGTTGACGGAAGAAGGTGTAGGTGAGGCAGATGTCATCGTATGTATCACGGAGGATGACAAGCTGAATCTTATGCTTGCGTTACTGGCCAAGCACCTCGGTGCAAAAAAAACCATTGTGCGTGTAGCTCGTAATGAATATGTGGATCTTATGGAAAAGGTCGGTGTGGATGTCGTTTTGTCGGCTCGTCTGTTATCCGCAAGCGAGGTACTCGCTTTTGCACGCCGTGGGGGCGTGATATCCGTGTCCTTCCTGGAAGGGGCGAAAGCCGAGGCAGTGGAGGTTATTGTACAGCCGGATGCTCCGGTCACAGGGCTGGCGCTTATGGAGGCTGGATTACCCAGAGAGTGTCTCGTTTGTGCTTATGTGCGGGGTACCGAGGTGCATATTCCGAATGGCTCCACGGTGCTGCAGCCTGGCGATCAGGTGATACTGTTTATAGAGACGCAGTATGCGCAGAAGGTCATGAAATACTTTAAAGGCAGGGAGCAGAAATGAGCAGGGATGTGCTGATGTTTCTGGCAGGCCGGATCCTGCTGGCTCTCGGAGGACTGCAGCTGTTACCACTGCTTTTTTCCTTGCTGGGACCCACGGAAGAGACATGGGCTTTTGGAATTTCGGCTCTCAGCATCATGGCAGCAGGACTGGTATTTTGTTGGGGGGGCCGTCGCCACAAGGACCATATGGATGTGAGGGAAGCCGCGGCGCTCCTGTTGATCGTTTGGCTGTTGCTGGCCCTTACGGGTATGCTGCCCTATTTGTTCATACAGCAGATGACTTGGGTGGACGCGCTATTTGAGAGTGTTTCCGGGGTTACGACTACAGGTGCTACGTGTATATCTGGTGAAGTCCCGCAGTCTCTTCTGCTTTGGCAGGGGATGACGCAGTGGATGGGGGGGCTCAGCATCCTCATATTGCTGGTTACGATTCTGCCGCAGGTCAGCGGCTGTTTTGGCCTATCCCTTTTAGTGCGGCAGAATTCGCCTGCAAGCCAGCGACTGGCTGTTATGTGGCAGGGGACGCTGCGCGTGGTCAAGGCGTATGCGCTGGTTACGGCATTGATTGTTGGGCTTTGCTGGCTTTGTGGACTGGATGGTTTTCAGGCCGTGCGTCTGGCGCTTGTGACGCTGTCCACGGGAGGCGGCTGCGATATTACATTGCGTGCGAATGGACTGTTACAGCTTGTTGCGGCGCTGTGTATGCTGTTTGCAAGCAGCAATTTTTTATTTTATTGGTGTACCGGACAGCATACCAGGCTCCGTGCTATCATGAAAGACAGCGAATTCAGGATATATCTGGGAATCGTATTATTTTTTGGGCTTCTGGTATCCTGGCACCTTTGGCGTATGGGAGTTTATGCTTTTGACGATAGTCTGCGTATGGGATTTTTCCATGTAATTTCTTTTGCGAGTACGACGGGACTGGCGGCAGGGGATTTTGGGGCCTGGCCGGATTTTGACCGGTATGCACTCTTTATTCTTGCTTTTGCGGGCGGATGCATTGGTTCTGCTACAGGCGGCATTAGAATGATGCGTCTTTTGGTGCTGTTTAAGACTGCGGCCGCAGAAATGCGCCGCACATTGCATCCACATATGGTGGTGAGCATCCGGGCAGGCCATCGTCCGGTTCCGGCCAGGATAATTGGCCGTATCCTGAATTTCTTTTTTTTGTATATAATGGTATATTTTTTATTTGTATTGCTTATTTCCCTTTCTGGTCTGTCGGTGCTCGAATCTATGGGGATAGCGGCAGCTTGCCTTAGCAGTGTCGGTTCTGCATCTATGCTGGCAGACACGGCGGTCAGTTTTGCCTGCCAGCCGGACTGGGTAAAGCTTTTATGCAGTTTTCTCATGATTTTGGGACGGCTGGAGATTTTTTCGTTTTTACTTGTTTTGCAGACCGGTTTTCGCGATTTGCAGCATAAATGGTAGGAGAGGAGTTCTTTCATTGGATTTGCGTATAGTTGCCTGCATTCTGGGCAGGCTTTCACTGGCAGTGGGAGCAGCGTTTCTCCTGCCTTTTTTTCTGGCATTGTTTTATGCAGAATCCAGTCGGGGTGCTTTAGCGGCAGCCATCCTCATCTGCGCTGCGGTGGGCGGTGGTCTTATGCTCTGGGGCAGGCTGGTGCGTGGGAACCTTACGATGCGTGAGGGTATTGCTATTACAGGGCTTGGCTGGATACTGGTGATATTTCTGAGTATGATTCCCTATGTTGCAGGCGGATATCTTTCCGTACTCGATAGTGTAGTGGAATCAATTTCCGGTCTTTCGGGCACAGGCGCGACGGTTATTGACCATCTTGAAGTATTGCCACAAAGTATTTTATTATGGCGCGGTCTTACGCATTGGTTCGGCGGCCTTGGCATCCTGGTTATTTTTATCGCACTGTTGCCGCAGATTGGCCATAGCGCAGTGTATATGTTCAATGCCGAAAGTACAGGGCCATCTTCTGAGCGCGTGCTGCCACGCATAAAATCGATGGCGGAGGCACTCTTCTGTGTATATCTTGCTTTTACGGCCGCGGCGACAGTCGTATATATGTTTTGTGGCATGGAGCCGCTTACTGCTCTGGACCATGCCTTTTCGACGATTGCCACGGGTGGGTTTTCAACTTACGATAACAATGCCATGCATTTTGATAATCTGGCAACGGAGCTTTGCATCACCTTTTTTATGTTTATTTCAAGCGCGAACTTTGGAATGTATGTCCGGGCATGGAAGAGGGGTATCCACGTCATATGGCAGGATATGGAGTTCCGGGTGTACCTGGGTATTGTATTGGTCATGACGCTGCTTATTGCTGTAAACCTTATTACTGAAATGCATCTGCCCGGAGAGCAGGCCCTTCGGGAATCCTTGTTCCAGGTAGTATCGCTTTCTTCGACCACAGGGTTTGTTTCGGCAGATTTCGATGTATGGCCGTCTTTTTCCAAGGTATGCCTGCTGCTTTTGATGCTGGTGGGCGGCTGCGCGGGCTCTACCGCCGGAGGGCTTAAGGTCTGTCGTATTGCACTGCTGGTAAAATCTGTATATATTATTATCTGGCAAAAGCTTCATCCACGCATGTTGGAGCATGTGCGGTTTGGTAAAAAAGCAGCGGCAGAAGAAATCCTTTTCGGGATAGGACGCTTTTTCTTTGTTTATATTATGTTCTGTGTCTTATGGGCGATGCTCATGATCTTGGATGGTGTCCCGCCTCTGGATGCCATCGGAATCAGTATCTCTACGATGGGCAGCGTGGGCCCTGGCTTCGGTATAGCGGGGGCGACTTGTACCTATTCCTCCTTGCCGGATTTCAGCAAAGTTGTGGTCTGCATATCGATGCTGCTTGGGCGGTTGGAGATATTTACCATATTAGCGATGCTGTCGCCGGAGTTCTGGAGAAGGACGAAGGGATGGTAATATAAACGGCTCCACCAGTCTTGGGGGCTGGTGCTGAAATTTCAGGAGCCCTGGTCCACAGCCTCCTGCTTGAAATATTCTATGGCAAGTCCGATAAACAGCTTGGCGGATTTTGTTTGGTAGGCGCCTTTTTTATAGACGGCGCAAAGCTCCCATTCGGGATTGGACGGCAGCCTGTAATAGGCAATTTTATCCGGATATTTGCAATACTCCCTGGGAAGGATTGTGCAGCCCAGGGAGTTTTTTATCATGGTGCAGATCGTCTTGTTGCTGGCAGTCTCAAACAGGATATTAGGGACAAAGCCGGCATTTTTGAATTGGGCGTCAAGGATGCCGGACATAGTGGAGTTCCTGAACATAAGGATGAAAGGCTCTTCTTTGAAAAGGCTCAGCTCAATGAACGGAAGTTCGGAAACTGCAGTACCCGGTGGTGCAGCATGCCGTGCCAGGGGATGGATGCGGGGAACGGCAAAGAGAAAAGGCTCGTTGAGGATATGGATATATTCATTGCCGGGAAGTTTATTTGTTTCCGTCAAGGTAACGAAGCCCAGATCAATATAGCCTTTGACAATCTGGGAAAGTTGGTCGTGTACACGCATTTCCTGTGGTTCGACAATGATTTTGGGAAATCTATGGTGGAATTCCGGGTATATGGAGGTGAACATATTGATGCCGCGTTCCGGCGTGAGGGCTACCGAAAGATGCCCCAGGCTGTTGTTGGCCATATCGTGGATAATGTTGTAAGCTTCTTTTTTCTTTTGCAGGATTTCCCGTCCATATTTGATGTAGACTTCGCCGGCATCGGTGGGATGGAAATTATTCTTACACCGATGGAACAGCTGAATGCCGAGTTCTGCTTCAAGTTTCAAAAGCTGCTGGTTCAGGGCAGACTGTGTGATATAGAGTTTTTCTGCGGCGCGCGTGATACCGTTTTCATCTGCGATTTTGACGATATATTCGATTAGTTTGAGATCCATAGCAGGTTCCTTTCGTGACTTAGAATTTCTTATGCAAATCATCATTTTATAAAGTTTGAATTATTCTATATAATATATTACAATATTTTATGAAAATTGCAATAAGAACTGCAATACAATGTGATGCGAAAACTACAGCATTATAGATGATTTTAAGTGATGGAGGGAAAAACTATGATACCAGTAATCGAAAAGATGGAAGTCTATCCTGTAGCCGGAAAGGACTGCATGGAATTGAACCTCAGCGGGGCGCATGCGCCTTATTTCACGCGCAATGTTGTCGTGCTGACGGATTCAACCGGTGCGACCGGTGTCGGTGAGGTGCCGGGCGGGCAGAAAATCACGAAGGCATTGGAGGAAAGCGCCCCCATTGTAGAGGGAACGAAGATTTCGGAATTCCGCAGCACAATGCTGAAAGTGAAGGCGATGCTCGACGGAAAGGGTGAGGCGGATGTGCGCGGCAATCAGACCTTTGATTTGCGGACCGGCGTGCATGTGCTTACGGCCATCGAAGCGCCATGTCTTGATCTTTTGGGAAAGTTCCTGGAGGTTCCGGCCTGTGAGCTCCTGGGTGACGGACAGCAAAGAGACCGTGTGCGCATGTTAGGATACCTTTTCTTTGTAGGTGACCGGAAAAAAACAGAGCTCCCATATGCAGACGAACTTGATTCCTCCTGTGACTGGTACAGACTTCGTCATGAGGAAGCTCTGAATGCTGAGACAATCGTGGCTATGGCCAGGGCAGTGCAGGAAAAATACGGTTTCATTGATTTTAAATTGAAAGGCGGCGTGCTGGCAGGCGACGAGGAGATGGATGTAATCCGCGCGATGAAGAAGGAATTCCCGGATGCCCGCATCGATCTTGATCCAAACGGAGCATGGTCGCTTGAGGATGCCTGCCGCTATGTCAAGGGCATGCAGGGAATTCTAACCTACTGCGAGGATCCCTGCGGTCCCGAGGGTGTTTATTCCGGACGCGAGGTCATGAGTGAATTCCGCCGCCGTACAGGCTTCCCAACGGCTACCAACATGATAGCGACGGACTGGAGACAGATCGGGCACTCGCTGGAGTCGCAGGCCGTCGATATCGTACTGGCCGATCCACACTTTTGGACCATGGCGGGTTCGGTGCGTGTAGGACAGATGTGTCATGCATTTGGTTATACCTGGGGTTCTCACTCCAATAACCATTTCGATATTTCGCTGGCGATGTGTACGCAGGTCGGAGCTGCGGTTCCTGGCGAGTATAATGCGCTTGATACCCACTGGATCTGGCAAGAGGGCATTGAACGCCTCACGAAGGAACCGCTGCAGATCCAGAATGGCTGTGTAGAGGTTCCGAAGAAGCCAGGACTTGGCGTCGAGGCGGATATGGATCAGATAAGGAAGGCACATCAGGTTTATCTGGATAACTGCCTTGGAGCCAGGAATGATGCTCTGGGCATGCAATATCTGATTCCGGGCTGGAAGTTCGATTCGAAGAAACCCTGCCTTGTAAGATAAAAAATAGGGAAAAGGTGCTGTGCTGGTGAAAGGTTTTGCCGGCAGCACCTTTTCTTTGTTTTTGGTTGCAAAGGGTGGTGCATTCTGGAGAAGAAAAAATTTCTGCTCAGCGGGACTGCCTCTTGCTTATACCCTGCATCGCATGGTATGCTGAATAGACAGAAGCCGATTTCATCCATCAATGTACAGAGCAATCGTTCGTTTTTTGTGGCATAGCCTTGTATATTATTTGGCTGATTGCGTGCGTATTTTTTACGAATCAGGAAAAGGAGATATTGGAAATGAAGATAGCTTTGATCAATGAAAATTCCCAGGCGGACAAAAATGCGATGATTTATGAGGAACTGCAAAAGGCTGCGCAGGCAGCGGGACATGAAGTGTATAATTATGGCATGTTCTCATCGAAAGATAAGAGACAGCTGACTTATGTGCAGAACGGTCTGCTGGCTTCTATTCTGCTCACTGCTAAGGCAGCTGATTTTGTAGTTACGGGTTGTGGAACTGGCGAGGGTGCTATGCTGGCGTCGAACAGTTTTCCAAATGTGCTTTGCGGACATGTAACGAATGCGCAGGATGCTTATTTGTTTGGGCAAATCAACGATGGCAACGCTGTATCCATCCCGTTTGCGCAGAATTTTGGCTGGGGCGGCGAGCTGCAGCTCCGGTATTTGTTTGAAAAACTGTTTTCGGAGTCTTTTGGCGGTGGATACCCAAAGGAAAGAGTCGAGCCGGAGCAGCGCAATAAGAAGATACTGGATAAAGTCAAGGCTGTCACCTATAAGCCGTTATTGGACATATTGAAGGAAATGGACCAGGATCTTTTAAAGTCAGCTATTGATGATGAAAGTTTCATAAAGAATTTTTATCCGAACTGTAAGGATCAGGAAATCGCAGCGTATCTGAAGTCATTATAAAAGCTGCGTATTGTGAAGAAGCACCTCTTTGCCAGGAAAACTCCGGGAAAGGGGTGCGTTTTTTTATGAGACTGCTATATAATAAACAACGAAAATGAATTTAATTCAATTTCACATTACATATTAAGCCTATAGGGATTGACAATTAAATCAAAAAACCCTACAATAAAATTAATCCCGAGTATTTTAGTGAGAATTAAAATTAAATGATGTATATATAAATGAAGGGGCGAATGCAAAGTGGCAGAAAAATCATTGGAAATTAAGGATCTCCATGCGAGTGTGGAGGGAAATGAGATATTGAAGGGTCTCGATCTCTGTATGAACAAGGGTGAGATTCATGTTATCCTCGGGCCGAACGGCTCGGGAAAATCGACGCTCATGAATGTGCTTATGGGCCATCCAAAGTATGAGGTCACGTCCGGCACAATGGAATTCGAAGGTGAGGATGTCTGCCCACTAAAGACCTTTGAACGTGCGCGCAAGGGAATCTTCTTGTCATTCCAGACGCCGGAGGAGATTCCAGGCATCACGGTTGAGAATATGCTGCGCACGGCGAAGCAGGCCATGACGGGGCAGAGTGTGAAGATCCTTGCGTTTCGCAAGAAGCTGCAAAAGACGATGGAGCAGCTTAAGATGGATCCGTCCTATGCGGAGCGCTACATGAATGTAGGTTTCTCCGGCGGTGAAAAGAAGCGCAATGAGATATTGCAGCTTTTGATGCTGGAACCGAAGCTCGCGCTGCTTGACGAAACGGATTCTGGACTTGATGTCGATGCCGTGCAGATTGTATCGCATGGTGTGAGTGCCTTCCACAATGAAGAAAATGCCTGTCTTATCATCACCCACAATACGCGTATCCTGAAGCAGCTCAAGGTGGATCGGGTGCATGTGCTCATGGGTGGGCGCATTGTGGAAGAGGGTGGAGCCGGGCTCATAGAGGAAATCAATCGCCGCGGCTTTACGCATATTCTGGACGCGGCAAAGTGAGGGAAAGGCTATGGAAAAGAAAAAGACCTTTATTGAGGATATAGAGCGTACGCTCTATGACATAAAAAATGAAGACAAGCCAATTTACCAGACGCAGCAGGGACTTACCGCAGACATTATACGTGACATCTCACAGCAGAAGCATGATCCTGCATGGATGCTCGAATTCCGGCTAAAATCCCTGGATGTATACCATCAGCTGGCTTTGCCAAGCTGGGGGCCAGACCTTTCGGAACTTCATATGGATGAAATCGTGACTTATGTCAGGCCGGACGCGAAGATGACCGGCAACTGGCAGGAGGTCCCGAAGGATATAAAGGATACCTTTGACCGGTTGGGTATACCGGAGGCAGAGAAGACCTCGCTCGCGGGTGTAGGCGCACAATACGATTCTGAGGTTGTGTATCACAGTATACAGGAGAGCCTCACGAAGCAGGGCGTTGTTTATACGGATATGGAAACGGCACTCCGGGAGCACGAGGATATCGTGAAAGAATATTTCATGAAACTTGTGCCGCCGAAGGATCATAAGTTTGCCGCATTGCATGGCGCAGTCTGGTCGGGCGGTTCGTTCGTCTATGTGCCGGAAGGCGTACAGGTGAAGATTCCGCTGCAATCGTATTTCCGCCTCAATGCACCGGGGGCGGGGCAGTTTGAGCATACGCTCATCATCGTGGAAAAGGGAGCGAGCCTGCATTTCATCGAAGGCTGCTCGGCGCCGAAATACAACGTGACGAATCTGCACGCGGGCTGTGTTGAGCTTTATGTAAAGGAAGGTGCGCGGCTGCGTTACTCGACGATTGAGAACTGGTCACGCAATATGATGAACCTCAACACGAAGCGTGCGCTCGTAGAAAAGGATGGCATCATCGAATGGGTGTCTGGCTCCTTCGGGTCTCATATCTCTATGCTCTATCCCTGCAGTATTCTGCATGGGGAACATGCCAGATGTGATTTCACGGGAGTGACCTTCGCTTCACACGGGCAGCACCTTGACACGGGGGCGAGTGTGATCCATGCAGCGCCGTATACTTTGTCCAATATCAGTACGCGTTCCATATCCAAGGCCGGGGGCATCGCGCTTTACAGAAGTGCCGTGAAGGTCACTGAAAAGGCGCACCATGCGAAATCCTCGGTGAATTGTGAATCGCTTATGCTGGACGATATTTCACGTTCGGATACGCTGCCGGTCATGGATATCCAGGGTGACGAGGCGGATATCGGTCACGAGGCCAGAATCGGGCGTATCAGTGATGAGGCTGTGTTCTATCTCATGAGCCGCGGCATTAGTGAGGAGGAGGCGCGTGCGATGATCGTGCGTGGCTTTGTGGAGCCGATTGCGAAGGCGCTGCCGTTGGAATACGCCGTAGAGATGAATAATCTCGTCAATCTCGAGCTTGAAGGTACGATGGGATAAGGAGGAACATCATGAAACAGGAAATATACAGCCCGATTCCGGAACGCACCTGGCGCTGGCTTGGCGTGAATGATACACGTTACAGCCTCCCAACGGCCGAAGTCGGTAGCTACAATAAATCGCCGCTTGCGGCACCGGATGCAAGGGTACGTGCTATTGAGGAACTGCCTGAAAAATTCAGGGAGTTTGTCCAAAAAGCAGAGAATGCTGCAGTGCCGCCTGCTGCGGCTTTCGTAGAGGAAAAGAAAAACAGCGGCAGCTTTATTGAAATTGCCGCGAACGATACGGTAGAAACCCCGATTTACCTCGATTACATACTGGATGAGGCTTCTCCTGTGCTCGTTGATGAGCAGTTTATCTATGCAAGGCGGGGCAGCAAGGCCACGGTTGTCATCTCTTATCGTGGTGACGGAGCGTTTCACCGCGGGCTCACGCGTATCTACGCAGAACCGGAGGCAGAGATCCATCTGGTAAAGGTACAACTCCTTTCTACACAGACAAACCATGCGGACAGCGTGGGTGTCTATGTGGATAAAGATGCTTGCTTCCGTTTTACGGCGGCAGAGCCGGGGGCAGCTGAATCGGCGACGACGCTTATGGTACAGCTGGCAGGCGATAACGGCGAGGCGGATTGTGAGTCGCTGTATTTTGGCGACGAGACGCGCAGCATCGATATGAACTACATCCTGCGCCAACAGGGAAAAAACACCACGGCTTCCATGGAGGTGCATGGTGCGCTGCTCGATGAGAGCCAGAAGATCTTTCGCGGCACACTTGATTTTCAGCGCGGCGCCAAAGGCTCCGTCGGCCGTGAGAATGAGGAGGTCGTGCTGCTTTCACCGAAGGTGCGGAACCGTTCCGTTCCACTCATGCTTTCAGGCGAAGATGATGTCGATGGGCATCATGCCGTAAGCATCGGGAAAATGGATGAAAATAAACTTTTTTATCTCATGAGCCGGGGGCTCGACCTCCCGGAAGCGCAGCGTCTTGTCGTTGAGGCAGCTTTCAATCCGGTTTTAGAGCGCGTACCGCTGGAGAGTCTGCGCGCGGAAATTAATGCATATATTCAAAGGAGGCTTTGCCATGCGTGAAGTAAAAGATTTTCATGGAGATTTTCCCCTGTTGGCCAACACGATGAACGGGAAACCGCTCGTCTATCTTGATAATGGTGCCACGACACAGAAGCCGGAGAGCGTTATTCAGGCTATGTGCGGCTACTACGGCGGCTGCAACGCCAATCCGCATCGCGGAGCCTACGCGCTGAGTGTGCAGGCTACGGACATCTATGAGAATGCGCGTGTGCGCACGCAAAAGTTCATCAATGCGCCAAAACCCAGTGAGATTATTTTTACGAAGAATGCTACGGAGTCACTGAATCTGATAGCCTATAGCTATGGCCTCACGAATGTGAAGGCCGGCGATGAGATTGTCATTACGATCGCCGAGCATCACAGCAATCTCGTCCCCTGGCAGCAGGTTGCGCAGGCAAAGGGTGCCGTGCTCAAATATATTTATCTGGAGGATGACGGCAATCTGTCGCAGCAGGATATCGAGGAAAAAATTACGGAAAAAACAAAAATCGTTGCGGTAACGCAGGTATCCAATGTGCTGGGGCTCGTGAACCCTGTCACCGAAATCGCGAAGAAGGCCCACAGCGTAGGGGCCATCATCGTGGTGGATGGCTCGCAGAGCGTTCCGCATATGGCGGTCGATGTACAGGCGATGGATGCTGATTTCTTTGCTTTCTCAGGCCACAAACTGCTCTCCCCGATGGGTATTGGTGTGCTCTATGGCAAGGAGAAACTACTGGATGCTATGCCGCCGTTCCTTACAGGCGGTGATATGATTGAGTATGTCACGGAGCAGCATACTGATTTTGCGGAGCTTCCGGCAAAATTCGAGGCTGGTACGCAGAATGTAGGCGGAGCAGCCGGGCTTACGGCAGCTATAGACTATTTAGAGAACTTTACCTTCGAGCGTATTGAAAGCATCGAGAAGGAACTCCTTGACTATGCCCTGCCGCAGCTGCGTGAGTTGCCGTATATCGAGCTCTATGGCTGCGATACACGGAAGGATAACAAGACCGGCATTATCACTTTCAATGTGAAGGATGTACATCCGCATGATGTGTCAACCATCCTTGATACAGAGGGGGTTGCTGTGCGCGCGGGCCATCACTGTGCACAGCCGCTCATGAAATATTTGCAGCAAAATGCGACTTGCCGCGCAAGCTTCTATCTCTATAATACAAAGAAAGATATCGATTGCTGGATAGCAGCACTCAAAAAGGTCCGGACGGTGATGCATCTATGAACCTCGAGAGCATCTATACGGAACTTATTGCCGAGCAAAGCCGCAATACAGCGAATAAGCATCATCTTGTGGCACCAACGGTTACGTCCCAGGGGCACAACCCAAGCTGTGGGGATGAAATCACGCTGGAGCTGGAGATTGCCGACGGTAAAATCAAGGATGCCTCTTTTACGGGTGTTGGCTGTGCGATATCGCAGGCATCCACCTCGATGATGATTGATCTGATCAAAGGCGAGTCCGTAGAGAAGGCGAAGCACCTCGCGGAACTTTTTATAGGCATGATCAAACGGGAGATTACCGACGATGAGGCACTCGAGGAACTCGATGAAGCCATCGCACTCAAGAATATCTCCAATATGCCGGCCCGCGTTAAATGTGCGGTGCTTTCCTGGCATACGCTGGACAGTGCACTGAAGGAAAAATAAATAACATATTGCATAGAAACGGGCCGCACTCCTTATGTATCTTGTATATAAGGAATGCGGCCCGTTTGCTGCAGAAAATTTGCCATAAATTTTATTTTGGCAGGGGGTTGTAGGAGAAACGTATTTCGTCTATGATAGGAAATATCAGGAAATTAAAAGATACAAGTATGTATCGTATGGGAGATGAAGGATATGGATCAGAAGCTATGGAGAAAATGCGTGGGATTTCATGGGCATTCGTGTCCGGGACTGGCCATTGGCTACCGGGCCTGCGAGGCTGCTATAGAAAAGCTTGGCCTGCGATTTTCTACGGATGAGGAGCTTGTATGCGTCACAGAGAACGATGCCTGCGGCGTGGATGCGGTACAGGTGATTTTGGGCTGTACAATGGGTAAGGGCAATCTCGTTTACCGCGGTACAGGCAAGATGGCATTCAGTTTCTTTGACCGCAGGAGCGGCAAGAGCGTCCGCGTGCTGCTGAAGCCGATACCGGATGAAATGGATCGGACAGACCGGCAGGCCTATATCCTGCAGGCGCCTTTGGAGGCGGTTTTTGCGTTCAGTAAGCCTCGTTTCCCGTTGCCGCCGGAGGCCCGCCGCTTTGCTACCGTGACCTGCGAGATCTGCGGCGAGGGTGCCCCGGAGCATAAGATGCGTTTGCAAAATGGCAAAAAGGTATGCCTTGACTGCTTTGAGGAATACGCACGCGGGTTTTGAAATGCAATATATGCTTGAACTGCAGTAAGAGCTGAATCTTTTTTGGGGAAAACGGCTTGACAATGCTACACGGTGTGATATAATACTACACATAATATTTAAAACATATAGGAAAAATATGAATTTGGCGATTAGACGACTAAAGCCTGTTTTTCGGTTGTGCTTGTACAACTGAGAAATGGGCTTTTTTGTTTTTAAAAGCATAGACGGATATTTCTATGTGTGGCAGACAACAGTCAGGGAGGCTGATAAGATGAAGAGCATAGCTGAATCTATAGGAAATGAACAAACGCATATCCAGGCAGTAGAAAAAATCAAGAATGCAGGAAGAATATGTCATGTTTTTTTACCTGCAATATCTGCGTTGCTGGCTATTGCCGTGGAACTTTTTATTCACGACAGCGGACGTCATGCAGCGACAAAGCATCCGTACTTTCTGTATGTATTGGCGATAGCCGTGATTTGTTTTGGCATAGCGGCGGCGGGCTCCTTTTTCTGTAAACGTCTGCAGGTATGGCTGGCGGAATCATCACTTTTTTTTGCCGTTGTCTTTCTTGTTTTGAACGTGTCAAATGTCATAACGAAAAAGATTACGTTGCTGCCGGTCATCTTTTTTCCTTCTTTGGACAAGATTTTAAGCGTTCTTTTCGAGGACTGGCTTTTTTTGCTGACATGTTTGGGATCTTCAGGAAAGCTTTTGTTTACGGGATTTGTCTGTGGAGCTTTGGTGGGATTTATCACGGGGGTTGCGGTAGGCTTTTGTAGGTCTGCAGCATACTGGATCAATCCACTGGTGCGTATACTGGGGCCGATTCCGGCAACGGCGTGGATACCGATTGTATTGGTCAGCTTCCCTACGACGTTCTCTGCCAGCACTTTCCTCATCGCGCTGGCGGTCTGGTTTCCCACCGCGGTTATGACCAGCAGTGGAATTTTAAATGTGCAAAACGCTTATTTTGAGGTGTCGAGTACATTAGGTGCGGGAAGATTTTATCAGATTTTCAAAGTTGGGATTCCGGCAGCCATGCCGCATGTGTTTCTGGGTCTGTTCAATGGCATGTGTGCATCTTTTCTCACGCTGATGACAGCAGAAATGCTGGGAGTCAAGAATGGCATCGGCTGGTATATCAACTGGCAGAAGGATATGATGGCATACGCCAACGTGTATGCAGGTCTTATATTGATTGCGGTCACGTTCTATATGCTGATTACATTACTCTTCCGGGTGCGGGACCATGTGCTGGTATGGCAGAAGGGAGTAATCAAATGGTAGGTGAAATTAAAGTCGGCAGTGTTGTCAAGCAGTTTTTCCAGCAGGATGGAAGCGAGGTTACAGCTCTTTCCGGTGTGGAGCTTACCATTCATGCCGGAGAATTCGTTTCTTTTATCGGGCCATCCGGATGTGGTAAGTCGACCTTGCTTCGCTTGATTGCTGGGCTTGATGCGCCGACGGAGGGACAGATTTATATTGATGGAGCGGCTATTACGAGTCCATCTTATGAACGTGGGCTCGTGTTTCAAAATCCAATGCTGTTTCCGTGGCTCGATATTTACCACAATGTTTCATTTGGATTGAAAGCGCGTGGTGTTTATACAGAACAAAAAGAAGAAGTGGATGCGTTTATCCGTCTTGTCGGTCTGGAGGATTTTTACCATTCTTATCCGCATCAGTTATCCGGCGGGATGGCACAGCGCGCTTCACTGGCGCGGGCCCTGGTCAATCATCCGAAGGTTCTGCTGCTCGATGAACCGTTGGGCGCACTTGATGCGTTTACACGCATGAACATGCAGGATGAATTGCTGCGTATTTGGCAGGAGCGTCAGACTACCATGATCATGGTAACCCATGATGTGGATGAAGCAATCTATCTTTCAGATCGGGTGGTTGTTATGACACCGCGTCCCGCAAAGATTGAAACCTGTATCCAGGTGGAGCTGCCGAGACCCCGGGCACGCAGTAATACCGATTTTTTGCGGCTTCGGTCAAAAATTTTGGAAATCTTGAATTTTGCGGGAAAAACATATGAACCTGATTATTATTTGTAATAATTTGTAATATAAAGGGAAAGGGGAATCTTCAAATGAAAAGAAAGCTTATGGGCTGGGCCATAATTCTTCTTTTGCCGGTATTTTTACTGGCTGGATGCGGTGAACAGAAAAGTGCATCAGATCAGGATTTCGTATTGAAAGTCGGATATAGCGGTAGCCTTTGCGAGGCACCCGTGCATATTGCCAAGGAGAAGGGGTTTTTCGAGGAAGAGGGGTTGCATGTAGAGCTCATTAAGCTGGCACCGGGGGCGGCATTTGAAGCGGTTACCGCAGGACAGGTTGATGCAGGTTTTGGCCTTTTGGCAAGCTTGATCCAGCCAATTTCCAATGGATTGCCTATAAAAATCACTTCCGGACTGCATACCGGCTGCGATAAGCTGCTGGTGCCGCAGGATGGCAGTATCAAGAGCCTTACGGACTTGAAGGGGAAACGCATTGGTGTTCCCAGCATGAACAGCAGTCCTATCATCTTCGCCAAGCGTGCGTTGGCCGATGCTGGCATCAACGTTACGGAAAAGAACCCGGAGGTTGAATTTGTCGTATTCAGTCCGTCTGAATTACCTTTGGCCTTGCAGCGAGGGGCTGTAGATGCTTTGGCGATGAACGATCCAACGGCTTCTGTGGCGATAAGGGAAGATCATCTGACGGCAGTTGCTGATTCTGCAGTGACGCCTCCGTATAATACGCAATATTGCTGCACGGCCTATGTGTGTGACAATATTGCGGCGGATTCACCGGACATTGCCGCCAAATACACCCGGGCAATGCAGAAGGCCAGTACGTGGATTGCCTCGCATCAGGATGAGGCAGCAAAAATACAGGTTGAAAATAAATGGGTTCCGGGTGACCCGATATTCAATGCCCAGGTATTGAAAACTTATAATTATATTCCGTCGGCCAAGGGAGCTTATGATGCGTTTGCGATAACTGCGAAGCAGCTGCAGCAGGTCGGGATGCTGGATGGGCAGATAGATGTCGATGCGTTGCAAAAAAATAGTTTTCTGTTGTTTGATTCGAAAGAGAACATTCAGTAAATAAAGAAAGGAGGATTTGTGTCATGCGAAGCAAAGAATGGGTGCATGGCTTGGCTCTGGTAGCGGCGATTGCCCTGCTGGTCCTGCCATATATTTTCCCGGTTTGCCCGGTTGAGGGAAAGCCGATGCGTTGTTTTTTTACTTATAGGGCTGAATTCTTGTTTGCATGGCTGGCGATTTTAGGTGCACTACTTCTTTTGCAAGCGCGGCAGCCGGAAGTAAAAAAAATCGTTGGTGTATTTTTGGTAGCAATTGCCGCTGCAGTATTCATTTTACCATTTTCATGGTCGGCCGGAATATGTATGCATGCAGATAGTGCATGCCACGTCACGACCGGATGGATACGGGGTGCCAGCATACTGCTTGCAGGCAGCGGACTTTTTACGATTTGGTAAAATCGTAAACGTTCAGGCAAAGGGACGGATGCCGAATGATACAGCTTATTTTACGTTCGCTGCAGTACCGGAAAGGCCGGGTTCTGGCCCTTGCCCTTTCGGTAATGCTTAGTACAGGGCTGTTGTTTTCTGTTTTCCTTTTACGAGAGGGACTTTTGGGTGGATTGGGAAAGGATGAAGACCGTTTGGGGGCAGACTTGCTTGTTGTACCAGCCAAAAGTGAGGTTGCACCAGGTGAAATACTCTATGGAGGTGCACCGCAAAACATTTATATGCCAGCGGAGCTTGTACCGGAAATACAGCAGATGGCAGGTGTTTCAAGAGCTGCCGGACAGTTTTTTACGCAGACGTTGACGGAGGATTGTTGTGATGTCGGTGAATCCCTGCGCCTGGTAGGGATAGACAGTACATCAGACTGGGTTTCCAATGCCTGGCGTAAGGGGAATTCTACGGCACAGCCGCTCAAGCCGGATGAGATACTTGTGGGCAGCAAGGTAGCTTCAGCTAACCTTAAGCACTTGTTTATACTGGGAAAACTTTTTCGGGTTGCTGGTGTTTTGGAGGTAAGCGGAACCGGGCTGGATTCATCTATTCTTATGGATATCAAGATAGCACGCCAATTGGCAAAGACGACCCCGCAGCTGCAGGAAAGCTTTGCGGGACAAGAAAACCCGGATACCCTGGTTTCAGCGGTTTTGGTGAAGCTTGAACCGGCGGCTTCTCAGGCAGTGGTGCAACAACGTATCCGTTCATTGGGGGATGTACAGGTTTTTTCTGCTGCAGAAACCAGGAAGCATATACAGCGTGAATTCACGGTGCTTTTAGGATTGCTGTTCGGAATCAGCGGGTTTGCTGCAGCTGTGTGCATATTCCAGCTTTTTGTCGGATTCTATGAGCAGGTGCATAAACGGCAGGGTGAGTGGGGACTTTATCTGGCGATGGGGCTGGAGCCTTCACGTCTGGCACTCCTTGTATGGGGAGAGGCTGTTTCCATCTGCAGCGTGGGAAGCCTTGGCGGGCTTGCTGCAGGTGTTTTCTTTTATCGATACGGTCTGGCGTTTATGGAGAATTACGAGGCGTTTCCTTTTTTACCACCGTCGGTGAGCTTTTCTTTATTTACTGGCTTTGCCTTGTTTTTAGGGTTCATTTTGTTAGGGACACTTGCTGCATTGCTGCCGGCTTATAAAAGCAGCCGATTATCACCGGGTATCGTTATGACCCGCAGTGATTTTTCATGATGAAGAAAAGGGTGCCATCCACATGTTGCTTAGAGCAGAAAATATTGAAAAAAAATATGGCAAAGAAACTATTCTGCATGGGATTCATTTGTCGTTGGAACGAGGCGAATTAGTTGCAATTACGGGGGCTTCCGGCAATGGAAAAACAACGTTGCTGTCTATCCTGGGTTTGTTGCAGGAAGCCGATGCCGGGGCGATTTTTCTCGATGGAAAAGAAGTGCAGTCTCTGGGAAACACTCAAAAAGCAGCATTGCGCCGGCAGTATATGGGCTTTGTTTTTCAGCGTGCACGTCTTGTCGGTGCACTGACTGTACAGGAGAATATTTTATTGCCAGCATGGCTTTTTGGAAAAACGGCAGCGAGAAAAAAACGGGGAGAAGAGCTTTTAAAAATATTTGGTTTGGCTGCCAAGACGGATTTTTTTCCTGCCCAACTGAGCCAGGGGCAGTTGCGGCGCACAGTACTTGCACGGGCATTGCTCCTGGAACCGGCCCTGTTGCTGGCAGATGAGCCAACGAACGATTTGGATGAGGTATCGGCAGGGACTGTATGGCGGGCAATTCAGCAGGTGCGGACTGCGGGAGCGGGAGTTCTTTTAGTTACGCATGATATGCAGTATGCGAGACAGGCAGACAGGATGCTTCTGCTGGAAAAAGGGGCACTTCGTTTAGCGGATACTCCGCTGGATGATAAAAAAATATGATTTGCCAACAGGTCATTAGACAAACTAAAGCCTGTCGAAATTCAAGTGAATTGTGCTTGGAACTCGGCAGGCTTTTTTATTGAGAGAGGAGTGGTTTTGTTTGAAAAAAGAATTTTTGGGATTGGTAAAGCGGAAGCAGGAGGTGCTATCTGTATGCATCCTTTGGACAATGGTTGTTTTGGCTATAGGATTGATGGCAGGATGTGGGACTGAAAAAGCAGCAGAAAATAGCAGCAGCCAAAGTACAGCGAAAACAATCATTGTAGGTACGGGAAACGCATATGAGCCATATTGCTATCTGGATGCGGATGGAAATCTTGTCGGGTATGAGTATGAGGTGTTAAAGGCTGTCAATGAACTTTTACCGCAGTATAAATTCAAATACCAGATATATGATTTTTCAAATGTATTATTATCGCTTGATGCCGGTAAGATTGATATCGGTGCGCATCAGTATGAACGCAATGATGAAAGGGAAAGAAAGTATTTGTTTGGTAAGGAAAGTTATACAACCTATACTACATATATTACGGTTTCAACCGCTAATTCGAGTATAAATTCATTGGATGATTTACAAGGAAAACGAGTGATGACATCTACTGGTAATAATACGAGCTATTTGCTTGAAAAATACAATGCATCGCATGCGGACAATCCGATTATATTGGTTTATGTAGATCACAGTACAGATGAAGAAAAGTCAGCAGGACTCAAAAATGGTATTTGGGATGCTACGGTTATGACAAAAAGGGATACTGCCAAGCTGAATCGGGCTTTTGGAAATGGACAGGATATTTTGAAGCAGGTGGGGCAGCCGATAGCGACTTCACAGACTTATTTTGTGTTTAGCAAAAAAAACACAGAATTGCAGGAGGCAGTTGATGGAGCAATTAAGCAGCTTAAGGAATCCGGCCGGTTAGCAGAAATCTCACGTGAGGTCCTGGGAGATGATTATACAGAAAGAGAGTGAACGGAGTGGGAGAATTTTTTAGCTGGAGCCGATTTGTAGACGACATTCCGCGGCTTTTGCCGTATCTGCCGGTTACGCTTGGCATTGTTGCCTATGCAATTATCCTTGGTGTATTTTTAGGCATGGTTATCGCATTGCTGCGGATACATGGCCAATGGTTTTTCCAGCCTTTTTTGCGGTTGTATATCTCCTTCATGCGGGGAACCCCCATGCTGGTGCAGATTCTCATCGTATTTTATGGTCTGCCGATTGTGCTGCAGGCTTTGGGGATTGAGGCAAATCGTTGGGATAAGATTGTTTTTGTTTATATAGCATTTGCACTCAATGAAGGGGCTTTTTTATCGGAAATTTTTCGAAGTTCTATTCTATCGGTTCCAACGGGACAGATGGAGGCTGCTCTTTCGGTTGGCCTGACACGTTGGCAGGCGTATCGGCGTATTGTCCTGCCGCAGGCAATACGCATAGCTTTGCCGAGTTTTGGTACGGATTTTATCGCGCTTTTCCATGGGACATCGCTGGCTTTTCTCATCGGGGTCGTAGATATCATGGGACGGGCAAAAACGCTGGGTGCCAGTACGAAACATGCGTTGGAAGCTTATCTTTTTATTGCGCTTTTGTTCATTGTTGCCAGTGCGCTCCTTCGCTTGTTATTTCATTTTTTAGACAGGAAATTGTCTTATACATAAGGAGAAGGAAGTATGGAGTTTAATGCAGTTTATTTTTGGGAAAGCTTACAAAGCGGCTTAACCTATTTGCCCCGTACCATGGAATTGACGGGAATTCCGATTCTTTGCGGATTCGTTTTCGGTATTCTTTTTGCCGTTGTGCGTGTCTATAAGGTATCATTCTTTAGTCCGTTGATTGCAGTATTTGTCGTAATTTATCAAGGGTTGCCGACGGTCGTGGCTTTATTGATTTTCAACCTTATGTTCATGGCAAATTTCAACGCGGTTAGCAGCAGCCTCTCTCTTGGCATTACGGCAGCGCAAATTGATAATATATGGATTGGCATCGTTGTCCTGTCTCTGCAGGCTATTTGCAATATAGAGGAAGCCTTTCGGGGGGCATTTTATTCGGTAGACAACGGACAGCATGCGGCGGCGCTTTCGGTAGGACTTACGGAAGTACAAACCCTGCGCCGGATTATTTTGCCGCAAATGCTTCCGGTCGCGCTGCCCATGGTTACCAATAATATTGTAGGCATTATTAAAAATTCATCCATTGTTGTAGCTATTGGGATTACAGAAGTTTTGGCAGGAGCCAGTATTCCTGCTTCCAAAACATATAGTTTTTTGGAAAGCTATATTGCGGCAGCATTGATCTATTGGGTGCTTACTGCGTGTGTGGAATATACCTTTCGCCGGATTGAACTGCGCGGACGGAAATATAGGAGGCAACTGGCATGATTGAGATTAAGGATGTGCAAAAAAGCTTCAACGGGCAAAGTGTACTCAAAAAGGTTTCCCTTCAAGTTGAAGATGGCGATGTTGTTGCTGTTTTGGGCCCCAGTGGCAGTGGTAAGACGACCTTTTTGCGTTGCATAAATTTTTTGGAACATGCCGATGCTGGCGAACTTAGCATTGGCCCAAAGACGGTAGACCTCAACCGGGCATCCAAGCGCGAGATTCTTGCAGTTCGCAGAAAGACGGCTTTTGTATTTCAAAATTACAATCTCTTCAATAACAAAACTGTCTTAGAAAACATTATGGAAGGGCTTGTGACAGCCAGGAAGGTTCCCGTGAAAGCTGCCCGGGAAAAAGCGGAAGAGTCTTTGGTATGGGTGGGGCTCAAAGAGAAAAGGGATGCATATCCTGCGCAGCTTTCCGGTGGGCAGCAGCAACGCGTGGGAATTGCCAGGGCTGTAGTGCTTGAGCCGGAGGTGATTCTTTTCGATGAGCCGACATCGGCGATGGATCCGGAATTGGTGGGAGAGACACTGGAGGTTATTCGCAAGGTTGCCCATCGTGGAATCACCATGATTATCGTAACGCATGAAATGAGCTTTGCCCGGGAAATCGCCAATAAGGTCGTCTTTATGGATGGGGGGGTAGTTGTTGAGGAAGGCACTCCGGAGGAAATTTTCGGCCATCCGAAGGAGGAACGTACAAAGAAATTTCTCTCGCGCTTTATTAATGCTGAGAGTATGTATTATATTTGAGTTTTTTTGTAGAAAGAAGGAGTTTTTATGGCAATTCAATTAGGTCTTTCCGATATTGGTACGCGGGAATCACGTTTGGGTTCGATTACAGGATATATCGGCGATTTAAAAGAGCTTTCCGAACAAAGTGCCTGTGGTACATTGCGCGGATGCGCACGCTGCTTCTCACAATCCAGCAGCTGCCTTTCGGGTTGTGCACTCAGCCAGCTTTCAGGAATACGGGATATTGCGGTAGTTCACCATGGCCCCTCCGGCTGCTCCACAACCGGGACGCAAAGCTATCGGGTCACAAAGCAGGTGGCGGCGAAGCGTGGTATTGTAAATCACGCTGTGTACATCGGAACAGATATGGATGAAAATGATACGATTTTTGGTGCCGGTGAAAAGCTTGCCGAAATCGTGCGTACGACATACGAACGGTATCATCCAAAGGCGATTTTTGTTTCAAGTTCATGTGCATCGGGTGTCATCGGGGAAGATATCGAAAGTATTGTCGATGACTTGCGGCAGGAGATTGATGTGCCGATTGCGGCAGTGCATTGTGAGGGTTTCAAATCACGTATCTGGGCAACTGGGTTCGACCTTTCCGATCATGCGGTTTTGACAAGCATTGTAAAGCCGCCAAAGCAAAAACGGAATACGATTAACTTCAAGAACTTTTATGAGTCAGCACGTCCGGAAATCATTAAGATTTTTGCTGAATTTGGGGTGGAACCAGTTTTCCTGTATGCAAATGCGACGGTTGAAGAGCTTTCGCATTTATCAGAGGCACTGGCTACAGTCTGCATTTGCGGGACACTGGGTAATTACTTGGGGAATGGCTTGGAACAGCAGTATGGCGTTCCTTACATTCGGACAATTAATCCGTTGGGAATTACAGGCTTTGAGACATGGCTGCGGGCCATTGGCACTACGATCGGAAAGACCAAAGAAGTTGAACGGTACATTGCCCGGGAAAGGGCAATATATTTACCCCGGATTGAAGCCTTGAAACAAGAACTCAAGGGCATCCGCTGTGTAATTGGTATGGGACCTGGCTATACATTTGAAGTTTCCCGTGTTCTGCAGGAATTGGGCATGGAGGTCGTATGGGGAGCTGCCTGGCATTATGACAGGCAGTACGACGACGGTAATGTACCGCCGGCGATGAAGTATCTTCTGGAAAACAATCCGAATTTTAAAGTAAGTGTGGCCGATCAGCAGAATTTTGAGGTTCTCAACATATTGAACAAGTATAAGCCTGATTTATATTTATCGCGTCATCCTGGTTCGACGGTATGGGCCATTAAACAAGGATTCCCGGCACTTTTTGTTGCAGATGAATATATGATTTTCGGCTACAAGGGCACGCTGGATTTTGCGCATACCGTACTTGATACTATTAAGAATCGCAGTTTTGAACGCAATTTAGCAGAACATGTGAAATTGCCCTATACCGATTGGTGGTATCAGCAGCCTATCGGGAAATTTTTGGAAAAGGCATAAGGAGAGACGGCAGAATGGCAAAGATTTTAGACAAACAAAGATATAAATGTGCGATGAGTGCAATGTCGACCGTACAGGCTATAGAACGTGCGATTCCAATCCTGCATGCAGGGCCGGGATGTGCACAGAAGCTATCGAATTCAGCAGGAAACAGCGGATTCTTTTCTCCTAATATTTTTCCGTGCACAAGCATCAATGAACGTGATGTGGTTTTTGGCGGAGAAAAAAAATTACGATCGACGATCGAGAATTCGCTCAAGGTCATCGATGCGGATCTTTATGTCGTACTTACAGGGTGTACGCCGGAAATTGTCGGTGATACGGTAGATGAAATCGTATCAGAATTCGCGGATAACGCGAAGCCGGTAATCTTTGCTTCGACTCCCGGTTTCAAAGGAAACAATTATAAGGGACATGAATGGGTTGTCGATGCCTTAGTGGAGCAGCTTTTAGAGCCTGTACCAGACAGCGAAAAAGAACCGGGTCTTGTAAATGTTTGGGCAGATGTGCCATACCAGGATGAGTTTTGGAGCGGTAATTTACGTGCGCTTGAAGATTTATTGGCCGTAATCGGTTTGAAGCCTAATACGATTTTTGGACATGGGCGAGGCATAGAAAATGTCAGGAAGATTCCCAAGGCGGCCTTTAATTTATTGGTATCGCCATGGGTAGGTCTTGCGAATGTGAAAAAGATGAAAGAAAAGTTTGGAACGCCTTATTTCCACTGGCCAACGCTTCCGATTGGAGCCTTTGAGACGAGTAAATTCCTGCGGGCAGTTACGGAATTCGCTGGTTTGGATAAGGCACGTACAGAGAAGTTCATCGCAGAAAAAGAAGCAAATTATTATTACTATATTGAGCGCTTTGCCGATATTTTTTTGGAGACTCGTTCCATGTCGAAAGAATTTTCGGTTATTGCAGATGCGCAGTATGCATTGGGCATCACAAAATTTTTGGTCAATGATCTTGGAAGATTTCCGGCAAAACAATATATTGTGGATGATACTCCCGCGGAATATCAGGAAGCTGTTCGGGGATATTTTCGTGATTTGAATTATGGCATTGAAGCTGAAGCTGCTTTTGGCGTCGATGGATATAAAATCCATGAGGAAATCAAAAAAACAGATTATCATGGTTATCCGCTGCTTTTGGGAAGCTATTGGGAAAAGGAACTGGCACAAAAAACAGATGCGCATTTCCTGAATGTATCCTGGCCGGTCAATGAACGCCTGGTGATAAATGGATTTTATGTAGGATATGATGGCGGCTTGCGTTTGCTGGAGGATATATATTCTGTGGTTCGGACGAGATTCAATTGAAAAGGAGAAAAAAATCATGGGGAAAATCCATCATTCGATTACAGAACTGGTAGGGCATACGCCTCTTTTGGAGCTTACGAATTACGAAAAGAAGCATGGTCTTAGGGCAGAGCTTATTGCAAAACTGGAATATTTTAATCCAAATCAGAGTGTAAAGGATCGTATTGCACGGGCCATGATCGAGAATGCCGAAGCGAAAGGACTTATCCATCCGGGAGATACTCTGGTTGAGACGACAAGCGGCAATACAGGTATTGCAGAAGCCGCAATTGCTGCCGCCAAAGGATATAAATATCAGGTGTACATTCAGGATCAGGTCAGCCATGAACGTTTTGCTGTCATTCAGGCTTTGGGAGGAGAAACGATTAAGCTATCAACGGTTCCTGCTGTAAAAAAAGTATTAGATGAAACCAATGGGGACTTTATGGCGGCTGTAAAGTATTTAAAAGAGCATCATTTGAAAACCGACAACACCCGGTATTTTCTGGATCAGGTGGGCAATCCGGAAAATGCCGGCGCGCATAGGGAGACTACAGGGCCGGAGATTTGGGAGGATACAGATGGGAAAATTGATATTTTTATTGCGGCCGTGGGAACGGGAGGAACCTTATCGGGGACAGGTGAATTTTTAAAGGCACGGAACCCTTCTGTTCATATTATCGGGGTGCAGCCAGGGGAAAAATCGATGCCATCGCCGGAAAATCCGCATCCCAAAATCGAAATCACAGGTACGCATCCCTTTTCCGGAATTCCGGAAGACCATATGCCGGGAGCTTTGAACCGGGATATTTATGATGAGGTCATTACCATTGAAGGTGAAGAGGCTGCGGCTGCCGTACAGGAAGTAGCAAAAACCGATGGGATATTGGTAGGAACCTCTTCGGGGGCAGCACTTTATGCAGCGCTGCAGGTTGCAAAGCGCGCTGAAAATAAAGGCAAGCGGATTGTAGTCTTATTCCCCGATACCGGTCTTCGTTACTTGTCTACGAACTTATTTGAGCCGAGGTGAGAATATGTCATTTTTAGTAGCAGTGGCATCCAGTGACGGTGAGCAGATTGACCGTCATTTTGGACACAGTGATGTTTTTTATATCGTATCGGTGGGAGATGATGGTACTTATGCAGCCAAAGGCAAACGTGAAGTTGCATCGCCCTGCAGACATGGGTCACATGACGAAAATGTCTTGCAGGAAACAGCCGAGGCGCTTGCGGACTGTCGGTATGTGCTGGCGGAAGCCATCGGGCGCGGAGCCGAAGCCCATTTGAAAGTGCGGGGGATTACGCCGCTGGAGGCGGATGGGGAAATCCAATCTGCCGTGGAGCAGGTGATTATCTATGACCGGCGGCTCCATGGGCAATACAAAAAAGTTTAAAATAAGACGGAAGATAGAAGGAAGGAGCAAGAATGGAGATATCGCGTGTACGAGAACTGCATCCGTGCTTTGGAGCACGCAACAATAGAGGAAGAGTCCATTTGCCGGTATGCCCGGGCTGCAATATAGAATGCTGTTTCTGTGACCGTAAAATAAATGCGAAGGAGAATCGGCCGGGGGTAACGGCGTCCATAATTAAGCCGGAAGATGCTGTGGAATATGTCACGCGTGCGCTGCGTTTTTGTCCGGAAATTCGTGTGGTTGGAATTGCGGGTCCAGGCGATACGCTTGCTGGTGATAATGCCTTGGAAACCTTTCAGCTGGTTGGGAAGAAATTCCCGGAATTATTAAAGTGCATGAGCACGAATGGCTTGCTGCTCGATGAACGTGCCGGGGAACTCATTGCTGTTGGCATTGATACGCTGACGGTTACGGTAAATGCTGTAGATCCCAGTATCCAGGCAAAAATCATCCGGGGCATACTGTACCACGGAAAACGTTATGAAGGAGAGGAAGCAGCGGCTATTCTCATCAGGAACCAGCTGGCAGGCATCCGAAAGATTGCAGCGGCAGGCATT
Organism: Megamonas sp. UBA1796; assembly: GCA_002319795.1. Classification (GTDB taxonomy): domain Bacteria; phylum Bacillota; class Negativicutes; order Selenomonadales; family Selenomonadaceae; genus UBA1796. Next base: position 222,793 of record DCFU01000031.1, read on the forward strand.
GTCATAAAAGTCAATACGGTGCTGATCAATGAGCTTAACCGTTTCCATATCCAGGATGTGGCTAAAGCGGTCAGTGAAGCAGGGGCTTCGATGTATAATATCATTCCCCTGATTCCACAGCATGATTTCAAAGGATTTGAGATTCCATCCTGTGTGGATGTTGAAGCTGCGCGGCAAGAGGCGGGAAAATATATCAATGTATTCCGCCATTGCCAGCATTGTCGTGCAGATGCAGTTGGCATACCAGGAAAAAACAATTTTAGCAGGGAAGTCTACCTGGGAGAACTTCAGGTACAGGAAACCTTCTCTCATGGCTGAGTATAAATAGAAAAGGATGATGCTTTATGACGAAGAAAACATTGCGGCAAATTGCCATTTATGGCAAAGGCGGTATTGGGAAATCTACCACGACACAGAATTTAACCGCAGGACTGGCGGAAAACGGTGCACAGGTGCTGGTTGTGGGCTGCGATCCGAAAGCGGACTCGACGCGCCTTTTGCTGGGCGGACTCGCACAAAAGACGGTACTCGATACGCTGCGTGAGGAAGGAGAAGATATTGAGCTGAAACGCATTTTAAAAACTGGCTATCAGGGGACGCGTTGCGTAGAATCCGGAGGACCGGAACCGGGTGTAGGGTGTGCCGGGCGGGGTATCATCACATCCATCGGGCTGCTGGAACGTCTGGGCGCCTATACGGAGGACTTGGACTATGTATTTTATGCTGTCTTGGGTGATGTAGTCTGCGGTGGTTTTGCCATGCCGATACGCGAAGGGAAAGCCAAGGAAATATACATTGTTGCCAGCGGCGAAATGATGTCGCTTTATGCAGCCAATAATATTGCCAAGGGGATCCAGCGATATGCGAAAAGAGGAGGTGTCCGTATGGGGGGCATCATCTGCAACAGCCGCAATGTAGACCGGGAAGTTGAGCTTTTGCGGGCTTTTGCTGAAGAACTGGGTACGAAACTCATCTATTTTGTACCGCGCGATAATATTGTACAGCATGCGGAAATCCATCGCAAAACGGTAATCGAATACAGGCCGGAGTCTAAACAGGCAGAGGAATATCGGGAATTGGCGCATAGTATAGAGATCAATCGGGATTTTACGATTCCTAAACCCATGACGCAGGAGCGATTGGAAGGGATTCTTATGGAATACGGGCTTATGGAAGATTTAAAGGATGATTATCGTATTTGATGAGAGAGAAATATCACTTTGTAGAGCATGTGGTGGTGTTGGGAATGGCTTGCCGTGTTTTGTGACTGGGTAATTCAACTGCGAACGGACGCTATGTGGTTCAAGTGCCGCAGTCTAGGGGCTGAGATGATGTTTTAATTAGTAAACATACAATATATAATAATAAAACATAGTTTGCATTTCATATTGACAATAAAATATATCAATGATATGATAAGCAACGTACCAGTTTTGTGAAAAATTTCATATAGTAGGAGACAGGTGTCCGAAAGGACTTAATAGGGAAGTCTGATGTAAGGTCAGCGCGGTCCCGCCACTGTATCGGGGAATGAATCTGCAGAAAATATGTCACTGGAGCGGAAGCTTTGGGAAGGCGCAGATGAGTGAAGATCCGGAGCCAGGAGAACTGCCTGTTTTAACAATCACTGCTTGACCTGCGAGTGACGGGGAGGAGATTATGATGGAAAGCCTATTAGTATAGGCTTGTTTAAGATTGCCTGTAGGCTAATTTTAAATGGCGTTTCAAGAGCCTCTTTTATAATCGATTCCCGGGAAAGGGCATGGATTGTAAGAGAGGCCTTTTTTTATAATAGAATTGTGAAAAGGAGAGAAAAAATGAGCATGTTTGTGTTTACAGAAGAACAGCAGTTACTGCGTAAGGCTGTCCGTGAGTTTGTGGAAGCCGAAATTGCTCCCCATGCGAAACGCTGGGATGAAGAAAACCATTGTCCGATTGAACTCTTTCCAGAGTTAGGAAGATTGGGTATGATAGGAACGTTTGTTCCTGAGTGCTATGGCGGCGTAGGTATGGGGTATATAGAAAGGGTCATTTGCCTGGAGGAACTAGCCAGACATTCGGCTGGCCTGGCCATTACTATCATGGCACATCAGTTATGTATGGGCGGTATTCTGTTGTTCGGCAGTGAAGAGCAGAAACAGAAATATCTGCCGGATATGGCAACGGGGAAAAAAGTCGGAGCCTTGTCTCTGACAGAAGCTATTGGTGGTTCTAATTTTATGGGACAACAGTCTACGGGTATGCAGCAAGATGGTAAATGGCTGCTCAATGGCCGTAAATGCTTTATTACGAATGCTCACCTTGCCGATGTTGACCTTTGGACGGTTGTAACAGGCAAGAATGCCAGGGGGCGTTCTGTCCTTACAGCATTCTTGATGGATAAAGATACACAAGGCCGTATGCCGGGCAGAGCAGAACATAAACTGGGGATGCGTTCCTCTAATACTGGAGATATAAGCTGCGTAAATGTGGAACTCGATGAAAGCCATATTTTGGAAAAAGAAGGCAGCGGCGCGAAGATTGCCTTATCAACGATACAAGAGGTTGGGCGTGCGGGTATGAGTGCTATTTGTCTTGGTATTTTGCGGGGGTGCTTAGAAGAGTCACTGGAATTTTCCAAGGAACGCATGATTTATGGTAAACCTCTGCATAAATTGATAAACATTCAATTTTCTCTGGCTGAGAACAGGCTGGATTATGAGTCGGCAAGACTGCTGACTTATCGTGCCGCTGGTATGAAAGATGCCGGAGAGCCATGTGCCGGCGAATTTGCACTGGCCAAATATGCAGCAACTGAGGGAGCTATTCGTGCAGCCAAACGTACAATTGATTTGATGGGTGGCTATGGTGTTATTAATGAATATCCAGTGGGGAGATTTCTGAGAGATGCACTTACTGGTTCAACGGCTGGTGGAACCTCGGATGTATTGAAAGTCGTTATAGCCGCAGAATCGTTGAAATAAGGGAAAACAGGAGGAATACTGATGGAATTAAAAATTGCAGTATGTATAAAATCTGTGCCGGATCCTGCATATTATGACAAGATAACGATAGACGCAAAAACGAAGTGCCTCACGCGTAAGGGCGTTCCAAGCATAATTGGAAAGGGCGATAAGGTTGCGTTGGAGCAGGCTTTGAAGCTGAAGGAAAAATATGGCGGCAAAGTTACAGTTATTGGTATGGCACCTCCCGAAGCAAGGTTTGAGATGAAGGAAACTCTGGCTATGGGTGCTGATGAGGCTCTATTGCTGAGTGACCGTTTATTCGCGGGGGCAGATACGCTGGCAACAGCTTATACGCTGGCACAGGGATTGAAAAAAATGGGCAGCTTTGATCTTGTCCTGACGGGAACAGAAAGTGCAGATGGGGCAACAGCGCAGGTACCAGCACAATTAGGTGAATGTCTGTCTATGGCTCATCTATGGAATGTAAAGCAATTTTCCTTGCTGAGTGATAATGAAATACAAGCAACAGTCGGCCTAGAGCATGCTGTTGCTGAGTATATTGTCTGTTTGCCGGCTGTCCTAGGCATAGCCAGAGATGCTGGGAAACCGAGGTATATTACTGCCAGCGGCATCAAAGCAGCCAACTGTAAAACTTGCAAGGTCATGGGAAATGCAGAGCTTCAGGCTGAGGAAAACAGATTAGGAGAGACAGGTTCACCAACATGGCCGGGGGATATTACGATACCATCCATGAAACGTCAGGGACGAGTGTTGGAGGGATCTCCGGATGTGATTGTCGAGGCATTGACAGCAGCATTACGGGTAGCCGGCATAAATATACAAAGAAAGGCAGTGTAATAAGGTGGCGAAACTGGAACGTGGATCATATAAGGGTATTTGGGTAATTGCCGAGATACAGAATAAGAGCATTCATAGTGTAAGTTTGGAATTGCTGTCCAAAGCCAGGGAGTTGAAACAGCAGAACTGTTTACATGAGCCCGTGACAGCAGTTTTATTAGGAGAAAATCCAGATGCTTATACAGGGATTTTAAGCGAGGCAGGAGCAGAAGCTGTAATCATAGCACAGCATCCCGCATTGGAAATTTTTCAGAATGAAACCTATGCTTTAGTATTGCAGGGATTGATTGAGGAGCGGAGGCCTGCAGTAGTGCTTATGGGCGCTACTGCAATGGGATCGGATCTGGCACCAACTTTAGGGGCTAAACTGCAGACCGGGGTAGCAGCGCATTGCGTGGACTTAAGGCTGAATGAAAAAGAAGATTTGGTGGCGGTGGTTCCAGCCTTTGGAGGCAAGGTGCTGGGAGATATTCTTTGTCCTGAGTGCCGGCCACAAATGGCTACGGTGCGTCCGGGCATTCTTGCTAAACCTGTTTGCTATCGGAAAGCTGCATGCAAGGTTGAGCAATATAACCCAGCAGAGGCTTTGAAAAAAGACAGTGGCAGAGTAAAAGCTGTTTCCTTTATTCCGGAAGAGATGAAAGGAGTTTCTTTAGAAGAAGCAGAGGTTGTGATAGCTGGTGGATTCGGTGCAGCAAGTCATGAAATGTGGGAACTTGTAGAACAGTTGGCGGAGGTTACCGGTGGTGCGGTAGGCTGTACCCGGCCTCCCTTGGATGCCGGGGTTCGCCAGAGAAGAACAGATGATTGGGACAAGTGGTAAATCCGTGCGTCCTGCTGTATATATTGGTGTGGGGATTTCTGGATCGACGCATCACCTTTGTGGGATGAAGGATTCTGGTTTGATTATTGCAATCAACAAGGATGAGAAAGCACCGATTCTTGAAGCCGCTGATCTTCGTGTTGTTGCTGATGCAAGGGAGATTTTGCCAAAACTTATAGAACGGTTGCAGGCAGGAGATCCTGTCAGCGTATGTGGAGAGCAGGATTCATAAGGCGGAAATATGGAACAGGCTGTATAATAGCTTGCATATGAATTTATTATACACAATAGAATAAGTTGGAAAGGGAGATAAAAATGGAGAGTAAGATTGAAGATTTGCTGGATAAAAGCAAAAAAGCACAGAAAGAAATTGCAGGGTACGATCAGAAGAAAATCGATGCGTTGGTTTGTGCAATCGGTCACACGGTCTATGAACATGCCGAGGAATTTGCGCGTGAAGCTGTAGAGGAAACGGGAATGGGGGTATATGCCGATAAGGTTGCCAAATGCAAGGGGAAATCTCAGACCATATGGCAGAGCCTGAAAAATAAAAAATCTGTTGGTATCATAAAAGAGGAGCCTGAACACGGCCTGCTGTATGTGGCAAAACCGAAGGGTGTTATTGCGGCGATTACTCCGACAACAAATCCGGTGGTTACGCCAATGTGCAATGCGATGTTCGCATTAAAAGGGAGAAATTCAATTATTGTCGCTCCGCATCCGAGATCCAAAAAATCCTCCGCGCATACGGTTGCCATGATGCGCAAAGAATTAAAGAAATTGGGTGCTCCAGAAGATCTGATACAGATTATAGAAGAGCCGACGATGGATTTGACACAGGAGCTCATGCAAAAGGCCGATGTAGTGGTTGCCACAGGCGGAATGGGGCTTGTGCACGCAGCGTACGCAAGCGGAAAACCGGCATATGGGGTTGGTGCAGGCAATGTGCAGGCTATTATCGATCGTGATTATGATTACGATAAGGCTGCCGCGGATATCATTGCTGGAAGAAAATTTGATAATGGTATTATTTGTTCGGGTGAACAATGTATTATTGCGCCGAGGGAGGACCATGCAGACATTATGAAGATTTTTGAGAAGCATGGTGCCTGTTATATCGATGATGCAGTAAAGGTTGATAAGTTTCGCAAGGTAATGTATCCGGGAGGAACTATCAATTCAGGACTTGTGGGAAAATCTGTGCAGCATATTGCTGAAGCGGCAGGGGTGCAGGTTCCGGCAAGCAGTAAGGTTATTATTTTGAAACCACAGGGAGCTGGCAGGACGGATTTGCTGTGTAAGGAGAAAATGTTCCCTATTATGATTACGCTGTCATATGATACATTTGAAGAAGCGGTAGAGCTGGCAAAAACTAATTTGCATTATGAAGGTGCCGGGCATACAGCTGCTATTCATTCAAACGATGACAAGCATATCCGTTATGCAGGTTCCAGACTGCCTATCAGCCGCCTGGTAGTGAATCAGCCGTCTTCAACCGGTGCTGGTGGGAGCTTCCATAATGGATTTAATCCTACAACGACGCTTGGCTGTGGTTCCTGGGGAAACAACAGTATTTCAGAGAATTTGAGCTATAAGCATTTGATTAATGTTTCCCGGATTGGGTATTACATGCGAAACGTACAAGTACCAACGGACAAAGAAATCTGGGGTTGAGAAAAATTAGAGAGGAGTTTCATTATGGTACCGTTTAAAATTGCACCGCATATTGCGTTGTGCCATTCTTTTACAGAATTCACGGCATCTTTTAATGTAACAGCGGATGACCTGATTGTAACAAATGCGTTTATTGATTTGGGCATACAGAAGGCAGAACTGACCGCGAGGGTTATTTTTCAAGAGAAATATGGGGCAGGCGAGCCGTCAAATCAAATGGTGGATCAGATTTTCAAGGAAGCAAGAAAGAAGCCTTATCGCCGGGTTATTGCGATTGGCGGGGGAACGGTAATTGATGTTGCCAAACTGCTGACGTTGGGAGGAGAGGGGAATACCATCGATTATTTTGATGGACATCTTCCTGTGGAGAAAGCAAGAGAGCTTATTATCATACCGACTACCTGTGGTACAGGTAGTGAAGTAACCAATATTGCAATCATGGAAATAAAGGAGCAGCATACAAAAAAGGGGTTGGCCAATGATGCGCTTTATGCGGACTATGCTGTGTTGATTCCAGAGCTTTTGACAAGTCTCCCGTATAAAGTATTTGCTACAAGTTCTATTGATGCCTTGATTCATGCAGTGGAATCTTTTGTGGCACCAGGTTCTGGAGCAATAACTGAGTTGTTTGGTGTGAAGGCTATTGAGACAATCTTAGCGGGTTACAAAAAGGTGGTTACAAACAACAGAAAACTGGAAAAAGAATGGATGGGGGATTTTCTTTTGGCCAGTACCTATGCTGGTATTGCATTCAGCAATACGGGTGTGGGAGCTGTACATGCGATGTCCTATCCGTTGGGTGGCGTCTATCATGTTCCGCATGGTGAAGCCAATCAACAGGTGTTTACTGCAATCTTCAGAGAGTATAAAAAACTCCAGCCAGAAGGAAAAATTGAGAAACTGGAGCAGATACTGTCTGAATGCTTGATGGTTCCTGCACATACAATTTGGGAAGTCTTGGATAATTTGCTGGAGCAAATATTGCCGAAAAAACCTTTGCATGAATATGGAATGAAGAAAGAAGAAATAGAGGCTTTTGCTGACAGCGTAATCGAGAACCAGCAGCGGCTGCTGAAAAATAACTATGTACCGTTGTCCAAAGAGCAGATGATGGAAATTTATACAGCGTTATACTGAAAACAGGCACCAGAGCTGTCAATTTATACATACAGATATTTTTGCAGTGTCAGGGTGCTGCGATTCCGTATAGGGTATCTGTCTATATGGTATAGGCAGGTAGATGTTTTATAATTGCATATATGTATAAACGGTAAAAACCTCCAAAAGAAGCTCGCATGTACAGCGAGCTTCTTTTGGAGGTTATGTACGGAATGAATTGTTTGCTATAGAGAATCGCTTGAGGCAGAGGATTCTTTGTAAAAAAAATTATTTAGGGAACCTTTTGTATCATGCTGCGGCAAATATGCTGCAGATTGCTAGCGCCTGCCTTGCGCATAGCTTCGCTAAGCTCAAACTGCCATTGGTCAAAAAGGATTTTAACTCCGTTTGCGCCGGCGCCAATAACGCCCAGTATTACAGGACGGCCAATCAGTACAGCGTCTGCTCCCAGTGCCAGCATTTTAAAAACATCTTCGCCAGTTCGTATGCCACCATCGACCAGAATTGTAATACGGCCTTTTACAACGCGGGCAATTTCAGGCAATACATCTGCGGTTCCGGGCATGTTATCTAATATGCGTCCGCCATGATTGCTGACGACAATAGCTGCAGCACCAGCATGTATGCAAGCGCTGGCCTCCTGGACCGTCGTAACCCCCTTGACTATAAACGGCAAGGGAACAGAGAAAGCTATTTTTCTCAAACTATCGGGAGATTTCTGTTCTATATTCAGCCCGTTCTTTTTCATTAACTTCAGCCTGGCGGAATCCACATCTACGCCAAAGGCCGGTTCGCCTATCCGCTTTGTTAAATGCCCTCGTTCGATGATGCTTTCATCCGGGCGCGGTTTTATGATGGATATTACCCGTCCGGGAAATAGATTAGCATATTTCATGCCAATGGCGAAGCTGTAAGATTGCGGTCCATCACCAATCATGGCAAGTACACCGGCTTGCTCAATGCCGCTTATTAACGAATGGATGTAGCTGTCTTCGAGATTTTCGGGTGTATCGTTTTTGAGCATGGCATTGACCGCAATAGAACCGATGGGAGCTGTTATAATCGGCATGGAAAGTTTTTGACCGAATAATTTTAGACGGGTGTCGCAGGAAAGTGGCTGGTCAGCAGTATTTTCTATGATATGGTATTCCTGTAATGCTGCCCAGTTACGATAAAAAGTGTTGCCTGTATCAACGCCGCCAAATCCGGGTATTTCGCCTGCACAGATTATACCATTGCATACAGAGCATATACGGCATTTATTATTCATTTTTTTTTGGGCCAAAGCATACAATTCAGCCTGATTCATACTCTCATACTCCCTATAATTCAAGAACCAAAGTTGCGATATCCACGCAGTCTTTGTGTAAGAATATACACATCCTCGCATACACGGGACAGTAAAAAATCACGGTTTTTATCGTTGCAGGGAAGATTATCAGGTTCATCGCCATGCAAATTGTTATGGCATATGCTGTTCAAATCGGTAAATACCATGTTGAGGCCATTTTTGTTCAAGGAGCTCTTGCTGACCAGCTGATTAAAGCATTTTCGGTCAGATTCGTTGTATTTGTATATATCGCACCACAAGGAAAGCAAACCTTGCTCATTTAATCCTGTTTTTTGGAAAATTAGTGTTTTTTGTGGTGACAGCATCAATAAAATACAAGACAGATAAAATTTTACTACTGGTGGAATATTGTGTTTGACTTTTGCAAAGTAGCGGCGATGAGACCAATAACTGCTAAATACCAAATCATTTCGTTCTAAAAGTTCCTTGATTCCATCATTAGCAGATACAGCACTGATCATAAAGAAGCGTTTCATTGCTTCATTGGTAGCTTGGTTTTTTGCTTTTACCATACACTTTTTGACGAAAAATTCGCATATTTCTGTAGTGTTTCTGTTTGTAAGCTTTCTGAGTATATCACCGTAGTACTGCATAGTATGTCCCTCCGAAAAACAGTTTTATTTTGTCTGTTGGCCTGCTTCGTTTTGTTGCACCAGCTCCTGCGCAGCTGCAAGGTTGAAGATGGGGTCTGCTTTTGTGTTATACAGACTTATATTGCGTTTGAAGAAATTGCGTCCGTAAATGAGCAGACACAGGATAATGCCTACGCCCAATGCATAACCGGCGCCGCGGGATACAAGGACACCAGCAATAACACCGGCAACGCCTAGGTCATTGAATGTCTTGGCGCGAAGGACACCAACACGGACAGCAACATAACCTTGAACCAGCATGGTCAGTGCCAGAGCAATCGGCAGTACTGGTTTTACAAAGCTTACGATAGGGGCAAGCCAATAGCCGGTAAAGGTACCGAGCCGGAAAGATGCAACTCCGCCAATAAGACTGTCCATGGCATTACGGCCGTGCTTATAACGTTCACAGATAACAACCTGCATAGCCGCCCACAGCGGACCACACATGGAAACATCTGGTCCTATTAAGGACATAATGATATTTCTGATGCCGACGATACTGTTGTTCCGGTTAGCATCGAAATGGACATTTTCATCCCCATGGCGGAATTCACGGGCTTCATCAATCAAGGCATCTGCCTGGATAAGCTCGCCAAATAATACGACATATACAGCCAGAACCAATGGAATTGCCTGAATGTAATAAGTGGCAGCGGGAAAACCAATCCGGTCAGCAAAAGGGCTCCATTCCGTAACCAGCGTATAAAACTGTGGATGTGTAAAGCCCCATTCAATTGTTGGCCAGGGCAGTTCACCGACTAGAGGAGCAACAATAACTGCGAGAATCATAGCTGGCAGCAGGCCTAAATCAGAGATAACCTGCAAGAATTTTGACTGGTTTATAACACTCTTAAAATGATTGCTGAATAGGAGATAGAAAGCAAAACCTATAGCAATCGCAATTGTCCAGGGGTATTTGTCGAAGCTTCCGCCGGGATTGAATACTAGGCGAACAGCAGCGATGCCTGCTCCAATCAGGATACCTGCCTTTAAAGCATCCGGAACCAGTTCGATAACGCGTTTCGCTAGCCCTGTGGCACCTAGGAACAGCGTCAGACATCCAAGCTCGAATTCGAACGCAATTAGAGCTTGCATTCGAGTGACTGTATCCATGGGGAAGGTTTGCAGCCATAGCAGCAACAATGGGATAGCCGGTGTAATCCATCCCGGTACGACCGGATCACCCAAATGCGCATGCCAGGTGTACAAAAAACCGTTTAAAATAACAATCGTAATGGCAATTTCAAACGGCATGTTGAGGTATTCCATTAAAACCGGTATAATTCCCAAGCAGACAGCACAAAGCAAAAGCCCCTGCACATAATCAGGCCATTCAAAGCGATAGTGAACAAATGGCAGCCGAAGTACAAAATGAAATATATGAAGATGAATCCCGGGTTGCATTTCTCCTTCGTTCCTTTTATAAACAGGACCAAACATAAAAATTGCACCTCCATTAATGATTGGATTTTTATCGACGCATATTTAGGTATAAGAAAAAATAAGCCATAGCAGTTATCAGCAATTTCTAGATGTAATAACTTGAGGATAATTGCTATGACATATACAAAGGGCTAACCAGCATTTTTATAAAGCTGCAGATTATTCTTTGAACCGGCAGAGAAAGCGTTTTTCAAATTCTTGCATAAGCCCGATCTGGAAATCAGGATGAGCAATTTTAATCAGGGCCGCAGCGCGCTGCCTTAAAGACTTCCCTTTTAAAGCTGCAATGCCATACTCTGTGACAATATAATCAACATCATTACGAGAAGTCGTTACGGCGGCACCAGGGTCAAGATTCGCACAAATTTTAGAAATCTTGCCATGTGATGTAGTTGATGGCATTGCGATAATCGCTTTGCCACCCTTGGAACGGGCTGCGCCACGCACAAAATCAACCTGACCGCCTACGCCGCTGAATTGACGGGGACCAATCATTTCAGCATTTACCTGGCCCATGAGGTCAACCTGCATAGCGGAATTGATACAAACAATATGATCGATTTGGGCAACGACAAATGGGTCGTTCGTATAGTCGACAGGTTTCATCAAAACATCTGGATTGTGGTCTACGAAATCATATAGCTTTCGTGTGCCCATAAGGAAGTTGGCTACAAATTTGCCATTATCAATATTTTTTTTGACATTTGTAATAACCCCTTTGTTTGCGAGATCGACTACACCATCTGAAAACATCTCAGAATGTATGCCCAAATCCTTTTTATCGCCGAGAAAAGATAATACGGCATCTGGAATAGCTCCTATGCCAAGCTGCAAGGTATAACCGTCCTCAATCAAGGAGGCGACATATTCACCGATTTTCCTTTCTGTTTCGCCGATTTTTGGTGGCTGCAGCTCGATAAGAGGCTCGTCCTTGCAGACAATATAGTCGAGATCCTTGATGTTTATGCTGTTTCCATACGTATACGGCATATTTTTGTTGATTTGAGCAATTTTCAATTTAGCGGTTTCAGCGGCTGATTGTGTATAGTCTACTGATATGCCAAAGCTGCAGTTTCCATTTTCATCGGGTACAGATAACTGTAGTAAGGCAACGTCTATGGGAATCAGGCCTGTGCGAAAATAATTTGGCAGCTCACTAAAGAATACAGGCGTAAAATCAGCCCGCCCTTCTTCTACGGCTTTGCGGGTTGACCCTCCTACAAAGACTGCGTTGTGACGGAAATGTTTGGACATGTCAGGTTGGCAGTATGGAGCAGTTCCCATGGCCACCATATGAATGATTTCAACATTTTCCAGGCGATCAGCCTGTTCTACCAAAGCGTTTGTCAGGCACTGCGATTCGCCGCAGGCATGTGTAAAAACAACTTTATCGTTGGAGTGTATATGACCTACAGCCTCAGCTGCAGTTACAAATTTTGTTGGGTATATATTTTTCCAGTCTTTCACTGCATGCACCTTCCTTTACTACATATTGCGTGCTGCATGGCAGCCTTAGGTAGTAAATACTTCCAATCTGCATATGGTTGCCATGCAGCACGCTGATATTATAGACATTGATATTCTACATAAAGATTACTCTTCAATTTTAGCAATTGCCTTAGCAAGTTCTTTTTTCATACGAATGTTCCCCTGACGCGAAATCATGATGCGCTGTGCTTGTGGTGAACCAGCGCCATGCATGGACTCAGTGCGATAACCGACTGCAGCTGTGCCGAGGCAGAGATTTTCAATCAGGCGCAGGATTTTTAAGCGATTTTCTGTGGTTACTGTATTTACACCGCGGAGATATTTGTCAACATAGGGTCCGAGCTTAGGATCCTTTAAATCTTTTTCCGAAGGAGCAGTTACCATCAAGCCGCCGGCAATATCCTCGGCCAGACGAACGATTTCATATGGAAAACGGGTGACATTCTGTTTGCAGACATTGGCCAGCAGCAGATCAATAAGATAGTTGCCAGCCTCGGTTTTTGTGCCCAGTGCTGAGCAGGCAATACCGCAGGCAAATAAGGTTTCATTCAGATGCTGCATTTCGATGAGCTTATCCTTGATATGGGAAGCCTTCGGACAGCCATTGTAATCTGCTGCTAATGCAGCTGCACCAATCAATACATCGCCCACACCGACTTTGCAGCCACCGTAGGACTGGCGATGATAACCGGCAAAGCGTTCCACTAATACACCGGCAAATTCGTATTCACCGTTGAGGAAGATACGATCATTTGGAATGAAAACATCATCAAAAATTACTAAGGCTTCCGTGCCACCGAATTCAGGATTTCCGGTATCCATTGAAGCCCCTTCAAGTTTTCTGGTATCGCAGGACTGACGTCCGACAATCATGAAAATTCCCTTCGCATCTGTCGAGCAGGCGAAAGATACAGCATAGTCCTTGTCATCTTCGCCCATGGAAATGGTCGGCATGACGATGACTTCATGGGAATTGATGAAGCCTGTTTGATGGGCCTTGGCACCACGAACGACAATGCCGTCTGGACGGCGCTCTACAATGCGGAGAAATAAATCCGGATCAGCCTGTGCATGCGGAGCAAGCCCCCGGTCGCCTTTCGGATCGGTCATAGCACCATCTATGGTCAGGTCATTTTCCTGGACATAGGTGAGGAATTTAAGGAAATTTTCATGATAGTGCGTGCCGTATTTTTTATCGGTATCATATGTAACAGAAAATTCGGCGTTAAACGCATCCATGCCTACGCAGCGCTGGAAGCAGGCAGCTGTCTTATCACCGCAAAGACGCTGCATCTTAACCTTATTCATGAGATCTTGCGTGCTTTGGTGGATATGTGTGAAGCGATTTACGCGCTGACCGGTATATGGAGAAATAGCAGTCATTAAATCCTCATATTCCGGCATTTGAGCCAAATCGTAGGTCATTTTTACAGAATTCAAAGATGGACGGAGAATTGGGTCATCTATCGGACATGTGATTTTCTTGCCGAATAAATAAACCTGCAGATTTTTCTTCCTCATACTTTCCACGTATTGTTCGCCTGTCATCAATGCCATAAATAATCATCCTTTCGCTTGTTAAGAAATTTTCACACTTCACACGATATAGTGTGGCTATTCTTTATATAAAGCAAAAAGTGTGCCAAGTTTTCATAAAATATTTTGTTTGCAGGTATTGAGAATTGAAATCTTTATTGATAAAATGGTCCAGGCCTTATTTTATCAGCATTTAAAAAATTTAGATTATCTACTGAAAGATCTGTAATAATGAATAGAAAGGGATATTTCAAAGAGGAACAGAGTTGCAATACATGCTTTTTGGTGCATTTTTGCAACAAATTTTTGACTCTTTGTACGCATTTTTGCATCGGAAGAATCTTAGGGTGATTGCGTTATATCGAAAGCCACTGGATGATGAAGCACCGGGGGCAGTGTGCTTTTCTGGATGAAGGTATGTTTTTTCTGGCTTGGACAGTGTTTATATTCGTTGAATTATAACGATGGGAATACGGCGGGATCACTGGCAGAAAACATGTGAAAGTTGGCATGGTTTTTGCTATTTTATAATGTAAGTAACTATAGAAAGGGAGTAAAAATATGAAAGTATCTATACAGGATGAAGTGGAAGCTATATTTAATGAGGAGATTCGTCCGGTTTTAGCCAGTCATGCGGGGAATATAATGGTTGTGGATTATTCCGATGGGGTATTGCTTGTACGGCTTACAGGTCAATGCAGCGGCTGTCCGTCTGCCTTGCTTGAAACGGAAGATTTTATAAATTCCAAAATCAAGGCCGGCATTCCACAAATCAGGGATGTCGTTCTCATGGCAGGTGTGAGTGATGAGCTTATGAATCAGGCTAAAGCTATGCTGCATCACGAATTTCCTGCATAATTGAAGGAGGTTTTTATGAAAATAGGTATTAAATATTGTGGGGGCTGTAACAGCCGCTATGACCGTACCAGAGAAGTAAAAAAGCTTCAAGAGCAGTTTCCCCAGCATACCTTTGTTTATGATACTGCAGACACAAAGTTTTGCGATATATGGGTTGTAGTGTGCGGGTGCATTACGGCTTGCGCCTCAACGGACAGCCTCGTTGCAGCAAGAAAAATGTTTATAGTGCATTTTCCACGTGACTTTGCGGAGGTCGTTGCATATTTGGAACAAATAGGCCCAAAAGAGTCTGTAAGAATAAGAGAGAAGCGGATTTTGCGTATAGGAGATAGTGCATCTATGGCAAAAAAATTTTCAGCTGTCGATATTGCGGCTTTTGCCAGGCTGACCGGAGATTTCGGTAAAATACACATGGATGAGAATTTTGCCGCAGAATATGGCTTTGGCCGCCCGGTTGTACATGGTGTTTTGACAGGCAGTCTTCTTTCTTCTGTTATGGGTATGCAGCTGCCTGGTGATGGGACTATACTTATGGATGAAAAGATATGTTTCGTAGCGCCTGTCTATGCTGGGGACACAATTATGGCTATGGTGACTTTGAAAAACATAAAACAAATGAAGCGTTTCTATATAGCTGCATTTTATGGCTGCTGTAGGAATCAAAACAAAGAAATAGTAGCAGAAGGAACCTTCCATCAAATGTTGATGATGAATTTGTTTGAAATCAGGACGGATAGATAAAATAAAATGAGACCAGGTGATAGTATGACAAACCGTGAACAATATGATAAGGCATTCATGGATAATTTTAAGTTAGCAAGGGAGCAGCTGGCTGGATTAAAATATCGCAGTATCAGATTATGGGATTCGATGGGACACATGACTTTAATGGAGGAAATGGAAGATAAATTTGACATCACAATGAGTACACCGGATATATTGGAGTTCAATTCTTATGAAAAAGGCTTTGCTATTCTTCGAAAATATGGTGTGGATATTTAAAAATGGCTAAAAAACAGACGATTTTTCCAAGCCGACTTATAGATGCTTTGACGGGCAGCAATTGCTATATTATAGAGAATAGGCAGTATGCACTCATTATTGACCCGAATGATTTTGTTCAAATCCAGGTATATTTGCAAAAGAGAAAGCTAGTTCCGGAATGGGTCATTCTGACACATGAACATTGTGACCATATAGCAGGTCTCAATGCTCTGCGCGAACATTATGCAGTCAAGGTTCTCGCCAGCGCTGCCTGCAGCATCGGAATCCAGAGCATGACAATCAATATGACCCGTATTATGGAATCCTATTTATATTTTAAGAGCGGGGGGAAGGTGCTGGCTTCTTACCCAAGATTCATCTGTGGACCGGCAGACGTTATATTTGACAACACTTATCAATTTGAATGGCAGGAACATCATTTTTGTCTGGTGGCTGCTCCGGGGCATACTTCGGGAAGCATTTGCATTCTTGTTGACAATGAGACATTGTTTTCGGGGGATTATTTTATTCCCGGAGAGGAAGTCGTTACACGGTTTCCGGGTGGCAGCGAAAAGGCTTATGAAGAAATAGGCAAAAAGGTTCTGCGCTCTTTGCCGGAGACTATATGGGACTATCCTGGACATGGAGCCTCGTTTCTTTTAACCAAAGAGGTGAAGAAAGACTATGGATTATAGTAAATGGTTGTCTTGTGAACCATATGAATGGAAGCAAAAAGAAAAAGAAACAGTGTACCTGCCTTATTTCACAAGGCTGACAGAACTCCACAGGCGCCGTTGCGGCCTTTATGGCCGTGCATTGGCAAAGCTTGGTTATGAACCTTTACATACAAACTGCCTGCAAGATATTCCCATGCTGCCCATTTTGCTGTTTAAGCACATGGAATTGAAGAGTATTATGGATGATGAGATTTTTAAAATACTGGTATCCTCCGGGACATCGGGACAGGCTGTATCACAAATTTTTTTGGATGCAGCTACAGCACGAAACCAACAGCTTACTTTGTTTAAAATAGTAAAAAATTTTTTGGGCGCATCGCGGTTGCCAATGATGATTATTGATTCGCCTTCTGTTTTCAAAGATAGAGAAAAATTTACAGCCCGTGGGGCAGCTATCCTTGGGTTTTCAATGTTTGCGAAACATCGCTGTTATGCTCTGGATGATACTATGAAAGTAGATGTTGGACGTATTGGCCGGTTTGCTGAAGAAAACAGAGGGAAACCAGTTCTTATATTTGGTTTTACCTTTATGATATGGAAATATTTCTGTCGTGCCTTACAGGAACAGCATGTTTCTTTTGATTTTTCCAATGCGTATGTATTGCATGGTGGCGGTTGGAAAAAAATGCAGGATTGTGCAGTTTCACCCGATGCATATAAACGGCGGTTAAAAGATCAATTTGGCATTGACAGGGTACATAATTATTATGGAATGGCTGAACAAACCGGCTGCATTTACATGGAGTGCGAATATGGACATTTTCATGCCAGCATTTTTTCGGATATCATTATCAGGAATGCCCGGGATTTTTCTGTTTGTCCTGTAGGCCTGCCCGGAATCATCCAGGTATTATCACCGATAGCCGTTTCTTATCCGGGACACTCCATTTTGACTGAGGACATGGGAACTTTACTGGGAATCGATGACTGTCCCTGTGGACGTAAAGGAAAATATTTTTCTGTTGCTGGACGAATTCCAGCGGCAGAAATAAGGGGGTGCAGTGATATATATGGAGAATAAAATTGTTCGATTAGCAGGAAAAATGCCGTTGCATCCGCATCCGCTGCCATTGTTTTCACCCATTGTGCTGGGTTTTTTGCAGGCTTTGTCGGAAGAAATCCGTAATAACAGTGTCTTGCAAGGGGAACCGTTATTTGCTGCTTTTGCCTTTTGGCTGCGACGAAAGCATATAGAGGCATTTCAGGCTACGATTCCTGATTGGCAGAACAGGCTGGGGCGGGGACTCATGTTTCATATAACACCTACGAACATTCCTGTTATATTTGCTTATAGCCTGACTATATCCTTGTTAGCTGGGAATAATAATATTGTGCGTGTTTCTCCACGTATTCGGAGGGCAGCTGCGCCACTGTGCCAGATTATAGAAAACATCTGGAGTCAGCAGGATTTTCGGGTTTTGGGGGAAAACAATACAATTATTACTTATGAAAAAAATCCAGCCATTCATGCACAGATGACTTCTGTTTGTGATGGAAGAATTATATGGGGCGGGAATGCCTCGATTTGTGAAATTCGGAACGAAGTATTACCGCCGCAAGCTGTAGAACTTGTATTTGCCGACAGATATTCGCTGGCAGTATTTGATGCGGAAACCTTGTGCCAATGTACGGATTCTGAAATGGCTGTATGGGCGCATCGTTTCTATAATGATACCTATGATATGGACCAAAATGCCTGCTCAAGTCCGCAACTTATTTTCTGGCTTGCTCCGCGGCATAACGATATAGCATCTGTGCAGCAGCGATGGTGGCAGGCTGTAGCACAGGCAGCCACAGTGTACAACCTGAGTCCTGTTAAGGCAAGTGGGAAATATGCGCAAATGTGGACCTATGCTATGACTTGTCCAACCTTGAAACGTATTGAACAATTCGATAATTTGGTGTATGTGTATACCTTGGATGCATTACCAAAAGATATTACTGGTTTGTCTGGGAAATTTGGCCAATTTTTTCAATTTACTATTGCAGGGTTGCAAGATTTTACACCAATCTTAAATAAGAAAGTACAGACTATATCGACGTTGGGGCTTGATAGAGATAAATTGCGAAGCGCGATCATTGCATCCGGCGCTTTGGGAGGCGACCGGATCGTTGCTGTTGGACAGGCCATGGAAATAAATGTTTTATGGGACGGTGTAAATATGCTGGAGCGTCTTTCACGCGTTATCAGTTAGGAGGGATACCCAATGTATTTTTTCGATAGAAATACACAGTTTATGGATCGCACCTTATTGGCAGATGATAATGGCAGGACTATATCCTATGGAGCGTGGTACAAGCATGCTGCGATTCTGAAAAAAATCATGCGTCCGCGATCACTGGCTGTTATTTTGTGTCATAATTCTCTTGGATCGGTATTAGCCTATCTTTGTTGTCTGCAAAATCGCATAGTTCCCTTACTGCTTGACAGTCATACAGATTGCGAATTATTGACCCGCTTGCTTGATTTATATGAGCCTGCGTACATATTCAAAGACATTTCCGACGAAAGGAAAAGGCCAGCTTATAAATTGGAAAATTATGGATTATATAAGCGCTCCGAGCGTCAGATTGATTTATATCCTGATCTGGCATTGTTGTTGTCTACATCAGGTAGTACGGGGAGTCCAAAGCTCGTGCGGCAAAGCTATGAAAATATCCAGTCAAATGCTGTGTCGATTGCGTCTTATCTGGAGCTGAATGATCGGCAGAGGCCTGTTTTATCTTTGCCGATGCACTATACATTTGGCTTGTCTGTTATCAATAGTCATTTAGTATCCGGTGCGGCTATTTATTTAACCGAAACCACTGTCTTTGAGGCAGACTTTTGGAAATTCTGCCAAGAGAAGGAAATCACCTCGTTTGCTGGTGTCCCCTTTACATATGAATGCCTGAAAAAAATCAGTTTTTTTAAAATGGATTTACCAGCCATGACCTTGCTGCTACAAGCTGGCGGCAAGCTGTCACACGCTTTGCAAAAAGAATATGCAAACTTTGCCCATGTCGCACATAAACGTTTTGTTGTCATGTATGGACAGACGGAAGCAACGGCCCGAATGTCTTATTTGCCGGTACCGTATAGTATATCTAAGATTGGCAGTATCGGTATTGCAATTCCTGGTGGAAAATTCCGTATCATGCAGAATGCACATACAGAAATTGCGAAACCATGGATACACGGGGAATTATGCTATGAAGGCCCCAATGTAACGCTCGGCTATGCCGGATGCACTCAAGACCTCGGTCATGGAGATGAACGTCATGGATGCCTGTGGACAGGAGATATTGCGTATAGGGATCTGGACGGATTTTATTACATAGCTGGGAGGAAAACACGCTTCGTGAAAATTATGGGGAAACGTATCAACTTGGACGAAGTCGAACAGCTTTTTAAAAATACGTATATGCGATATGATTTTGTGTGTACAGGAAAAGATGATAACCTGCGGGTGTTTACGACGGCACCAGCAGAGGAGCTAGAAACGTTATCAGATTTTTTAATTCAAAAGATGAATTTGCATCCCGCAGTGTTTAAACTGACAACGATTGCTGTTATTCCTAAGAATTCTTCGGGGAAAATTGAATACAGAAGGCTTCAGCTAACATGATATTCCTTATGCTTGCAAAAATTTGTAAAATAAGCAATACCTTTATATATTGAAAAGCAATTCGATGCCCGCAGTCCAATTCACTATCTGGTAAAAATGTCGGTTCGATAAATAGTTCGGATTTTTGGTTTATGTCAACTATGAGGAGGCCAGTATGATAAAGAAGAAATTGTCAATATTCTCCACCATATCAGAGGCTGCAGAACGATTAAATGAAATCATAGAGCATTCTTTTGATGGTATTTATATTACAGATAGGGATGCAAATACCATTAAAATAAATCATGCGTATGAAGAAATTACCGGACTGAAAAAGGAAGAAGTACTGGGAGAAAACATGACGAATTTAGTCCGTGAAAAAATTATTTCCATATCGGGCTCATTAATCGTCTTAAAAACCAAAAAGCCAGTTACTTTACAGCAGCATTTTAAAACAGGAAAACAAGCATTGATTACGAGTTCACCTATTTTTGACAAAATAGGACAACTTGTAATGGTTGTTACCAATGTACGCGATCTAACTGAGATTTACAAATTGAAACAGGAAGTTCAGGAAAAAACGGAAGCTATCGAAAGGCTTCGGCTGGAATTGAATCATATGCAACAGCCGCTTGATGAAACCAATCTGGTTATTAAGGACGATATAGCTTTGGCGGCAATGCTCCTGGCTAATAGAGTCGCTCCGATGGATACAACGGTACTGCTTCTGGGTGAAACAGGTGTCGGTAAGGAGGTTATGGCAAAATATATTTATCAGCACAGTTTGCGTTCAAAGAACAGCTTCATTAAAGTAAATTGTGGAGCTATTCCTGTCAACTTGATAGAAAGTGAATTATTTGGTTATGAAAAAGGTGCTTTTACCGGGGCCAGTAAATTTGGCAAAATAGGATTGTTTGAACTAGCGAACAAAGGCACGTTATTCCTTGATGAAATCGGCGAATTGCCCAAAGATATGCAAGTTAAGCTTTTGCGTGCTTTGCAGGAACAGGAAATTTTTCGGGTAGGAGGGATTTCTCCGATTAAAATAAACACGCGGATTATCGCCGCGACGAACCGTAATTTAGAGGAAATGGTCCAACAAAAATTATTTCGTGAAGATCTGTATTATCGTATTACGGTATTTCCTATCTATATTCCCCCGTTGCGTACAAGGCCAAAGGATATTACCCCGCTGGCAAAATTGTTTTTAAATAAATTGAATCGTAAATATAATTTCAAAAAATATTTTTCCAATGTATCGGTTACGTTATTAAATGAATATAATTGGCCTGGTAATATCCGTGAACTGAAAAATATTGTCGAGCGGGCTGTTATCATAAGTTCCAGCGATGGAATCAATCCTGAAGATCTGCATATATACCAACAACAGGGTTTGAATACAAAGCTGGAAGATGCTGAGAATGATACTGTGCCAGAAATGAATCAAAAAAATGGCTCGCACACAACGGCTGATTTGAAATCCCTGTTGGAGGATATTGAGTATCGGTATTTAGAACGGGCTTACCAAAACTTTGGAAATGTTCGTGATGCTTCTAAAAGCTTAGGTATTACTGCTTCGACCTTTGTGCGCAAGCGGCAAAAATACATAAAAAAAAGCAAATGATATTAATGGTGTTTTTTTGACGGAACACTGCGCTGCGGAAAAACATGATAAGAATTATAAATAAAGGGGCAGGAACCTATTAAATGGTCGCTGTCCTTTACTTTTTCTCTGTCGCCTATAGTATGAGAAGATGCTGTATAGATAGTTATATTTAAAATTCGCGAGGAATTTTTCTGTAATAGAAAAGTTGTGCTGATAAAAATTTTATTACGGTATTGGCAGTATATGATGCGGAGAAGTGGATACAATGCAGGGGATAATAGGTGAATGGGGCTATTGGCTTACATTGCCTATGAGATGTATAATAGATTGCAAAGATGTAAATAAAAACAAACGAAAGCAGGGAAGTCGAATGTTTGGTTTTAAGAAGAAAAATATCGTAATATCATCTCCTGTACAGGGAGAAATCATGGATATCACTGAAGTACAGGATGGCGTGTTTTCCGAGAAGATGCTGGGAGATGGTTTTGCTGTGGAGCCGGAATCAGATATTATTGTGGCTCCCTGTGATGGTACGCTTACGCTGCTGGCAGATACGCTGCATGCGGTAGCATTTGAGAGTGATGGTGTGGAGATACTGGTGCATATTGGGCTGGATACGGTGGCGCTGCAGGGGAAAGGCTTTGAAGCTTTTGCCGTGCAGGGCGAAAAGGTAAAACGGGGTGATAAGCTGCTCAGCTTCGATCGTTCCTATATACAGAGCCAGGGAAAAGCGCTAACGACTATGCTTGTGGTTACGAATATGGATAAAGTAGCTGCCATCGTTAAGAATCTTGCGGACGCGGCGGCGGTTCTAACGGTTGATGTGAAAGGATAGGATGTGCAGGTTCTGTATGGAAAATTTCATTATAGCTTTGAATGCGGTAGTCCCGCTGTTTTGTCTTATGCTTATAGGTGTCCTTATCAGGCAGGCCAGACTGCTGAGTGCTGAAGGATTCAATTTTTCTGTACGTCTTTGTGCGGTGGCTTCCTTTACGATGGCACAACAACAGCTCGACAGCGATGTGGAACTTGCTGACAATCACTGCTATGGCTGTTACCCGGAATGGGTTTTAGCTTACAAAATCTATCGCAATCGGTGATTGTACTGTCAATTTTAGCGCTGAATCTGAGCTGGATTCAGTGTGCGCAAATTTTGAATTTGGTAATAAACCTTGCACAAGAACTTTGGAATGTATTACATCGAAAGTTTCCTCAAGAAATCGTTTTTATCCAGTAGATGTTAGATAAAATATAAGAAATATAAAAATTTCAGGTCATTTAAGCCATAAATTGAGGCATATCAAATTTATAAAGAGACAGTAAATAATTTTATGCTTTAATAAAAAGAGAATACGCAAACCGATATAGAATCAAGGACTTTAACGATGGAGTTTTCTTAATACTTGAATACGCTAAAAATTCTTATAATTATAAAATAAACTCATAGTCATTGTAACTTTATATCACCAAATCAATAAAAGTGGTATTTTAAATCAAATGTACAGTCTTGCCTAAACAAAAAAATAATGAGTAATCTTTTTAAGTCGTACATTTTCTTGACATAGTACCAATGGCAATTTAGCGTTGAAAAAGATCATATAAAAAATGACACTGCTAAAAATAGCAATTATAAAGGCTTTATTCCAATACTAGGGAATTAAATCATATTTGCTAGCAATCAAATTTAAGAAAAGGGACATATTTTATGGGTGTCTTAACAAAAAAAGGCCACATCCTATGATAGGGCAGTTACTGATAGTTTTTTTAAATGCTTAAAATGTGAATATATGATAACTCAGTTCATCCTATCAGTAGCATTGGATGGGTTGCTTCAAACATATCTGCTACTACTCTTAAAAGAACCCATTCCTGTCGGATGGTATGAATAAACGACCTATACTAAGGTTTATTTGTTTTTTGTTCGCTAATTTGTATCTACATAGCCAAAAAAGATGCAGTAGAAACAAAAATATAAATAAAGGAGCCAGCCAAATGATCACTATTAAGGAACTTGCAAATGTATGCGGTGTTTCGCGGGGAACTATAGACAGAGTTCTAAATAATCGCGGCAACGTAAAACCAGAAAAGCGTGCACTGGTTTTGAATATGATGAAAAAACTCAATTATACACCAAATCCCGCTGGAAAGGCTTTGGCTTCGCACCGAAATCATCCGAGTGTAGGCATCTTGATTCCTGCAGAGGGTATTCGTTTTTTCGATGCAGTTATGGATGCAATGAAAAAAGCCGAAAAAAAATATGAACTATTTGGTCTTAAAGTCATCTGGCGCAATATGCATGGCTATGATGTTAATATGCAGTGTAACATCATTGATGAACTGAAGGACAAAGTTCATGCACTTATCATCACCCCAATCAACGATCCGAAGGTAATTGAAAAAATCAATGAATTTATAGCGGACGGTATTTTTGTCGTAACACTGAACAACGATGTCGAACATTCAGATCATCACTGCTATGTAGGCAGTGATGATCTGAATGGTGGACAAACTGCCGGTGCTCTGTTGAAGATGATTGGACCAGAAAAATTGCGTATTGGCATTCTCCTTGGTTCACTGAAAGTCTTGGGACATCAACAACGTCTAGAAGGCTTTAAGTTGATTATGAATGACGACCCGCAATGTAATGTCATTGATATCAAAGAAAACAATGATGATGACATCTTGTCATACAATACAACGAAGGACATGCTCGAGGAACATCCAGAAATCAATGCCCTGTTCGTCATCTCATCGGGCGGAAACTATGGTGCTTGCCGAGCGGTTTTATCACTTTACAAGGAAAAAGATTTGACAATTATTGTATTCGATACGATTCCGACAACCATTGAAATGATGAAAAATCACATTATCAAAGCAGCCATTTACCAACACCCCAGACAGCAAGGCCAGCGAGCCATGCAGATTGTATTCGATTACCTTATAAACGGTATCCGTCCAGAACGGGACCGTTACATCATGAAAAATGAAATACGAATTTTACAAAATTTATGAAAAGAAAGCGGGCATATTAAAAGTCCTATAATAAATATTAGAATAAGTAATTTGTATTGTAGAAATCAATTTCAATCAAAAATAATGAATAGATGTTTTAAAACTTATTTTTATAAGCATATGGGGATATTCTCCTCGTAAGATTACGGCATCTACATTATTTTTGTTATATGAGGTGCGGGGATTTTAAGTGATTTTCCATTGGAAATCTCACAATTGTCTGCTTTTTTGTGCTCTTTTAAATATGTGATTTTAAATGTTCCTAAAAAATGGTGCAAGGCAAAAAACAAGGTTGTTGCTGAAGTGAGAAATCACTTCGTGCAACAACCAACAATCCCAGAATTAGGTTTATTTTTTCCTAAACACTCAAAAAGAAGCAAATTGGCGCCCCGCGATATATCTCTATGTTGAGATTGTTTAATTTGGACAAACCTTTTTTTGCAGCTACGTTCTGCTCTATAGAAACATCATTTAAAGTACAAAGTTTTTATTTTTAAAAAGTCAAACATTACGACAAAAATACTCTAGCCGTAATTCTTTAGCAGATTTCCACGAGACTTATGCCAAACATTTCCGCTAAGTCATGGATTTGCTCTTCTTTCAGCCGAAAGCTTAGGACTGTATGATGGCCGCCACCCGCTTGAATCCATGCTTTTGCTCCCGCTTTGAGACCGACTTTCGGAGTCCAAAGTTGTTTAGCGATTGGTAGGTTCGGCGTTTCTGCTTCTGGTTTGTGACAGTCTACAGGGTAACTGATCATGCGGAAACCATCGCGGTAGTCTACAAGCGTAACATCAACCGCGTCTCCCTCCGATCCAGTGAATACGAGCCGAGCCGGAGCTTCTTTATCCCCAATATCAAGTGGATGGACCTCGACGCGTGGTTTATCACTAGCAATTGTCGAATCAACTTCAAGCATATGAGCCCCCAAGATTGCTTCATGCCCTTTGCGTAAATCCAGCGTATAGTCTTCCATGAATACGGTACGATCGTTATGGGCCATGATTTTAAGCAGACGTGTAAGTGCTGCTGTCTTCCAATCGCCCTCTGCACCAAAACCATAGCCGTCACGCATAAGGAGTTGAGCAGCTAGACCAGGGAGCTGCTCAAGGCCCCAAAGGTCTTCAAAATTTGTACAAAATGCCGTATAATTGCCTTTTTCGAGGAAATTCTTTATACCAAGATATTGTTTAAGCTGTATGCGTACGGAGTGTTCAAATTTATCCAGAGTATTTTTCCCGGGTGTCAATATGTAATCCTGCTGCAGCTGCTGATACTCTTTCTCTATATCAGCGGCACGTACTTCTTGTATTTCCGCAACAAGATCACCGACACCATAGTAATCAACAGTCCAACCGAGCTTTATCTGTGCTTCGATTTTATCACCTTCAGTTACGGCAACATTGCGCATCGTATCACCGAAACGACATACCTTGATATGAAAACTTTCATTATAGGCAACAGCAACATCTTCCCAATGAGCAATTTCTTCCTGGACGTCCTCATCACCCCAAAAACCATAAACTATTTTATTTTTAATACCAAGACGAGCGTTGATATAGCCGTATTCACGGTCGCCATGTGCACTCTGATTCAGGTTCATATAATCAAAGTCAATCGTATTATACGGAATCTTGTTGAGATACTGCGTGGCAAGGTGCAACAGCGGCTTCTGCAAGAGTTTTGTGCCACGAATCCAGTTTTTTGCCGGTGAGAAGGTATGCATCCATGTAATAACGCCTGCAACGTTATCATTATAGTTGATATCTTTCATAAACTGCGTAATTCCGTCGGCCGTGGTCATAACACCCTTACATACGACTTTATACGGCAGATTACCGCTATTGTTTAATTTATTCACAATGTCCTCGGCATCCCTAGCAACATTTTTCAACTGTTCTTCACCATATAAATGCTGGCTGCCAGCTACAAACCAAAATTCGTAATCTCTAATTTTCAACATGATAAAACACTCCTCTATTTATAAATTGTGGGTTATGCAAAATGTCCTAATCCCAGTAAGCACAATGGTTTAAGTTATATAATCTTCTTTTATTATCACGCAGACTATTTTTTGCCAAATCTATATAGAAACAATCAGTCGGTTATACAATGAACTTGAATAAATAAACAACATAAGATCCATAATGATGAACCTTATGTTAAGAATGTAATCGCTAAAAGACGAGCTACATATGCATTTCATATATCAAAAATATAATTTTTTTTGATGTTTACTGTATCTCAGCTGTTATCGGTAATAAATTTACCAGCGGCAGCCTCCACAGGCAGACCCTCTTTATAACTTTTGATAAACTGTTGACAACCGGCTACGCCTGCCGGGTTTGGCGTTAACGTTGAGATTTTTGAGTGGCAGAACACTCGTTTATCTAGAAAATCTGCCAGTGACTCATCTTCCTTACGCCATTTGGCAAATACCGCCAGTACCGCCATTCCCCATGGACCGCCTGCACCAGCTGTATCCATAATCGTAATTGGCATGTTGAGTGTGTCTGCCAAAATCTGTTGATTGATACCTGGTGTCTGGAAAAGGCCGCCCTGAGCAATCATAACATCTGTCTTAACATCCTCTTCCTGCATGAGAATATCCATCCCGATTTTGAGTGGCACAAACGCCGCATAAAGCTGAGCCAGCATAAAATTTGCTAAATTGAATTTACTATGTGGTGTACGCAGAAACATTGGACGTCCAGTATCAATCCGAGTAATATTCTCACCAGAAAGATAACTGTAATTTATAATACCGCCAGCGTCTTTATCAGCTTTGACTGCCTGAGTAAACAATAATTCATACAACTTATCCGACGTAAGTTGTAGACCTGTACAAGAGGCAAATTCACCAAAAAGACGAACCCAGGCATTGATGTCTGATGAGCAATTGTTCGTATGGACCATCGCCACTAAAGCGCCCTCCGGAGTTGTCACGATATCAATATCCTTGTGTACGGTTTTCAATGGTCGATCAAGCACATTCATAGAAAAAGCCGAGGTGCCAACAGAAATATTACCAGTGCACTTACGCACGCTGTTGGTTCCTACCATGCCGGTTCCAGCATCACCTTCTGGTGGTGCCATAAGACTCCCAGCCTCGAGCATACCTGTCTTTGTATCGAGCAGTCTGGCACCCTTTTCAGTAAGGGTGCCAGCATTTTCACCAGCTTTGCAAACTGTCGGTAAAATCTCCTCAATCTTCCAAGGTAATTTCTTGACCTTATCAAATTGGCCAAAAACTTCCAGATCCTTTTTATCATAGGAACTATAGTGCTGATTGATTGGAAACATTCCCGATGCATCTCCGATACCAAGAATCTTTTTACCGCAAAGTTTCCAATGTACATAACCAGCCAATGTGGTCATAAAAGCAATGTCTTGAACATGCTCCTCACCATTGAGAATTGCCTGATATAAATGGGCAATGCTCCAACGTTGGGGAATATTGAACTGAAATTTATCGGTCAGATAATCCGCGGCTTCACCAGTAATATTATTGCGCCATGTACGGAAGGGTGTCAGCAACTGATTCTCCTTGTTAAAAACCAGATACCCATGCATCATAGCACTAATGCCAATAGAACCAATTTTTTGCAAAGGAACATGATACAAACTCTGCACATCAGCAGCAATCTGAGCATAACACACTTGCACCCCCGTCCAGACCTGCTCCAGTGAATAAGTCCACACACCATGCTCCAGTTCGTTTTCCCAAGCATAGCTGCTGTTTGCTATCGTTTGACAGTCATGCGTGACAAGCACTGCCTTAATTCGTGTCGAGCCGAGCTCGACACCGAGAGCGGTTTTACCATTTTTTATACTTGCCGCAGTTCTCAGTAAGTCCATAGGTGTTTCTGCCTCCTGAAAAATAGAATTGAAGTTTACATTTCTTCTAATGGTTGTTGATGTTTCCGGTTCGTACCGTTTTCCTCAATTTCTTCCAATGTATGGCCTCGAGTTTCTGGAACACAAGCAGAAACAAAAAGGACACCAAGCATACAGATTATACCAAAAATAGCAAATACCGCCTCCTGTGAAACTAATGACGTCATAATAGGGAACAGAAGGCCCACGAGAAACGAGCCAATCCAATTGAAGGACGAAGCCATACCAGATGCTCGCCCACGGATCGCCAATGGGAAAATCTCACCAACAATAACCCAGGTAAGTGGTGCCCATGTAAACGAATAAAATCCTACATAGATGCAGAGGAAAAATACAATCATCCTAGGATCTGTATTTGGCAAAATGCTGTTTATAATTGCTGGCAAAATAAAAGACAACCCCATTACCATGCCGCCAACCATGAGCAATTTACGACGATCGAATCGATCGGCAATAAGTAGAAATACCAATGAGCCGAGAACTAAAATAATCCCTTGAATAATAGGCCACATGAGCTGCGAACTTGCTGCGTGGCCAGTTGCTTTTTCGACAATCAGCGGAATATAGTAGAAAATTGCATTTGCACCTTGAAATTGCTGAAAGGCAGCAACACCAACACCGGCTATTACCAGATAACTAAATTTATCACTTAGAAGCGTACTCCAAGAAGTCTGCTGGTTTGCTTTTTCTTCATCATTCGTCATCTGCTGAATTTGTTGAAGTTCATTTTCAATCTCTATCTTTGGTCGGATATAACCTAAAACCTTGCGTGCTGCACTAAGTTTATTGTTACGTACCAAAAAGCGTGGTGACTCCGGCAGATGCAAAACACCAAAGAACAAGATGATAGCTGGCACAGCAGCTAGGCTAAGCATCAATCGCCAAGCATAGGCTTCTGGTAAATCTTTAAGCAGGAAATCGACTATGTAGGAAAGTAGCATGCCGGATACAATCATCGTCTGATTAATACCCGATAAACGTCCACGCAATCGAGCCGGAGCCATCTCTGACATATAAGCTGGTACAATGGCAGATGCAGCACCGACTGCCAATCCTAACAGAATACGCATGCTGATTAAATAATATTGTCCATTATGCGGCGAAATTCCCGAAAGGACCGAGCCTGCAATAAAAATCAGGGCAGAGATTAAAATCATCTTGCGACGCCCTAATCGATCTGAAAGCTGCCCGGCCAAAGCACCACCAAAAATTTCACCAAACATAACTGCTGAAGTAATCCAGCCTATAATGCTGGCATTTCCTTGCAACGCCCAATCTTTCTGCAAAAAAGGTAAGGCCCCTGTCATAACACCAATATCATATCCAAATAAAATACCTCCAAAAGAGCCAAAAAAATAAATAAACGTACTGGATATTTTCTTATCATATGTGCTTTTTGTACTTATTATCATTGTATCCCCTCCAAGTCTTTCTTTAGTTGGTTTTACAAACTGTGTCCGAACACGGTTTGTATTTATATAATAATATTCACATAGTTATTTGTCAATAATATTCTTATTTATTACTATTATTCATTTATATAATTTTTTTTGATTTTTTTTAATGTTATATAAAACTAAAATATGTGTCCGGACACAGAATTGAAATTTTCTTACTTCAATCATTGCCAAGACTTATATGGAGTTCGCATTTCTTAGGCTGGTCCTTTACCACAAAATTCCTTCAAATTCTACCTCACGATGGAAAATTCCTATCGGATTTGCTATCATTGTTAGTCGGGACGGGTTTTCACTGACAAAATCTATCATAATCGTGCGCGCATTGCCTGTTGCAAAGAAAAGGGAATTTGGCTTTCTGGGCCAGCATTGGGACTCTCAAAGAAAGATGCTGTTCGCGAAAGAAGAACAGAACATGCAGATATCTGTGACCGCGCTGAAAATAAGATGAAGCCCTCCTGCTGTCAGCCCGTTCGTTTATAAGGCTGTCAGCAGGAGGGCTTTTTTAATCATAGGCTTTTTTGACGATAATCTTGTAGCTTTTCAGCTTGCGGTACAGTGTGCTGCGGTCCATGGAAAGTGCGGCGGCTGTTTTGGATATATTGGAATGGTTTTCATTCAAAGCCTCCAAAATGCGGAGCTTTTCCTCGCAGTCTGGTGTGAGATTTTGTACGGCAGGCATCAAAGAAGGAATGGGCTGAGCATCGATATCGTCCCGATCTTCCCAGTATTTTTGCAGGATAGTTTCGGTTATGAGCGGCTCGCGGGCGAGAATGATGAGCCGCTCGATGAAATAGCGCAGTTCCCGTACGTTACCTGGCCAATTGTAGCTGGTAAGCAAGCCTTCGGCGGAAGTATCGAGCTCGTGCGGACGCTGGTGCTTAATTACATAGTGAGAAAGAAAATGTCGGGCAAGAAAGATGATATCGCCTTCGCGCTGCCGCAGCGGCGGTATAGTGACGGTAAGCACCTTGAGCCGATAGAAAAGATCCTGCCGGAATTTTCCCCGCTGTACCAGCCGTGGAAGTTTTTTGTTGGTTGCGGCGATGATGCGGACATCAATGGGGATATATTTATCATCGCCCAGACGCATGACCTGGCGTTCCTGCAGTACACGCAGCAGGCGGCTCTGTCCGTAGGGATCCATTTCGGAAATTTCATCGAGAAAGATTGTACCGCGATGTGCCATTTCGAATAAGCCGGATTTACCCTTACGCCGGGCGCCGGTAAATGCACCATCCACATAGCCAAACAGCTCACTTTCCAGCAGGTTTGTAGGCAGGGCAGCGCAGTTTATCGCTACAAAAGGTCCGTTAGCGCGCTTGCTCGCATTATGGATGCTTTGGGCAAAGAGCTCCTTGCCGGTACCGGATTCACCGGAGATCAGTACGGTGGTATCTACATCTGCAAATTCCTGTGCCATGCGTTTGGCCTCCATGATTTCTGGAGAGTTTCCCAGTATGTCCTCAAAATGATATTTAGCAATGAATTTTTTCGTGACGACTTCATTGCGGATTTTGATTTCCATTTCCTGAATCTGGGTGATATCCTGAATCGTGATGGCTGCTCCGGTTGTCTGTTCTTTTACGATAATCGGCAGAAAGTTGAAGTTGATCCATAGAGAATCGACCTTGAGAATTTTATCTATGATTTTTGTGCCGTTTTCCAGACAGTCATTGATGAAAGGCATGCAGTCGCGCAGCAGCTTGTTTTTGGCGGAATATTCGTCAATGTGGTGGCCAACGAGCTTTTCATTGGGCTGTTGTAAAAAAAATTCGGCGCCGTAATTGACGAAGCGAATTTTTTTTTCTTTATTGACACAAATAATTCCCTCACGCATAGCATTGATGATGGTGCGCATTTCCTCGGTGCGTGTGCGTTCGCTGCTGCGTGCAAGCAGCAGTTTTTGTGCAGAGCTGAAAGCATCCCGCAGAGAATAGTCACCGGATTGCACGAGCTGTGTCGTAAAGCCGAGGCTTGATGCATAGGCGACTGCCGCGGCACCGCCAATCAGCACATCGAGGGAGTCCCGGGACAGCTGATCCAGTGCTTTGTAGATATCGTCTGAGGATCGGAGCTTTACGACTTTGAGGTCAATATCCAGGACTTTGGACAGCCGAAGAATATCGTTGGCCATGTTGCCAAAGGCCATGTAGGTCAGGCGTGGGTGTGCCAGGCCTGTCGACTTTTTGGCGTCATAGAAAGCTTGGGCGAGATCCTGCCCGCTGATTTGGATATCGATGACCGGGACATCGAGGTTGGCCTGCATCATGAGATAAGCAGACCCATACCGGGAAATGATTACATCTACATCGGTATGCTCCAGAGAACGCGCTAAAGTTACGGCATCGTTCAGCTGGGCATAGTAAAAATCCGTATCGTTGAAGAGGCCGAGAGAATGGGCGATACGTTTGCTGTTTTCCAACAAAGTCTTGTCTGGTGCAATAAAAGCGATTCTGGCCATGCGCGGTACCTTCCTTTTGTGTATACTCTGACTATTGCTTTTAGTATAGGATAATGCAACAAATAATGCAACAAATGATACGTATGCGCTAATCGTTTGTTGTATTATTTGTTGCATTAATTTTGAAAATAGTAAAAATAATTTAGAGAAATATTGTTTAAAAAAGGGATTTTTTTGAGAATTATACAATACATAGTTTCTAAGAATAATCATTGTTTAAATTGTTAAATATCTAGGACTTTA
This sequence comes from Megamonas sp. UBA1796, assembly GCA_002319795.1. Lineage (GTDB taxonomy): Bacteria > Bacillota > Negativicutes > Selenomonadales > Selenomonadaceae > UBA1796. The sequence goes on from DCFU01000031.1 coordinate 255,507, forward strand.
TACGACATATGTAACTAATGTGTTGCAACATATGTTGCGTAAATATAATAAAAACTTAATAATAAGCAGTAAATTCAACGAATTAAAGTTGGCACGGGAAATGCAATATAAACAGATGTGCAGTAAAAATAGTTCAAGCTGTTTTGTAAAAAGAAGGACCGCGAGATACTACAGGATATTTAAAACAAGGAGAGATAAGAATGTTTGAAGTCAAAGGTGTTGTTCCACCGCTTATTACCCCGATGGACGAAAATGAGAAACTTGATGAGGCAGGCCTCAGGAGGCTTTTGAATTATGTAATCGACGGCGGCGTGCATGGTGTTTTTGTTATCGGCAGTACGGGTGAATTTTATGGGCTCGATTTTGAAGCTAAAAAGCGTATCGTAGAAATCACTATGGAGGAGGTCAATGGACGAGTTCCGGTATTTGTCGGTGCCAGCGCCATTACGACCAGGGAATGCATTCGTCTTGCCGAGTTGGCCAAGGCGAATGAGGCTGACGCGATTTCTGTACTTACGCCGATGTTTATCGATCCAAATGAGAGGGAATTGTTCGATCATTTCAGTGCGATTGCCCATGCAGTCGATATACCGAATATCTTATACAACAATCCGGATCGTACGGGCATCAACATGTCAGCTGGGTTAGTGGAGCGTCTTGCGGATATTGCTAACATTGTCGGCGTCAAGGATACAAGCGGAGATATGACGCTTACTTCCGAATATATCCGCCGTACGCTTGGCAAAAAGGGTTTTGGTGTTATGGCTGGCAAGGATACGATGATTTTTCCGACACTTTGCTGTGGTGGTAAGGGCTGCGTAGCCGGAACGGCCAATGTCCTGCCAAAGCTGGTCGTGGAGATTTATGACAAATTCATGGCTGGAGATATGTTGGGTGCGCGCGATGCGCAGTTTAAACTATCACTCTTCAGGAATGCCTACAGTCTGGGAAGCTTCCCGGTTGTTCCTAAGGATGCGCTCAATATGCTCGGTGTGAATGTCGGCCATCCGATTCGCCCGATACAGCATATGACAGAAGAAAATCAGGCTAAACTGCGCCAGATCCTTATGGAAATTGGCGCATTTGATAAATGAGCAATTTTAGATTTGTTATTGAAATATAGGAGGAATGGGAAAATGAAAATTGGATTTATTGGTTTAGGTATTATGGGAAAGCCGATGAGCAAAAATCTCATTAAGGCTGGTTATAAGCTTATTGTATCGGGACATGGCAAGGAAGCGGCTGCTGAACTCAAGGCCTTGGGCGCTGAGGTTATGAATTCACCTAAGGAAATTGCTGCCGCCGCGGACATCGTTATCACAATGCTGCCGAATTCTCCGCAGGTTGAGGAGGTTGCGCTTGGAGAGAACGGTATTATTGAAGGTGCCAAAAAAGGGACAGTTCTGATAGATATGAGTTCCATTGCGCCGCTTGCGAGCCGCAAGGTGGCGGCAGCACTGGAAAAAGTTGGGATGGATATGCTTGATGCACCGGTATCCGGCGGCGAGCCAAAGGCAATTGATGGTACCATTTCGGTAATGGTCGGCGGTAAGCAGGAAGTATTTGATAAATATTATGATGTCATTAAGGTGATGGCCGGTTCTGTGGTACGTACGGGCGATGTGGGTGCCGGCAATGCAACGAAGCTTGCCAATCAGATTATCGTAGCTATTAATATTGCGGCAGTCAGTGAAGCACTTATTTTGGCTGCAAAGGTTGGGGTATCTCCAGAGCTCGTTTATCAGGCTATTCGCGGCGGACTTGCGGGTAGTACGGTTCTCGATGCCAAAGCCCCGATGATTATGGAACGCAACTTTAAGCCGGGATTCCGCATCAATCTGCATATCAAGGATTTAAAGAATGTGCTCGATACTTCGCATGAGGTTGGCGTATCCCTGCCGCTTACGGCTGGTGTCATGGAAATTATGCAGGCACTCAAGGCAGACGGGCATGAAATGGAAGATCACAGCAGTATTGCAAAGTATTACGAGAAGCTTGCGAATATCGAGATAAAGAAATAAAATTTTATAGAGTATAAAGCAGACGATAGATTTCGTCTGCCATATGCTCTATAGGGTATTTTCAAAATTATTTCAATAAGTGGAAAATAATAAATAAATCAAACTTATATGGGAGGTATAATACGATGACTATACAAAATAACACAGGTACCTCAACAATACAAAAGAAAACGAATGTCCGATGGCTTATCGTTACCATACTTTTTGTACTTACTGCCGTTAACTATGCAGATCGGGCAACCCTTTCCATGGCAGGCTCTTCCATCCAAAAAGAACTTGGTCTTACAAGTATTAGTATGGGATATATATTTTCAGCATTTGGCTGGGCCTATGTCATAGCACAGCTGCCGGGTGGCTGGCTGCTCGATCGTTTTGGCTCCAAACGGGTTTACGCAATATGTCTTGTGTTTTGGTCTTTTTCCGTCATGCTGCAGGGGTCCGCAGCATTTTTCACAGGATTGACGGCGGCAGCGGTATTATTCTGTTTCCGCTATCTCATGGCAACTTTTGAGGCACCGTCCTTTCCGGCCAATGCCCGCATTGTCGCGGCATGGTTTCCAAAACAGGAACGCGGTACGGCATCTTCTATATTTAATGCAGCGCAGTACTTTGCAACGGTTATCTTTGCTCCGCTTATGGGCTGGATCATACACAGCTATGGATGGCATTATGTATTTCTGGTCATGGGTTGTATTGGTCTCTGTATGTTGTTTGTTTGGCTTAAGTTCATTTACGATCCGAAAGAACATCCGATGTCTAACCAGGCTGAGGTTGATTATATCGCTGAGGGCGGCGGACTTGTCAGCATGGATATGCAGCAGGCGGGCGAGAAGAAAAAAGGTCCCAGCCTGAAACTTATCAAGCAACTGCTTACAAATCGCATGTTCCTTGGTATTTATCTTGCACAATATTGTATTAATGCCCTGACGTTCTTTTTCATTAGCTGGTTCCCGGTATATCTTGTCCAGGCAAGAGGTATGGATATTCTTCATGCGGGATTTGCCGCAGCTATCCCGGCACTTTGTGGCTTTGGTGGCGGTATTTTAGGCGGGGTTTTTTCGGATTTTCTGCTTCACAAAGGTTATTCGCTTTCGTTTGCTCGTAAATTGCCTATCGTTTTGGGAATGCTTCTGAGCATGACTATGATAGGCTGCAATTATGTGGATTCAATTCCTCTTGTTATTTTGTTTATGGCACTGTCATTTTTTGGCAAAGCTTTTGGCGCTTTGGGATGGGCAGTCGGTTCGGATACGTTCCCCAGAGAAATTGCGGGTCTTGCTGGTGGCCTTTTCAATATGTGCGGAAACATTTCCAGCATCACGACCCCAATTGCTATAGGTTACATTGTCGCCAAGACAGGCTCTTTTGAGTGGGCCCTCGTATTTACGGTAGCCCATGGCGTAATAGCTGCATTCAGTTATTTATTTATTGTAGGGGATATTCACCGTGCGGAGCTGCAGCATTAAGAGGCTTGATGCTTAATGGAACTAAGTATATAAAATTTTATGGTTTTGACGAATCATGATAGGAGACGGATTGATATTATGGGACAGACACCTGTTGTAACGAAAATGGAAGTTATTCCGGTAGCCGGACATGACAGTATGTTGCTGAATCTTTGCGGTGCGCATGCGCCGATTTTTACCAGAAATATTGTTATTTTACATGATAACTCGGGTAATACCGGTATCGGTGAGGTGCCGGGCGGAGAAGGTATCCGCCTGACACTGGAAAAATCCATCGGGATAGTTGAAGGCAGAGAAATTTGCCGTTATCGTGATATCCTGCAGGATATTCGGCGGATTGTGCTTGGTGAAGGCAGGGCGAAGGCTAAGAATATTATTCATAAGGTAACCTCGGCCTCTGAGGCAGAGGTATTGAAACAGCCCCATGAAATCAATCTTCGTACCGATAATGTCATCACGGCTATTGAAGCAGCTCTTTTGGATTTGCTTGGCAAATATCTGAACATGCCGGTTGCGGATCTTTTGGGAGATGGCCGTCACCGTGATGCGGTCCGTATGCTGGGTTATCTGTTTTATATTGGGGACCAGAAAAAAACAGATTTAGAATATTTAAATGAGAATCATAGTGCAGATGTATGGTATAAAATACGGCATGAGGAGGCACTGACGCCGGAAGCTGTGGTATGTGAGGCGCAGGCTGCTGCGGCAAAATACGGTTTTAAGGATTTTAAGCTCAAGGGCGGTGTCATGAGCGGTGAGAAGGAAATCGAAACGATTGCGGCTTTGAAAAAAGCATTTCCGGAGGCTCGTATTACGTTAGATCCAAATGGTGCCTGGTCACTTGATGAAGCGATTGCTCTTTGCAAGGGTCGGTCTGATATTCTTGCTTATGCTGAAGATCCGGTTGGACCGGAGAATGGCTATTCGGGCCGTGAAATCATGGCAGAGTTCAAAATGGCTACAGGACTTCCTACGGCGACTAATATGATTGCTACCGACTGGCGGCAGCTCAGTCCGGCTATAGCATTGCACTCTATAGATATTCCGCTTGCAGATCCCCATTTTTGGACGATGCAGGGAACGGTTCGCGTTGCGCAGCTCTGTAAGGAGTGGGGACTGACCTGGGGTTCACATTCCAACAATCATTTTGATGTGTCTCTGGCGATGTTCACGCATGCCGCAGCGGCAGCACCGGGTGAGATTACTGCAATCGATACGCACTGGATCTGGCAGGAGGGCACAGAGCATCTTACAAAGGAGCCGCTGCAGATTGTCGGGGGTTGTGTAAAGGTTCCGGATAAATCTGGCCTGGGTATTGAAATTGACCGGGAAAGCATTGAGAAAGCCAATAAACTTTATGAAAAACATGGCAAGGGAGCCAGAGATGACGCTATGGCCATGCAATATCTTATTCCTGGCTGGAAATACGATCCAAAACGTCCAGCATTTATGTTTAAAAAGTAAAAATGAGAATTTTTATCAATGTTCTGGAGGAAGAGGTAAATCATGGGAGAACAAAAACCTTTATATATCAAGGTAAATGAAAAGGATAATGTTGTTATTGTAGTCAATGAGGGCGGTTTGCCTGCGGGTACGGTCTTTGCCGATGGATTTACGCTTACAGGCGATGTGCCGCAGGGACATAAAGCGGCGCTTGTCGCTATTCCGCGCGGGGGCAATATTGTCCGTTATGGGCAGGTTATTGGTTACGCGGCACATGATATTCCTAAGGGCAGCTGGATAGATGAGTCACTGGTTGAATTGCCGGAGGCGCCGGATGTAAACGAACTCATCTATACCCCAAGACATGAAAAACCGCAGGCACCGCTTGCAGGTTATACTTTTGCTGGCTTCCGCAATCCGGATGGTTCGGCGGGTACGAAGAATCTGTTGGGCATCCACACGAGTGTGCAGTGTGTAGCAGGTGTGCTTGATATTGCAGTACAACGTATCCGTGAGGAGCTGCTGCCTAAATATCCGAATGTGGATGATGTTGTGGCGCTCAAGCATAATTATGGCTGTGGTGTGGCTATTAATGCTCCGGATGCTGTAGTTCCCATACGTTCGATTGCTAATCTCGCCAGGCACCCTAATTTTGGCGGCGAACTCATGGTCGTGAGCCTGGGCTGTGAAAAGATGCAGCCAGAAGTCGTGACAGAGGATAATCCGCAGGCAAGCATTGTAAGACTGCAGGAAGAGGCTGGTTTCAAAGCTTCGGTGGAACGTATATTGCATGAAGCGGAGAAAATCCTCGTGCGCCTTAATCAGCGCCAGCGCGAGACCTGTCCGCTTTCAGATCTTGTGATAGGGCTTCAATGCGGTGGCAGTGATGCCTTTTCGGGGGTTACCTCAAATCCTGCGGTAGGCTATGCTGCGGATTTGCTCGTGCGTGCAGGAGCTACGGTGATGTTTTCCGAGGTTACCGAGGTGCGTGACGGTATAGATTTGCTGCTGCCAAAGGCCGCAAATGCTGAGGTTGGTAAACGGCTGCTCGATGCGATGCGCTGGTATGACAACTATCTTGCCAAGGGTGAGGTGGACCGCAGTGCCAATCCGGCACCGGGCAATAAGAAAGGCGGTCTTTCGAATATCGTAGAGAAAGCTCTGGGGTCGATTGCCAAGGGCGGGACGAGCACAATCCGTGAGGTGATTGCGCCGGGGGAACGGCCAGTGAAGAAGGGTCTTATCTATGCGGCCACACCGGCAAGTGACTTCGTCTGCGGCACATGCCAACTTGCTTCGGGTATTCATCTGCAGGTATTCACGACAGGGCGTGGGACACCGTATGGTCTGGCAATAGTACCGGTCATCAAGGTTTCCAGCCGCAGTGTGCTTGCAAAAAAATGGCCGGATCTTATTGATGTTGATGCCGGGCGTATTGCTACGGGTGATGCTACGATTGAAAGCGTTGGTAAGGAGATCTTTGAGCTTATTATCGATATAGCCAGCGGGCGCAGGCAGTCGTGGGCACAGCAATGGAAGATATATAATGACCTCTGTCTTTTCAATCCGGCGCCTGTGACCTGATTCTTGATTAGATAGCTTGCTTTTGTAAAGACGGAATGCAGCAGGGTCTCTTTAATCCGTTTTGTTAAAGAGACCCTATTTTTACCCTAAATCCAAAGTTTTAATATATGGAAGAGGACGCAGGGTGTTAGCTTTGCAGCATACGATAGGAGAAAAAGTATGGATAAAATTTTGATTTCCCATGGTCGGGTGATAGATCCCGTCAGGCAATTGGACAAGATAGCAGATATCTATATAGCGGATGGCAGAATAGTTGCTGCCGTGGATGATTTTAAACCGGATGTTGTTCTTAATGCTTCAGGATGCATTGTTGTACCAGGATTGATAGACTATCATGCGCATGTATTCTATAAAGGAACCGATGCGGGAGTTCCGGTTGATATGATAGCGCTTCCCAATGGAGTTACGACGGTTGTAGATGGGGGGAGCGCGGGAACGGCAAATTATGAGTCGTTTTATGCGAGTATTGTAATGAACAGTGTAGCCAGAGTCAAAGCATTTTTGGCGCTCTCCTCCGATGGGCAGATAAGTATGCACCGACCGGACTATTATGCGTCGGCAACCTGTGATATGAGCAGAATGGAGAAGCTTTTCAGAGATTATGCTTCGAACCTTGTTGGCATAAAGCTTAAGCAGACACGTGCGAATGTCTCAGGAGAAGGATTTGACGCGATTCAATGTGCGATAAGACTGGCGGAAAAGATAGGGTGCCGTATTAACGTGCATGTTATAGATCCTTCTGGTCCTTGCAGCCAGCTTGCAGCTTATTTCCGTGAGGGCGATATTTTTACGCATGTTTATCATGGATCTGGCAGCACGATCTTAGATGAAAATAGACATGTGCTGCCAGAAATATGGGAAGCAAAAAAGCGTGGTGTCATTTTTGACGCATGCAATGGAAAAAACAATTTTGATTTTGAAGTAGCCGAGGCGGCTATACGGCAGAATTTTTATCCGGATATTATCAGTTCCGATATTACGGTGATGACTATGTATAAGCAACCGGCGGTTAGCTTACCGTGGCTTATGTCAAAATATCTTGCTATGGGAATGCCTCTGCAGGAGGTTATAAAAGCGGTTACAGCAACGCCAGCCAAACATATGGATATGGAGCATGAAATTGGTACGCTGGCACCGGGGGCTTGTGGTGATGTGGCTGTCTTTAAGGAAAAAGATCTTAAGTGTGAGTTCCTTGATATACGTGGTAACTGCAGAATAGGGAACAAACTGCTGCTTCCCCAGGCAACAATACGCAACGGTATGCTGGTATTCCGGCAAATGGATTTTATAAAAATTTAGGCTGTTTTTTTCAATATTAAATAATAGATGACAGGAGCAAATAACATGGAAAATAAATGGTTTAGAATTGCGGGAACGCTTTGCTTTGGATTATTTGTTGCGTATCTTGACCGAACGAATTTATCCGTAGCATTACCCTCGCTTTCTGCGGATCTGGGTATTGATGGTGCAATGAAATCTCTTGTGCTGACGATATTCCTTATCGGGTATGCCTTTGCAAATGTTTTTGGAGGGATCTGCACGAGAAAAGCCGAGCCTAAAACCGTGGTAGTACTTATGGTATTTATATGGTCGTTGGCAACCTTTTGTACCGGGATTATACAGTCTGTATTTATTTTGTTAGCCTTTCGTTTCATTTTGGGGGTTACGGAGGGCGTATATTGGCCGCAGCAGTCACGCTTTGCCAGAGCATGGTTTTCTACGAATGAGCTCACACGTGCGAATAGCATAATCCAGTATTATGGCCAATTTATGGCCCTGGCACTTGGTTTTATTATTCTTACACCCGTCTATGATGCTTTTGGTTGGAGAATACTGTTTTATATAACAGGTGGTGTAGGACTGCTTATTATTGTGCCTTTGTACTTAAAGATGCTGAAAAAGAATGACGATGCACCTTATAAAGAGGTTATGGACGAAAATGGCGAGACACCTAAATTGACGTTGAAATCTTTGGGTGGGCCAACTTTCCTTATGATTGTTTTTACCTATGTTACGCAGGGAATGTTATTTTGGGGAATTACCCTATGGATTCCGATGGTGGCAAAATCGTTGGGATTTTCTGGTATCCAGCAGGGGTTAGCCAGTGCGGCGCCTTATTTAATGGCTGTTGTTTTAGCGGTGCCTATTTCATATATCAGTGATAAGACCTGCAAACGTTCCCTTATCGCGTCATTAGGACTCATTATTCCCGGACTGCTTTTGGTGACATTGCCAGTAGTTGAAGCCCCGGTAGTAAAGATGGGCATCATTACGATTGCTATGGGATATTATGCAAGCAGCTTTACACCTAATATCTGGTCTATTATCCAGAAAACCGTAGAGCCTCACGCGGTGGGACCTGCTTCAGGGATTGTCAATGGTCTGGGCGCTGGCGGCGGCGGAACGATTGCCGGATTCCTTGTAGGTTACATGCAGAGCGTTACAGGTTCCTATATGGCTGGCTTTGTGGTTTTGGGAATACTGGTTATCCTTGGAGGTATATCTTTGTTTATGTACGGTAAAATCAAGAGTAAAGAAATTAAGATGTCAATTTAAACATGTGCATGTTTTTCTGATATGAAAAATAAAAAGGAAGCGGAATCCTTCGCTTCCTTTTTTTGCAAATGTAAAACAGGTCGTTGTTACACAAACATTAAGATTTATAAGAGGCGATTACAATGGAAATTAAGCAGGGCGGTGTTGTATCAAAGATGCTGGCGGATGTCCAAATTCCCGCTATGTTTCGGGCAAAGCAAACCTTTCTGCGGGAATTTATCCCGCCGGAGCAAATACCAGATACTGTATTTGCCGAATTATCCAAGGAGAAAGTTGCCAGTCTCATCAAACCTGGCATGTCTATTGCCATTACAGCTGGCAGCCGTGGCATTGCAAACGTCGATATTATTACCCGGGCTATTGTAGCTTTTGTAAAAAGCAAAGATGCCCTTCCGTTTATTGTACCTGCTATGGGCAGCCACGGCGGAGCTACGGCCGAAGGACAATTGGAAATTTTGGCAGGCTATCATATCACAGAGGAAAGCATGGGCTGCCCAATTCGCTCCAGTATGGCAACTGTGTTGTTGGGCATATCGGGGCTGGGAAAACCGGTTTATATGGATAAGCATGCTTATGAAGCAGATGGAATCATCGTTTCATGTCGTTTGAAGCCGCATAACGCCTTCCGTGGGCCTTATGAGAGTGGTCCGTGCAAGATGATGGTCGTAGGACTAGGGAAACAGAGAGGCGCGGAAAGCGTACACAGTGACGGCATGGGGCTTATAGCGAAGAACCTTCCAGCTAATGCACGTGTTGTCCTGGATAAGGCGCCTATTTTGCTCGCCATTCCCTGCATGGAGAATGCCTATGATGAAACCTGCCGTATCGAAGCTATCCATCGCGACGATATTATGGCACGTGAGCCGGAGCTGCTGAAGTTTGCTTTTTCACATATGCCGAAGCTTCTTGTAGGTGAAGGTGATGTGCTTATTGTTGATGAAATCGGTAAGAACTTCAGCGGTACCGGCGTAGATCCGAATATCACCGGAACTTTTTCTACGGAATATGCCACAGGAGGACTGAATGTACAGCGCACCTGTATGCTGGATCTTACAGCGTGTTCACATGGCAATGGATTGGGGGTTGGCTTGGCCAGCGTTATTACCAAGCGTCTTTTTGATAAGCTCGATTTGGAAAAAATGTATCCGAATTGCCTTACCAGCACGGTTTTGCAATCGGCGGTCATTCCACTTATCATGCCTACGGATAAGGAGGCTATCCAGGCCTGCATCCGTACGCTGAATCAGGTGGATATGACGCGAACACGCGTCGTACGCATATCGAATAGTCTGCATATCGGACATATTATGTTGTCGGCAGCGTATTATACGGATGTATTTGGGGGCAAATATCCTGGGCTGGAGGCTGAGAGCTTGCCCGAAGCATTGAAGTTTGCTGCAGATGGCACGCTCGTTACAAGAATATAACGGTTATCCAGGTGCATATTAAGTGAGGTTTTTATGGAGGTGTCATATATTGGAAAATATTTATGATGTGTTAATCATTGGTGCGGGTGTTGTCGGCAGTGCGGTAGCAAGGGAGTTTTCCCGCTACGAATTGCACATTGCTGTATTGGAGAAGGAGCTGGACGTGTGCATGGAGACGAGTGGCCGTAATACAGGGGTCCTGCATGGGGGCTTTACATATAAGCTGGGTTCTTTGAAAGCACAATGCTGCGTGGAGGGAAACCGGGAGTTTGATCGGGTGGCACAGGAACTGGATGTACCGTTCAAACGCACAGGCAAGGTTGTCGTAGGTTTTGATGAGAAGGACATGCAGAGCCTGTTGAAGTATAAACGAAATGGTGAAGCTAACGGGGTTCAGGGTCTTGAAATCATAGACAAGGCAAGACTCCAGGAAATGGCGCCAAGTGCAGGGGGAGAATTTGCCATGTATTCTCCGGCTTCAGGAATGTTAAATCCCTTTGTTTATACGGTTGCTTTGGCAGAGAATGCCGCACAAAATGGCGTGCATTTCTATTTTGACCATGAAGTTACGGGCATACGACGGCACGAAGGTTTGTACAGCATTCAGACAAATCAGGGCCGGTTTTGCACACGATGGGTAGTCAATTGTGCAGGACTGAATTCGGTGCAGGTATCTGAAATGCTGGGTATTGGCGGATATACACTCGGCGGCTTTAAGGGCGAGTATTTCGTACTGGACAAAAAAGCTGGCAAGGAGCTTAACATGCTTATTTATCCAGCACCGGGACCAAATGGCGGTTTTGCCACGCATGCGACACCGACTGTGGACGGAAATGTCCTTATTGGCCCGGATTCCAGGCTCGTTGATGATTTTGAAGATTATCGCGCTACACCGGAATCTCTGAAGCAGCTCGTACTGGATGGGAAGAAAATGTTTAAATATATGAAGCGCGAATATTTTATCCGCAATTTTTCCGGTATCCGGCCAAAGCTAATAAATAAGGATACAAAGGAAATTCTGGATTTTGTTGTCGAGGCCAGGAAAGAAGCCCCGAACAGCATAAATCTTGTAGGGATTGAATCCCCAGGACTTACGAGTGCATTGCCGTTAGCGCGGCGGGCCGTGGCCCTTATGCGGGAGCAAGAAAAACTTTTGCCGAATCGGTCATTCAATCCAAGACGCAGGGGAATCCTGTGCTTTGCGGAGCAATCTGAAGAAAAGAAAAAGGCACTTATAAAGGAAAACCCGGATTATGGTGAGATTGTCTGTCGTTGTGAAACTGTGACGAGAGCAGAGATAGTCCAGGCTATACGTAATCCGCTGGGAGTACGTTCTCTTATTGGGATCAAAAATCGCACACGGGCAATGATGGGACGCTGTCAGGGCGGGTATTGTGAAACGCGGCTGGTGGAAATTATGGAGGAAGAGCTGCAGGAAAGCGAGAAGGAAATCGTTTATGGGCGCAAAGGCGGAAAAATGTTTACGGGGAAGGTGAGAGCATGACAGCTGTTATAAAAAAGGATGCAGTCATCATCGGAGGAGGTTCGGCAGGCCTGGCAGCCGCAGCTGCATTAAAGAAGCATGGGATTGAGGATATCGTTATTCTGGAGCGTGAGAAGCAGCTTGGCGGCATTCTTCGGCAGTGCATTCATGAGGGTTTTGGGCTGTCTCGCTTTCATGAGGTTTTGAGCGGTCCGGAATATGCCCAGCGCTTTATAGATATTGTCCGAAAATTTCAGATCGCGTATGTGACAGGAACAACCGTGCTTGATATAACGCCGCAAAAGCTTGTTACGGCAGTGTCGCGTGAGGGGCTTTTGACATATGAGGCGAAGGCTGTAATCCTGGCTATGGGTTGTCGGGAACGTACGCGAGGTGCAATCAGCATTCCGGGGACACGTCCGGCAGGTATATATAACGCCGGGGTAGCGCAGTCCTATATAAACCTGCATAATACGATGATTGGAAAAGAAGCGGTTATTCTGGGGTCAGGAGATATTGGCATGATCATGGCCAGACGGCTTACACTCGAAGGTGTGAAGGTGAAGGCGGTATTTGAGGTTCAGCCTTATCCGAGCGGGCTCCAGCGTAATATAGAGCAATGTCTGAACGATTATGATATTCCGCTGTATTTAAGCCATACAATAACGGATATCAAGGGACGTGCCCGGTTGGAGGGGGTTACGGTCTCGAGGGTGGATGCACATATGCAGCCGATTGCGGGTACAGAAAAAGAATATGAATGTGACACGCTGATACTGTCCGTAGGACTTATACCGGAAAATGAGCTATCGCTGTCCTGTGGGGTGGCCCTGGATCCACGTACGAAGGGAGCTGTTGTGGATGCATATTATCAGACGAATGTGAAAGGTATCTTTGCCGCAGGCAATGTGCTGCAGGTACATGATCTTGTGGACTTTGTATCGCTGGAGGCAGAGCGTATGGCCGGTTATGCAGCAGAATATATTCATAAGGGATGTCTGCCGGTTTGTGATATTCCTTTGATAACAGATGGAAATATTGGTTATACGGTCCCGCAAAGAGTCCGCTCAGATGAAGCATTTAAGCTGTCTCTGCGTGTAAAACAGCCCTGTCATGATTGCGAAATCGTTTTAAAGCAGGCACAGCGAGTTTTGCAGAGCGTTAAACTAAAGAAAGCAATTCCGGCGGAAATGATACAGATTGATGTTCCGGCAGGTAACATGGAATCTACAGATGCTTTGGAGGTGTTGCTGCAATGAAAAAAAGCTATACATGTATTGTTTGTCCGAACGGCTGTGAAATAGTGGCCGATTTTACAGAGAAAGTGATTGTTTCACTTACCGGAGCGGGATGCAAAAGGGGGGGAGAGTATGTCAGGCAGGAAATCACCTGCCCTATGAGAAATATCACCTCCTCGGTAGGTGTGCTGGATGGGAAGCTGCCGCTGGTCAGCGTGAAGCTTTCAAAGCCGATACCGAAAGAAAAGATTTTTGCTGTGATGCAGGAAGTTCGGGCGATAAAGATTCAGGCGCCTGTAAAACTGGGGCAGGTGATTCTGGAAAAAGTTCTGGGTTTGGATTCGGATGTGGTGGCTACTAAGAATGTGGAAAAAATCTAAAAATATCTGGTTTCTCCATGTGTAGGCGGCAATGCCAAAAGTAGTTTTCTGCACATGCCAGAAATTATCTGTCTATACTTATAGAAGCATTTTACTGCAATCCATGGGCTTGCGGGAATCAGGCGAGCGGGCAATAGCGATGAAACAGGACATCAGAGCGTGCGGGGGGATGTTTTTCTATAAGAAGATTTATTGATTTTTAGGATCACGGGGGGTATCAGAGTGAAGTGGATGAATCATTTAAGGATAACATACAAGCTGTTGATTTTAACAGTTATTGCAGTTTTTGCCATGGGATCAATTGGGTATACAGGCTATAGCTATCTGCAAAAAGCAAATAATCAAATGGAAATTATGTATGCGCAAAAGCTCCAGTCTGTAAGACTTATCGGGGACGCCATGGCAGCGATGCGTTCTGTACAGGCACGTGCGCTGCAAAATGTAGTGCGCACAAAGCCTGAGGAACTGAAAAAAGGTCAGACACAGATAAAAGATAATATAGCGGAATTTGAAGATGCCTGGAATGGATATCAGGCAATAGCCGACGACGCGCCTGAGGTTGCAGAAAAAATCGAGATAACGAGCAAATACTGGCTCACGTATAAAAAAGGTATGCAGGAAATTGGTGATCTTGGGACAGATGGGAAAAAAGCGGAAGCAGCAGTTCTTTACGAAAAGGTAAACCCAGATCTGCAAAAGATACGGGATGCACTTATTGAATTGGAAAAAATGGCACGGGACAATGCGGAAGAAATCCATCAGCAAAATTCGCAGGATCAAAATGCGGCCATAAGGGATATGCTTGTCAAGATGGTTGTGGCATTCTTTGTTTTGATAGGAAGCTGTATATGGATTGCCAGGGAAATTACGAATCCAATACAAAAAACAATTTTTGCCTGTGGCAGTCTGCGCGACGGAGATTTTCGGGATTTGCCGCGGGAAACACATCGAAGAGACGAGTTTGGCCGCATGGTTGATGTACTGGCAGATATGCGCAGCAATTTGAATCAGTTGATGAAGCAGACGTATGGTTCTACAGAACAGATTGCTGCGGCCTCGGAAGAGCTTACAGCCAGTTCCACACAATCAGCGAAGGTTTCCCAGCAGATTGCCGCATCTGTAGCTGACGCAGCTGACGCTGTTGAAAAGCAACAGGAGGCAGTAAATGGAAGTACTGTTTCTGTAGGCAAGATAGCTGTATCTGTGAAAGAAATCCAGCAGAAGGCTGATCGGGCAACAGAAAATGCGATTTCGGTGAACCTGGAGGCGGAAGCTGGAAATGAAGCCATCGGTGCTTCGGTCGGACAGATGAAACATGTTGAGGAGATTGTAGGTTCGACGGCTCAAGTAGTGGATAAGCTGGGAGAACGTTCCAAAGAAATAGGACAAATCGTTGATACCATTGCCGGTATTGCCGGACAAACGAACTTGCTTGCTTTGAATGCTGCGATTGAAGCAGCCCGGGCGGGGGAGCATGGGCGCGGCTTTGCCGTTGTGGCGGATGAAGTACGCAAGCTTGCTGAGCAATCGCAGGCAGCAGCACAGCAGATAGCAGAGCTTATAAGTGGTATTCAGGCAGATACAGGCAGTGCGGTCATTTCTATGCAGCAGGGGCGTGCGGCGGTAATGGAAGGCGCTGAGTCTGTGACAGGACTGCGCGAAATGTTCAATAAAATCAGCGGCATTATTCGGGAGATTTCATCCCAGGTTCGGGACATGTCTGAGGCTGTAAAAATTGTAGCTTCGGATGCGGAACGTATTACAATCGAAGTGAATCGCATCGATGAACATGGCAAACGAGTATCCGGCGAGATGCAGTCCGTTTCAGCAGCTACGGAAGAGCAGTCTGCTGCTGGTGAAGAAATTGCCTCTGCAAGTGATTCCTTAGCAAAACTGGCGCAGGAATTACAGCTTTCTCTACAGAAATTCAAGTTTTGATTCATAGGACGTTCAATTTCTGTAGGCTGCTGCATTGCATGTCGCAGAGAATTGCATTATCATGGTGGGAGGAAATCTACAGGAGGCGAAAGTATGGATCTGCAAAAGACGATAGATGCATTAAAGGGCAAGGGATATGAGGTATCCTGTTTCAGGACAGGTGAGGAGGCAGCGGCCTATATCGACGGAAACGTAGATAAAAAGACGATTGGTTTCGGAGATTCGGAATCAATGATTTCCATGAAGTTGTATGATTTGCTTTCGAAGCATAATGAGGTATATGATCCGAAGCATCCCAGGATGGGGATGGATTTTTATGCGACTGCCCGGCAATGTCTGCTGACAGATGTATTTTTTACCTCAGTCAATGGTTTGGCTGAAACCGGGGAAATGGTCAATATTGATGGAACAGGCAACAGGATTGCGGGCTCGCTGTTTGGGCATGAGAAGGTTTATTTCGTTGTGGGCACGAACAAGATCATGCCTACGTTGGAAGAGGCTGTATGGCGCGCACGTAATGTTGCAGGCCCTATGAACGCCGCACGGCATGGGTATAAGACGCCTTGTGCTTTAAGGCAGGATCACTGCTATGACTGCAAAAGTCCGGACCGGATTTGTTGCGGGCAGATGATTTATTATCAAAAGATGCGATTTATGGAAATGGAAGTCGTGTTGGTACAGGAATCGCTTGGCTTTTGAGTACATGGCAGGTTATACGCAATACAAAAACAGCCATCCTGCCAGATGGCTGTTTTTGTCATATTCTATATAAGAATGCCTTTTGTTGGAATGGAATTATCTTTTTTTTGCGGCATAAAGTTTTTTATCGGCAGCAGCGATGAACTCCTGTATGGTCATATGTGGATTGTCGTATTCTGCGCAGCCGATGCTGAGTGAGAGCTGATACTTTGTTTTTGCTGCTGCATTTGTTTGCAGCAGCAGATCCTTTATGGAATCCTGCAGTTGTTCGACCTCGGACGGATCCGTGCATTCATACAGGATGATGAATTCATCACCGCCATAACGGGCGACAAAGCAGTTACGCATATTGCAGGCCTGTTTAAGGAGATCGGAAATCCGGAGCAGTGCATGGTCTCCTTCGATATGGCCATAGGTATCGTTGATGGTTTTAAAACTGTCCAGATCAAGCATCATAAGAAACAACCTGTTTTTTTTGCATAGAGATAATAGTTTTCCTGACAGATATTTATTAAGTTGATAACGATTATTCAGCTTTGTTAATGGATCCAGAGAAATCTCACGTTCCTGGAAAGTTGCGAAGATGTAAAAGATAGAAAGTGTTATTCCTACACAGATGGTTGGCAGGCCATAGATACTGAATTGGATCAGGCCACCTAACAGGGGAAGTATGACGAAGGAGCCCAGGGTAAAAAACTCCTGCCGTTTTACGTAATTTTTTTCTCGTAAGGCCTGTAGGATAGCTCGGTAGGCGGCAAATAGGATATAGCCATAGGAAACCATATACTGCAGTATGTAACAGGAGCCGTGACGGTATATGTTTTCGGTATCGATGTAGAAGAGAAGGCCAAAGGAATTCGAGAGCACGGCAAGCATGGTTATTATAAGCAAGGGAAGTGCGTAGCAAAGCTGCCGGACGATGTTTTCGGAGTTTGCAGGATGGATGATACAATCTGTATATAAGAACCACGTATAGGATAAGAAACAGTTTTGTATGAAGCATACGGTAGTAATGAATGCATTCAGCGGACGCAGGGACGGGGCACTGCCGTTAATGAGCACCCAGAAAAAATCAAGAATACAATATAAGACCGCATTCCAAAGAACCTGGGAAAAAAGGCGCTTATCATTAATTATCCCGGTACGGTTATGTTGCTTGACTAAAATAAAAGATAAAATCAATATGCAGGTGAGGTTGATTTCAATATATAAGAGCAGCTCCATGCTTTAAGTTCCTTTCATTCGCTGGGTGTAGGAATTTTTATATGTTTGTGAGTTGCTTTCATTATACAATATTTTTCTTTGTGGCTACAGAACATTGACAAAAAATGTTATAAATATTTTGGATATATAATGCCAGAAAAACCGTTCTGGCTGTAGCGATAAAAATGGCTGTTTAGTTTTTCTGCCGGATGCCTTATAATAGTATAAAATATACTTGCTGTAGATATGATTTTGCCATGCATGGAGTTTGCGGCTGCAGCCATGACGGATATGCGCTGCCTGTGGCTGTGTGCTGGATAGGGAGGCAGAAATATGGAACTTTTAAAATGTCTGTTGGAGTCGAATAAGAAATTTTGCGCAAATCCGCCGGTGGACTACGCACGGGAAGATGTGACAGAAGGAAAATTTCCCAAACGTAAGCTGGCAATTGTGACCTGTATGGATACGCGACTCGTGGACTTTTTGGAACCAGCGTTGGGCATGGGGCGGGGGGACGCGAAGGTCATTAAGAATGCTGGCAATTGTGTTACCGGTGTTTTTGATAATACGATTCGCAGTCTGCTTATTTGTATTTTTGAGTTGGATGTCCGGGAAATACTTGTTGTTGGTCATTACGAGTGTGGCATGGAGCATACGTGCGCAAACGGGTTGATTGACAAAATGCTGCTACGCGGTGTCGCTCCGGAGGCTGTTGCTATGGTGCAGCAGGAGCTTGCAATGTGGGTCGATTCTTTCCATGATGCAGAGCAGAATATGCGTGAAACCGTGGAAAAAATCCGGAGCAATCCACTCATTCCGAGAGATATACCTGTACATGGATTGATGTTTCATCCTCGCAGCGGCTTGGCTGATAAAATTATCGATGGCTATGCATATTGCCCGGATAAGGTATGACTGCTCTGCTGTGGCAACACAGGCTTTAAGACAGATAAAGTTCAAAGACTATGCTGTATTCAATATACATATGCATTGAATATTCTGCCTTATTGATTATTCCACCAATTTGTCCTATGATTTATATAGGATGGTGAGAATAATGGAACAGGAAAAGGGTTTGATCATTGGTTGTATTGCGGATGAGTTTAATGGCTCGATGGAAGCGGCGGCAGGTTTGCATGAGGCTGGTCTGTGTACTGCTTTGGTGCACAACGTACCCAAAGCACCTTTAGGCCCAGGCTATGAGGCGATTGTGACAGCCCTGGATCTGCGGGGAATCGCGCCGAGCGAGGCGGTGCAAAAAAGCCTTGCATCCTTGCAGTGGCTGCGTCAACAGGGAGCACAGCACATTTACATTCAGTGTGGATCGACGGTTCCAGCCATACGTGCAGGTAATATTCCCCTGCTTATTGATGCAATATTAGAGGCAATGGAGGAAACCTGTACGATTTTTTGCCCGGCTATGCCGGAAAAGGGCAGGTACGTGCGTAATGGAGTGCTTTCCCTTGAGGAGCCACTGGGGCAGGAAGGGCAGGAGGGGAAGGAGAAACCACCTGCCGATACGACAGACCTCGATAGGCTGCTTACCTCGCAGGGAAAATATGACTGTATGAAGCTGCCACAGGAATTTATGGAAAGAGCTTCTGCGGCGGAAGTTCGTAAAAAAATCAGGAGATTTGCTGCTGAAAATGAACGATTCTATATCGTGCCAGATTATAGTGAAGAGGCACAGGCAGGAAAAATAGCAGAACTTTTTGCTGCCGGGAGGCTTCTTGCGGGCAGTTCGAGTCTGTTGCCTGCACTGGGGCGTCATTATAAAAATGGACATGCGTGCAAGCTTCGTTATGTAACGGGTACAACAGGGAAGGGCATCGTTTTTGTCGGGAGCTGTGCACCGGTGGTGATGGAGCAAATCATTGCCTTCAGGAATGCTTATGGCAGCGATAACTGCTATAAACTCAAGCCGATGCAACTTATCAGTGGGGAACAAAGTATAGAGTCGATATGTGACTGGATCCGGGCGGCAGGGCCAGAGGTACTCATTTATAGTTCTGAACCGTTGGAAGCTGTACAGGAAAATCAACGTGTTGGCAATGAGAAAATGTTCGGGCTTTTTGAGAAAACTATGTCGGAGTTGGCCTTGCGTGCGGTGCAGGCCGGCTTTACCCGTCTCGTTATAGCCGGTGATGAAACGGCAGCTGCTATACTGCCGGCATTGGGCTATGCAACCTTTGACATCAGCGGCAGCGTCATAGCGGGTGTGCCGGTGCTTACACCTTTGCTGGCATCACAGCTGCGGATTGTATTGAAGTATGGCAGCCAGGGAGGTTTGGAGTTTTTTTCTCAGGCGCTGCATCATATAAAGGTATAGGCAGGCGGAGTACTGTCTTATATGTGGAAATTGCAGAGGGTGGAAAGGCCCCTTCCAGCTGCGGGGTATCTTGCAAAAGCCAGGCTTCTTCGCTACAATAGAGAGTAAAAGAAAAATTTTATAAGGGCGGTAGTTTTGTTGGAAATTATAAGGTTTGGTATCACTGATCAGCAGCCTGCAGTGTGGCTGGAGCGTGTTGCGCAGGCTGCGGCAGGGCATGAGCCTCCAGAACGGAAAAACTATATGGGACATTGGGGAATTTTCGGTATGTGGCGGTGCAGTCATGAGTCTTGAACCGGAAGTGCGTAAGAAATTGCAAAAGCAGATTGATGAGCTCAGACGCCGTATGCAGTACGATGCAAATGACCTTGATTATGAAACACATCTCCATCAGGTAAGGGACTTGCAGCGTATACTCGACAAAACGTGAGTAAGCTGCAGGCTTGCTTTATTCAGAAAAATCATGTAAACTGGAAATAGTTTGTAATTTTCTTGCGACTTTCAGGAAAAATACAGCAAATTGTGCTATGTTATTATGCATAAAGGGGTGAAGTGTATTGTCGCAAAGAATGACTATGCAGGAAATTCTGAAGGATTACGGCGTACCGCAGATCAAGCTTGATGTCCATGCTACACGCAGTGAGTGTCTGAAACTCAGGGAAAAACTTATTGCAATCCGGGATGTGAGCCAGGCAAAGGAACAAGGCTATCTCGACATTGATTGCAAGCTATATATTGATGTGGATGATATTGACCGTTATTTAGCAGGAGAATTGGATACTTTGGGAGAGATTTATGCTTTCCCGGAAGATATCAAGGCATATCGGGAGGAAGAAAAATGAAATTGAGAAAAACAGCAGTTGCGCTTATGATAGGAGCTTTTGTGGCTGTGTCGGCCATGCCGGCTGTCTATACTTTGCCGACGACGTCCGTGGCTTTTGCGGCGCGTGGCGGCGCACGTATTTCGGCACCAAAGGCTGCACCGGCGGCACCAAAAGCGGCACCTTCGGCACAGCCTTCAAACCCTGGGCAGAATAGCTATGCACCATCCAAGGATGCGAAATCGCTTTCGAGTTCTGCACCAGCGGCTAATGCCAAGGCGAATGCGGCTGCTGCAACGAAAAGCAGTACGCCCTGGGGCGGCATTATGCGGAGTGTCGGATTGTTTGCGGGCGGGATGCTTTTAGGAGGCCTTCTGAGCAATCTTTTTGGTATGGGGGGGACCGGTTTCATGTCCGAGGTTCTGGGGCTGATTATGAACCTTGTGATTTTGGGTGCAGTTGTTATGCTTGCCCGGATGCTCTGGACTAAGTTCAAAAATCGTTCGCGCCGTCCAGAGGAGAATGTCTATCGTCACAACTATAGCGCACCCGTACATGAAACACGTAATGAGCGTACTATGATTGATGTGACACCGCCAAAGCAGGAAAGAAAAATGGAGGATATCATACCGCCACAGGATGGAGGATATGATCCTAAAAGTATGGCAGATCGATATCGCAGCAGGTAAAGGAGCGTCTTACCATGGTAAAGAAAACTACGCTGGCTACAGTGGATTATCTTGTTGAACGCTACAGTGCGCTGGCTGTATGTAAGCCTGAGCTTGTGCGTGCAGTTGAGACTATTTGTGAGAGCTATCGTATGAAGCATAAACTTGTTATTTGCGGGAATGGCGGCAGTGCTTCAGATGCAGAACATATTGTAGGTGAACTCATGAAGGGATTTTTGCTGCCGCGCCGGCTGCCAGAATCTATGCAGGAACGCATGAAGAAAATATGTCCGGCAGAAGCGGATTATTTCATGGAAAATCTCCAGGGAACCTTGCCAGCAATTTCACTTGTGAGTGAAGCCGGGCTCAATACGGCATTTGCCAATGACCAGGCAGCGGATCTTTCCTTTGCCCAGCAGGTGCTGGGTATGGGAGATGCAGGCGATGTTCTGCTGGGAATCAGCACCTCAGGAAATTCGGCGAATGTCGTCTATGCAGTGCAGATGGCCAAGGTCAAGGGCATGAAGACGATTGCACTTACAGGAGAGACGGGCGGCAAGCTGAAGGGACTCGTTGATATATGCATTTGTGCACCGAGTCCGGTTACCTATCATATTCAGGAGTACCATCTGCCGATTTATCACATGCTCTGCATTGCGGCGGAAAATGAGTTTTTCGGCGAAGAGGAATAAAGAAACGACAAGCGTGCTGTTTTTAGGTACGCTTGTTTTTTTATTATAAGGAAAAGCTGCTGGCAATAGAATTGTCGGCAGCTTATTTTTTTGTAAATACATAGGGTGGTTCTTTAAGCCTGCTTAATGCATAGATAGATCTTTTACACATATTGTTGCGTTGAGAGGGCAGACTTTCTGTATAAGAGGATTTTTTAATGAAATTGTAGCCTGAACTACATTTTTATATCATTTTGTATTTTATAATAACAAAGTATCGTATATATGATGTGTAAAAAAGTAAACTATTCATGAGGTGAATTTCTTTTTTGATTTATGCTATAATCCATTCAGCAATGATAATAAGGAGTGCTGTATATGTACGAAGAAGCGTTTGATAGTGTATCTCAGGAGGAAATGCGCGATTATTTTTGTGGCTGGCTGGCTTGTCAGGGAATAGAAAGAAGCTATGAGAAGAATCAGTTCATCACGATAGACGGGCAGTCTTTTGGCATTGTTACGAAAGGCTGTGTTGCTAAAAGTATCGTAAGTGCACAGGGAAAAGAAAAATTGCTCTATTTGCTTCGGCCAGGAGAGATCTTTGGGGAAATGAATCTTGTTGGCGGCGGCGCTTTGAACTATATGGTCAAAGCAAAAGAAGCGTCAGCGATATCATTTGTCAGTCAAAAGATACTGAAGCAGGAAATAATAAAAAATCCAGAAGCTTATCTTTATATTATCCATAGTATTACAAGAAAATTTCGCATTGTGCTCCTGCAATCGACCAACAGCCTCTTCAATGATTCCCGAGGGAAAATTGCTGAGGCGTTGCTGCGGCTCGCGGCTTGTTCGGAACCGCAGGGCGGCGCTGCGTCAATCATTACGGCGCATCTCACCCAGAATGAACTGGCACAGAATATCGGGTGTTCACGTATCACGGTTACGCGTGTACTGAATGAGTTCAAAAAAGAGCATTTGATCCGCCTGCATGACAAAAAAATTGTAATTCTCGATATTGAAGCTCTTGTGGCCTTTACTGACAGGATACAATGACCCGTATTCTTATCTGCGATACGAAATCATTCTATAAATATTAAGGAGGAATTGTTTTTTGATTAAGCTGATTGGTATTTTGATTGTCATCCTGGGACTGGCCTTCCGTTTTAATTCCCTGCTGGTAGTCATAGTGGCAGGGTTTGCTACTGGTTTTGCCGGAGGAATGAGCCCTGTTGAGATATTGGATGTCATTGGCAGTGCGTTTGTTACGAACCGCTATATGTCATTGTTTATTCTTATCCTTCCGGTTATCGGGCTGCTGGAACGCTATGGCCTGAGAGAACAGGCGGGAAGATTTATTCGTAGCTTCAAGGGAACGACTGCAGGGCGGATTATGATCATTTATATGCTTTTCCGTCAGATTACCGTTGGTTTGGGAATGATGCTGGGAGGACATCCAAGCTTTATTCGGCCGATTGTTTCACCTATGGCAGAAGCTGCTGTGGCAAAGGGACGTCCGATGCCGCAAAAAGTAGTTGATGAGGTCCGCGGTTTTGCGGCTTCAGCAGACAACTACGGCAATTTCTATGGGCAGTTGATTTTTCTCGCTGCTGGTGGCCTTCTCCTCATAAAGGGCGTCATGGAACAAGCTGGCTATGAAGTAAGCCTTACGACTATGGCTGTATATGCAATCCCTACAGCCGTCATTGCGCTGCTCATTGCGGCAGTTCAATACCATTTGTTTGATTGCCGTATGGAGCGTCTTATGCAGGAAAGTACACAGCAGGATGGGGTACATGAAGGGAGAAATGTACAATGATGATAACACTGGAGCATATGTATTATCTGACGGGAGCCCTGTTATTTATTTTCAGTGTGTATACGGTTTTTGACAAACGGCATCGGGCAAAATATGGCACCGCTTTCTTTTGGTTCCTTTATAGCATTACATTTGTTTTTGGCAAGGTGATTCCTGCTTGGATTATCGGGCTTATGGTCGTTTGTATGGCTATCGTTGCGAGCCTTAAATGGACGGGAAGGGGCTCATATAAAGAATCTTCCGGGGAAGAAAAGGCAGTGGCGGCGGAGAAGTTCGGCAACCGTCTTTTCCTGCCAGCTTTGTTGGTACCAATTGTTATTTTTTTGGTTGCCGGATTCACTAAACTTGGTGCACTTGTCGGTTTAGGTATGGGTGCTGTTGTCGGGCTTGCTGTAGCATTGTACATGACGCGCGAATCGCTTGGTACAGCAGCCAATGAAGGCCGACGTCTGATTGATGCTATCGGCTGGGCGGTAATTCTTTCGCAGTTTCTTGCCGCCCTCGGCGCATTATTTGACAAGGCTGGTGTGGGCAAGGTCGTCGCTGAGATGGTAGCAACTATTGTGCCTACGGATAGTACTTTAGCAGTTGTAATCGCTTATTGTGTCGGAATGGCACTTTTTACGATGATCATGGGAAATGCCTTTGCTGCCTTCGCTGTTATTACCACGGGCATCGGCATACCGCTTGTAGTACGGCTGCATGGCGCGGATCCGGCCATTGCCGGAGTACTCGCAATGTTGTCAGGATACTGTGGAACTTTGATGACACCGATGGCGGCTAATTTTAACGTTGTGCCGGCAGCTTTGCTTGAAATGAAGGATCAATATGGTGTGATCAAAGCGCAGGTACCAGTGGCATTATCTTTGTTGATTATACAAATCATCCTTGTCTATTGTTTGGCATTTTAGGAGGCATACGATATGAATGTTCTTATTACTGGTTTTGATCCATTTGGCGGGGAATCTGTCAATCCGGCGCTTGAGGCAATAAAGAAGCTGGATGGTTGTATGGTTGCGGGAGCTAAGGTTCATACATGCGAAATTCCGACGATTCGCTGGAAGTCCATTATGGCGATCCGCAGGGCTATCCAGGAACTGGATCCGGTACTTGTCATTGCGGTCGGGCAGGCTGGTGGGCGTATGGAAATTACGGTTGAACGCGTAGGCATCAATGTGGATGATTTTCGCATCAAGGATAATGAAGGAAATCAGCCGATTGATGAACGAATCGTACCAGATGGGCCGGCAGCCTATTGGTCGACGCTGCCTATAAAAAAAATAGTTTCGGCAGTGCGCAGCGCAGGGATTCCCTGTAGTTTGTCTAATACGGCAGGCACCTTTGTTTGCAACCATGTCTTTTATGGTCTCATGCATGAACTGTATAAAGAGGGGAATAAGCGCCGGGGCGGATTCATCCATATTCCTTATCTGCCGCAGCAGGCAGCCGGACTTGTGGGACAACCGAGCATGTCACTGGAACTTGTGATCAGGGGCATGAAGAAGGCGATTGAAACGGCACTCCTGCAGACAAGAGATGAAAAAATCACCGAAGGAAAGATCTGCTGAAGAAAAAATTGCATTTTATATGGAAAAAAACAGCTCCTGTTTATGATATACTATCTAGACAGGAACTATTTTTTTGCAATAGGGAGGCGTGGAAAATGTTAGAGGAACTCAAGGAACAGATCGTGGAATTTGCACTGGCGGCTGAAACTATAGGGCTTTGCCGCCATCGCTCAGGAAATTTTAGTGTTCGTGATGAGAAAAGCGGGCTCATCTGTGTTACGCCTACGGGCGTGGATCGGCGATTTATGCGTCCAGTAGATGTTGTGGTTATAAACGCACAGGCAGAGGTCATCGAAAGCATCATGGGACTTCGGCCGACGAGCGAGGCTCTCATGCATCTTGCGGCCTACGAAGCCCGGCCGGATGTCCATGCGGTTGTGCATACACATTCGAAATTCGCGCTGAGCTTTGCTGTACTTCGCAAACCTATTCCGGCTGTTGTGTCCGAGCTGGCTTATCTTGGCTGCAGCAAGGGACTCATTCCTGTAGCCGCTTATGGCCGGCAGGGCTCACAGAAACTTGCTGATTCTGTGCGTGCCCCGCTTTTAGGCGCTGATGCGCTGCTCCTGGCCAGTCATGGGGTGCTTACAGTAGACAAATATTCGTTGGAAGAAGCAGTACTCAAGGCGGCCTATGTTGAGGAGATTGCCGAGGTCTATTATCATGCGCTCGCCATGAATGGAGGGAAGGAGCCACCGACGCTGCCGCTCGCAGATCTTAAGATGCAGTATCCGGAACAGATTGTGCAGGGATAAAAGGCAATTGGATGATCTTTACTTTTATGGTATTATAGAAAGAAACAGGCTGTTCATATATTCGCATAGAGGAGGCTAAGGAATGATTTCAGAACAAAATATCATGAAGCTGCAAAATGGCAGTGATGTACGTGGTGTGGCTATGGACGGAGTGGAAGGCGAGCCGGTGACATTGTTTCCGGATGCGGTCAATCGTATTGCGGCGGGCTTTGTGCGATTTCTTATGCAGAAAACAGGAAAAAAATCTTCGGAGCTTAAAATTGCGATTGGGCATGATTCACGTTTGTCGGCAAAATTCCTTAAACGGGAGCTGGTGTGGGCGCTTACAGCAGAGGGAACGGAGGTCGTGGACTGCGGGCTGGCTTCGACACCAGCCATGTTTATGGCAATTGTATTTGAGGAGATAGGTATGGATGGGTCCATCATGATTACGGCAAGCCATTTGCCGTATAATCGTAATGGACTGAAGTTTTTTATGCGGGCTGGCGGGCTGGAGAAGGCGGATATTACGACTGTGCTGCGTGAGGCGGCGCATATACCCGTACGGAGATTCAGCAGTTCGAATGTAAAGACTTTACCGCTTATCGACATTTATGCGCAGCATCTTTGTGAGAAGATACGGCAAGGGATACAGGCCGAGGACTATGAACATCCACTTAAGGGGATGCACGTCGTAGTTGATGCAGGCAATGGCAGTGGAGGATTTTTTGCTGCGAAAGTGCTTGCAGTGCTTGGCGCGGATACTTCTGGAAGTCTTTATCTGGAGCCGGATGGACGGTTCCCAAACCATGTACCGAATCCGGAAGATCCCGAGGCTATGGAGGCTATCCGAGGTGCGGTACTCAATAATAAGGCGGATTTGGGCCTTATATTCGATACAGATGTTGATCGTATGAGTGCTGTGCTGCCAGATGGGAAGGAAATCAGTCGCAATGCGCTTATTGCGATGATGGCGGCTATTCTTGCACCGGATTATCCGGGCAGTACAATCATAACAGATTCGGTTACTTCGGATGAGCTTACAGTTTTTCTTGAGGGTGAGCTTGGGCTTAAGCATCACCGCTATATGCGCGGCTACAAGAACGTTATTGATGAGTGTATACGCATGAACCATGCCGGCACGGTTTCACCGCTGGCAATCGAGACATCGGGGCATGGCGCGCTGCGTGAGAACTACTATCTTGATGATGGTGCTTATCTTGCCGTGAAGCTGCTTATTGCGGCTGCGACAGCAAAGCGCGAGGGGAAAGAACTGGGCGCGCTTATTGCGAAATTAGGATATCCGGCAGAGGGCCGCGAATACCGCATGAAGATATTGCATGAGGATGATTTCAGAGGCTATGGGCAGGAGGTGCTCCGACATTTCGCCCAGCGCGCGAAGGATGTGGGTATCAGGATCGCAGAGCCGTCTTATGAAGGGGTACGTCTGGTATTCCCGAGTGGCTGGGCGTTGCTGCGCATGTCCTTGCATGATCCCAATATGCCGCTTAATATCGAAAGCAGGAACAAGGGTGGCTGTGACGAGATTGTCTCTAAGGTCCGCGAGTTGCTGGCAGGTTTTGATGCGCTTGATTTGGGTGTGTTTGACCGATAAACATTCTCTTTTCAAAGCTCTCTTTGGATGGAAGGCTGAAATCATGCAGTCTGCTGTTTCAGAGAGAGCTTTTTATGTTATAATATCAGATAAGGTTTACTTTGAGGTTTTGCAGGAAGGCGGCTTTCATGATAAAATATTATATGGTATGTGATTGAAAGGGTGAAGAAATGATTAATCATAAGATAACGCCAATGACGGAGAGTGCGATGCTTTCTGTCATTACGGTCATCATGGCGCTTTGTGCTGCGTATGTACCAGTGCTGGGCAATATAGCGGCACTTCTTTGGCCGTTGCCTATCGTGGTGTTGGTAGTGCGGCATGGACTGCGCTGGGGTATCATGGCTGTAGCCGTATCGGGGGCGGTCATGACGGCTTTGCTGGGACCGGCATTTTCCGTGGTTACGATCATGACCTTTGCCTTTGTCGGACTTGCGCTGGGAATAGGTTACCGGCAGCAGTGGGCGGCAGCAAAATGTTTTATGGCAGTTCTGCTCGTATCAGCAATTTCGACGATTGCTGCATTTGCCTTTGGTTTCGTGATTACGGGCGTGGATCCTACATCTGTGTTTTCAACGGATAAGATGGAGGAGGCATTCAATGACACAATATCGCTCTATGAGGGCATGGGCCAGGATACTACTGAGCTCATGGGGCGTAAGGATATTCTGATGCAGGCAATGGCGATGATACACGTATTGCTCCCCTCCATGGTCCTCGCAGCAGCTGCGCTGGTCGCAGCATTGAATTTTTTCGTAAGTGGTCGTGTACTGCGACGTCTGGGCTATGTGGTGCCGACATTCCCACCTTTTGCGGAGTGGCATTTGCCACAGGCATTCGTTTATTTGCTTGGGTTTTCGCTTGTGGGGTTGTACTGGGGCGGCACACGTCAAATTGAATTGTTATCCAACATATCCCTGAATGCGGATATGATTGCAAATTTTGCAGGCTTTGTACAGGGAACATCTCTTTTGTACTGTATTCTGCAGCATTTTCATACATCAAAGACGATGACAATCGTTATTCTGCTCGTAGCATTTTTTATTTGTTATCAGATTGTGGCTTTTACGGGTCTTTTTGACATGATTTTTGACTATCGCCGGCGGTTTAGAAATCGCAGCGGCGATAGCTTGAAATGAGGTGAGGTTCATGCCTCGTAATTTATCTGCGTGGATTGATCTTTGTGTCCATCTTGCAGTCGTAGGCGTGCTGGTACTCGTGGTGTCTTATTATAATCAGTATGTGGGAGCTATAAGCTTTGTTATCTGGATCTGTATGATTTCTTTTGCGCGGGAACGTTGCCGTGACCGTCAGCAGGGATTTGATAACTATTGCAAGAATGTAGCGCGTAATCTTAATGAAGTCTCGAACTATGCCATTGAGCACCTGCCACAGGCGGTGCTTATCATTGATACGGATGGACGGCTGCAATGGGCGAATTGTGTGTTGGAGGAACATCTGGGACATAAGCTGGAAAATGGCATGTCAATCAAGGATTTTTGGCCGGGCATCATTTATACACCAATCTGGGGGACCGCTGGTGAGTATGTTTTTGCGCATGAAGATAGATATTACAGGGTGTGGCATCGTCCGGTATCGACGGCAGATGATCTGCATGGTCTCATGGCATTGTATGTACAGGATATTTCCGATTCCGAGCATCTGAAACGGAAGCATCAGCAGAGCCGGGCGGTTTTGCTGTACATACAAATCGATAACTACGATGAGGTGCTGCAGGGACTTACGGAAGCGGAACGTACGGCGCTGCTCTTTGAAGTCAACCGGCTGCTGGATGAGTGGATGCGGGGGATGGGTGGTTTCATGCGCCGTGTTACGGATGATCTGTATGTGGGCTTTATGGAACGGCATGTTCTGGATAAGGCACAGGCAGAGAATTTTGATATCCTTGACAGGGTGCGTGCGCTCCATAGTACGAACCGCCTGCCGGTAACGTTGAGCCTCGGCGTTGCTGTGGCGGATGAACAGACGATGGATGAGCTGGGCAGGCAGGCGCAGGCAGGATTGGACCTTGCGCTTGGCCGTGGCGGCGACCAGGTCGCTGTGCAGATTGGCAGTAAGATGCAGTTCTATGGTGGTAAGGCCAAGGCGGTGGAAAAGCATACGCGTGTGAAAGCACGCGTCGTGGCACATGCCATCCGGGAAATCATGGAAGGTGCAGATGTTGTATTTATCATGGGCCATCACAATGAAGACTTTGATTGCTTCGGAGCATCGCTTGGTGTAGCGAAAATGGCACGTCAGCTTGGCAAGACGGTGCATATTATCCTGAGCGATATGAATGAGGGCATCGACAGGTTTGCGGATTTATTGAAGAATAAGGAAGAATATAAGGGCCTTTTCATTGCGGAAGCGGATCTAAAGACGATTACGGCACTCAATCCGGTCCTTTTTGTTATGGATACGCATATTCCTCATCTTGTGGCAGCACCACAGCTTTTGGAACGCATCAGCCAGCAGATCATTGTAATCGACCACCATCGGCGCAGTGAGCATTTCATACAGAATCCTTTGCTTGTGTATATCGAGCCCGCATCGAGCTCGACAAGTGAGCTCGTGACCGAGTTGCTCATGTATTTTGGCGATGATCTGGTGCTTACACGTCTCGATGCGACAGCACTTTATTCGGGAATCGTTGTCGATACCAAGAACTTTGCGGTACAGACGGGTGTCAGAACCTTTGATGCGGCGGCTTATCTGAGGCGGAGCGGGGCGGATCCCGTGCTGGTGCGGCATCTTTTCCGTACGGATTACGAGACGAATATTGCTTTATCCAAGGCCAAGGCCGGCGCGGAGCTTTATGAAGGCGGATTGATTATCACAACCTGTCCGGAGGTTATTCCAAATATCCAGACGATTGCCGCACAAGTAGCAGATTCTCTGCTGCGCATAGAGGGGGTACGCATGAGCCTGGTGATTTTTCAGCTGGCCTCGGATGTCGTGGGCATCAGTGCGCGCTCCACAGATGAAATCAATGTACAGGTCATTATGGAGAACTTTGGCGGCGGAGGACATCAGAATGTAGCAGGAGCACAGGTTAAAAACCGTCCACTGGCAGATGTACGGCAGGAGGCTGTGACGTTAAGCAAAAAATATATTGAGGAGAATGGTTGATATGAAGGTAATTTTACAGGAAAATATTAAGAAAGTAGGCACCAAGGGAGATATCGTCGAGGTTTCCGAGGGATACGGCAGAAACTTTCTTTTGCCGAAAAAATATGCACTTGAGGCTACAGCGGAAAATCTTAATGTAGCTAAGGCAAAGGCAACTTCCGCGGCACGTAAAAAGCAGCAGGCGACAGATGAAGCAAAACTCATGGCTGCGCAGCTTGCCAAGATAGAAGTTTCAATTCCGGTAAAGACAGGTGAGGGTGGCAGGCTCTTTGGTTCGGTTACGGGAAAGGATGTAGCCGAGAGCCTTAAAAAAGAGCATGGTATAGAAATTGACAAACGTAAGGTTTCTATTAAAAATGAAGTTGTCGGACTTGGTGTGTATGAAGCTGTCGTCAAGGTGCATCCGGAGATTACGAGTACAATCCGGGTTCATGTAGTAGCCGGTTGAGCCGGATTGAAAAATTTAGAAAGAGGATTATATGAAAGGTTTTTTATCCAGGGTATTTCATAAAAAAAATAAATCGCAGGCAGCTCTGCCTACAGCAAAAAGTCCGAGTGAGATTGGGCTTGAGAGAGAAATTGAGGCACTTTACAGTATTCTGGCAGATGTTCTTGGTTCGGATAAGCTCGTCATTAAGGCTGGGAAGATGGATGCTATGCGGCTCATGCGCTCATCCGCCAGGGGTGAGCGTGTACTTGCTTTACAGCGTATTATTCTTGAGAATCCTACCATTGAGGGCATACCGAAGGATGATAAGATACCGGAGATTTTACTAGGGCTTTCAGAGCATGTTGCCGAGATCATGGCACGTCGTTCGGTGGAGGAAAAAATAGAAAAGAAAATTGAGGAAAAATTGGAGGAAAACCACCAGGATTATGTCAAGGATCTCCGCATGCAGGTATTAAAGGATGAAAAGCCGGGAGCTGAATCACCGCAGGAGGTCAGAAAGCGTGAGGCACTTGAAGAACTGGATAAGGTAAGTCTTACGCAGTCCGTCATGGAGCTTTTACGGCCGAAATCGTTGGAGGAAATCGTAGGACAGCCGCGTGCGGTCAAGTCACTTATGGCGAAGCTTTCGTCGCCTTATCCGCAGCATTTGCTGCTCTATGGGCCGCCGGGCGTTGGTAAGACCACAGCAGCACGTCTGGTATTGGAGGCTGCGAAGAAGAAGGGCCATTCGCCGTTTGCGAAAGAAGCGCCGTTTGTAGAAACCGACGGCACGACACTGCGATGGGATCCACGGGATATGACAAATCCTCTGCTGGGTTCAGTACATGACCCGATTTATCAGGGAGCGCGCCGGGACCTGGCAGACAGCGGTGTGCCGGAACCAAAGCCAGGACTCGTAACGGATGCGCATGGAGGTATTCTTTTTATTGATGAGATTGGCGAGATGGATGAGATGCTGCAGAATAAGCTGCTCAAGGTGCTCGAAGATAAGCGGGCCTATTTTGAGTCGGCTTATTATGATCCAACGGATGAAAAAGTGCCGCCCTACATCCGGAAGCTTTTTGAGGAAGGTGCACCTGCGGATTTCGTGCTTATCGGCGCAACAACGCGCGAAGCGGGACATATGAATCCGGCTTTGCGGTCGCGGTGTGCGGAGATTTATTTTGAACCGCTGACACCGCATCATATCAAAAAAATTGTTGAAAATGCCGCAAGGAAGCTCAAAGCCAGTCTGGACGAGGACATGGCGCGGCTTATCAGTGAATATACAATTGAGGGCCGTAAGGCCATCAATATCCTGGCAGATGCTTACAGCCTGGCGCTTGAGCGTCAGGAGGATGAGAATGCGCCTGTAATTATCACCAAAGAGGATATTTATGAGGTAGCGCAGGTCAGCCGGCTTTTTCCCTTTGTGACGAAAAAGGCTTCGGACAGTGCTGAAGTAGGACATATCTTCGGACTTGGTGTAGCCGGCTTTTTAGGTTCTGTGATTGAAATCGAGGCGGTGGCCTTTCCAGCGGCAGAAAAAGGTAAAGGA
Source organism: Megamonas sp. UBA1796 (assembly GCA_002319795.1). GTDB lineage: Bacteria > Bacillota > Negativicutes > Selenomonadales > Selenomonadaceae > UBA1796. Next base: position 288,287 of record DCFU01000031.1, read on the forward strand.
ACTGTACGCTTTAACGAAACAGCTGGCAGCATGGCCAAGGATTCTGTCTTTAATGCGGCCTCTGTGATGCGTGGTTTAACAGGAAGAGATCTGCATGATTATGATGTGCATATCAATGTAATCGGTGGCGGCAATATTGATGGTCCGAGTGCTGGTACGGCGATTTTGGCAGCAATCGTTTCCGCGGTAACAGGCCGCCGGATCCGTCAGGATATTGCGGTTACGGGTGAGATATCGCTGCAGGGGCGCGTGCGTCCTGTAGGCGGTGTGTTTGAGAAGGCTTATGGCGCGAAACAGGCGGGCGTGAAGACGCTCATTATACCCAGGGAAAACGACAAGGACATTCCAGAGGGGCATTTGGGGCTGGATATTCATGCCGTATCAACTGCAGAGGAGGCCTTTGCTTTGATTTTCGCCGATGCGGCGGAAAAGGATGAAGGGAAAGTGTCATGATAGATAGAGTACCACCGCAGAACATCGAGGCCGAACAGGCTGTGCTGGGTGCGATGCTTATAAAGAAAGAAGCCATTGCGGAGGTATCGCAGATTTTGATTGCGGCGGATTTTTACCGCGAGTCACACCGTGTTATATTTGAAGCCATGATGACGCTATTCAATAAAAATGAAGCAGTTGATCTCATTACGGTTACAGAACAGCTGCGGAAAAATGAGCAGCTGGAAAAGGTGGGCGGCATCGCGGCCGTTACCTCGCTTGCGAATGCTGTACCTACCGCTGCAAATGTCGAGTATCATGCGCGTATTGTTTCGGAGAAGGCACAGTTTCGAAACCTTATCAATGCGGCTACGGAGATTGCCGGTGCGGCTTACGAGGACGCGGGCGATGTATCCGAGGTCATGGACAAGGCAGAAAAACGCATATTGGAAGTTGCGGCACATCAGAATAGCGGTACGTTTGTACCGATTGGCGAGATTCTCATGAATACCTTTACGAAAATCGAGCAGCTCTATGAATCGAAGGGTGGGCTTACAGGTATTCCTTCAGGTTTTAAGGATCTGGATAAGCTCACATCCGGTCTGCAGCCTTCGGATCTCATCCTTGTTGCAGCGCGTCCTTCTATGGGCAAGACGGCATTCACCCTGAACATCGCTACTTATGTGGCAGCACACGAGAAGGAACCTGTGGCATTCTTTTCACTTGAAATGTCCAAGGAACAGCTTGTGCAGCGAATGCTCTGTTCCGAGGGGGGCATAGATTCACAGCGTCTGCGTATCGGTGAACTGGAGGATCAGGACTGGACACATCTTATCAATGCGGCGAACCGTTTGAATGAAGCACCTATTTTTATTGATGATACGGCGGGCATCACGATCATGGAGTTGCGTTCCAAGGCCCGCCGTTTAAAAGCCGAACATGGATTGAAACTCATCATTATCGATTACCTGCAGCTCATGCAGGGGCGTCCGGGAAAGAATGGCGATAACCGCCAACAGGAAATATCAGAGATTTCCCGTTCGTTGAAGGCACTGGCGCGTGAACTTAATGTGCCGGTAATCGCGTTGTCACAGCTCAGCCGAAGTGTCGAATCCCGTCAGGTTAAACGTCCGATGCTCAGTGACCTGAGGGAATCGGGTTCCCTGGAGCAGGATGCCGATATCGTCATGTTCCTTTACCGTGAGGACTATTACGATCCGGATACGGAAAACAAGAATATTACGGATATCATCATTGCGAAGCACCGCAATGGACCTGTCGATACGATACAGCTCTTTTTCCACAAGCAGTTTACAAAATTTGCGGATCTTTCACCGCGCATGTAGTGAAGCATTTGTGGTGGATGTTGCTGCATAGAGGTTTGTGGCACCTCGCCGGATACGGTTGGCGAGGTGTTTTCATTATGATAAGAATTTGACTTTTCACAGCTTTCTGCTAGAATCATACTTGACACCATCAACGATTGGGGAGGGCAATGATATGAGATATTTTCAGATAGCGCATAATCTGGCTGTTTTGCGCCGGAGGTCCCATGCGTTTATTGTGGAAAGATGCCACAGACTCGATTTGACATATGCAGAATTTGCCATGCTCATGCAACTTTATGAGCAGGAAGGCCAGAGCCAGGAAGAGGTCGCTCAGTGTCTGTACCTGGATAAAGCAGCTGTTACCAGGATATCTAAGCTTTTAGAAGAAAAAAACATTCTTTATCGTGAGAAGGATGACAAAGATAGGCGTATAAAACGGTTCTATCTTACAGAATTCGGACATTCGCAGAGGGAATTTCTCGAGGGAGTCCTGAAATGTTGGATAGATTATATGGCAGAGGATATGATGGACAAGGAGCGTGAGGCGTTTCTGCAGCAGCTGTCGAAGCTGGCAGACCGGGCAGTGCGGACTGATTTTTCCAAGGTATGAGCAGTCAATGTCATTGTCTTTTTGGAGCAGTATGGAGGGAGAATTTATGCAAAACAGATTTTTTAAGCTTTTGTGTATGGCTATGATACTTGCAGCTGTGGCAGGCTGCGGCAAAAAAGATGTGCCTGCAGAAGTGCCGCCACTTGTAAAGTCGCAGCAGGTATCATTGTCAAATCTCGCGGATACAGCAGTCTATGCAGGATCGGTGCATGGGCGCCATGAAACTAACATGTCTTTTCAAGTTGGTGGACAGATACTGCGCCGGAATGTACAGCTTGGCGATCGTGTGCGTGCAGGTGATACGCTTATGATTATCGATGCCAAGGATGTTGTGCAGCAGGCCAATCAAGGAGATGCACAGGTTGAGGCAGCACGTGCGCAACTCTCACTCGCGCAGGCGAATCTTGCACGTTACAGTGAACTTTATAATGAACAGGCTATTGCCGCGGCCGTGATGGATCAGTACCAAACTGCCTATGATGCGGCGTTTGCTTCTTATCAGCAGGCGCTTGCCCAGGCTGCGCAGGGACATAATGCGTTGTCTTATACGAATCTGGTGGCAGGTGCGGACGGCGTGGTTTCTGCCGTGACTGCCGAAGCCGGGCAGGTTGTCGCTGCGGGACAGACAGTGCTTACTCTTGTACAGACAGATGAGCTTGAAGTCGAAATACATATTCCGGAAAACCATATGCAGGATATGCCGATTGGCAGGCCCGTACAGGTTTCTTTCTGGGCGCTTGGCAATATAGGAATTGATGGAGTCGTACGAGAGGTTTCTCCGATGGCAGATGCTACCGCACGTACCTACAAGGTGCGTATTTCTCTGCCAAAACCGCCACAGGAGCTTGCGCTCGGTATGACTGCCAGTGTCGCAAGCAGCGGTACAAACGCGGGTGCAGTGCAGAATCTCGTGGTATTGCCGTTATCTTCTGTATACCAGACGGGAGAGGACCCACAGGTCTGGACTGTAGGCGATGATAATACGGTTTCTCTTAAAAACGTCCAAGTAGAGGCCTTTGGTGATAACCAGGTAAAAGTGCGCGGTCTTGTCGACGGCGATATCGTCGTTACGGCAGGTGTGCATAGGCTCCGGGAGGGGCAGGAGGTGCGTCTGGCGGAGGGCCAAAGATCATGAAGAATCTCACGGAAATTTCCTTAAAAAATAAGGGCCTTGTATGGTACTTTATCATTATCATATTTATCGGTGGTATTTTCAGCTATACGAAGCTTGGCCGTATGGAAGATCCGCAGTTCACCATTCGACAGATGGTTGTTTCCGCAAGCTGGCCGGGTGCTACAGCCAGCCAGATGGAGGAACAAGTCACGGATAAGCTCGAAAAAAAATTGCAGGATACTCCGGGCGTTGACTATATAAAAAGCTCATCGCGTTCAGGGTCGTCGGTTATTTATGTGACGCTGCGGCAGGATATACCAGGAAGTAAAATACGGTCTACCTGGAAAGAAGTGCGTAATCTTTGTGATGATATTAAAAAAGATTTACCGACCGGTGTTTACGGACCGTATTATAATGACCGATTCGATGATGTGTATGGTTCCATCTATGCGGTTACCGGAGATGGCTATTCCTATGAGGATATGCGGCAGGAGGCAGAGAAAACCCGGCGGCTGCTGTTTGATGTACCAGGTGTGCAAAAGATTGAGCTGCTGGGTGAACAGCCGGAAAAAGTCTATATTGAAATTGAGAATTCCAAGCTTGCCGAGCTGGGAATCAGTCCGCAGGTTATTTCCAATGCATTAAAGACACAGAATGAAATTACACCATCCGGCATGGTTGAAACGACCTCAGATAATGTTTACCTGCGTATTACGGGCGTATTCAAAGATATCGAGGCAATCAAGGCACTGCCTGTCAACGCCAATGGCAGTATATTCCGCCTGGGAGATATAGCTACGGTTGAACGCCGCTATGCCGAGCCAGCAGAGCCTAAGATGTTCTATAATGGAGAACCGGCTATCGGCATTGCTGTTTCTATGGAGCCGGGAGGTAATATTCTTACGCTGGGAAATAATCTTAACAAGCTTATAGCAAAAGCTCGGAATGAGCTGCCTGTAGGGTTGGAAATCCAGCGGGTGTCGGATCAGCCGGCTGTTGTGCAGGAATCCATTAGTGATTTTGTGAATACGCTGCGAGAGGCGATTCTAATCGTATTGGCGGTAAGCTTCCTGAGTCTTGGTCTGCGTACCGGGCTGGTGGTAGCGGGATGTATCCCGCTGGTGCTGGCAGGTGTATTTTGCGGCATGTATATGCTGGATATTGATCTGCACAAGGTGTCTTTGGGAGCACTCATCATATCATTAGGGTTGCTGGTCGACGATGCGATTATCGCAGTCGAAATGATGAGCGTAAAGCTTGAGATGGGGCTGAATCGTTTTGACGCGGCTTGCTATGCGTTCCGTGCGACGGCTAAGCCGATGCTTACAGGTACACTCATCACTTGTGCGGGCTTTATCCCGGTGGCCTTTGCTAAGGGAATGGCTTCTGAATTTTGCAATGCACTTTTTCCGGTCATCAGTCTGGCACTCCTGCTGTCATGGATTATATCCGTGATGGTTGCGCCGCTTTATGGCACATACCTCATTCGCGTAAAGGTAGCAACTGACGCAAACGGCAAACCGGATCCTTACCAGAGCAGATTCTATGCGTTTTTTCGCAAGCTGCTGGGATGGTTTCTCACGCACAAAAAGCTTGTACTAGCCAGTACAGTGCTCGTTTTTGCCATTTCTGCATATATGCTGCGCTTCATTAAGCAGGAATTTTTCCCGCCATCTTTGCGGCCGGAAATCATTATAGAAATGACATTGCCAGAGGGATCTTCTAAGAAGGCAACCGAAACTGCGGCTGCACGCTTTGCTGGGTTTTTAAGCGAGGAAGCGGACAGTATGGACAACTATTCCTATTATGTGGGAGAGGGTTCTCCGCGATTTGTGCTCACCATTGATCCAGTACTTCCAGCAGATAATTATGCGCAGTTTGTGGTGGTTGCCAAGGATACGGATGCACGGAAGAAGCTTACGGAAAAAATACGTGCGGAACTGGCAGAGGAATTGCCGGAGGTTCGTTCCAATATAAAATTTGTGCAGACCGGTCCACCGGCGGCTTATCCCATTATGCTGCGTGTAGCAGGCTATGATAAAGAAAAAGTGCGTAATCTGGCCGCTGCGGTTGCAAACCGTGTGGCGGCAGATCCCGATAATACGGATGTGAGCCTGGACTGGAATGAAAAGAGTAAAGTTATGCATCTGATGCTGGATCAGGATAAGATGCGTGCCATGGGACTTAGCAGCCAGACGGTTGCGCAAACGCTTTATACAGAGATTTCTGGCATGAGTGCTGCTCAATATTATGCGGGTGACCGTACGATAGATATTCAGTTAAAGCTCAGAGATGATGATCGGCAGGATCTTTCCAAAATAAAGGACATACCGGTCTATCTTGGCAGTGCTGGTTATGTGCCGCTGGAACAGATTGCAAAAATTTCTTACGATGCGGAGGACGGCCTTATTTGGCGTCGGGACCTTAAGCCGACGATAACGGTTCAGGCAAATATCCGTTCGGGGACGGCAAATGATGCAACTGAAAAAGCCTATAAGGCTACGCAGGATTTGCGCGATCAGCTGCCGCTGGGCTACAGCATTGAATCCGGTGGGGCCCTTGAGGATAGCCGAAACTCCATGGAGTTTCTTTTGGTGCCGATTCCGGCTATGCTCATTATTATCATGACACTGCTCATGCTGCAGCTTCGAAGCGCGAAGCTCATGGCGCTCACGCTGCTTACGGCACCGATGGGAATCATTGGTGTAGCGCCTGGTATGCTGCTCACTGGCAAGGCCATGGGCTTCGTGGCGCAGCTTGGCATATTGGCGCTTTTTGGAATGATTATACGAAATTCCGTAATTCTTATCGATCAGATACAGAAGCATCTTGCAGATGGAGAGAAACCATGGGATGCTGTTATTGATTCGGCTGTGCTCCGTTTTCGTCCGATTATGCTTACGGCAGCGGCCGCTATTTTGGGCATGATGCCGCTGATGCCAAGTACTTTCTGGGGTCCAATGGCGGTGGCCATTGCCAGCGGGCTGTTGGTTGCAACGCTATTAACATTGCTCGTGCTGCCTACGATGTATGCGGCATGGTTCAAAGTGAAAAAAGAATAACCGGTTATGGATAAAAAAAGCGAGCGCCAGACAATAAAATTGCCTGGCGCTCGCTTTTTTGACAGAAAAGAAACAATCAGTCCAAAAACGATTCTGTGATAGAGGTTGCGGTAAGCTTCGTTTTATAAAGTTTGCCGAAGCCTTTTTGAGCCGTATCTGAGCTGCCGTTGGTATTAACTGCTGCCATAGCCTGATTGGTGGATTTTGGATTACGCGTACGACGCTGGGAAATCACCTTTTCACCACGCATGACCGTAATAAGCACCGAACCATCAGGCATAACTTTGCTTACGGTCACGGGCTCCTGCCCCTTGCTCTCGTCCGTATTGGCAAACGGCGGGTCTGCCTCTCTTTCGGCAATGATTTCTGAAAATGTCTTTTGGAGAGCGGAAGGCTGCGGCGTCCTTGCACCAGAGCCAGAACTCCAGTTCAGCGCGTTTTCTGAAATTGAGGTAATATTATCCATAGGTATCAACTCTTTTCTATAAAATACTCCATAGATCCTTCTATAATTATTTTATCGGTAAAACTATCATATATATTAAATGGAGTGTTTCTTTATCTTCATTTCCAGCTATTAAAACATGGAAAAAACATAATGTAAGGCGTGTTATATAAGATAAAAGATTCGTCCAGATGATAGAGTCAATGCAGGAGTGTTTTCTTAATATGTATGGGAATCATATTATTCAAAAGAGCCTGTGAGAAACCCAGGGGAAATAGCATTGACTTTTGTGAAATGTAGCTTTATAGTATAAACTAGTGGATGGTTTCTTTAAATAAAGAGCCGTTTCGTTTATTGTCTGAAACTTGGGGAATAGTATGCTGCCAAGGGTTTTTTATGATTTTGCAGACATTCGCATGTTTTTCTATGCGAATGATTGAAGATGCGAGGGTTATGTCATTTTACATAGTCCTTTTTTTCTAGGTGAAGGAATATGGCACTGCTATGTACATAGAGGATGTGTATGGAAGAAAACAGAGCTAATACAGAATGAAGGCCGCATATAATTTACATATTTCCCCAAATATACAGAGTGTGTCGAGACTGGCTTGATGCACTATTTTTGTTGCAAAAATGCTGGAGGAATGTGAGTGAGGGTATTATACTTTGGAGAAGATACAATTCTTTCGGAAAGAATTGAGGGACTCGTAAAAAAGCAGGGCTTTTTGTACAGTGTATTAGAGTCTTATGACGAAATATATACAAGTGCTTTTGATGTGTTGATTTTGGATGAGCATATGCCCTGCTTATTCAATGCGGCGTTCATAAAAAAGATTTGTGCCAATGGGTTCATTCATTCTCCGGTTATTGTAATCACGGAAAAGGAGAATTTTGAGATAAAAAAGCTCTGCTTTGAGTTGGGAATTCGGGCGTACTTGAAAAAAACGGAAGTTGATTTCCGACGGCTGGCGCGGTATTTGGAAACGTTCAAGAAGGAACGGGCCAATTTTGAAATCCTCAAAAAAATGAAAATCGCTGTGTTGGATGATAGCGTTTTTTCATTGAGCCTTATGCGAAATTTTTTCAGCAGCCATGAAATTGTGCAGGTTGACTATTATCAGGATGCGGCTGAATTCCTGAAGCGAAAAAATGAACATAAATATCAGCTGTTTTTGATCGATTTGGTGATGCCTGAATATGACGGAGAAGAAATCATCACACATCTGCGTAAAAAAAATCCAGAGGCGATTATCCTGCTCATTACAGCCTATAATAACGGAAGTGCTATATCGCATTGCCTGAGTATAGGGGCGGATGATTTTATTTTAAAGCCGCTGGAAGTGAAGCTGTTTATGGCAAGAATCAATTCCTGCATTAATCATTACCGGCTCAATAAGGAAATATTGCGTAACGAGGAACGATTGTTTGAATTGGCAAGCAAGGATTTTCTGACGAAGGCATATAATCGGACATACTTTTTTAACATATATAAACAAAAATTGGCAGAAATCTATCGTGATAAGCAGGCACTGTCCTTCGTTTTACTGGATATTGATTACTTTAAAAATATCAATGACAGATATGGACATCTGAAGGGCGATTACGTTTTAAAGGAATTAGTCCGTATATTAAAGAAGATTATTCGGGAAAATGATCTTTTATGCCGCTGGGGTGGTGAGGAGTTCGTTATATTGCTGAGCAATACTTCTTTAAAGGAAGCGGAAGCTTTGGCAAAGCGCATGCAGCTTAGCATTCAGCAGCATACGTTCGAAGAAATCGGGTCATGTGTTACGGCGAGTTTCGGAATTACACAAAAAAAAGAAAATGATGCGAATGATACGATAGAAGCCATTTTTAAACGGCTTGATAATTCTTTATATCTTGCTAAGCTCACGGGACGAAACCGGGTTGTCTGTGACGAATCACTGCAGGTTGATTATGAGGGGGTACTCCGGCCAATTGATTGGGGAGCCTTTTTCAAAAGTGGATATACGGATATTGACGAGGAACATCATGAACTGGTAAGTAAAATTAACGAGATGATAAATGGACTTTCAGCAGGAGCGCCAAAAGATCGTATGCTTCGGCTCGCGGCAGAGCTTATACGAAAGCACGTCCGTCATTTCAGGCATGAAGAGTATCTTTTGCAGAAACTCCATTATAAGAAGTACAGTGAACAAAAGGCTTTCCATAAAAGTTTTCTTCAGCGGTTGTTGAGATGTTATAAATCGCTGCAGGATCAGGAAACAATAACAATGGCTGATGTGCAATATTTTATGGAAGGAACGCTTGTGCAGCATATTGTAAAAAATGATTTCAAGTTTTTTTTCCTGCTGAAAAACAAAAAATGAAAGCTTTGGCAGACAGCTTATGCTTTACTGAGGAGAGTGAGCAAAGCTTCACCAAAGCGAAAAATGAATCCGGATGCCGTTTATGGCATCCGGATTGTTGTTCAGTATGGCAGATTATTTTTTCGTATCCCACCAGAGGGGTTCTTTGAACCCGATTACAGCGGAAGTAAAGGGAGTGCCATCTTTGGCCTTGTAATGGCGTGTGGCTCGTAATACGTATTTTGCCCCGATGAGCAGTAAAGGGACATTGGTGAATACGATGAGGATATTGCCCAGATCTGAGATGGACCAGAGATTTCCAAGGTCGATGCCCGCGAGCGAGCAGGTGATGCCAAAGGCAGTAATCAATACGCCGAGCAGCCGGATGCTGTTGATAAAGCGCGGGCTGCGGCTGATACGGTTGGCGGCGATTTCTGAAAAGCTTACCATGCCAATGAGACAGGTAAGAGCAAAAAGGCAGAAGCAGAAGGTCAGCAGGAAAGCAATGGGTGCAGTCAAGGGAGAATCAGGTGTAAGGGCTGCTGCGGAGGCTAAAAAGCGCGGCAGCTTGCCAAGCCCAAACCAGGCCGTAACGGCAGGGGTGCTCCAGAGATGCGACATGACAACGATAAAGCCTGTAAGTGTGCAGATAATAAAGGTATCAAGAAAGACTCCGACAGCCTGTACGAGTCCCTGTTCGCATGGATGCCGGGCATCGGCACAGGCCGCAGCCATCGTGATGGTTCCCTGCCCTGCTTCATTTGACATGAGGCCGCGCTTTACTCCCTGAATGAGAACTGTGCCGAAAATAGCGCCGAATACGGCATCTGGTGAAAAGGCACCCGTGAAAACGGCAACGAAGAAATATGGCAGCTCGTTGAGATTCAGAGCGATGAGCAGAAGAACGACCAGCACATATACAATTGCCATGACAGGCACCATGCCGTTTGTGACGTGGGTAACCGTGCGGATGCCGCCAAAGGAAATCCATATCGTGAATAATACCATGGCTGCAGCAATGATGCAGGAGGTGGTGGAAATGGTGGCAATTTCGGTGCCTGTGGCCAGAGAAGCCATCTGATTGATGGAAGTCACAACGTTAAATCCCTGTGCCGGAATGCAGCACATAGCGTAGATGATATACATGGCAGATAACATTACACCTGCACAGGTACGGCTGCCGAGCAGACGATAGCCATAGAAGGGCAGGCCGCCGATGAATTCATTCCCCTTGCTTTCTTTGAAGATTTGTGCCAGCACAGCCTCACTGTAGGCTGTAGCCATGCCTAAGGCGGCAGAGAACCACATCCAGAAGAGCGCGCCGGGGCCGCCAACAGAGATGGCCCCGGTAACGCCGAGAATATTGCCGGGACCTACGCGCATAGCCGAGCTCAGCAGAAAGGCAGCGAGCGGTGAGATTCCGGTTTCCCCGCTTTTTACATTGGCGAGTATGAGAAGGGACTTTCTGAAATGTGTCGCTTGCATGAAGCCGGTACGCATGGTAAAAAAGAAGCCACAGCCTAAGAGCAGCAGCACGGCGAGCGAAAAATTACCCAGTATGGGAATAGATTTGTACCAGGCCATATTGGTGGGAAAATCCCAAAAGAAATCCGATACAGGAATAACAAAAGAAAAAATATGGTTTACCTGAAAAAATAATTGTTCCATGATTACGCTTACCGCCTGTTGTGACAGGCGGTGCTTCACCTCACTATGAGAATATTTATATATCGTATTATATAAAAATTTATCAGCAAATAAAACAATAAAAATGCTATAAAATATGCAAAAAATGCTATTTGTCTATTTCCTTTGCAGGGCTTGCGCAAAAGAATAAAGTCACTGCATTGAGGAAAGCAATTTTTATAGCTGAGAATCGATAAATAAACATTGACAAATCATCTGGAATTCTTTATCATATAAAACATATATGAATTATGCAATTATAATATGAGATAAACATACAGAATTCATACATGTAAAAAGCAGGAGAGCACATAGAAGATAAAGAGCTGATACCATATACAAAATAAGGGTGGGCATAAAATAACCGGGACGCTTATTCTACTGGATGCCAATATCTTTATATTGACTTTCGTACATAATTGTTATATCATTTGTCCATTAAGACAGAGGCGTCTAAGTGGATAAAGCTTAGGCGCCTTTGTCTTTTATTTTCCAGTAGGAGGTAGAGTGGATTGTTTGATTTTGATACAGAATATGATTTTCAGGATACGCTGTCGAAGAAATGGAATTTTCGTGAAGAACTGGGTGGCTGCAGAGATGCTATTCCCATGTGGATTGCTGATATGGATTTCAAGACGGCACCTGCAATCATCGAAGCGATAGAACGGCGGGCTGCCGCAGGTATTTATGGGTATGCAGGTATACCACGAGAATATATTGACGCCGTAATCGGCTGGTATAAGGCAGAGCATGACTGGACCATACAACCCGCGTCCATCGTGTCGATTACAGGCATTGTACCGGCACTTCATGTGGCGGCGGCAGCTTTTACCCAGGCAGGAGAGTCGATTTTGCTGCAAACTCCGGTGTATCATCCTTTTTATCGTGTAGCGAAAAAGATGCATCGGAGCATTGTTGAAAATCCTATGCGGCGTGAAGAGAATAGCTATGAGATTGATTTTGCGGATTTGGAACATAAACTTAAAACAGAGCGTCCGAAGCTTATGTTCCTATGCAATCCCCAAAATCCTGTAGGAAAGACCTTTAGCAAAGAGGAGCTTACGCGCATCGGCCAGCTTTGCCTGGAGCACGGTGTGATTACGATTGTCGATGAAATACATTCGGACATTGTTTACAGTGATGCCTGCCATATACCCTACGGGACATTGGCACCGGAGCTGGTAAAAAATGCTGTTATCTGTACAGCGCCGAGCAAGACCTTCAATATTGCCGGGCTGCGAAATTCAAATATCGTGATTCCCTCACCAAAATTGAGGAAAGTCTTTGTAGAAGCCAAGGAGTATTTTGGTTATCCGGGAGTTGGTCCGTTTCCGCTCATTGCCTGTGAGGCTGCGTATCGCGAGGGAAAAAAATGGAAGGATGCGGCAATCCGCTATATCGAGGAAAACCGTGATGAGGCTGTAGCATTCTTCAAGCAGGATTTGCCAGAGGTTGTGGTACATAAGCCGCAGGGAACTTATTTTTTGTGGCTGGATTTTCGTCAGCTTGGTTTGGATAAGGAAGAACTGGAGCAGTTTTTACTCCATAAGGCGAAGGTATGGCTTAATCAGGGGTATATTTTTGGACATGAGGGTGAGGGCTTTGCCCGGATGAATATTGCTTGTCCGCGCAGCTTATTGCGGCAGGCGCTGCATCAAATAAAAACAGCAGTAGAAGAAAAATTAAAGAAATGAGGCGATTGGCATGAAAGATGGATTTAAGATCAGGAAGTTTATGGTTTTGGCTATGATAGTGGGATGGATGAGCGTGGTGCTGGCAGGGTGCGGCATGAGCAGCAATGTGGCATCGAATTCGCCGGGATCGGGCAGCGCAGCAGCCAATACTAAGCAGAAAACCTATGTTGTAGCGACACGTGGTACCTTTCGGCCGTTTACTTATACGGATGATCAGGGAAACCTTACGGGATATGATATTGAGATACTGCGTGAGGTGGAGAAACGAAATCCGGATATCCACTTTGAGTTTAAGGTCATGTCGGTGGATGCGGCTTTTCTTGCCATGGAATCCAAGCAGGTAGATGTTATTGCCAATCAGATTGTCTACAACGAAAAAAGAGCCGACAAAAGTATTTTTACCAAAGAGGTGAATAACTATACAAGCCGCAAGCTCGCTGTCCGCAGTGACCGCAATGACATCAACAGCATTGATGATCTGCGCGGAAAGAAGGTTGCCGTAACGAGCAGCAGTGAGGTAACGCGGCAGCTCCAGTCGTATAATGAAACGGCAAATCCGCCCATTGACCTCGTTTATACGGATAAAGGTGCCACGGAAACCATGAATCTGGTGGTTACCGGGCGGGTAGACGCTTCACCGCTCTATGAAGTCACAATCGATGATGCGGCGCAGACGCTTGGTCTCGCTATAAAATCGTCAGGGCCGGTCATAGCAAGCGATCCGACAAGGTATGCCCTGCGCAAGGATGATGATGAGCAGGCGCTCGCGGACAAAATTGATGCGACCATCCATGCGATGAGAGAAGATGGTACGCTGCAGGCTTTGTCGAAGAAATTCCTGGGCAAAGACTATACCGTACCGCAAATGTGAGTGATATACGATGAAGGATGAACTTATAAGCAAAGAAAAATTATTTTCCCTCATACAGGATATTTATCCACAGCTGACAGCTCTGCGCCATGAGCTCCATGAACAGCCGGAGCTTGGTGGACAGGAGGTGCGGACATCGCAACTCGTTTTGCATACGCTGCAGAAATGGGGTATAAGGGCGGAGCAGATTCCAGGCTCCACGGCTGTCATAGGAAGCATTATTGGAGAGCTGCCATCCGGTGTATGTATTGCACTGCGGGCGGAAATGGATGCCCTGCCCATTGAGGAGGCTTCCGGGGTGGCCTATACCTCCCAAATCCCCCATGTCATGCATGCCTGCGGGCATGATGTGAATACGTCAAATTTGTTGGGCACGGCCTGGATGTTGCAAAAACTCCGGCCATATTTCGGGGGAACGATAAAGTTGATTTTTCAGCCTGCAGAGGAAATTTGCGGAGGTGTAAAGGAAATTCTGGCCTATGGTGTATTAAGGGATGCGCCACAGCCATCGGCTATACTGGCGGCACATGTGAGTCCGCGTTATGCGCTGGGGCAGATTGCGGTCAGGGAAGGTTTTGCCAATATGGCAGCGAGCAGCTTTGCCATTACACTGCATGGCAGGGGTGGACACGCAGCTTCACCGCATCGTTCGGATGATCTCATATTGGCTGCGGCGGAACTTATTACACGCCTGCAGCAGATACAGGGACATCTGGTAAATCATATTGAGCCTGCGCTTGTTGTGGTTTCTGCCATTCAAAGTGATGGGCAGGGAAATGTTTTGCCGCGTACGGTGCGCTTTTCCGGAACTGTGCGAGCGCAGACAAGAGAAATCCATGATGTTTACCGGGTACAGATGAAGAAATTTTTGGAAGCGGAGGAAATGTGCCTGGGCATCAAAGCTGAACTCAATTTTCATTTCGGGACGCCTGCTATGTATAATTCGCCGGAGCTTACGAAGGCTTTCAAGCAGGCAGAGGGCGAGCTGCTGGGAGTACAGCAGGTAATAGCTGTTGACAGGCCGACGAATGGTTCGGAGAATTTTGCTGAGTTTTCCGAACGGCTTCCAGCGGTATATTTTCATATCGGCGGTGTACAGCCGGAGAATATAGGCAGGGTCGCCGTGCATAGTGCGGAGTTTTGTGTTGAGGATATGGCATTGCAAACAGGCGTGCCGGCTATGGCCTGGGCTGCACTGTGCATACTGCAGGGAAAACATGGGTTCGTACAGGTTTGATAGAAAGAGGGAATGAGGAATGGGGACTTACTTTAGTTTGGAGTATATGCTGGAATCCTTGCCGGTGCTGCTGTCTTATATGGATGTGACGATACTGGTTACGGTTATTTCGGAGATAGCGGCAATGGTTCTGGGCAGTGCGGTTGCCCTCATGCGTATCCACAGAATGCCTGCGCTCAACGGTCTCTGTATTGGGTATATTTCTTTTGTCCGCGGGACACCATTCCTTGTGCAGCTGTATTTGATCTGTTTTGGTGTGCCGCAGATTTTAGGGGCATTTGGCTATGCGGATATTCGTTCCCTGCCAGTGCTGCTCTTCGTACTTATGGTCATGACACTGCATTCGGGTGCTTATATTGCAGAAATCATGCGCGGCAGTATCCTGTCAATTGATGAGGGACAGCTGGAAGCTGCCTGCTCCATAGGAATGACAGCTGCGCAGGCGTACCGGAGAATTGTCTTGCCGCAGGCTTTTCGTACGGCGATACCCGCACTGAGCAATGAGATTATCTCAACTTTGAAGAATACATCGCTGGTTTTTAACGTTGGCGTTATTGATATGCTGAGCAAGGCTGAGCTTATGGGTTCGTTCAGTTATCGCAACCTGGAACTTTACCTTGATGTAGGCATTGTATATATTTTTTTATGCTTGGCGATTCATGCAGGAACTGTTTTTTTAGAACATGGAAGAGGGCGGCATAAGAATCAGGCGGCAATGGTAACGGTTGAATGAGAGGAGGAAGGATGATATGGGAAATGTTATTGATTTTTCATTCGCATTGGAAGTTTTTGGCAAACTGATAGGTTATGTGCCCGTTACGCTCGGACTTGCGTTGAGCAGCATGTTTTTCGCCAGTGTACTGGGGCTTGCCGTGATGTTTGTCCGTTGGCGCCGTATACCGGTTCTTGGGCAGCTGGCAACGTTCTATGTTATTATCGGACGGGCTTTACCGACGCTTATTGTTTTGTATCTCGTCTTCTTTGGTTTGCCGCTTTTGCTGTTGATTTTATCAGGAGGCAAAGTGAACAACGGGTTCAACCAGATATCACCCTTGGTCTTTGCCGTGCTGGGACTTACATTGCATTCGGGTGCGTATCTGGCGGAAATTTTCCGTACGGCTGTACAATCGGTGAATAAAGGGCAGATGGAGGCGGCACTCTCTGTAGGCATGACATCGTGGGAGAGCTTCCGCCGCATTGTTTTGCCGCAGGCGGCAGTACTGGCGCTTCCCTTAATGAGTAATCAGTTCCTCGGGCTGATAAAGGGAACCTCTATTGCTTTTATGATTACCGTCATGGAACTATTTGGTGCGGCGAATGTGATTTCATCCTTAAATAATCGCTATTTAGAGGTTTATATTGCGACAGCAATTCTATATTGGCTTGTGAGTATATGTTTTGAAAAAGCTTTTCAGATGCTTGAGGCCAAAATGTCATTTTTTAAGGAGAGGAAAATATGATTGCATTAAAAAATATCCAAAAATCCTATGGTGATAATCAAGTGCTTCGGGGAATTGACTGTACTATTCCGACGGGGTCTGTTACGGTTATCATTGGGCCGAGTGGTTCTGGCAAAACGACACTTTTGCGGGGCATCAATTTTTTGGAACGGGCGGATAAGGGAGAAATCATCCTGGATGATATGCAGGTGGATGTGGAAAAGGCTACAAAAAAAGAAATCCACGCGCTGCGACAACGTACGGCCATGGTTTTCCAGTCCTATAATCTTTTTCAGAACAAGACGGCTCTCGAAAATATCATGGAGGGACTGGTCGTTGTCAAAAAATTGACGCAGGCGCAGGCGAAGGAAAAGGCGGAAGTATATCTCGAAAAAGTCGGGCTTGTGGAGAAAGGTTCCTTTTATCCCACACAGCTTTCCGGTGGACAGCAGCAGCGTATCGGTATAGCCAGGGCTCTGGCACTCGACCCGAAGGTTATTCTTTTTGATGAACCAACCTCGGCACTGGATCCGGAACTGGTCGGGGAAGTGCTGGATACGATGAAACGGGCGGCTGAGGAAGTAAAGTGCACGATGTTGGTTGTCACGCATGAAATCGCTTTTGCCCGTGATGTGGCTGACCAAATGATTTTTATGGAGGGCGGCAACATCGTTGAAGAAGGCAGGCCGCGGGAAATGATACAGGCGCCGCAGGAGGAACGTACCAGAAAATTCTTGTCGCGTTTTACTCTGCAGCAGGCAGGAATATGTTAAAATAAGTGTTGAAAGTGGCATTGGTGAGTCAGATGCCGGATATTATATATTGGAAAGGAAGAATCGAATGATAGGGGATTGTGCAAACTGCAAAACGCATGTATGTGCGGAAAAGGGTATCAGTTGTGTTAAGTTGGATCAGGACAAGGTTCTGTCTCTTTATGATGACGAGGAGAAAAGAACGATGGAGGCTGCTGCTTATGTAGAGGCTACTTATTATAATCAGCTCACGCGTTTAGAAGAAACTGCGGAATTTGCCAAGCGCATGGGCTACAAAAAAATAGGTATTTCATTTTGTATTGGTTTGAACCAGGAAATAAAATACATCAGCAAATACTTTGCCAAATTTTTTGAGGTTTATTCCATATGCTGTAAAAATTGTGCGATACAAAAGGATGTTCTGGGGCTTAAAAAAGTCCATCCGGAAAATCCGGTGGAAAGCATGTGCAATCCAAAGCATCAGGCAGAATTTCTTAATGAAAAGGGCTGTGATCTTTTTGTTTCCTGCGGACTTTGTGTGGGGCATGATGCGCTTTTCAATAAAGCCTGCAACGGGCTGGTGACCAATCTGGTTGCCAAGGACCGGGTATTGGCGCATAATCCACTGGGGGCAGTGTATTCACGTTATTGGAAAAATAAGCTCGGTATTATGGACGACAATGAATTTTAAGGGGAAGAAAATATAAAGAGGGAGCTGTAGCATGGTGATTCGTGCTGCAACTCCCTTTTATATTGTCAAATACATTTTATACCATATAGAATGGCAGCAAAAGCGTACAGTTTTTTAGAGAAATTTCTTTGTACAGCCGGAAAAGTAAGGATATATTCCTTTTATAAAAACAGTTGACAATCCCTTGTGCATTGCGTATAATGAAACCTAAATCATACTAATCATATATGAAATATGATTACATGGGAGAGGTGTTGGAGGTGGCAGAGAAAGAAAGTCCTGGCAAGGGCATCGGTGCTGTGGCAATGGCAATGATTCTGCAGCTTCTTCAGGAGGTTTTCCATGGAGAGGTCACACTGGTAGTGCAGGACAGCTGCCTTATCCAGATTGAGCGGAGTGAGAAACTGCGTCCGTCCGAGCAGGCCAGATATGCGGCATATCATAAGGCTGCGAGTTATGCGGATTATACGCCTGTGAGCAGAAAAATACAGCAGGAATTTGCCGGACTGCAGTATGGGCATATTGTAATCGTAGTTAAGAATGGCCGTATCATTCAGGTGGAACGGGCGGAAAAGCATCGTGTTCAGGGAGCATTTGGTTTTGATGGTGAAGGTATTTAAAGCTTATCGCAATTATTTTTATTATTATAGTATCGGCTGATTAGAAAACTAAAGGCCGGAGAATTTCCGCGGCAGGAATGCCGCAGGATTTCTTCGGCTTTTTTGTTGCCGGGCAATAGGAGCGAAGCGAATGTGAGACGATTCATCTATGTGAAGTGCCTCAACTCGCCAATTTGATTTTGGTATAGGTATTATTGATAGCAGTCTGTCCAATCTTGTTTTATGGATGAACTGCCGTACTAAATTCAGATTTTGGCTTCTGGTACATTGGATTATTGCTGGAAGACAGAAAATAGTAGGAGCTTATAACATGAAGAGTGGGTATATTTCCAGTATTATACTTCACTATTTTGCATAAAATTGATATAATGAGTAGCGTTATCAATTTTATGCAAATTTTTTTTAAGGGAGCACCATAGCATGTTATTAACTCGAAAATCAGTAGAATTACTGGCGCCGGCCGGTAACTGGGATGCACTTGAAGCCGCTGTCGAAGCTGGCGCGGATGCGGTATACCTCGGGGGTAAGCATTTTAATATGCGTATGCATCGTGGAGATACGAATTTTGACGATGCAATGCTCAAAAGAGCCATTGCATTTACGCATGGACATGGCGTGCGTCTTTATATTACATTGAATAATCTTATCAGTGATGAGGAAATTCCTGCGCTGAAGAAATATCTGGCTTATTTGGCTGAAATTAAGCCGGATGCCATTTTGGTGCAGGATTTTGCCGTGCTCGAATTGGTGCGTGAAATGGGCATACAGATTCCGCTGCATGCCTCTGTCATGATGAATACGCATAATGAGGATGCAATCCAAAAACTTAAGGAATACGGTATCACCCGCGTCGTGACCAGTCGGGAGATGACGCTTTCCGAGTTAAGCCTTTTCAAGGAACGCACAGGCATAGAACTGGAATATTTCATGCATGGTGATATGTGTATTTCGGAAAGCGGGCAGTGTATCCATTCTGGTGTCGTATTTGGCCAAAGCGGAAACCGTGGACGTTGTTTGAAGCCCTGTCGCTGGGCATACCAACTCATAGACGACGATACGCGGGAGGTGCTGGATGCAGATGGCCCGGGAGCGTATAAGCTTGCACTTAAGGACATGTGCATGTATCGCAGCATTCCGGAGCTCATACAGGCAGGGGTATATTCTTTTAAAATTGAAGGACGGATGCGCCCGGCGGATTTTATCCGCCGGATTGTGACTACTTATCGCCGCGCGATTGACAACTATATTGCGGATCCGTCTGGTTATTCGGTGGACGAGGAAGCATGGAAAAATCTTTTTGAGAATCGGGCTCGTGATTTTACGACTTCATTTGCACTGGGAAAGCCGGATGCGACTCTTATAGGCTTTGATGGCAAGCGTGAGCCACGTTTTTTCAGTGATCCGGTAAAGGAAGCGGGTTTTCAGGATGCGCTGCTTAAGCAGGAAGACTCAATTCAAAAAGAAAATCCGGCGCATCGTGTACTTTCTGTGCATGTGGCCGATATTGCCTCGGCCAGGGCAGCTGTAGAAAATGGTGCAGATGCAATCTATGTCGGTGGTGAGGTGTTTCGACCCCGCCGTCCATGGCGGCTACGGGATATTGAAGAGGCTGTGTGCCTGGCGCATGAGCATCATGTGCGCGTCATCGTAAGTACGCCGCGTACAGCGATGCATCGCGAATGCGGGGAACTTGAACAGCTGTTTAAATCTCTGGCAGACCTGCATCCGGACGGTCTTATGGTGGGCAATATCGGTACATTGAGACTGGCAGAGAAGCTCATGGATTTTCCGGTACAGGCGGATTTGTCGTTCAATCTTTTCAATCACCTCGCGGCAAAGTTCCTGCGCCAAAATGGACTGGTCATGGCTGCTTCGTCTATGGAGCTGTCCTTCGCGCAGCTGCGTGAAATCGTGGAGAATTCTGTGCTGCCAATCGAGACGGTTGTGCATGGTTCTTATACATCTATGATTTGCGACCACAATTTCCCGGCGATGTCCTTGAAAAATTATGATCCCCTCAGGAATCCGGAGTTCTGTGACCGTCATTATGCGTTTTTGGACAGTGCTGGTGAAAGCCATTCCCTGCGTATGGACCAGTATGGGCGTACGCATATACTTTTTGCCAAGGATATCTGTCTCTATCCATACCTGGAAAAATTTAACGGCATTGCGTCCTACCGCATTGAAGCACAGGATTATGCACCGGAGCTTACAGGTAAGCTTACCCGGCTTTATCGTACAGCACTTGACCGGCTTGCGGCCGGACAGGAGGGATTGCAGCCAGAGGCACTTGCTGAAGTGGAACGCATGAGCCCGCGAGCGCTTGGCATAGGTACGTATCGCTTTCGTGAATCACAAAATTCTATTGAATGAAAAGGAGCAGTTCCTCGTTTTGAAAAACTATATCGGTCCAGAAGCCATTATTGAAAAAAAGAAAAAATATATCATGCCTTGTCTGGCACATTTCTATAAAAAGCCGCGTGAGTTTGTCCGCGGTTCTATGCAGTATCTCTATGACAGCGAGGGAAGAAAATATCTCGATTGCTTTGCGGGGGTATCCGTCATCAACTGCGGACACTGCAATCCGGAGATTACCGATAAAATTTGCGAGCAGGTCAGGAGTTTGCAGCATGTCTGCAATATCTACCTTACGGAAAATTTTGTAAATCTTGCCGAAAGACTCGCGGAGGTTACGCCGGGAGCTTTGCAAAAATCTTTCTTCTGTTCTACAGGAACTGAAGCGAATGAAGGCGCGGCGCTGCTTGCTTCCATTTATACGGGCAGCAGTCAGTTCATTGCCTTGCGCAGCGGCCTGCATGGGCGTACGAAACTTACCATGAGCCTTACGGGCATTGGCATGTGGCGAACAGATCCAAATCCGGTGGGCGGTATCAGTTTTGCGCCGAATGCCTACTGCTACCGCTGTCCTTTGGATAAAAAATATCCGGAATGTGATCTGGCCTGTGCCAATGCCGTCGAGGATATTATCCGGACAGCGACTTCCGGACATCCGGCAGCACTTATTGCGGAGACAATCCAGGGGAATGCTGGCATCGTAGTTCCACCGAAGGGGTATTTTCAGCGGCTCAGGGAAATCCTTGCCGTGCATCATTCGCTGCTTATTATTGATGAGGTGCAGACAGGCTTTGCCCGCACCGGGAAAATGTTCGCTATTGAGAATTTCGATGTGGTACCGGATATTATGACCGTTGCCAAAGCACTGGGCAACGGTGTACCAATCAGTGCCTTTATCTCGACCGCAGAAATTGCCGATACCTACACCAAGCCCGGAGCCTCGACGCTTGGCGGCAATCCGGTATCGACCATTGCCGGACTTGCGGTGCTCGACTATATTGAACGGCACCAGCTTAAGGAAAATGCGCTTGCCCGGGGAAAACAACTGAAAGACGGGTTGCATGAGCTGCAACGAAAGCATCCGGTCATCGGAGATATACGCGGGCTCGGCCTTATGGTTGGGGCGGAATTCGTTCACGCTGACGGAACACCGGCAGCGGAGGTGCTGGACCTTGTACTTGAGGAAATGAAAGACCGTGGCTTCATCATTGGCAAGAATGGCATTGAACGAAATGTCATGGCCTTCCAGCCGCCGCTTGTCATTGGTGAGCAGGATATATCCGATGTGCTGAATGCATTGGAAATGGTTTTAACAAAATATGAAAAGTAAAGTCGAGCATGCAGAAACTGCTGCTTCCATGAACCTGCTGGATTGATGACAGAGTGAAGGCATCTGTGGGGCCTTAAAAAAGCTTCTTCCCTGTGCTGTGCGGTAAAATGTACAGCCCGCAGGGGAGAAGCTTTTTTGATTTGTTGTGTTCTTGTTTTATCGGCGCTTTCTTAAAACAGCTTTTTGTAAATAGACAGGACAGCTGCAGCATTTAATTCCGTATAGTTATTTGCCATGAGACGGCTCTGGCGGGTCATGACGATTTCTGTATATTTATCCAGGTCTTTTTCGGTTACACCGTAAGCAGGCAGCTTTTTCTTATCCAGGATATGCCCCAGAAGCTCTTCCAGCCGGGCAAACACCGCAGCTTCTTTACAGTCCAATAGAGCTGCCAGATGCAGGCACAGAGATTGGAGGCTGCCGTCATAGTGAAGGGCTCGATAAGCTTTGTAGACTTCGGTGAACATTACGTAATTGGCCTCGCCGTGCGGTACATGACAGGACGCGCCAAGGGGATAGCTCAGTGCATGAACGGCGGCACAGCCTGCATTGCCAAAGGCAATACCTGCATAAGTGCTCGCCAGCAGGAAATCCGGCAGCAGGGAGATACGTGCGGCTTCGCCCCTGACAGCGATTTCTTTGTAGCCACAGAGAATTCTGTCCATAGCCTGCAGGGAAAAAAGCTGTGTGCAGGCATTGGCCTTTGGCGAGGTATAAGATTCAATCGCATGGATCAGGGCATCAATAGAACTTGCGCCGAAGACCTTTGGTGGTAAATCCGCCAGAAGTTCCGGAATGAGCACCGCCTCATCCGCATAAAGTGCATCGCTGGCCAGACCTATTTTTGTGCCGCGTTTTGTAAGTGAAAGAATAGAAATGTTTGTGACCTCGCTGCCCGTACCACAGGTTGTTGGTACCAGAATCAGCGGACGGGCTTTTTCTGCAGGAAGCTCTCCCATAAAAAGACCATCGACAGGGGACAGCCGCTTCAGGGCAAAAAGCTTTGCCACGTCAAGGATCGTACCACCGCCAAGAGCGAAGACACGTCGGAAAGAGCGGCCAGTGAGTTCCGCGGCGATGTTTTCTACCATTTGGTCTGTAGGTTCGCCGCTGGCATAGTTTCGGTAATCAATCACCATGGCATTTTTCAGCCTGTCCGCAGGGAAGTGCTGCTGTGTTCTGCGGCTCGCAAAAACAAGGTCGCTGCTGCCAATATTGTAGCTTTGGAAAAAATCTGTTACCGATGCTGCAAAACGGATTTTTGGATGGATTGCAAAATCCTTCATCTGACAGCCTCCTCAGGCACCAATGTTCTTCTCACATTTTTCTTCATAGCCGATACATTTTTTGATAGCTTCTTCAAAAATATTCAGGCCGGCCTCTAACTGTTCATCCTGAATGACAAGCGGTGCGAGGAAACGGATGACATTACCGTGGACACCGGCATTTTCGCAGAGCAGGCCATGCTGTGCGGTTTCCCGGATGAGTTCGGCGACAAGCTGAGCATCGGGTTCTTTTGTTTCCCTGTCTTTGACGAATTCGATGCCGACCATGGCACCCAGACCACGTACATCACCGATAACCTTGTATTTTTCCATCCATTGGCCATAGCGTGCCATGATCTTCCGGCCAATTTCACAGGACCGTCCTGCCAGATTGTCCCGCTCCATGATTTCAATGGTTTTCAGAGAAGCCGCGCACGCGAGGGCGTTGCCGCCAAAGGTGCCGCCGATAACCCCTGCAGGAACGGATTCCATGATTTCTTCGCGTGCGATGATGGCGCTTAACGGCACGCCTGCCGCAATGGACTTTGCCGCAGCGATAATATCCGGCTCTGCGCCGGCTTCTTTCCAGTACTCTGTCGCGAACATGCGTCCCGTCCGGCAGAAACCGGATTGCACTTCATCCGCAATGAGCAATATGCCGTAGGTATCACAGATTTTGCGTACGGCTTTCACCCATTCGATAGGAGCCGGGATGAAGCCGCCTTCTCCCTGCAAAGGCTCCACGACGATTGCTGCCACATATTCCGCCGGCGAGCAGTTGTCAAAAACCTCTTTGAGCTTGCCAATGTAATACTCGATCGCTTTCTCTTTTGGCATACCTGTGGGACGGCGATAAAGATAAGGAAATTCCGCCCGGTAAACGCCGTCAGGGAACGGCCCCATGCCTTTGGCATAAGCCTTTTTGGCCGTCATCGACATCGTGAGCAGAGTCCGACCGTGAAAGGCGCCGGAGAATACGATGATATTCGGCCGTTTTGTAAAGGCTTTGGCAATTTTTATGGCATTTTCGTCTGCTTCAGCGCCGCTGTTGGCAAAATAGCTGCGCCTTTTTTCACCTTTGACGGGGGCAATTGCATTGAGCTTTTCAGCGAGTTTCACATAGCCTTCATGGGTTACGACATTGAACATGCCGTGGAAATATTTATCAGCCTGTGCCTTTAAGGCTGCGACAACCTCCGGATGGCAATGCCCGATATTGAGGACGCCGACACCGCCAATCCAGTCAAGGAAATGGTTGCCGTCCAGGTCCTCAATGATGGCGCCTTCAGCACGTTTCATGACAACCGGATAGCCGCAGTGGATCGCACTGGGAACGGCCTCGTTCCTTCTGGCAATGACTGCAGCGGATTTCGGGCCAGGAACCGATTGGGTTATGATTTCAGGTAATGCATCTCTAAGCATATAAAACAGCCTCCTTTAAATTTGAATCCATAAAAAAAGCCGTATGGCAGAAGCTCTGAGTTTTGGGATGTTGCCCAACTCCGGCTCCGTTGCCGTGCGGCTTGTTTACTTTTTATGCTTACAGTTTACCGCGGGGGTGGCGGTATGGCAACGACCTGCGAAACTAATCTTTTTTTGCTTTTTTGTGCTTTACGCACAAAGCTTTTTGCTATATGATTACCTGTAAAGTATAACTTTATGCGAAGCGGGGGATAGAGATGTCGATTCAATTGAAGCAGCTTTTCCACGAAACTGCCGGTATTTACGAGTTGAAACTCATTGCTGGCGGGGAAGGACTCAGCCGGGAGCTTACCTGGGTACAATTTTGCGAGGATATTGCCAATGCTGGATTTTTCCGCGGCAATGAACTCATCATTACCACAGGTCTTTGTGCCAGGAATCCCGCGTGGCTTAAGAGCTTCCTTGCCGAGCTTATACGCTGCCATGCCTGCGGACTTATCGTTAACACAGGAAAATATATCCAGGCTGCAGATATTACGGAAGATATCGCGGCACTTTGCGAAAAAGAGAGATTTCCCCTTTTTACGATGCCGTGGAAGATTCATCTCGCCGATATTATGCAGGACTATTATAATCGTCTTTTTTTGGCACAGCAAAGGGAAGTCAGTCTTACGGAGCTGATGCGCACTGCAATTTTCCAGCCGGAAAAGACCGATGAATGCCAGCGTGATTTTAAGTTGCGCGGACTTGCAGGGAAGCCTTTTTACCTTGTGGTTTTTGAGCCTGCAGGGACGGATATGTTTGAGAAAACCGAGCAGCAGCTGCTCTTGTCCAGCAAAGCTTTTTTGAATCGGCTGCGGTTGCCTTATATTATTTTTTGGCAGCAGAACCGTCTTATACTGCTGATGCTTACAGCAGAAACGCGAATACTGCGGGATGTGCTCGTACAACTGCTGGCCTTGTACAGCCGTCTGCTGGCCAGAGCTTGTCCTGCCTGCGGCAGCAGTTCCTTGCAGCAAGACCTCCGCACCCTGGCAGTTGGGCATCATGAAGCCAGCGCTGCGGCTGCTATTGCCCGACTATCCGGCAAGGAGTGGCTGTCGTTTGATGAAATCGGTGCATATCGTCTGCTTTTTGCTACCAACAATATAGAGCTGCTGCGCCATATGCATGATTCGAAACTCTCTGCGCTGCTGGACTATGACGCACAGCACCATACGCAGCTTTATAAGACGCTGCGGCTGTATCTTTTTAATAACAGCAGTTTGCAGGCTGCGGCCAAGGTTACTTTCACACATCGCAATACCATCAACTATCGCATCACTAAAATAAAAGAGCTCCTTGGCTGCACTCTGGATGATTCTGTAGAACGGTTCGAATTTATGCTTGCTTTCTATATTGCAGATTATCTGCGTATAGCTGCTGACTAAGTTGTGCTCAGAAAACAAAAGAATAAAAGGAAAATTGTGCTCTGCATCATTGACACCCCTGCCCTGCCATGCTAGAATGAATCCATCAAGCGGAAATGCACAAATGAGTAAAGGCGCTCATACCTGTTTACAGGTATGGGCGCCTTTTCGGTTCTTGTATTATTTTTTGTATAGAAAGAGGCGGCGATTATGTTTAACATATTTAATCTGCAGAAAAACTACGGAAAAACCGAAGTACTGAAGAATATCACGTTACGGATTGACGATGGTGAAGCCGTCTGCATCATTGGGCCGTCCGGCTCAGGAAAAAGCACTTTTCTGCGCTGTCTGAACCTGCTTGAGGTTCCTACAGGCGGCCGTATTTTTTATAATGGCTCGCTGCTTGACCAGGAGCTTGACAGCAAGCGCCTGCGGCGGGAAGTCGGTATGGTTTTTCAGAAATTCAATTTGTTTCCTATGTTTACTGTGCTGAAAAATATTATGTATGCGCCGGTGCATATTAACAAGATGAAGTACAAAGATGCCGAGGAACTGGCCCGGAGCTTATTGGAAAAAGTGGGCCTGGCAAATCGGGCAGATGCCTATCCCAGCATGCTTTCCGGCGGGCAGCAGCAGCGTGTCGCTATCGCCAGAGCCCTTGCCATGCAGCCAAAGATGCTTCTTTTTGATGAACCAACCTCAGCACTCGATCCGGAACTTGTAGGCGAGGTGCTTCAGGTTATGAAGACTTTGCGCAGCGATGGTATGAGCATGGTTGTCGTGACACATGAAATGGGCTTTGCGCGTGACGTTTCTGATCGTGTCGTGTTTATGGACAAGGGCTATATCGTCGAAGAAGGAAAACCGCAGCAAATATTTAATTCTCCGCAGCAGGAACGTACACAGCAATTTCTCAACCGTATAATATTAGGAAGGGAAGTGGTTCAAAATGAATACAACCTTAGCGCAGCTCCACTTTGAACAAACAGCACAGATTCTGGTGCCCTCGCTGGTACATGGGGCCGGACTTGTTATTGAGACCACACTGATTGGATTTTTACTGGCGGCTATTTTTGGAATTCTGCTCGCCGTAGGCCGGCTTTTTGCCTGGAGGCCCCTCCGGGCAATACTCTACAGTTTTCTTGAGCTCATACGGGGGACCCCGCTGCTTGTACAGCTTGTCTATATCTATTATGTTGTGCCGCTGCTGCTGAATCTGCTGGCAAGCATGCTTGGCTATAAGACCGATGTGCAGATATCACCTATCAGTGCCGGAATCATCGGTCTGGCGGTCAATTATGGCTGCTATATGTCGGAAGTTATTCGTGCGGGTATCCTGTCTATCGATGATGGACAGACGGAAGCGGCGCTCTGCTTGGGCTTTGGGCGTTTTGAGGCACTTTTCCGCATTATTATGCCACAGGCACTGCGCAGCATTATTCCTTCGCTTGGCAATTATCTTGTTATGATGATCAAGGACACGTCCCTGCTGGCGTATGTAGCGGTCAATGAGCTTTTATTGCGTACGCAGACCTTTGCCTCGCAGACCTTCTTTACAATCGAAGCTTATACATATCTGGCAATCGCGTATCTCATATTGAGCATACCGCTTTCCCACTGTGTGAAACTCGTTGAATATAAACTGTCGACAACCAGGCGTTGATGATACATTGAACAATGATTGAGGAAAGGTTGATAAATATGAAAATTTTTGGTAAAAAAACAGCAGCATTGCTTATAGTTGCCTTATCCAGTTTTTTATTGCTTGCAGGCTGTGGCCTGAATGAAGCAGACACCAGCAGCTCGGGGGGCAGTTCAAGCAGCAGTTCGGGTACTTCTGATGGTCAGGGCGGTACGCTTGCCAAAGTAAAGGAGAAAGGGGTCTTGGTCGTAGCCTCTTCCAATGATGCACCATTCGCTTATCTTGATGCGAAAGACAATAACAAGTTTGCCGGGGTCGATGCGGAAATCATCAGTGCGATTGCCAAAAACCTCGGCATTACCAAAGTGGAGATGAAGCAGGTGCCTTTTGAAAATCTGCTCATTGAGCTCAATAATGGTACAGTCGATATGGTTACCGATGCGATGTATATAAAGCCGGAAAGATTGGAAAAAGCGTATTTTACGAATGTCTGGTATAAAGAAGGAGAGGCTGTGGTCGTGAAACAGGACTCGCCAATCCAGACAAAGGAAGATCTTAAGGATAAGACCATAGGCGGGCAGAAGGGCATGGCTTTCCTTGAGACAGCCCAGAAATGGCAGCAGGAAGGAAAGGTACAGGATGTAAAGGTGTTCAACAGTCAGGCCGAGTTGATGATGGCTGTCAATACTGGAAAAATTGATGCCTGTATTACGGATGGCATTGTAGCTTCCTACACCCTCAAGCAAAATTCATCCTTGAATCTTCGTATATTGAGTCCATATGAACCGGAGGCAGCTGGCAGGATTGGTGCTGCTATCCGCTTTGAAGACAAGGATCTGCTGGATGCGGTGAATAGTGAGCTGGAAAAAATGCGCCAGGATGGTTCTTTGAAGGCTATTCTGGAAAAATATGGCCTCTCCTCTGATTTCATGGTTCTGGATGGAGCAGATGCTGTTACTAAGAATGTAAAATAATCGGAAATTGGTATGAAGGGTGCTGCCTGAAACGAAAGCGGTTTCAGGTGCAGTACCCTTTTTATTTAGTTTTACTGGTATATTATAGTAATATGGTATACTATATGTATAGCGTGTAATGGATTGAGGAAACGATTGTACATATGTGAATATACGCAAGTTTTCCGTCTGTATCCGCTTTATACATAAGGAGGCTTTGCTATGCCAAATATATCCAATCGTACCAAGACTTTTACCGATTCCGTGATTCGCCGTATGACGCGGGTTTCGCTCCAATATGATGCCGTGAATCTCAGTCAGGGTTTCCCGGACTGGAAACCGCCGCAGCCGATGCTTGACCGTCTGGCCGCCGTAGCAAATGAGGGACCGCATCAGTACGCCGTGACCTGGGGAGCCGCGAACTTCCGCCAGGCGCTTGCAGCGAAGCAGTCACGCTTCATGGGGCGGACCATCAACCCCGATACGGAGCTGGTCGTGACCTGCGGCAGTACGGAGGCTATGATGGCTGCTGTTATGACTGTGACAAATCCCGGGGACAAGATTATCGTATTTTCACCGTTTTATGAAAACTATAGTGCGGATGCCATACTCACAGATTGTGAACCTATATATGTGCCGCTTTATCCTCCGGAATTCAAGTTTCATTCCGATGAGCTTGAGCGTGCCTTTCAGCAGAAGCCGAAAGCGTTGATTCTGTGTAATCCGTCGAATCCGTCCGGCAAGGTTTTCACGCGCCAGGAATTGGAAATGATAGCTGCGCTGGCAGAGAAATATGATGCCTTTGTTATAACGGATGAGGTATATGAACATATTGTCTATAAACCCTATGAGCATGTATACTTTTCTTCTTTGCCGCATATGTATGAGCGTACAGTTTCCTGCAGCTCACTGTCGAAAACCTACTCTGTGACAGGCTGGCGGCTTGGTTATATTATTGCGCCGCCGCAGGTTATCGAGGCCGCGCGGAAAATCCATGATTTTCTGACAGTAGGAGCGGCGGCGCCTCTGCAGGAGGCGGCCGTTGTGGGACTTCAGTTTGGCGATGACTACTATGACGGGCTGCTGGCACATTATACCAGGCTGCGCAGCATCATGCTCGATGGACTTAAGAGCATAGGACTGCCATATACTACGCCGCAGGGGGCGTACTATATCATGGTAGACATATCCCATTTCAATTTTGCCAGCGATACGGAATTTTGTGAAGAGCTCGCAAAGACGGTCGGAGTCGGAGCCGTACCAGGCTCGGCATTCTTCCGTGAGGATATCAACCGTTATATGCGCCTGCACTTTGCGAAATCAGAGGATACGCTGTATGAGGCACTGAATCATTTGCAGGATATCTACAAAAAAATACCGGTACACGCCTGAGGGCGGTACTGGCATAGAATCGAATATTTTGTAACCGGCTTATTTCTTTATTTCTACGGCGTCTATTTCACTGCCATCCGGTAAAAAACATCGGATGAGCAGATGGGCCTCTGATGCCTCCAAAGTCAGGTAATTGTCGGTTTCCGGCTGGGGAGCAATTTTTTTATCGAAAGGGTGGTCAACCCAGAGACCTGGATAACGTACATCGCCGGCAACTCCTGTGATGATATAGAACGGTCCGTGGCTGGCGGGGCGGAAATCATAAAGCTGTCCGCGGTTCCGGTAGGTATGCAGGTGTGCCGTGAGCACAAGATCAATGCCAAGAGCGTCGAAGCCGGGCATGAAATCCTGCCCAATATCACCTATGCCCGCTTTGCGGTCGGGGCTCCGGTGGTTGGCGTAGGTAAGTACATCCTTATGCATGAGCACGATTTTCCATTTTTTCGTGCTCTTTTCTGCGTCTGCCTTGAACCAGCTGAGTTCTTCATCCAGTAAGCCTGGTTTGAAATCGTTGGTTTCATCGAATTGCGTGTTGAGTACCATGAAGTGTACATCCCCATAATCAAAGGAATAGTAATAGCGGGCGAAATCATCACTGCCGTTATCCGGTACATCAAACGAATGCAGATAGGCCTGTGGCAGGCGCACCTTCCAATCGAGCGTATAGGTCTCATGGTTTCCCATGACAGGTGCCAGCGGTATACGGTCCATAATGCCTTCAAGGGCACCCATCCAGGCATTCCATTGTGTATGGTCTTCACCGTTGTCAACAAGATCGCCCATGTTTACGAAGAACTGCGCGTCCGGATTGCGCTTTGCTGCATTTTGGGCCAGCTCCTGCCAGCCATCGTAACTGTTCGACTGGGAATCTGGAAAAATCAGGGCCTTGAAAGCGCCGTCGTTCGCAGAGTGCATTGCATGCCAGGGAGTGCCGCTGTTGCCGCTGACGATACGGTATTCGTAGTCCTGTCCGGGAATGAGGTCTGTGAGCAGAGCGGAATGCAGATAGCAGGTTATGCCGTCATCTGTAAAGGATTCACTGGTGGTTTTGAGAGAAACAGAGGAATTGCTGCCGACGGAACGGTATTCTATTTCGGCGTCTTTTTCTGTTTCATCCGACTGCCACATAATCCTGCGGGAAACGGCTGCATCAGCCGTAATGATCTGTCGTATATATTTTGCATCTATGTCGCCTGTAATACCGCGCAGAGCATGGGAGGCTGTTTTTACTACAGGGTCTGTTTCGGAAGACAGAGAACCGCAGCCTGTTCCCAGGAAGAGCAGAGCGCCTCCACAAAGGCGGATGAAATTCCGACGGGAAATATAGATGTTTTTCTTCATGTATGGTTCCTCGAATCCTGCGTATTTTATTCTACTATATACCTTGGAGTGAACACGAAGTCAAGAAAAACTTATTTCTGAAGCGAAACATGATCTGTTTCACTGCCATTGGGCAGAAAACAGCGCAGATGGAGTGCGTTGGCGGAGGCTTCCAGCGTGAGATAATTATCCGTTTCTGGCTGCGGGGCGATTTTTTTATCAAAAACGGGATCTATCCATATACCCGGATAACGGATATCGCCTGCTACGCCGGTAACGATATAAACAGGGCCGTGGTCAGCGGGCTGAAAATCATAGAGGTGTCCACGGTTCCGATAGGTATGCAGATGTGCTGTGAGTACGAGGTCAATGCCGAGTTCGTCGAAGGCAGGCATGAAATCATGCCCGATATCGCAGATACCGCCGTGCTTTCCCGTAGCGGCATCTGTATCATAAGTGAGTACATCCCGATGCATGAGTACGACTTGCCATTTTTTAGAGCTTTTTTTGACATCCCGGCGAAGCCAGGTGAGCTGCTCGGCCAGCATACCGGAGCGAAAACCGTCGATTTCCTCGAATTGTGTATTGAGTACGATAAAGTGCACAGGTCCGTAATCAAAGGAATAATAGTAGCCGGGAAATTGTTTGCTGCCGTTGTCTGGTACAGCGAACTCGTGCAGGAAGGTATCTGGCAGGCAATATTTCCACTCCAGTGAATAGGCCTCGTGGTTCCCCATGACGGGTACCAGCGGCATGTGCTCAATGAGTCCGCTTACTGCGTCGAACCAGGCATCCCATTGCCATGAAGCTTCGCCGTTATCCACCAGATCGCCCATGTTCACAAAAAATTCTGCATCGGGATTGCGAAGCGCCGCAAGCTTTGAGGTTTTTTGCCAGCAACTGTAGTCGACGCACTGGGAATCCGGAAAAATGATTGCCTTGAAGGAACCGCGGCCCGCAGTGCGGAGCGGCAGCCAGTCACTGCAGGCTTCACTGCGGGTGAAGCGGTATTCGTAATCCTGCTGCGGCGTGAGCTTGCTGAGTTTTGCTGTATAGAAATAACAGGCAAAATCCCTGTCGGTAAAATAATCATAAGAAACATCCGCGGAAGCGGCTTCAGCGGCACCTCGCAGGCGGTATTCAAGCAGAACTCCGGGGAAAAGCTCTCCTGCCTGGCACATGATAGTGCGTGAGGTTGCCGAATCCGCGGTGATAAGCTGACGGATATATTGGATATCCAGACGGTTTGGCAGGCTGCGCACCTTGTGCAGCTGCGATTTACCGGCAGCTGCGGCCTGCACAGGTTCCCAATGCCCAAGATGCAGTGCCAGTATTGTACTCCCGCAGAGTTTGAGGAACTTTCGGCGGGAAAAGATATGGGTTTCGTTCATTGACTCACTCCCGTTGCTGCTATTGCACAATTTTTATGGAACGTGTTTTTATTATACCGCAAAATATTGCAATGTGGCGTATCTTTTGTTAAGGAAGAAGTGTCAGGTAAATGCTCCATGCGATTACTGTCCTTGTTTTTGAAATATTTACAGGAAGAGTGTGACATTTCGATATGCTTATGCTTTTTTTACAGTTTTTTTATAATGATGGTTTGATTTCAAATAAAACGTCTTTCAATGTGACAAGGGCAGTTATTGTTGACAAAAAAATCATTTAAGACTATAATTTTACTCGAAGTACTCATTATGACTTTTACAGTATTATAAGAGGAGGAAGCCGATGGAAGAAAAGGTGATTTTGGCAGCATTGGAAGAAATCCAGATACATGCGCTGCGATTTAGAATGGCCGATGTGACAGGGCGTTTACATATGAGCAAAACTTCTTTATATAAAATCGTAGATTCCAAGGACAGCCTGATTCGTGAGATAATGACCTATCTTATGGTAAATTTTGATAAGGAAGAGCAGAAAATACGTGCGATGAGAGGGCCTGTACGTGATAAGGTCACAGCTTTTATCCGACTTTACACCGAGGCGTTTAAAAAATTTGATAAAAGTATTTATGCAGATTTGCGTCGGGACTATGAAACGGAATGGAATAGGTGGGCAGGGTTTCGGGAAAAAAAAATCAGTGTATTTATGGAGATATTGCAAGAAGGAATCGATAAAGGTGAATTTCGCACAGTGAATCTCGATGTTATGCGGCAGTGCCTGATGGTGACCTCAGCAGCTTTGTCAGAATTTGACTTTTTAAAAAACAGTAATCTGACGTATAGTATGGCATTGGAAAGTTTGGGAGATATTTTATTTGTAGGAATAGAAAGAAAGTAAATTTTTTTGAGCAATGTATATTGCTCAAAAAAATTGCTCAAAAATACTATAAAACACTTTATGGGTATTCGTGGACCTAAATAAGGCGGATATGGGTTATGATAAGAACGTATATGCAAAAATATTTATATATTCGGGTTGGAATAGGCTTGTTGTCGACTCTGCTGCTGCTTTTGGGAGTTTCCGGATGTAGCTCCCAACCAAAGACAGCAGATTCTGCCGGGATGCTTTGGGGGAGAGCGAATGCAAAGGAAATTGATATTAATTCCAAGATTGGTGGCCGTGTTATTCAATTAAATGTAAAGGAAGGAGATGTAGTTAAAAAAGGACAGGTGATTGCCTGTATAGATCAACGTGATCTTGTTGCACAGGCAGAACAAGCCAAGGCAAGTATCAATGCGCTGCAGGCACAGCGGCAACAGGCATCTGCCGAGACAGCAATGCAGTACGGCACAGCTCATTCGGATACGGGCATTGCGATGGCAAATCTCGCAGCAGCGGATTCAAATCTGAAACTCGCCAAAGCCGATTATTTGCGTTATCAGGAGCTGATTGGCGAAGGGGCTGTATCAGAACAGTCTTTTGAAGCTTACCGCACAAAATATAAGACCGCACAAGCCGCTTACGAACAGGCTGAAGCGGCTGTGCATAAAGCGAATGCAGGACTTTTGCAGACGGATGTCAATCTAGCAAACCAAAGCGTGGTTGAGAAGAAAATCGAACAGGCTGAGGCTGTCCTCGAGCAAATTCATGTATCCATTGATGAGACGATAATACGGGCGCCGTTTGATGGCATCATAACGGAGAAATACATAGAAGAGGGGTCGATGATTTCGCAGGGGACACCGCTTGTTGCTTTACAGGATTGCAAGGATAATTGGGTGGATTTCAAAGTGCTGGAAACACAGCTGCCAGATTATGAGCTGCAGCAGCAGGTTGTTCTTCAAGCACGAGATGGCCAGACAAGAGTCGAGGGCGTCATTGTTGATATCAGTAAGAAGGCGGAATTTGCTACGCGGAGGGCCACAAATGAGCGGGGGAATGAAAGCGATATTATAAGTTACAATGTCAAGGTTCAGGTGAATTCGGAGAAGCTGCGTCCCGGTATGCGCTTTGCACTTGTTAGGAAAGACGCATCATGAGAAAATTTTTAGAGCTTGTCCGTTGGGAACATCGTGCCATATGGCGGCGCCCTTTTCCGGCAGCATTGTTTTTTTTGACGCCAGTCTTCTTTTGCTTACTCTTTGGGGCCGTATATCAGGAAAATACAGTCCGGCATATTCCTATGGCGGTTTACGATCAGGACCAGAGCCTTATGAGTCGCAAACTGATACAGATATACTGTGACTCGGATCGATTTGATGTCAGATATTATGTGCATACGCAGGAGGAGATGCTGGCGCTGCTGCATGATGGAAAAATCCAGTTTGCCATGGGAATCCCCTGTGATTTTTCCAGGCAAATCGAATTAAACCGCAATACCGAAGTTGTTTTTCTTATTAATTCAGCAAATAATATTTTTGCAAATTCAGCATTGACGTCCATGCAGGAAAATAATCGGACATTTTCTGTGGGAATCGCCCAAAAGATGATGGAAGGCCTTGGCATGCTGCCCTCGGCGGCAATGGATGCTGCTTATCCAGTCCATATCGGCATACGCATCCTGAACAATCCGACTACGGGCTATACTTCCTTTATGCTGCCGGGGATTGTTCTTAATGGATTGCAGATTGCCCTGCTCCTGACCGTGACACCGATTCTGGCGGCACTTTGCCGCCACAGTTTCTACGGTCCGGAATATTCCTCCTTCATGATTCTGCTGGGCAAAGGAATTCCTTACTGGTTTTTAGGGCTGCTGTCGTATGCATTATCGCTGGGCGGACTTGCCTGGTTGTGGGCGGTTCCTGTGCGTGCCGATTTATGGAAACTGCTTTTGCTGGGTGCTGTTTTTATATTTGCCGTTATTTGCGTATTGTATCTCTTTTCAGCTTTATGTCCGGATGAAACGTTTGCCGTACAGCTGCCGCTGCTTTATATTATGCCGGGACTCTTGTTCAGCGGGTTATCCTGGCCAACCCTTTCGATGCAGGGTTTTGCCAGGTGGTATTCAGGAATTATGCCGATCACCTATGCTGCCGAAAGTATGCGTGATTTACTGCTGGCGGGTTATGCTCCAACATTGTGGCAGGATATCCACACTTTGCTGGAGGGTGGAATTTTAGCAGGCTGTATGGCCTGTGGGATTTTTTCCTTGCGGCGTAGCGGGAGCCTTACAGGAAAAATAAAAAAATGGAGGAGCAAGGAACATGACGCTGTACCAAATTATAAAACGTGAAATGCGGGAAATTTTCCTTCAGGATCCACGGCGATTGATTTTTGTCTTTGGAGCAGTGCTTCTATATTTGTTCTTGTTTGGTGCTTTGTATGAGCCTGGAGTTGTAAAGCACATTCCGGCATTGATTTACGATGAAGATCAGTCGCATTTGAGCCGGGAGCTTATCCAAAATCTGGCGGATAGCGAAAGTTTTGATTTTGTATGTGAGACTTCCTCACAGGAAGAAATGGCACAGCTTTTAGGAAATAAAAAAGCGTATATGGCTCTTCTGATTCCTCGTGACTTTTCGCAGCAGATTGCGGCAGGCAGGTCGACGACGATTCTTTATACGGTGAATGGAGGTAATCTGGTTTTCGCAAATACCACAGCAATTTCAGCGCAGGATATAGTCAATGGATTTTCTGATAAAATTGCGTCCAGGTATGCTGCTTTGCGCTTAAATCAGGATGAAAGACTACTGGAAAAAAAGATTGCGCCTGTAAACTATACCCTGCGTATCTTGAATAATCCGACACAGACATATTTGCTGTTCTTTTCCATAGGATTGTCCATGACGGCATTTGAGCAAGGGATGTTCTTCGCCATTGGAGCGTCGGTCCATTATGATTTCAAGCATCAGGCGGAACTTGCTGCGACATCTATATATAAGTTGCTTTTTGGCAAGCTGTTGCTCCATTGGCTATTTTCGATGCTGGCCTTTGCTGGTTTTTTGTTTTTGGCCAGTGTATGGGATATCCCGGTAAAAGCCTCTTGGAGCGAGTTATTTCTTCTTGGAGGAGCATTTTGTTTTGCAGTGCTGCTTTTGGGTTTGCTTGCGGCTACATTCTTTTCCACAGAACTCAAGTTTGTCAAGATATCGCTTCTGTATGTTGTGCCGGCATTTATTTTATCAGGCTATACCTGGCCTTTAGAATCTATGCCCATATATATACAGGTATTGGCCAAGAGCTTCTTTCCGCTGACATGGATGGCGAATGCCATGCGAGAATTGCTGTTATCTGGGGTAACGGGCAATATTGCCGAGAATGTTTCGGTTTTGCTCGGGATGGGGACAAGTTGTTTGTTGTTTACGCCGAGGATGTTTCAATGTGGCTTGCAAAAAAATTTAATAAAACATTGAATTCAATATCCGGCATATACAAGAATGAT
>DCFU01000031.1:325718-360842 GCA_002319795.1 Megamonas sp. UBA1796
ATCATTCTTGTATATGCCGGATATTTGTATTATAATATATTTTACGACCACATTAGGACTTAAAGGTAAGGAGACTTTTAATCCACGAGGAGGAATACTTATGACCTATCTACGCAATATCAAAACCATGGGAAAGATCATTCTTTTGATTGCTTTTATGGCAGTTATGCTTGCCCTTGTCGGTTATGTCGGACACTATGCGTCACAGACGCTCGCGGAAAAAATGGATATAATGTACAATGACCGGCTGCGCCCGATTGAGTGGCTCAATGCCAGCCGGGCGGAAAGCCGTCGCAATGAGGCACTTACCCTGGCATTGTTCCTCGATAAGGATAATAAAGAGCAACAGCAGGGGCTGCTGCAGACGATTAACGAACATAAAAAGCAGTATATGGCTTATATTGAGCAATATCAACAGAGTAAGCTGGATCCGCAGGAGGAGCAGATTTTTGGGCAGCTTCAGCAGGAGACGAAAACCTATCGTACGGCATGGGAAAAATCGCTGGATATGGCAATGGCCGGGCAGAATGACGAAGGCCATGCGTATTTCTTCCAGACGGCCTATAGTCATTTGGAGAATATAAACAAGCTGCTGGATGATCTTGTCGAGTATAATCAGCAGAAAGCGGACGAGGAAAAGAAGGCCAGTGAGGAGATTGCGTTATACAATGACCGCATCAGCATGTCGATTACTGCAGTGGCAGTCCTGCTGGCAATATTATTTGGCTGGATGATCAGCCGCTTGATTTCGGTGCCTTTGGCGGATTTGCTTGCCGAAGTCCATCGCATGGCAGAAGGAGATCTTAAGAGCCGCCAGAAGCATATGGTATATTATCGGGATGAGGTTGGGCAGCTGACCAAAGAGTTTGACCGTATGGGCGGACAGCTCCATGGTCTGGTGAAAAACATAACGGAGGCTTCATCGCAGGTGGCCGCTTCTTCGAAGAATCTTACGCAGGGGGCCGGGGAAGCCGCGAAGGTTACCGAACAGATTGCTGCGTCCGTGGAGGACGTTGCGCAGGGGGCTGGCGATCAGTCGGTGCTGATCGACAAAACTACGAATGGAGTCGGGCAGCTGGTGGCTTCTATCACACAGATTGCAGAGAACTCGACGAAGGTTACGGAAGCCGTTGCTAAAACCGTCGATGCGGCCCAGGCGGGCGCGGCATCTGCGCATACAGTACATGAGCAGATGAGCAACATCGAGGCCACAGTGA
Organism: Megamonas sp. UBA1796; assembly: GCA_002319795.1. Taxonomy (GTDB): domain Bacteria; phylum Bacillota; class Negativicutes; order Selenomonadales; family Selenomonadaceae; genus UBA1796. The sequence goes on from DCFU01000031.1 coordinate 326,936, forward strand.
ACACCTCTGCTCAGGCTGTTGAAAAGCTTGGAGCGCGTTCTTTGGAAATAGGGGAAATCATTGATACGATTTCCGGGATTGCGGGCCAGACGAATCTGCTGGCACTCAACGCCGCTATAGAGGCTGCGCGTGCAGGAGAGAATGGCCGTGGCTTCTCCGTGGTAGCTGAGGAAGTAAGAAAGCTGGCGGAACAATCGAAGGATGCCGCTGAGAAAATCAGTACGATGATTCGTGATATGCAGAGTGAAACGGCCAGAGCTGTCGATTCTATGACCTATGGCAGCAAAGAAGTCAAGCGTGGGGCTGAGGTCGTCGAGGGCGCCAGTCAGAATTTCCAGGAAATCACTGCGCTTGTCAATGATGTATCATCGCAAAGCATGGAAATCACAGCAGCAATTCAGGAAATGACTGCTGGCAGCCAGGAGATTGCGGATGCTGTGAGGGAAGTCGATACGGTCGGGAAGAATGCTGCGAGCAAGACGCAGACGGTCTCGGCAGCGGTAGAGGAACATTCTGCGTCTATAGAGGAGATTCTTGCATCGAGCCAGGAGCTTGCCAATACGGCGAGATCCCTGCATGATGCTATAACGGTGTTTAAGGTTTGACGATAGGATAAGAACAGATGCTTAGTAAAGAACCGGCAACCATAGGGAGTTGCCGGTTTTTTACGTTTATACATTTTTTTTATGAATGGGCATAGAAATTCTATATGATTTTTATGTCTGTAGTAGTAAACTAAAAAGGCGTACAGATAATGATGGCAAAATACATCGTAAATTCGTGGGAAAAATAGAAAGTATATCCATCGGAAATGGATATGCCATAAACCATATGGAGAGAAATGGCATAGGCCATAAATCTGAAAAATAACAGGTGATTAACGTGAAAATATCGTTTTTTTTGATTCCCAAAGACGAAGTAGTGTATATTTCTTCGACAGCAACGCTCCGACAGGCTATGGAAAAGATGGAGTATCACAGGTATACGGCAGTTCCTCTGCTAAATAAAAAAGGCGAGTATGCAGGAACCTTGACGGAGGGGGATCTGCTCTGGGCCTTGAACAGCAGAATCGGTTTTGTATATAAATCCATGGAAACTATACGTTTGGATGAGATTCCTAAGAAAACTAAAAATACCGCCGTACATATTGATGCCGAAATCGAGAGCCTGCTGCTGCTTACAATGAACCAGAATTTCGTTCCTGTAATTGATGACCGCAATATATTTATTGGTATCGTACGCAGAAGGGAAATTATAGGGTATTTTGCCGAAAAGTATGGTGCAAAGTTGTAAACTGACAGCTATTGTCCGGGAATTATCAATCATGGGCAGAAAATATAGATTGATAATTTATGCCAAAATTCTTATAATATAGAAAGTACTGGTAAAATAATGCACAAAAAATATTACAAGCGGAGGAGAAAAGGATGAATAAAAGATTTGCAGCCTTGATGAAAGTTGCTGCCTGCGCGGCAGTCGTGGGGGTATTTTGCATGGGGACGCCGTCGGCAGAGGCAGCGGCATTGCAGAACGGACAGGAATTCAATCTTTGGCCGGGAGCGGCGCCGGGAAGCGAACAAGTTGGTTTTTCGAATACTATAACGGAGCGCAGCAAGGACCCGGCAAAGCATGACCGCATCCTTACAAAAATCAGCACGCCGACGCTCACAGTATACCAGCCGGAAAAACCAAATGGTACATCGGTGATTGTGGCCCCGGGAGGGGCGTATAGCCGTATCGTGATTGATAAGGAGTCCGGCGAGGTAGCAGACTGGCTGAACCCGTTGGGAGTCACGGTATTCGTGCTCCACTATCGTCTGCCATGTGAAGGCCATATCCATGCGAAGGACGTCCCGTTGGAGGACGGAGAAAGGGCGGTGCGTATCGTCCGCCAGCATGCTGCAGAATGGGGGCTGCGTACCGACCGGATTGGCTTGCTGGGCTTTTCTGCCGCCGGTCATCTGGCAGCAGAGGTTGGTGCGCAGTTTGACAAGCAGGTATATGCGCCGGTGGATGCCGCAGATAAACTTAGCGCCAGACCGGATTTCCTCATCCTGGGATATCCTGTAATAACGATGGATCCTGCCTGGGAGAGTACGGAAACAAAGAACAATCTGTTGGGCAAATCACCGACAAAGGCGGATTTACGTGACTATTCACCGGAATTGCATATTACCGCGCATACGCCGCCGACTTTTCTTGTATTAGCGGATGATGATCCTGCGGTACCGTCAGCGAATGCTGTACTTTATTATATGGGACTCAGGAAAGCCGGAGTTCAGGCTGAAATGCATATCTTTAAAGAGGGCGGACATGGTTTCGGACTTACGCGTACGGGAGACCTGCCGCTCGCGCAATGGCCAAAACTCTGTGAACAATGGATGACAAGGATTGGTGTACTGGAGAAATAATCGTTGGGTATATCCAGGCTCTTTACAAAAAATGCGGGAATGACTATAATCGAGCTATGAATACAAACAAATTACACATGCCGACCCTTCGGGTCCTGGCAGTCTTTGAAGCAATCTATCATAGTGAAAAGGGCCTTACCCTCGCAGATATCTCGCGCAGTACGGGTATAGCCAAGGGCACACTGCACCCCATCGTGGTGACGCTCCTGCAGAAGGAATATCTGGAAAGCAACGGCTCGGCTATAGCCATTGGGAGGAATGCTTTCAAACTGGGTTATTCCTATGTCCATTCCCTGAGCTATCTCTATATCATAAAGCCGCATATGCGTGAGATTGTTGCCGCCTGTGATGAGATATGCCAGCTGGGCATCCTCGATGGGAAAGATGTGCTTTACGTCGAGAAAACTGAACCCAAGCAGGCAATCCGTATCGAATCGTCAGCGGGCAAGACGATTGGCGCCTATGCGACCGCGCTTGGCAAGTGCCTGTTGAGCGGGCTGTCTGACGAGACGGTCCGTAACCTCTATCCGGAAGAGCTGCAGGCTTATACGGCGCGGACGACGCGTGATCGGGCGACACTCCTGACACAGCTCAGGATGGTGCGGGAGCAGGGCTATGCGCATGAAATAGGCGAAACCAATATTGATGTGGAATGCCTGGCGGTGCCTATACGTATGGGGGAAAGGGTGCTGGCCTCGGTGAGTGTGAGTCTGCCGATTTTTCGTTCTACACCGGAGAAAACGGCACATATCCTCGGGGTTTTGCGTGTGCATGCCAAAGAAATCGAACGGGCGGTTGGGTTGCTGCCCAGGGACATAAAAATGTTTTCGGATTGAATCCTGCGGACGGCAGGATAAGGGAGTACATGGCTGAAAGGCTGTGTGCTCTTTTTTTATTTTACAGATAAAAACAAAAAAATAGCAGAAAATTATTATTTAATGAATTTATTATAAAATTCTATTGACTCACAGGGATTACTTTGTTATAATTTCAGTCGTAGGAAGCATATACAAACTCAGTAAGTATATACGAACAAAAAGGAAGGGGAACAGTGATGAAGGCGATTCATGTAAACAGGCTGGATAACGTTGCAACGGCGCTGGAGCCTTTGCGAAAAGGTGATATGGTACTGGAAACAAAGCTTGCCGAGGACATCCGCCGGGGGCACAAGTTTGCCACAGCGGATATCCCGAAGGGCATGCCAATCATAAAATACGCTGCGCACATCGGCCTTGCAGGCTGTGATATAAAAGCTGGAGAATGGGTGCATGTGCACAATCTTGAAGGTGAGCGAGGCCGGGGCGATACAGACCATGCGGTAAGGGCGATACAGCAAGGCGTGCACGAGCAGCCGACAATTGCGCACAGTGCTGAAAAATACCAGCTCAGAGGCTATCGGAGGGCAGATGGGAGCTTTGGTTTCCGAAACCATATATTGGTCCTGCCAAGCGTGCATTGCGCGAATAAGGTCGCTGAGCGCATAGCCAATACGGTTTTATACAGCGATGCGGAGCGGACCCGGGAAACCAGTGTTGTCTATGTCACGCATCCGCATGGCTGCAGCGAGCTTGCCTATGATGCAGCACAGACCAAGCGGGTGTTCGTGGGTACGGGTGCGAATCCGAATGTTTACGGAGTTCTGGTGGTTGGTCTTGGCTGCGAAGGGGTTCCGGCGCAGGCGGTCGCACAGGAGATTCAAAGACTGGTTCCGTATAAAAAGGTCGCATATCTTACCATACAAGAGTCAGGGGGCGTAGAAAAGAGTGTCGCGCAGGGTGTGCGTCTGGTCCGGGAGATGTTGGCGGAGGCACTTCTGGCGAAGAAAAGCGAAGGATCTCTGGCGGATGTGGTACTGGGAACCGAATGCGGCGGCAGCGACAGCTTTTCCGGGCTTAGTGCGAATCCAAGCCTGGGGGTGGCTTCGGACATCGTCATCGGGCAGGGGGGCAGCGTGATACTGGCGGAAACAACGGAGCTGATCGGCGCGGAACATATTCTGGCTGAACGTGCTGCCAATCCGGCTGTTCGGCAGGCAGTCCTCGATACGGTCCAGGGGTTCGAACAGGCGGTCATAGAAGCGCATGCGGATATCCGCGGGGCGAATCCAAGTCCAGGTAATATCGAGGGCGGGCTCAGCAGTATCGAGGAAAAATCGCTGGGCTGTATTTATAAGGCCGGAAACCAGCCAGTGCTGGCTGTAAAAGGATATGCCGAACAAATCAGCGGTAAGGGTCTTACCCTGATGAACACGCCGGGAAATGATATTGAACAGCTCAGCGGGATGGTTGCCGGCGGCTGCAATATCTGTGTATTTACGACCGGGCGGGGCACGCCAACCGGCAGTCCGGTAACTCCGACCATCAAAATGGCTTCAAATTCGGCTGTGTTCGATACGATGCGGGATGCGATAGATCTGAATGCGGGCACGGTGCTTGAAGGAAAAAAGAGCCTGCAGGAGGCAGGCGAGGAAATACTGGAGTTCATTGCAGCTGTAAGCCAGGGAACATTTACCAGGGCTGAAATGAACGGGCAAAATGATTTTTCAATCTGGCGTCTGGCCACTACAGTATGAGCTTTATTAAAGGGAGGTAAAAGGATATGGATTTGCAGTTAAAGAGAAAGGTTGTTTTTGTGACAGGGGGCGGCAAAGGCATCGGCAGCGGCATTACACTTGCGCTTGCCAGAGAGGGTGCGATTCCTGTGGTGCTGTCGCGTTCAGCAATCCTGCCGGAATTCAAGGCGAAGTTGGAAACGTATACCAAGGATTATGAGTTTATCCAGATTGATTTGAATGAAACCGATCGGATACAGCCGATTGTCGATGATGTGGCAAAACGCAGAGGCAGTATTTACGGCATCGTGAACAACGCAGGGGCAAATGACAATAAGGATTTGGAATCGACCTCGTGGCAGGATTTTGAAAAGAGCCTGCATGGGAACCTTACGCATTATTATGCGCTTGTCCATTCGGCGGTGCCGTATTTGAAGGAGAGCCGTGGCTCGATTCTGAATATCACCTCGAAAACCGCGCTTACCGGGCAGGGAAAAACAAGTGCTTATGCGGCTGCCAAGGGGGCAATCCTCGGGCTTACACGTGAATGGGCCGCGGCTCTTGCCAAGGACCATGTGAGAAGCAATGCTGTAATTGTGAGTGAATGCTGGACGCCGCTTTACGCGAACTGGATCAAGACCTTTGATGACCCCGAAGCACGCAAGAGAATCATCACCGATAAGATTCCCTATGAGCATCGGTTCACCTCTATTGAAGAGATTGCTGATACGGCGGTTTTCATCCTGTCACCGGTTTCATCCCATACTACGGCACAATGGGTGTTTGTAGATGGCGGCTATGTTCATCTTGATCGGGCATTGACCTGAATGAGGAGGAGAGAGAAATGGGAGATAATGTAAGCAAGAAAAGTATTCAAATTGCTTTTTGCCTGGTTACTATGTTGTTTTTGCTATGGGGTCTGAGCTATGGGCTGCTGGATGTCATGAATAAGAACTTCCAGAATCAGCTTGGCATCACGAAAGCAACTTCCGGGCTTCTGCAGGCAGCTTATTTTGGCGGCTATTTCGTTTTTGCGACACCAGCTTCGCTGGTTGCGAGGAAATATGGCTTCAAGGGCGGCATTATTCTGGGGCTTTTTCTGTATGCGATAGGGGCACTGCTGATTATTCCTGCCAGCAATGTGCACAGCTTTTATATGTTCCTCGGCGCGTTCTTTGTCATCGCCTGCGGGCTGGCCAGCCTTGAAACGAATGCCAATCCTTACATAACCAAGCTGGGGCGTGATGAGGATGCTCCTTTCCGCATCAATGTAGCACAGAGCTTCAATGGCGTAGGGCAGTTCATAGGACCAATCGTTGGAGGCAGCTTATTCCTGTCGATTACCAACGGCAGTGATATTGCCGCGAATATGCATAATGTCCAGATGGTCTATGTGGGCATTGCGGTCATAGTCCTCGCCATGCTCGTTATCTTTTTGGCGGCGAAGCTGCCGGAGGGAGCGCAGGTTTCCGGCGGAGAAGATTCGTCCGAGGGCAGTGGCTCCTATGGACAGCTCTTCGGCTATCGGCATTTTCGTCTGGGAGCATTGGCACAGTTTTTGTATATCGCCGGGCAGGTCGGTGCGGGAGCCTTTTTCATCAATTACAGCGTCGAGCATTGGCAGGGACTCGAGGACAGCAAGGCCGCGTATTTCTTTGGTATAGCGCTGGTGGCCTTCATGGTCGGCAGGATTGTGACGACGCCTCTGATGAAAAAATTCAGTGCAGGTAAGATACTGGGGATATATTCGGCGGTCAATGTGGTGCTTATGCTTTGCCTGAGCCTTGTTTCCGGCAGTGTGAGCGTATTTTTGCTCATTGCTTCGTTCTTCTTTATGTCCATCAGCTTCCCGACAATTTTCGCTCTGAGTATCGTGAAGATACCGGAGAATCTTGTCAAGACGGCTTCCAGTATCCTTATCATGAGCATCGTGGGCGGCGCGATTATGCCGTTCATCATGGGTCATGTTGCGGATAATTTCGGCACGGCCACTGGATATCTTCTGCTGGCTCCCTGCTATCTCTATGTTTCATGGTACGGCTTTAAGGGCTGCCAGGCAAAGTCTGCTGTGGATATGAAGGAATGCAAGGCGAACTAGATGAGGAGGAACTGACATGCTGGAAATTGTAGATAGCCATTTCCATATTTGGGATTTGGATGTATTGAAGCTTCCCTGGCTCGATTCCTGTCCGGCAATCAAGCGAAGCTATGGGATGGATGAGCTTTGTAAGGCATACGGCAGGCAGGAGGTTGATTTCAAGGGCGGTGTATATGTTGAGGTGGATTGTGATGATGTGCTGCGTGAGGATGCCTATATTTTTGGCCTGCACCATCCTAAGATCCTGGCCAGGAGCCTGCGGGCACCGCATATTTGCCGGCAGATGCGCCTGCCTGCTGGCATAGCGGGCGTCAGGGAACCGCTTCATGTCGACAGTTCACCGCGGGGACGCTGTCTGGAACAAAGCTTTATCGAAGGGCTGGAGACGCTTGCAGCAGATGATCTGCTTTTTGAAAGCTGCAATCGTACAGAGGAACTTTCAGATTTATATAAGACGCTTTTGCAGGTACCGCAAGTGAAGACGGTAATCAATCATTGCGGAAATGTGACAGCGCTTACAGCAGAATACCGGGAAACTATGAAAAAACTTGCCAAACTGCCGAATGTTTATTGCAAGGTTTCAGGCTTTCCGACAGCAGATAAGGCCTTTGTAAAAGAACTTTTGGATTTTCTGGTGGACAGCTTTGAACCGTCACATCTTATCTATGCCTCGAATTTTCCCGTGGTGGGTTTGTACGCGTCTTTTGATGAGCATTTACGGATATTGCGGGAATACTTCGCAGATGATGCGGATTTTTTCGGCAAAAATGCGAAGAAGCTTTACAAAATAAATAAACCGCAGGTTTTTGCGAGCGTAATCCGGCTCAGACCGGAGAAGGCCGCTTATTATAAGAAGCTGCACGCAGATCCCTATTCCGGGGTGAACCGTATGATTCGCGAATGCGGCATAACGAAATACCAGATTTTTAATCGAGGCGAGCTGCTTTTCTCCGTGATGGAATACGCGGGGGATGATTATGCATATGATATGGCGAGGATGGCGCGTGACCCTGAGACCCAGCGCTGGTGGAGGGAAACAGACCCATGCCAGGTGCGTATCGATGGAGCTGCCAAGGAAGAATGGTGGGCGGATATGCAGCTGGTATATGATCTGAATAAAAAAATGGAAAAAGAGGGAAACTGACATGGAATGTAAATATATTTGCCCTGTCTTGACGTCTGTAGATCAGGGTGGTAAGGTGAACTATGAGGATATGCATGCTTTGTATGATGCGCTTCTGGCGGCGGGAATCGATGGGATTCTGAGCGGCGGCAGCGCGGGTGAGTTCTATGCTTTTACCTACGATGAGGTCAGGGAACTGATACTGGATGCAATCCAGTATGTAAATCACAGGGGAATTGTATTGGCTGGTGCGGGGCGTATGGCGAAAGCTGAGACGGTCAGCCTTTCCAATGCGGCACTGGAGGCCGGAGCGGATGCGGCAATCATTGTGGGGCCGTATTACAGCGCCTGCAGCCAGGAGGATGTATTCAATTATTATGATGATATTCTGGGAAAGATTCAGGGAAATGTATTCCTTTACAATTACGCGGATCGGACGGGTTATGATGTATCGGTCAATACGATCCTGCGCCTGCTGGCGAAGCATAAGAATTTTGTTGGTGTGAAGGATACGCATCCGATGCTGCGCCACACCCAGAAATATATTCGGGAAATAAAGAGCCGGTATCCGGAGTTCAAGGTGTTTACCGGGTATGATAATAATTGTATTCCGTCTGTGGTATCCGGTGGAAATGGCTGTATAGGCGCCCTTTCCAACCTGTATCCTGAGCTTTGCCATGCAGCTGCAGAAGCTTTGCGGCAGGAGAATCTGGAAAAGCTCAAGCAGGCACAGCGCAAAATCGATGAGCGCATGTTGCTTTATGAAGTACATACACCGTTCAACGCAGTCATGAAATGGGCTATGAAGGAGATGGGCAAGCCTATGCAGGAAAACTGCAAGGAGCCTCTGACACCGTTGACCGATGCAGAAAAAAAGGCATTGGACAAGGCAGCGGACCTTTTATGGCGTAAATGATATTATAAGAAAAGGCAAGGTGATTCTGTATGGCAAATCGTATTATTTTGAATGAAACGTCGTATTTTGGTGAGGACGCAATCAAGGAAATCGTTAATGAAATCAGAAACCGTGGCCTCAAAAAGGTCATGGTCGCAACAGACCCGGATCTTATCAAATTTAAAGTGGCGGCGCATGTGACGGACTTGCTGGACGCGGCGGGTATTTCCTATGCAGTCTATGACCATATCAAGGCAAATCCAACCATTGAAAATGTGCAGGAGGGCGTGAAGTTCTGCAAGGAGCAGGCAGCTGATGTGGTTGTGGCTATCGGCGGGGGGTCGGCCATCGACACCTCCAAGGCGATTGCCATCATCATGACGAATCCGGAATTCGCTGATGTGCGCAGCCTTGAGGGAGCAGCGCCGACGAAGCATAAGGCCCTGCCAATCATCGCTGTATCGACGACCAGCGGCACAGCGGCAGAGGTCACAATCAATTATGTCATTACAGATAAGGAAAAAAATCGCAAATTCGTTTGCTGCGATCCGCATGACATCCCGGTCGTAGCCATCGTAGATCCGCAGATGTCTGCCTCCATGCCAAAGGGACTTTGTGCGGCAACGGGCATGGATGCACTCGTACATGCTATCGAGGGTTATATCACCAAGGGGGCTTGGGAGCTTACAGATATGATGCACCTCAAGGCCATCGAGATTATCAGTAAATGGCTGCGCAAATCTGTCGAGGGCGACATGAAAGCCCGCGAGGAGATGGCAATCGGGCAGTATATTGCAGGTATGGGTTTTTCAAATGTCGGCCTTGGCATGGACCATTCGATGGCACATCCGCTGAGCGCATTCTACGATATTCCGCATGGTGTTGCCTGTGCCATACTGCTGGTGCCTGTGCTGAAATTCAATGCACCGGCGACGGGTGAACGCTATCGTGAAGTAGCCCGCGCCATGGGAGTTGCAGAGGTGGATGCCATGGACGAGGCGGCTTATCGTGCGGCCTGCATCGACGCGATACAAAAGCTGGCGGATGATGTCCATATCCCGCGTCGCCTGAGCGAGCTTGGCGTAAAGGAAAAGGATATTGATTTTTTGGCGGCTTCTGCTATGGTCGATGCCTGTATGCCAGGCAACCCGCGTGATGCCACTAAGGAGCAGGTTATCGAGGTATATAAGTCGATTTATTGAGCAGTTGGCAGCAGTAAAGCTGCATATTGTAGAATATTACGGGGAACACCACATGTGGTGTTCCCCATTTTTGTAGTGTGCCCGGCAAGGTTTTCTAGCAGCGAACACCCGGTATAGAAGAAAAATTATTTTTCCAAGACGTAATAGGAAAGGAGGACATTCTCTTCCTATGAACTTACATTATATGGGAAATAAAAAGGGAATTTCAGTAAATGCTTGAAATAATATATGAAATAATATATTATTAAATAGAAAGAATAAAATATTATTTCATATAAATTAATAAAATTTTATATTGTATTGTTTATATGATCTGGGGGGAATGGCAATTGAATATCAAGAAGAAATTAACACTTATGATTATGCTTTTGACGATTATTCCATTGGCCGTATTAGCACTCATTTCCAGTAAATTTTTGAGCGGCGCTTTGGAAGATGCAGCTGTGGCAAACTGTCGGGAGGTGACGGAAGAAATCCAGCTCAAAATCAGTGGGTATCTGGATACGCCGTTTACTATCATAAGGACGACTGTACAGCAGCCGGCTTTCCAGGCGATGGATATTCCACAATCGAAGGCTTTTTTGATGCAGATGCAAAAAGGGTATAAGGACTATGCGTTTACCTTGATCGATAAAGGAGGCAACATGGTCGCACGCGGCGACGATATGGAGCTGGTCAATGTAGGCGAACGGCAGACTTTTAAGGATGCGATTGTTGGCAAAGAAGGGATTTCTGAGGTCATTTTCAGCAAAAATGGGAACAGGTTCGTGGTAAACCTGCAGGCTCCGGTATATGGAAGTGCCGGCGGACAGCCGGTCGGAGTTGTGCAGGCCACGATTGTCCTCACGAAGCTGAGCGAATTTGTAAGTTCCTTTTCGAAGGATGGAAGCATCGCTTACATAATCGATAATACGGGGAAGATTTTGGCGCATCCGGATGCGGATATGGTAAAGGATCGTACGGATATGAGCCAGGTTCCGTATGTGAAGGCAGCCCTTGCCAATAAAAATGATGGCGTGGCCGAGATCGAAGATCAGGATGGGGTGAAGAAGCTTGTCACTTATAGCTACGATCAACAGACTGGCTGGCTGGTTTGTATGGAGAAGCCCTACTCGGCAATCACGGCACAAACGAAGTCGCTGCTGCTGACCTTGGCAGTTGTTGCGTTGCTGGCGCTGTTGCTGGTGGGTGGTTTCTCTGTATATTGCGCGTCGCGGTTCACCGCACCGATTCTGCAGATCTATCATCTGGCAACTAAGGTGGCTGATGGAGACCTGAGCCAGAAATCACATTTTACTTCACAGGATGAAATCGGACGGATGGCGCAGGCATTCGATACCATGGTGGATAAGCTGCAAAAACTGATCCGGCTCATACAAGGCAATGCTGACAAAGTCGCAACATCTGCTGGGCAATTGAGCACAAATGCAGAACAGTCAGCGCAGGCTTCCACACAAGTAGCGGAGGCTATAGGTGATGTCTCACTGGGGGCTGAAAATCAGCTCCGGGATATCAATGAAACAACATCCGTGGTGGAGCAGATGTCAGCGGGTATTCAGCATGCAGCTACCAGCTCCAATCGGGTGGCCGAGCATTCTTCCCGCGCGGCAGATAAGGCCAGGGAAGGCAATATATCGGTTGAAAAAGCCGTGACACAGATGAACCAGATTGAAAAGACGGTGAATAACTCCGCTGGAATTGTCGCTGAATTAGGTGAACGTTCAAAAGAAATCGGGCAGATCGTAGATACTATATCGAGTATTGCCGGTCAGACGAATCTTTTGGCGCTTAACGCGGCCATTGAAGCCGCCCGCGCGGGTGAACAGGGCAAAGGCTTTGCTGTGGTTGCGGAAGAGGTACGCAAATTGGCGGAGCAGTCCGGGGCAGCTGCAGAGCAGATTGCCTCTTTGATTGGTGAGACCCAAAAGGATACGGACAAAGCCATTTTCGCCATGTCGCAGGGCACGGATGAAGTTAAGGTTGGTACGGAAGTAGTGGCGGCAGCCGGGGAATCGTTCAAGGAAATCACGGAGCTGGTGCTGCAGGTATCGACGCAGATTCGTGAGGTTTCGGCTGCCATGCAGCAAACTGCCGGTGGGAGCCAGCAAATTGTAGCATTGGTAAAAAAGATTGATCAGCACAGTAAGAAGGCGGTCGAGCAGGCACAGACCGTTTCCGCAGCAACTGAGGAGCAATCTGCGTCTATGCAGGAGATTGCAGCATCGAGTCAGAGCCTTACGGAATTGGCACAGGAGCTTCAGACGGCGATTGAGCATTTCAAGATATAGCAGAATGCTTATTTTACACTGGTGTTGCTCTCGGCTTTGTGTGGGAGTTCCTCTGTAAGCTATATAGAATAAATATAAAAAAACAGGTCGCGATTGCGGCCTGTTTTTTAAAATGATTGCGGCAGTGTATTTCCTTTACCATGTTTTTTCAGCGCAATCAGTACATTTAGCTTGTGCTGCCGGCTGAACCGTTCGATTTCTTCAGGAGCAGCATGTTCCTTGAGCAGTTGGATCAATGTGGCGTGCTCTGTGACGGAGTGCTTTGCGTGCCAGGGTATGAGCGTGAATATGACATTCCGTATCTGGGAAATATGTTCCCATGTGTTTTGCAGGGCTGCAATGAGGTGCCTGTTTTGGCATCGGCTTACGATATACCAATGGAAGGCATGATCGAGCGTACCTAATTCTTCTAATTGGAGATCTTCTATGGCACGCTGCATGTCATGGTTTATTTTTTCCAATTCGGATATATCCTGCGAGGAAAGATGCAGGGCAGCCTGTCTGTCCGCATAGCCTTCGAGTACGGCGGATATAGTCTGCAGATCTTCGTAATCTTTTTCGTCTACCATTTTGACGACAGCGCCGCTGTAGGGGATGACTTCGATAAGCTTTTCTGCCTGGAGCTGCTGCATAGCTTCCCGCACAGGAATACTGCTGATATTGAGGTCTTTTTTTATTTTATCGATGACCAGCCGATAGCCAGGCGAAAAAACCCCATTGCGTATATTATCACGCATATATGTATATGCCTGTTCTTTTTTATTTGGCGATCTTTTTTGCGCTTTTAATAATTTTTTCATGATAATATATTATATGCTCTGTTTTTCTATATTGTCAATGGAAACCGGCTGTTGACGGGCGATTCGGAGGTTTTACAGAGAAGAGGATTATCTGGAAGGAGACGTTTGCAATGCTTCTAAAGTATAGAAATGAAGATTTCATGCGTGTTGTTGTCTTATTGTATTTTTTTATGTAGGGCTGTGCCGGAAAAATATGACATAGTCCCAGTTATGAAGAGGACTGTGCGTTTTGTAGCATGAAAAGTTTGCGTCAATCTCGCAGAGAGATTTTCTCGGTATTTAGTATAAAAATTATAATGATTAAAATAATCAAAATATTTATTGACATAATATACAAAATCGTATATTATTTACTTATTAAATCGTATACGATTACGAGAGAGGTATTACATACTTTAAAAACGAAAGTGGGGGAGAGTCGGATGCGTGATCTTACTATGGCAAAAACAGAAAACCTATGTGAAACGCCTACAAGGCAGAGATATGTTATTGCGTTTGTTTTGTTGGTTGTTGTATCCATCGCTTATATTGACAGAGTCAATATATCCATTCTTGTTGCGGATAATGAATTTTTAAGTGAAATGGGGATCGTAGGTCAATCCGTGCAAAAAGGGCTGCTCATGACGTCCTTTTTGGTCGCTTATGGCATAAGCAACGTGATTTTAAGTCCTTTGGGTGATTGGCTGGGACCACGGAAGGCTATGACAGTGGCTGTTGTCTTATGGGCGTGCTCGCTTATGATGGGTGGGCTGGCAGCGACATTTTCTATACTGATTATTTCCCGTATTTTCCTGGGAAGTGGGGAAGGGCTGCATTTCCCCATGCAGAGCAAATACATCAAGAATTGGTTTCCTCCTATGGAACGCGGCAAAGCAAATTCTGTCTGGCAGGTCGGGATGGCAATTGCACCGGCGGTTGCGATGCCGCTCTTTACCTGGATTATCTATGCGGTGGGTTGGAGATCAAGTTTCTTTGTACTTACGGTTATTGGCATTATTCCATTGATTCTCATATGGTTCTTTACGACAGATACCCCGCAGCAAAGCAAGCGGATCAATGAGGCTGAATTGTCCTATATAGAAGAGGCCTTACAGAAAGAAAAAGAAGAAAATATTAAAAATGGACTCGAAAAAACAGGGCTTCTGGAGAATATAAAGTTATTTGCCGGGGATTACCGGTTTTGGCTGATTGTTGTATATTATATCGCGCATACATCGGTTATTTGGGGTTCGGCTACCTGGCTTCCAACGTATCTTAAAACAGCGCGTGGTTTTTCCTGGGCGGCTATGGGAGCGCTGGCCTCGCTGCCATGGATATTAGGTATATTTACCAAAGTGGCATCCGGTTTTCTTGCCGATAAATTCGGACGCAGAGCACCACTGCTTCTTTTGGCTATGGTGGGTGTATCTGTCGGTGTATCGGTGGCAGCACTCACAGATAATAATACGGTATCAGCTACGTTCCTCGCGCTGGGTGTAGGGTGTATCGGCTTTGGCGGCCCGGCCGCATGGACTTTGCTGCAGGATATAGTTCCGGGTAAAGGGATTTCTACGGCGGCGGGAGTGATGAACGGTGTAGGCAATGGTTGTTCGGCTTTAGCCCCGGTAGCGATTGGTTTCATCATACAGATGACAGGAAGCTATGGCAGTGGACTGTTTTACATTGTTGGCTGTTGCGTGGTAGGTGCAGTCTGCACCTTGATATTGACTTTAAAGAAATATTGATTTATTGAATACTATATTTTAGGAGGAATTGATATGAAAATTATAAGTGTTGATGTAATGCAGGTACCAAGCGGGAATGCGGGTTCTTCACGTGGAGACTGGAGCCCGGTGATTGTCCGTATTAATACGGATGAGGGAATCAGTGGTTTTGGCGAGGTCGGTCTTGCTTATGGCAAAGGCTGGCGGGCAGGACTGGGAATGGTGCAGGATTTTTCTGAGGTTATTATTGGGGAAGACCCGATGAACATTGAAAAAATATGGGAAACTATATTCCGCAAGACCTTTTGGGGTATGGGCGGCGGTACGATCGTAAGCGGTGCTATGAGTGGCATAGATATCGCTTTGTGGGATATAAAGGGAAAGGCATTAGGCGTTCCTGTATGGCAATTGTTAGGTGGCAAGACAAATGATAATCTTCGTGTCTATGCCAGCCAGCTGCAATTCAATTGGGGAGAAAAAATTGACAAGCAGGTGCTGATTACACCAGATGAATATGCGGAGGTAACCAAAAAAGCATTGGCGGATGGCTATGATGCCATCAAGGTAGACCCGATTATTTACAGCAACCAGCCGGACGGCAAGGGCGATTGGAAGACCACCGGGCCGCTGGAGCATAAGGTCATCAAGACGGTTTATGATCGTGTGGCGGCGATGCGTAAAGCCGGCGGCGATGATATGGATATCATCATTGAGATGCATTCAAACTCGGATACAATATCGGCAATCCAAATAGGCAAAGCCTTGGAAGATTTACGGATTTTCTATTATGAGGAGCCTTGTCATCCGCTCAATGCGACCAATATGCTGGAAGTCCATAAAAATGTGCAGATACCAATCGCTTCGGGCGAACGCATTTATACGCGCTGGGGCTATCGTCCGTTCCTGGAGAATCGGTCTATACAGGTTATTCAACCGGATCTCTGCTTATGCGGTGGTCTTACAGAAGCAAAGAAAATCTGCGATATGGCGAATACCTATGACTGTGCCGTACAGATCCATGTCTGCGGCAGCCCGATTTCCAAGGCAGCAGCGTTGCAGATCGAGGCTGTCATCCCGAACTTCCTTATCCATGAGCATCATCAAAGAGCACTCAATCCAGAGAGCCGCGCCACCTGTCTCTATGATTATCAGCCGGTGAACGGCAGATATCAGGTGCCGGATAAGCCGGGCATTGGACAGGAACTTACGCCGGAAACCATCAAAAAATGCAATATCGTTACGGTTTCAAAATCTAAAAAATATATGAGATAAATACATAAAGAGCAACCCCTCCAGTTTAATTGCTAACCATCGGTTCAGGTGGTTAGCAATTTTTTGTTGCCCCTGCATCTGTTATACTTTACAATGATTATGGATGGACACAGGAACGGACATTTTGTCTGGGGCGCAGCCTGTATCCTTATGACAGGTTACGTTACTATGGTATATAACTTACAGGAGGTGGTCTTATGACCTTGCAGCAGCTGCGTTATGTAATAACCGTAGCGGAGAAGGGAACAATCAGTGAGGCGGCGCATGCGTTGTTTATTTCCCAGCCGAGTCTTACGAATGCAATCAAGGAGCTGGAGCGGGAACTTCAGATAACAATTTTCCATAGGACGAACAAAGGGGTGCTCCTTTCCAACCAGGGTGATGAATTCCTGGGCTATGCGCGTCAGGTCTTGCAGCAGAGCAGTCTGCTGGAGGCACGGTATCGTCTGGGGCGGAAACGCAAGCAAAAATTCTCGGTTTCAGCGCAGCATTACTCTTTTGTCGTCAATGCCTTCGTGGATGTCATCAAGGAATATGGCAGGCAGAATTATGCTTTTGCCCTGCGTGAGACGCAGACCTATGAGATTATCGAGGATGTAGCACGCCTGCGCAGCGAGGTGGGAGTGCTGTATCTTTCTGAGGAAAACGAGGTTATTTTGCAGCGCATCATCCGGCGGAACGGATTGAAGTTCACGGAGCTTTTTGCGGCCAAGCCGCATGTGTTCATTGCGGCAGAGCATCCGCTGGCAGTCAAAAAACGGCTTACACTGGAGGAACTGGAGCCTTACCCATATCTTTGTTTTGAGCAGGGAAATCATAATTCTTTTTATTTTTCAGAAGAAATATTGAGTTCTCTGGAGCGTGAGCAGGAGATAAGAGTCCGGGACCGCGCCACGCTCTTTAACCTGCTGGTCGGGCTCAACGGGTATACGATAAGTACAGGGATTATCAGCCGTGAGCTCAATGGCGAGAATATCATTGCGCGGCCGCTGGCGGTAGACGCAACCATTCATGTAGGTGTCGTTACACAGCGGAATATCACAGTGAGTCCTTTGTGTACGGCTTATATCACAGCATTGAAGAAGTATATTTGATATAGCTTTAAACTATATCAAATGCAAAAAAATAAGTATTATACAATAACTAGAAAAATCGTTATACTGATTTTATCGAAAGCAACGCAGTGAAAAATTCATCACGGTTGCAGAGGAAAGGATTGTGATTTTTATGACAGTAAAGCAGAGAGCACCATTTCGCGCGGATATCGTGGGAAGTTTCCTGCGCCCCGAGTTCCTGAAGGAAGCGCGTCAGAAGT
This sequence comes from Megamonas sp. UBA1796, assembly GCA_002319795.1. Lineage (GTDB taxonomy): Bacteria > Bacillota > Negativicutes > Selenomonadales > Selenomonadaceae > UBA1796. Next base: position 344,594 of record DCFU01000031.1, read on the forward strand.
ATCTTGCGGGCAGCATCAAGCGTGAGGAGCTGACGCAGATTGAGAATGAAGCGATTGATAAGCTGATTGAAAAGGAAAAGCAGCTGGGGCTGCTGGCTGTGACAGATGGTGAGTTCCGCAGGCGCTACTGGCATCTGGATTTTTTGGCTGAACTTGACGGTGTAAGGGAAGTTGCTGCCGAACATTGGTCGGTGGAGTTCAAGGGACATCAGCCCAAGGCAGCTACACTGGAAATTGCGGATAAAATCAATTTTACAGGCCATTCTTTTTTGGAGCATTTTGCTTATTTGCATAAGGCAGCACAGGGAACCTTGTGTAAGATGACAATCCCATCTCCATCGATGCTGCATCTCATCTGCTGTGTGCGGGCAGAAGAATATGCACCGATTCTGCGTTATGCCGACGAGGAAGACTTGTTCCGTGATATTGCGGCGGCCTATCGACAGGCTATCCACAAGTTTTATGCGCTTGGCTGCCGGTATTTGCAGCTGGACGATACCTCCTGGGGCGAGTTCTGCGATGTTTCGAAGCGCCAGGCCTATGAGGCCCGCGGCTTTGACCTTGCACATATTGCGGAGAAATATGTGGAGATGATAAACGCGGCGATTGAAGACCGGCCGGAGGATATGACCATTACCATGCATATCTGCCGGGGGAATTTTCGCTCTACCTGGTTCTCGTCGGGCGGATATGAGCCCATAGCGGAGACTTTATTTGGTACCTGTAAAGTCGACGGCTTTTTCCTCGAATATGATTCGGACCGTGCAGGCGATTTTCGTCCGTTGCGCTATATACAGGAGCAAAAAGTTGTGTTGGGGCTTATTACATCGAAATTCCCTGCACTGGAGGATGCCGGAGAAGTTATTCGCCGTATCCGCGAGGCATCGGAGTATGTGCCTTTGGAGCAGCTCTGCCTGAGTCCGCAGTGCGGTTTTTCCTCGACAGAGGAGGGCAATGCCCTGACGGAAGAGCAGCAGTGGGCGAAAATTCGCTTGATACAAAAGATTGCTGATGAGGTCTGGCCTGGATGGACAGTCCGTTGACTTGCTAAGTAAAAAGTTTATGGTTGACAAAATGGGAACAAACTTACTATAATATTCATATTAAACATGTATGAAATATGTGTTTAATATGAATACCATCTCTTGGGCTTCGGCTTGGAAATTATATATCTTAATGCATATGGAGGAACATAAAATGAAAGAGATTATGAGTGAGATAACCGAAGCAATTCAGAGGGTACAATGAACAATCTGTCTGTTATAGCTTGCGAGGTTGTAATCAGACAGAGACGAAAAGCAAGATAATAAAAAGGGGAAGTGCGTAGAGATGCAAAAAGCTTTAGGGAAAAAATCTATACTGGCAGCAGGGCTTGCCCTTTTGCTGGGAATAGCTGCAGGATGCGGAACGCAGGGAAATGACGACAGTAATAAGACCTTGAAGGTTGGTGTAACGCCCGGCCCGCATGCAGAGATTATGGATGTAGTAAAAAAAGTTGCGGAGAAAGATGGATTGAAAATTGAGGTTGTAGAATTCAGTGACTATGTACAGCCGAACGTTGCTTTGTCACAAGGTGAAATTGATGCAAACAGCTTTCAACATGCACCCTACCTTGATAATATGGTGAAAGACCGGAAATATGATATTGTTTCTGTGGCGAAGACGGTTATTTTCCCTATGGGCGTGTATTCCAAAAAAATTAAATCATTGGACGAACTTCAACCGGGTGCTACCATAGCGATACCGAACGATCCGTCCAATGGCGGACGAGCATTGCTTTTGTTGGAAAAGGCCGGACTGATTGGCTTGAAGCCGAATATCGGTATCCAGGCAACGGTTGCAGATATTGTAGACAACCCAAAAAATTTCAATATAACAGAACTGGAGGCCGCACAAATACCGCGGTCGCTGGAAGATATCGATTGTGCTGCAATCAATACAAACTATGCAATGACTGCCGGCCTTTTACCGAATAAGGATGCGATGGTTCTGGAAGATGCAGATTCCCCTTATGCGAATATCCTGGCTGTACAAAGTGCGAAGAAAGACAGTCCTGCTATCCAGAAGCTTATTAAGGCGTATCATTCGGATGAAGTGAAGTCATTTGTAGAAGAACATTTTAAGGGCTCTGCTTTTGCCGCGTGGTGAAGAGCCTAAAATAATCCTCTCTGTCTGGAGAGGATTATTTTAGCTGGTGAAAAACTATTATGAAACTATTTTAAATAACGGAGTGTAAAGTTATGGAAGATGGATTATTAAATAAAATTAAAAGAGAAATGAATCTGGTTTATCCTGAGGCAGTAAAGTTTCGCCATCTGCTGCACCGTTATCCGGAGGAAAGCAGTAAGGAATACAGAACAGCGGATTTTATTGAAAAAGTGCTGCAGGAATGGGAAATCCCCTATCGACGTGTCGCCAACGGCACGGCTGTAATAGCGCAGATCCAGGGGACGCAGGCAGGTTCATCTTGCATTGCGCTGCGGGCAGATATGGATGCTTTGCCGCTGGAAGAGAATGTGGATGTACCGTATCGGTCCGAGCACTCAGGGTTCATGCATGCCTGCGGACATGATTTGCATATGGCGAATCTTTTGGCAGTCGGCATTGTCCTTAAGAAATTACAACCCTGTTTTGCAGGAACCATAAAACTGTTTTTTCAACCGGCAGAGGAAATTGGTGAAGGGGCACAGAAGCTCGTGGCTGCCGGGGCTTTGGAATCGCCGAAGGTAGAAGCTGTACTTGCCGCACACGTGTCAGAGGCACTTCCCGTGGGGGATATTTCGGTCAAACCAGCTGAATCCACTTTAGCCTGCAGCAACTTTCGTATTAGTCTGTCAAGCCCGGGCGGACATGCATCTGCACCAGATAAGACAGCTGATATTGTTTTGGCAGCAGCAAAAATTATTTTGGAGCTCCAGTCTATCCCCGGGCGTAAAATCAGCCACTTGGAGCCTGCCGTCATCACTGTTACAAGTATTCATGGAGGAACATGCAGTAATGTTATTCCCAAGGAGCTTGTACTTATGGGAACGATACGGACTTTGCGGAACAGCTTGCAAAAAGACATATATCACCATATAGAGACGGTACTGAGGGCTGAGGAGCAGCTTACCGGCGTTAAGGCAGAAGCTGCTTATTGTTTGCGGGCAAATGCAGTTTACAATGATGAAAATATGACAAAAAGGTTTTTCGCTTATACACAAAAACTCTTAGGCGAAGAAAAGGTTAAACTTTCGCGCGAGCCGTTTAACGCTTCAGAAGATTTTTATGTGTTTTCCAACGAGGTTCCGGCGGTTTTCTATTTATGGGGTGTGAGTCGCCAGCCGGCAGAAGCAGCGCCTTTGCACAGCCCGCTTTTTACTGCTGAAGATGAAGCTTTGAAGACTGGAATTTTAGCCATGACAGGCGCGGCCTTGGATTTTTTGTCTGAGGAAACAGCGATTTCATAAGCAGAAATAGCAAAACACCTCCATCTATGAATTGTCCTATAGATGGAGGTGTTTTATAAGTTTGTCAGCAAATGCCCAGCAATCCCAGGACAATGCCCAGCATCATGATGCCAAACATGACCCAGTTCACATTGACGTGTTTGTTGCGCAGCAGCCAAAAGGCAAATAAGGTAACGCAGAGCGGAACGAGACCAATGAAGAGCTGGTCGAGATAGCTCTGAATCATGATAGGTTCCTTACTGCCTTCTACGGCTACAGAAAGGATTGTTTTAAACTTGACATTGGATGCCGTCATGCAGCCCATCATCATGAGACCCAGCATACTGGAGGCCTTGGTCAGGATCTTCATGCCACCGCTTTCATAGAGTCTTTGGATAAAGTTGGCGCCTACAAAATATCCGCTGTAGAGCGCATAGTAGTGGACCAGAAAGGCTGGAATATTATAGAGAACGAGGAAGACTACGGCGCCCATGGCCGAGCCGGTGCTCGCGAGGGAGATGCCGATACCGGCGGCGATGACGCGCAGAATGCCCCAGAAAAAGGAATCGCCAATACCGGATAGCGGGCCCATCAGCGAAGCTTTGACTGCGGTGATGGAACTGGCGTCAAAGTCTTTATCCTCACTGTTCTGCCGCTCCATAGCAGCGACAAGTCCCATAATGAAGTTGTTGATATGCATGGTGGCATTGAACCAGGTTGTATGGCGCACGATTGCTTCCGCACGTTCTTCCTCTGTTTTATAGAAGCGGTTGATAACTGGGAGGAGTGTATAGATCACGCCAAGTGCATGGTATTGTGTAGCGCCTGTACGGCTCGCATTCATGGTCCAGGACCGCCAGAATACGGAGCGCAGCATTTTTTTATCCTCTGCGGATAGATTTTCTCCGGTTTTCATTATGCAAAAAAGTCCTCCTCTTCATCAGATTTGGTCTTGGTACTGGTTCCTGCTGAACCACCGGTTGCCGGAAGTTGGGCAATCTGCAGGTCACGCTGTGCGATGACAACGCAGATAACGATACCCAGTGCGGCTATCGCTACAGCCGGCAGCTTGAGATAGGCGGTCAGGACAAAGCCAAGGATATAGAACACAGCCAGCTTATTGTTCCATAACAGTTTCATGAGCATTGCAAAGCCGACGGCCGGCAACAGCCCGCCAGCCGCGCTCAGGCCATTCATGAAGACTTTTGGCACGTTCTGTACGAAAAGGTTTACCGGCTCACTGCCTGCCAGTACGCCCAGGAAGGAAATCATCGCGATAATCAGATAGTAAAATATCCAGGTGCCATAGTGTAGTGCTATAATCTGACCTTGCCGGTTTTCGGCAGCAGCCCGGTCGAGGAATGGCGCAAAGATGTTCATAAATACATTTTTCAGGAACATCACTACGAAGGCAGCAAGCATCCCAATCGGGATAGCCAGGGTGATAGCGGCTTGCTGTTCTACATTCGATACGATTGCGAATGTTGTTGCAAGTGTCGTCGCGGTGACTGGTTCGGCTGCGATGACGCCCCCAATATTTACGTTGCCCATGAATACAGCTTCCAGGGAAGCACCCATCAGGATACCAGTCTGTATATCACCCATCAACAGGCCGGTCACCAGCCCAACAACGAGTGGGCGTTCGAGCATGCTCTGACCGGTCAGGTAGTTGCCGGCAAAACAGATAAATACACTCAATGCCGCCATGGCAGCATACATTAACATATTTCGTTCCTCCTGTTATTTCAAGATTTTTTATGTTCTTCTCAGAGCTTGGTCAGAGCTTCTTGTAAATCAAGCTTTGGATTGTTTGGCAGAACCTGATTATAGGCCTTGACTTGTGGCAGAGCAGCAAGTTCCTGCGCAGCAGCAAGTTCTTCCGGGTTGAGCAGCACGCTATGGAACAGCATAGTCTTCTGCTTCGGGTCGGACTTATCGAAACGGCCGGCATTAGCGACATTCACGCTATCGATATTCTGGACGTTTTTCGCAATTTTCGTAGCATCGGATACACAATTGACGATAGCAAAAATACGCTTATCTTTCCCGCGAGGGTCATTGAATATCTGGATTGCATCTTCTACGGAACGAATCAGCAGTTTCATGCCGGTTGGCACTGCCATTTTGAGGGTCATTTGCATAATTTCGTTTTTGGCAGCTTCGTCGTTGGCGACGACTAGTAACGGTGAATTTAATTCCTTTGTCCATACGACAGCAACCTGCCCGTGGATTAAACGATCATCTACACGTATTTGTGATATCATAGTTTTCCTCCTGTCTAATATGCGTAGTTTCCGCAGAAGCCACGTTTTTGTTAAAAGAATGCATCCAAGTCGTCAGTTTTACCGGTTGGCAGGGTCAGTGACAGCAAGGTTACCTGCCCGTCACGGATTGTAGCAGTGATGTTTTCTCTGGTCAAGGTATCGTCTGGTGATAAAAGTAATGAGAGAACAATAGGCAGATTGGTGTTGGAAATGACAAAGATATTATCTTTTTTAGCAGTCAATACCTGGTTTACAACCTTCTGGTTTACACTGCCGCCGAATAGATCCGTAAATATAACGCCCTGCTCGTCGGACTGTACTGAGGCTATAAAAGCTGTGATTTTCGGTGTATAGTCTTCTTCTGTCAGATAGGCGTTGATGATTTCAACATCTTTGCCCTTGTTGGCCAGGATTTCTAACGAACTTTGCAGACCTGCAGCAAGTTTGCCATGGCTGGCAATGAGGAATTTTTTTTTCATGGCAGAATGCCTCCTTTCTCGTGACCTTTACAAACTCATCTTGTTTAAAAAATATCAGGAGGCATCGGTTTGCCATATAAAAATTCAAGATTTGCAAAACATATTTGGTAGTTATCTGTGCCGGATGATAGTTTTTAAATTGATGTATATCATTTTGTATTATCTTTATCATAAAGCAAATGTTTTGCAAAAATATTTCAGAAATATTGCATAAATGTAACATTTTTAATTTTATAGATTGTTCCATTTTTCCAGTAAAGCAGATTGTTCCCGGCCTGCCCGGGCAAAATCAAATGCAGTATAGAGCTCGAAAGTTTCGACTGGAGGGGCTTCAGCAGAAGCAGCATCGGGGCGGGTCGGAACGGAATAAGCCATACGGCTGATCTGTTCCTGTGTTTCTTTCTCGAGGCAGAAATCTATAAAACACCGTGCAGGCTCCGGGTTTGGACCGTTTTTAATGAGTGATACGGCATCCATGGTCCAGGCGCACTCTGGTGGAACAATGCTGATGAGGTCGAAGCCTGAAATCCGTAAGCTTGTTTGATCATCGAGGAAACTCAGACCCAGGAGACATTCACCACTGGCAACCTTTTCAACGGAGGTATAGCCGTTGAAGGTGAATTCGGCCGTATTTTGCCGGAGACGACGGTAAAAATCGAGTGTTTCGTTTGGAGACAATTTTTGGTCGATGTAGGCCAGTATTGTATATCCGGTACCAGCCGTATTTGGATCAGAGAAGACAATTTGTCCGTGATAGTCTGGGTCGAGCAGGTCGGCATAAACCTGGGGGAGCTTTTTTCCCTGCGGGGCGAATTCACGCTGCCAGCGGGCCCGGTTCACGACGATGGCCAGTGGCGTTGTAGCAATGCCCGTCCAGCATCCGTCCGGATCTTTGAAGCGTTCTGGTATTATAGCGGCATTTGGAGAAATATATTGCGCGGTCAGCCCCTCGATACCGGCCTGAATCTGTGCATGACTGGTGCCGCCAATCACGATATCTGCCTGTGGATGATTCCGTTCATTGCGAATGCGTGCGAGTGCGGTCTGGGTAGGAAGATAAAGGTACTCGTAGGTACAGCCGGTCTTTTCCTTGAAAAGCTCCAGATAGGCGCGGCCGACTTCGTCACGCAGCGAAACGTATACCACAATGTGCCGTCCATGCAGATCAGGGCTCCCGTCCGGCAGCCGGGTTACAGAGGGTTGTACGGTTCTTATATGCCAGCAGAAGACAGACAGAAGTGTCAAACAGAGAACCAAGGTGAATAAGTATAGTTTTTTCATGTGTGAAACACCTCCTGTGAAAACCTTGGCGGCAAATACTGCAAGAGATCCTTGGTGAAATAGAGATGGCGGCCATTGCTGTCCCCAAGATATTGTACGGCGAAACAGCCGCTTTCGTAGAGATCGATATTGATCAGATTGGCGGCAGGTATCTCATCCGGGCTGGAGACAGCCTGCAACTCAATGCGGATATGGGCAACAGGACGATTTTGCTGTGTGGCCAATTGGAATTGTTTTTTTTGCCCCTGTAGATCCGTGGCAGCGAGCAGGGCCTTGCTCAGTTCCTTGCGTTCTGCCGCAGCAAGTGCGCGGCCGGGGTTCCCAGCAGTTCCCGTATATATCTGTACTACGGGGGCTGTGGGAAGAAGTGCGGCAATCCGGCTGCAGGAATAGAGCTGCTGCAGAAGATCACTTTCCAGACTATTGATCAGAGGCTGTTTATAGAAATCGCTGTAAACCTGCCCATTGAGCTGTAAATACCGCCCGAGCAGGAAGGTGTCCTGGCTGCCGTTGAGGTAAGAGATCGTACAGGACAGACGGATATGATCCTGGGTGGTATTGCTAATCGCATCGGGTGCAGAATCAGCGGTGATATCATGCATGTTCTGCCATATTTTCTGGATAGATGCTTCATCGGAGATTGTATAGTGCCCGAGGTTTTCGCTCTGAATATCAATGCGCATGGGAATGGAAAGGTTCGCCTGGCGCAGTGTGTCGTCTTTTTTTTCGATGATGACGACCGAATCGTAAAGATGTACGTTGCTGTAAACGATAGCTCCCACACTGCCGCAGAGCAACAGGCCATAGATTGCGAGTATCTCAAAACGGAAATCATGGATTTTCATGTGGAGCCTCCTTTATCGGAAAGATGAGTTGTACGCATGTTCCCTGGCCGTGCTGGTTGTTTATGCGGATGGAACCATGTTGCTTTTCCATGATTTCACGGCAGATACAGAGCCCCAGTCCATTGCTTTGCCCGGACAGGGAGTTTTTGGCTCTGAGACGGCGGGCGGGGTCGAAAAGTGTTGGCAGGATTTCAGGGTCAATGCCCACGCCGTCATCGGTTATGGTGAGCCAGAGCGACGTGTGCTGGAGCTCCAGAGTAATCTGGAGCAGAGTGCACTGGCTGTATTTCAGGGTGTTGTCAAGAATATTCAACAAAACCTGCAGGGTCTTGTCCTGATCCATTCGGCAGACTACGGCGGGCAGGCTGGTTTCTACGGCAATGCCGGCTGCTTCGATGCGCAGCTGCAGCATGTGCAGAGCATCCTGTACGAGCTGTCCGGGATTGCCTTCAGTGAGTTCCAAGGAAAATTCACTGCGTCCGAAGCGTGAGAGCAGCAGCAGTTCTTCTACCAGCTTCAGCAGACGGTTGCCTTCCGTGCCGATATAGGAGAGGCTTTCCTGAATGTCTTTTGGTTTTTTTAGGCGGGGGATAAGCTCTGCATAGCCGATAATGGCCGTCAGTGGAGTTTTGAATTCGTGCGTGACGTTGTCTAGAAAACGTTTTTGTTTTTGTTTTTCAGTCTGCAGACGTTGGATATAGCTGCGAATGCTCTGCGTAGTCTGGTTGAAGGTGTGAGCGAGGTCTTCAACTTCATCACCGCTATGAATGAGGATTTCATGGTCATAGTCTCCATGCGAAATATGCTCTGAAATGGTGCGCAGACGGCGGATTGGGTCCGTGAGGCGTTCGGCAAGCAGATTGCTCAGCAGCCATGAGATGCCAGTTGCGGCCAGAATGACAAGACCCATGAGCAAGATCATATTGTGCATGAGATCTGCTTCGCGCTGCAGGGGATAAAGGTAACGGATGCAGCCAATGATCTCGCCCTGTGCATACACCGGCAGGGAAAAAAGAACATAAGAAGTCCCTCCAAGCTTTTTCAGCAGCCAGGCTTTGTCACCTTTTACGGCCAGACCAATGTCGTCGGCATAGGCACTCAGCTCATTTTTAACAGAATCTGATAGGAGGCTGCCGGTTTTGTCGTAGAGCTGAATCCGGCAGTTCATCTGTCCGGCGAGATAGGTACAGAGGAGCGGTGCAGCATCCGTGAAACGTTTTTCTGCGGGACTTTGGGGCTGATTTTCAATGTAGCGGTCGATATAGCGCTGTGTATTGTAGCTTTCCTGCAATAAAAACTCCGTGCTGCCTCTTACCAGGCTGCTGTACAGGCTGTTCAGCACGAGAGCGTAGACCAGCAGGATAATTGGAACAAAGATAGCCATATTCATGAGCATGATTTTTTCTTTGATCTGCAGCTTCATGAACTAAGACCGTCCCTGTCCGTCAGCTTATAGCCGACTCCGTAGATGGTGCGAAGATTTTCTGCGTACGGGCCGAGTTTTTTCCGCAGCCGCTGGATGAGAATGTCTACAGCGCGTGTGCTGCCTTCAAAGGTATAGCCCCAGACAGATGCAAGCAGTTTTTCCCGCGTGAATACCCGGTTGCGGTTTTCCAACATGAGTACCAGCGTATCAAACTCTTTGCCTGTTACCGCCACAGACTGTCCGTCGATAAACACCGCCCGTTCTTCAGGCAGAACCCGGATACCGTCGAGTACAAACTCGCGTATTGGGTCAGCCATGTCAGAGCCTGCTGGCTGCAGACGTTTGGTAATGGCCCGGATACGCAGGATGAGTTCTTCATTGCTGAAGGGTTTGGTCATATAGTCATCGGCGCCAAGCTGCAGCCCAAGCAGCTTATCGTTGAGCTGATCTTTGGCGGTGAGCAGGATGACTGGCACACGGCAGTCAGATCTTTGCAGCTTCCGCAGGACATTGTAGCCGCTGATGTCCGGCAGCATAACGTCGAGAATAATGAAATCGGGTGCTTCCTGGCGAAATTTTTGCAGGGCATCCAGACCGGACATACTGGTAATAATTTTATAGCCTTCCAGTTCCAGATTCATGCGGATGAGGTTTAAAATACTTTTTTCATCATCAACAACTAAGATTTTCATAATTTTCCATGCCCTCGATTCTGTGCCTGCAAGCAGGCAGATATTATGGAATAGTCTATAGTATACTGGAAAATTTTCAGCTTGGACAGGGCACTGTCTGGAAAAACCGCCCTGAGTTCATTATCTGGGATGATTTTGCAGATTATTGGATTCATTATAAGAGCGTTTGGGAAATCATATTTGCGTGAGTTGCTGCAAAATTTATAAACCTATTGACAAACTTTATCAATTGATGTATTTTAATACTATATTAAGTGTTCACCTGGTGTACAACTTGGAGGATTGTTATCAATGGATAAAATGATTTTTTATATGCGGCAGTGTGAAAAATTTATACGGTTGGCGGCGAAAATCAATGAGGGGATGCACCGTCCGTATCATTTTGGAACCAAGGAGCTGCTGTATGCGTCAGAAATTCATATTGTTGATTTGATTGGACGTAATCCTAAAATCAATGTATCAGAAATTGCGGCAAGATTGGGAGTACAGAAAAGTGCTATTCCAAAGGTTGTGCGTAAGTTGGTAAGTAAGGGTCTGGTTGTTCGTTCCGTGTCACCGCGGAACCGCAAGATGATTGAACTGGAATTGACTGCATTAGGCTGGGTTGCGTATCAGGCGCATATTACGTATCATGAAACGATAAATCGGGATCTTATTGATCATTTCAACCGTTGCTCAGAGGCTGAGATGGCTTTTTTTGACAGGATTCTCAGTGAAATAGAGCAAGGTATAGATGATATATTGCAACAACCAGAAGAAAAATAGGGGGAGACTCTATTTTTTTAAATATATATTGATAATGATAATTGATTCTATAACGAGGTGAAAAGATGAAAAGAAAAAAAGTTGCTTATGGTTTGCTTGGGCTATTGATTTTAGGGGTTATTTCCCTTATAGGATGGAATTTTTATCAGCAGCAGAAAATGCATGTTTCCACAGATGATGCTGCGATTGATGGACAGGCCATTGTGCTGCGCCCGAAAATACAGGGCTATGTGAAAAACGTCTATGTAAAAGATAATGAGGTGGTAAAGGCCGGGGATGTCATCCTGGAAATTGATTCAACAGATTATTGCCTTAAGGTAAAAGCGGCTGAGGCAAAACTGGCAATGACACAAGCCGCTTTGGCTGCCGGGCAGAGTGATGCATCCCGGGAAAAAACAGCTGCTCCGGCGAAGGCGGCTGCCGCGCAGAAGAAAATTGGTTCTGCACGAGCAGCATGGGACAAGGCGGTTGCAGATAGAAACCGTATGGAAATGTTGGTCGCTGGTGGCGCATGCTCACAGGAAGAATATGAGCATACAGTATCAGCAGAAAATGCGGCTAAAGCGGTATTGGATTCTACTATCGCAGATGCAGAGTCGGCGAATACAGCTTCTGATGCGATTGCAGCTGCTGAAAACACGTCGGCAAAACTGGAAGCAGATGTAAAACAGGCGGAGGCAGAGCTGGAACAGACACAGCAGGATTTACAGAACACCAAAATCATTGCTCCGACGGATGGCCGGATTACCAAGCGCAGTGTCGAAACAGGAAGTTACGTAAGCAGTGGAACACAACTGTGTTCGTTAGTGACGCCGGATCTTTGGGTTACGGCAAATTTCAAAGAAAGCCAGTTAAACGGTATCCATCCTGGGGATAAAGTAGATATAGCAGTAGATGCTTTTCCAGAGATGCATCTCATAGGAACGGTAGATAGCTTTCAAGCAGGAACAGGGGCATATTTTTCCTTGTTCCCAGCAGAGAATGCGACGGGAAACTTTGTTAAAACGACACAGCGGGTACCGGTAAAAATCTGTTTGCAGAATATATCAGATGAAGAGAAGGCGCTGTTGGGGCCGGGTATGTCTGTTGTACCAACTGTACATTTACAGAAGGAACCAAAATCATGAGCCGGGTAGCTAATCCTATGTTCGTGTGTACAGCGGTAAGTCTGGCGGCTTTTATGGAAATCCTGGATACGACGATTGCAAATGTTGCTTTGACGCATATTGCAGGTGATTTAGGAGCTAGTACGGAGGAAAGTACGTGGATCTTGACTTCGTATCTGTTAACGAATGCTATTGTTTTGCCAGCCTCAGGATGGTTATCAGACCGTATAGGGCGTAAAACCTTTTTCTTGTGCTGTATCCTGGGATTTACTTTTAGCTCCTTTTTATGTGGTATAGCACCTACTTTACCATGGCTCATTATTTTTCGACTTTTGCAGGGGATTGCTGGTGGAGGGCTGCAGCCGAGCCAGCAGGCTATTATAAAGGATAGTTTTCCACCAGAAAAATTAGGGATGGCTTTCGCGGTTACCGGCATTTCCACTGTATTTGCACCGATTTTAGGACCCGCACTGGGCGGGTATATCACAGAGCAGTTTAGCTGGCGTTGGATTTTTTTTGTCAATATTCCTATCGGAATTTTAGCAGCATTATTGGTAAAGAAATATGTGCAGGATGTATCGGAAGCCACAGCACATCAAGGTGGAGCTGTGGATTTTATTGGTATTGGATTATTGGCTGTTGGTCTGGGAACCTTGCAGCTTGCTCTCGACAATGGAGAGCAGTATGATTGGTTTGCTGATTTCTATATTTGTTTATTGCTGGGCATCGCATTTTTGACACTTATAGCGGTTGTGGTTTGGATGCTGCATCATAAGAAGCCGGTGCTTAATTTAAAGTTATTTGCTGTTCCGAGTTTTGCCATGGCTTGTATCATGACTTTTTTTATTGGAGCCTTTGTAAATGTTACTGTCATGCTGATGCCGATGCTGGTACAGAAATGTTTCGGTTATAATGCGGAAACTGCTGGTATGATTTTGGTTCCTGGTGGTATTATGATGCTCTTTCTATTACCTCTTACAGGGCGGCTTTCAGGAAAAATACAGCCGAAATATCTGGTATCGTTTGGTTTGTTTCTTTGCGCAGGCAGTATGTGGTGCGCAGCTGGCATAACGCCGCAGACAGACCAGGATACATTTGTGTACCTGCGTATTTTGCAGGCTGTGGGAATGCCGTTTCTCTTTGTACCGGTTACGGCCTTGGCATTTTCCAAAATCCCGGTGAAAGACAGCAATAATGCTTCTGCTATTACTGTATTGATGAAAAATATTGGTGGCAGTCTTGGTATCTCGCTGCTGACGAGCTACCTTGTTCAACGTCAGCAAATCAATCAGGCGCAGCTGGTATCGCATCTTACGCCGGATTCCTGGGGATATCAGGCAGCAGTAGAGCAGGGCGTACAGTTTTTGCCACCACAAATGGCAGCAATGCAAATCTATCAAATGGTTCAACAGCAAGCTGCTATTTTGGCATATATCGATGTATTTTGGCTTCTGACTTATATTTTTTTTGCATTGGCTGTTTTGGCATTGATTTTTTTACCAAAGAATAAAGCAGTTGAATTTTAATCCTGTTGCAAACTGCATAAATTTCGTGGGTTAAACTGGCGTAGCCCACGAAAGATTCGTTCGTTATATAGTTTGTGCTTGTGCATGCTGCATCATTTTTTCAATGGATTCATTCGCACGAGAATACGATAGAGTTATATTTGGATGCAGGTAGGCTTTCAAGAAGGCATATGATACAATATAAAATAAGAGAAATGGATTTCAACTGATTTATTTTAAGGAGGGAAAGTACTATGCGGATTTTAGGAAAGCTTACTCAAAATGAGCAAAACTATTGCACCGGATTTTCGACATCTAAGGTGGTCCAAGTAACAATCCATCAAGAGGGGATGGATGTTCCAACGGATGACCAAAAAGCAAATATGCGTGATGGGGATAGTGACTCAGTAAAAATTTCGTCTGTGGCTTATCGCCTTCAGTCGGATGACAATAAGCTAAGGGCGACTTCCGGCAAAGATACACTGAATGTCACAAAGGGAGCACAGGCGGATTCATTTGTTGTTCATTTCGAGGATTCGGCAGCTGTGAGCCGGACCGTCGAACGAGGTTATATCAAAATCAACGGCATAAAAGTTGGGCTTACAGATAACGTGAAGAAACAGCTGCTGGAAACCGATAAGCAGGCCGAGGCAGCGAGGGAAAAGACTTTTATGCATTATACGCTTCAGTATGATGCAGCGGTAGCTAAGCAACAGGCAGATGTCTGGAAGTCGGTTGGTGAGGAGCAATCACGGGCTATGTCCACGGCAACGAAAATATCCCGTGGCAAAAAAGTCACGCTGGAGGATGAAAAGCAACTCATGCAGACGAACCCTGGACTTTATGCAATCGTCAAGGCTGCTGCTATGCTGGCAAAACATCAAAAAAAAGATGTGGCAGAAGATACCAGTACAGATGTTTCCGAAAAAAAGGATGAAGGCAGGCAAACATCGGAAGCTGTGCCTGGAGGTTCCTCTGATCGGCCACAGCATGAGACACAGATGACGATTTCCCTGTCGTCGGGTCAGCCGCAAATACAAAGTATCAATGAAGGTATTGCAGGAGCTGAGACGTAATACGTAGAGCCTATGCTCAAAATGCCGTTATATGAGTATCACTTTTAGATACTATGGCGGCATTTTTTATTGGCACCGGAAGCCTAAAATAGTTTGTATAAATAGGAATTGCACATAAATATTCACTTTTCCTATCATGTGAGAAATCATGACAAGGATGCTATTATTTTATGACCATGAAAACAGTAACCACCATTTCTGGTACGATACACTGTCTTATAATTTGGGCATAAAATATTCATGCATTTATGCAAAAAAATAACGGTACAACCAGATTTTACAATAATCATACCGTATTTTTATGTAAAAATCATGCTCAAAACTGCATAATCTTTGTGGGTTAAGTTGGTAGAGACGAAGCCACCCCAACAGCAGCCACAAAATGTAATATCTTGAATATCTAAAAAGTTTTATTGCATAGCACAAAATATTATTCGTGTATTAAATACCTTAATCGTGAAATAATATGTCTATATTAAGGGGGCGATATATATGGGGATTGCAACAATTCGACCATCGGCTGATTTACGGAATCACTACAACGATATATCAAAAATTTGTCATGAGACAAGAGAGACGGTTGTCATTACTGTGAATGGGAGAGAGGATACTGTTGTGCTCAGTTTTCATGAATATCAGCAAATGAAGGCAGAACTTGACCTTTTGCGTACTTTGGCCGAAGCCGAAGAAGATGTGACAGCAGGCCGTGTGGCACCCATGAAGGAAAGCTTTATTGCACTAAAAGCATCAATTTGCGAGGAACATAAAAAGTGAAATATGTTTTGATGCGTACAGACAAAGCTGACGATCAATTGTCCAGCATTATCCATTATATTGCAGCCGATTCTGGGGACGTGAATATTGTGGTAGCATATCTCGAAAAATTGAGGCAGTCGTAATGCAACAGGAAGATTTTCCTTACAAAGGTATGCAACCTAGGTATAGTATTTTGCGGCGCCAGGGATATCGGGTCTTGATTGTAGAACGGCATTTGATATTTTACAAGGTGAATGAAGCAGAAAAAATAGTTTGTATTTATGCTGTTATGGATGGACGCAGAGAATACCGAAGCTTGATTTAAAGAGGATTGAGGAAACTAATTGGTTTGCATTACATGCAATTATTTACTCAAACTTCGCAAAGCCTGGCTTTCCCGCTTGTTCTAGAGCTAGCAGCATATATCGGGTAAACACGGCAGCTACATGTGCTGTCATGGCATCATAGGAAATCGAACGGCAGTCCTTACTGAGTTGGAGATAAGATTTGCAGATTTTGAAGAACATCTCAATGCCCCGGTGCCTCCCATACAGGCTGATGATTTCTTCTTCGCCAAGGGACATGTCGGTCGTAACCAGCACCAGATAGTCTTTACGCCGATTGCG
>DCFU01000038.1 GCA_002319795.1 Megamonas sp. UBA1796
GCCGGGATATGCTATAAATTCAGAAGGAAATTAACACAAAAGACCATTTGGTAATCCCAAATGGTCTTTTGTGTAATAAATTATTCTATCGGTGATAGCTTCTTTGCAGTTTCGATAAGCAGTAAAAGAAAAAAAATTCAGTATTAAGCGTTTGACTCTTACGGAAAGACAAATGTAATTTTTTAAACAGTTTTTCTCGAAAACCATGAAGTAGTTTTATTTATGTGTAACTTGTGAAAAAAATAATTTATAAGAGAGAGTTTTTGCAAAAAAATAAAAAACAGGAATTTCTAATAAAAAGTAGAAGTAGGATAAAAGGCAGAATGAGATGTATGAGGAAATCTGAGCTTTAGGATTTATATATGGAGCAGGGAAAGGGTGAGAAGGATGAGCAAGGTAAACAGGGAACAGGGAGTCGTAATCGAAGTGGAAGGCGATATGGTGAAAATCCAGGTGGGCCGCCACAGCGATTGCACAAACTGCGGCGCCTGCCCGGCCAGCCAGCATATCATTATCGATGCGGTGAATAAGCCTGGGGCAAAAAAAGGACAGCGCGTGGCTTTTGAGGTACGTGAAACCAGCGTACTCAAAGGTGCATTTATGGTATTTGTCCTGCCCCTTCTGGCTGCTGCGCTCGGAGCCTTCCTTGGCTGGCAGGCCGGTGGGGCTTGGGGCTATGATCTCACATATGCGGCTGTTATCGGCGCTGTGCTTGTTTTTGTTCTGTCGCTGGGAGGGGTCAAATTATTTGACCGTTCGGTTGCGGGGGATCAGAGCATGAAGCCGGTTGTAGTCGAAATCTTGTCGTAATCAGGCATAATCTTTATATTTTAGTATGAGGTGATTTTCATGTTCAAGAGTTTTCTCGGGGGTATCCATCCGAATGACGGCAAGCGGTATTCGATGGATAAAGCTATCGAAACACCACCGTTGCCGCAGCAGGTTGTGATTCCGATGAGCCAGCACATCGGTGCACCCTGTACACCAACCGTAAAGGTGGGTGACCATGTGAAAAAAGGTCAGCTTATTGGCACGAGTGAGGCGTTCATGCATGCAGATATTCATGCTTCGATTTCAGGCGATGTTGTCAAGATCGATATGATGCCGCATTCCGGACGTATTTCTTGTCAGGCAGTTATTATCAAGAGCGATGGGCTCGATGAATGGGCGGATGGTTTGCCTATGAATCGTGACTGGCAGACGATGGAAAAACAAGAAATATTGGATGCCATTAAAACAGCTGGCATTGTCGGTCTTGGCGGCGCGACCTTTCCGGCACACATCAAGCTGGCTCCGCAAAAGCCTGTGGATGTACTTATAATTAATGGTGCAGAGTGCGAGCCTTATCTTACGGCGGATTATCGCCTGATGCTGGAAGAAAGCAAACGTCTGGTCACAGGTGTTCAGATTTTACAGAAAGTGCTTGGTGTCAAGACCTGCTATATTGGGATTGAGGATAATAAACCGAAGGCGGTTGAGATGCTCCAAAAAGCTTTCCAGGGTATCGCTGGCGTTGAGGTTGCCGGACTTAAAACAAAGTATCCGCAGGGCGCGGAGAAAATGCTCATCAAGGTGATTACCGGGCGCGAGGTTCCTTGTGGCGGGCTGCCTATGGATGTTGGCGCCGTCGTACAGAATACGGGTACCACAGTTGCCGTAGCGGATGCTGTTGTCCGGGGAATCCCTATTATTGATCGTATTACCACAGTTTCCGGTGATGCTGTTAAGGAGCCGAAGAATCTTAAACTGCGTATTGGCACGACCTACCGCGAGGCCATTGACTTCTGTGGCGGATTTTCTGATACGCCGGATAAACTTCTGGCTGGTGGTCCGATGATGGGTATGGCACAATTCACCATGGATGTGCCCATCATGAAGGGGTCATCAGGAATTCTGGCACTTACGAAGAAAATTACCGAGCATGGGACGGAATCACCGTGCATTCGCTGTGGCCGCTGTGTAGAGGCATGCCCTATGGGGCTTATTCCGAGTATGCTGAGCATTCTCTCAGAACGACAGGACTTTGTGAAGGCAAAGGAAGAATATGGACTTTTCAATTGCGTAGAATGCGGCTGCTGCACTTATACATGCCCGGCAAAACGCAATATCGTGCAGTATATCAAACATGCCAAGTCTGTCAATCAGGCAATTATGGCTAAGGAAAGAGCCAAAGCCGCTCAAAACGCAAAAAAGTAGGAGATGGGATCAATGAGTCTGGAAAACAACGCACAGGCTACTGTGCAGCAAAAGCAAGCAAAACCACAGCAGGCGGCAGGCGACATTCAGTTCACCGTCTCGGCTTCACCGCATATCCGCTGTGATGAAACTATATCACATATCATGTGGCAGGTTAATCTGGCACTCGCACCGGCAGCTATATTCGCGATTTTTTATTTTGGCGTACCGGCGCTCATCAATATGGTTGTAGGCATGGTATCCGCTGTTATATGTGAATACGTCTGGGAACGTGCTATGGGAAAAGAGAACACAGCCTTTGATGGCAGTGCCTGTCTCACAGGACTGCTCATGGCGATGTCCATGTCTCCGGTACTTCCTGCCTATATGGTAGCTATCGGTTCCTTCATTGCGATTGTTATTGCCAAGCAATCGATGGGCGGACTGGGCTTCAATATTTTCAATCCGGCGCATATCGGACGTGCGGCTCTTATGGTGTCCTGGCCGGTTGCGATGACGACGTGGACTTCCATGCAGACAGCGGCTGTCGATGCTGTTACCAGCGCAACACCACTCAATATATTGAAAATGCAGGGCTATGACGCTTTGGTGCAGACTTTCGGCAGTCAGGCAGAAATGTATAAGGCTATGCTGCTGGGCACACGTAATGGTTCTTTGGGAGAGACGTCAACTATTCTTTTGCTGCTTGGCGGCCTTTATCTCATTTATCGTGGATACGTAGGCTGGCATGTCCCGGTCTGTATGATTGCCACGGTTGGTGTGCTGACCTGGGCCTTTGGCGGTGCACACGGGCTTTTTACCGGAGATCCAATTTTTCACATGATGGCTGGCGGACTTATCATCGGTGCCTTTTTTATGGCAACGGATATGGTTACGATTCCAATTACATTTAAAGGGCAGATAATCTTTGCGGTAGGCGCGGGTGCTATTACGGTACTTATCCGTCTTGTCGGAGGCTACCCGGAAGGCGTCTGCTATTCGATACTTTTGATGAATGCCGTGACACCGCTCATCGACCGCTTGGTTAAACCACGCATTTTGGGGTCAGGGGGTAAGAAATAATGGCGACAGATGACAAGAATTCAATTTTCAAGGTAGCATTCAACCTCATCGCGGCCTGCTTTATCTCCGGCTGCGTCATTGGTGTAGTTTACTTTATCACGGCTCCGGTTGCCGCACAGAAAGCGGAAATTATGAAACAGGAATCCATGAAGAGCCTTGTTCAGGATGCGGATTCTTTTAAGGAAGTTCCTGGTAAAGATAAGTGGTTTGAGGCACAAAAGAGCGGACAGACCATTGCTTATGTAGTGCCAGGCGAAAGCAAGGGCTATGGCGGCAAGATTAAGATGCTGGTTGCAGTCACGCCCGATGGAAAGGTCATTGACTACACCATCCTTGAGCACAATGAAACGCCGGGTCTCGGTGATAATGCTTCCAAACCGGCATTTCGCGAACAGTTTAAGGATAGAACCTCCGAGCAGCTTGTAGTTGTCAAGGATAAATCCAAGAAGGACAATATCCAGGCGATGACGGGTGCGACTATTTCATCGCGCGCAGTCACGAAGGGCGTCAAAGAATCCGTTGACGAGGTTGTCGCGTTTACAGGAGGGAAGAAATAATGAGCAATTGGAAGATTTTCAGTAAAGGCCTCTTGGATGAGAACCCGATATTCATACTGGCGTTGAGCCTCTGTCCGGCACTGGCTGTGACGACGACAGTCATAAATGGTGTCACGATGGGCCTTACCGTTATGTTTGTTATTACCTCGAACAATGTTGTGGTATCGATTGTGCGTCATTGGGTCAATCCCAAGGTCCGTGTGCCGGTGTATATTACATCGATTGCGACAATTGTTACGGTGGCGCAGCTTGTGCTGCAGGCATATTTTCCGGTGCTTTATAAGGCGCTGGGTATTTACCTTGCCTTGGTTGTCGTCTTTGCCATTATTTTGGCTCGGGCGGAGGTTTTTGCTTCAAAGAATGGTGTGATTCCTTCGTTTTTTGATGGCTTCGGCATGGGCTTCGGCTTTCTTGTGGCGATGCTGTCTATCTCTGTTATACGTGAGCTCATTGGGGCGGGTACACTCTGCGGCTATCCGGTTTTTGGCGACAGCTACAATCCCATGCTCATGATGGTACTGCCACCAGGAGCATTTATGCTCATCGGGTATATGGTCGCAGGTGTCAAGACCTGGAATGATAAGCGTGAAGAAAAACGCTTGAAGGAGGGTGAAGCGTAATGGGTGAATATTTTACACTCTTTATAGGTGCGGTTCTCATCAACAACTTCGTCCTGACCAAGTTCCTCGGTCTTTGTATCTTTTTTGGCATTTCAAAGAATCTCAATGCGTCCATCGGTATGGGTATGGCTGTTACTTCGGTTATGACTATGAGTTCGATGCTCGCATGGCTTGTATATCACTTCGTTTTGGAGCCGTTTCATCTGACATTTCTTTCAACGATTGTTTTCGTTGTACTCGTGGCAAGCTTTGTACAGCTTCTTGAGCTCATCATTAAGAAGCAGGCACCGGCGCTCTACAATATGTGGGGGATTTATCTTCTGCTTATCGCGACGAACTGTATCGTACTTGCCGTGCCTCTTTTGAATGTAGAAAACAATTACTCCTTCCTGTTGAGTATTGTATTTGCTATCGGCTCAGGGCTTGGCTTTGCGCTCGCAATCATTCTCATGGCTTCGCTGCGTGAAAAGCTTGCTTATGCGGATGTGCCGAAGCCATTGCAGGGAACGGGCATTGCCTTTATACTTGCAGGCATGTTGTCACTTGCGTTCCTTGGCTTTTCAGGCATGCTTTGATTTAAAAGGGAAGGGATGAAAAATCATGAATACGGCCATAATGATTCTCGTGGTCATGGTGGGTGTCGGTGCCGTTTTTGGCTTCATACTCGCCTTTGCCAATAAAAAATTTGCTATGGAGGTCAATCCTCTTATCAATGAAGTCGAAGATATTCTTCCTAAGGGACAATGCGGCGCTTGTGGCTTTGCCGGCTGTGCGAAATACGCGGAAGCCGTTGTCGAAGACCCCGCTGTTGCGCCGAATCTCTGTGTGCCAGGTAAGGCTGCTGTAGCCGCTAAGGTTGCTGAGCTTACAGGCAAGAAAGCTGAGGCTACGGAACCGCATTATGCACGATTGAAGTGCCGCGGAACGAAGACCGCAGCAGCTGCTGCTTATAATTATGAGGGCATATCCGATTGTGCGGCAGCGAAGCTCATTCAGGGGGGGCCGAAGGGTTGTAAGTTCGGCTGTATCGGCTTTGGAAATTGTGTGCAGGTTTGCCCGTTCGGTGCCATGCACATGGGAGAGGATGGACTTCCCATAGTCGACAAGGAAAAATGTACAGGCTGCGGTAAATGTGCTTCGACCTGTCCGCAGAGCATCCTTGAGCTTGTACCGTTTACGGCAAAGGTTTCTGTAGACTGCAGCTCACATGATAAAGGAGCTGCGGCTCGTAAGCTTTGTACGCAAGCCTGCCTGGGATGTGGTCTGTGTATGCGTAACTGTTCACATGGCGCTATCAAGATCGAGAAGAATCTTGCGGTCGTGGATATGAAGATTTGCCAGGAACAGTGCGAGGAAGCGACATGCTTCGCCAAGTGCCCGACCAAAGCCATACAGGGACTTGTAAAAGCTGCAAAAGAAGAACAAACGGCATGACAAAAAGGGTGCTGATATGATATCAGCACCCTTTTTAAATGTTTTTAGGAGGCAGTATGAAAAAAAAAGCAGGACTATTCTTTTTTGTTTTGGTAGTTTTTCTTTGTACGGCTTGCGGACAGGAAAAATTTTACGAGCATAGCGCAGTGGTAATGGATACGGTTGTGACGCTCTCAGCGTCAGGGCCGGAGGCACAGGCGGCCGTAGATGAGAGTTTTCAGCGGCTTGCAGAACTTGAGAATATGGCCAGCAGCACGATAGAGACGAGTGATGTCGCAAAGCTCAGGACA
Organism: Megamonas sp. UBA1796; assembly: GCA_002319795.1. Taxonomy (GTDB): domain Bacteria; phylum Bacillota; class Negativicutes; order Selenomonadales; family Selenomonadaceae; genus UBA1796. The sequence continues at coordinate 6,160 of DCFU01000038.1, forward strand.
GCGGCTGGTACAGGTTATGTGCAGGTACATCCGGAAATTTATCACATGCTTGAGGTATCGCAGGAGTATTCGCGGCTTTCCGGCGGCGCTTGGGACGTGACGCTTGGCCCGCTGATAGATCTTTGGGGTATTGGTACAGATCACGCGCGTTTGCCGGAGCCGGAAGAAATCACGGCTGCACGCAAGCTTACGGGCTGGCAGCATCTTAAATTGCGTGCAGAAGACCAGAGTGCAATGCTTGAGATGCCAGGTATGAGTGTCGATTTTGGCGGGATCGCCAAAGGAATGGCGATTGATGAGGTGCGCAAGATTTATGCAGCACATCATATCCAGAATGGGCTCATAAATATGGGAGCAAGTTCTATTTACGGCATGGGGAAAAACAAGGAAAACAAGTCATGGAATATCGGTATCAAGCATCCAAGAAATGATGATCCGGATACCTATCTGGGTGTTGTTTCACTTTCTGATACGGTGTTGTCAACTTCAGGTGATTATGAACGTTACTTTGTCATTGATGGCAAACGTTATCATCATATTTTTGATCCGCAGACAGGTTATCCTGCTCAAAATGGTGCTATGAGTGATACCGTGATCATTGATGGGAGCATGATGGATTCCGGTATGCTGTCAGATCTCCTGACTACAGCAGTTTTTGTACTTGGACCGGAAAAGGGAAAGGCGTTTCTGGAAGATCTGCCTGAAAAAGTGCAGGGTGAAGTCACTGGCACAAATCATAAGATTTATGCAGTGGATGGTTTTGAAAAAAAGCTGCGGGATTTAAATAAGGATTTTTCTCTCGCACCATGACAGCCCTTATGGTACACTTGCTATTATTGCTTAACATGCTATAATAGCAAGTGTTTTTGTATTATATTCTGCTGGCAGGAATTTTGCAGGATCGTGTATGAGGAGGGCTTTGATATGGCAATAAAGTTGTTTGTGACAGATATGGATGGCACGCTTTTAAACAGCCGCCATGAGATTTCTATAGAAAATAAAAAAGCTATCCGTGAAGCTGCTGCACAGGGCGTCATTGTGACAATTGCGACAGGACGCATGTATGCTTCAGCACATCGTTATGCGCAGGAGCTTGGCGTGGATGTGCCAATCATTACTTACAATGGTGCGCTTATTCGTCCAGTGACCGGCGAAGACGTCTTCTCTTCCTGTCTGGATGAAAAGGTAGTGGAAGATGTGCTGCGTTATTGCTTTGAACGGAATTGGTATGTGCAGATATATAACAATACCGCTGACAGCGATAATCTTTACTTTGAGCAGGCGTGTACGTATTCCCATGCTTATGAGGCCAGTGTGAGCACGAAGGGTCAGGTCATAGGCCGCGCGGGTATGCTGAAAAAATGTGCACATGTGCCTAAAGTGCTTGTGATTACGAGCGGACTGCGGGAAACCGAGTCGGTTCTTGCAGAACTTCGCGAAAAGTTCGGCAGCCGGATTTTTCCGGTAAAATCAAATGCGAACTATGTGGAAATTATAAACGAAAATGTCAATAAGGGTTCTGCAATATTACAATTGGCGAAAATGCTGGGCATCCAGCCACATGAAATTATGGCGATTGGGGATTCGGATAATGATTTGCCGATGCTGCGGATGGCGGGACAGAGTGTGGCCATGGGGAATGCCGGGGAGAATATCAAGTGTGTCTGCAATTATATTACAGCAGACTGTGATACGAATGGTGTTGCACAGGCTATCCGGGAACATGTTCTCAAGTGAGATGAAAGGATAAAATAATATGGCGATAAAGCTTATAGCTATGGATCTTGATGGGACGCTGCTGAATTCAGATAAAACCATTTCTCCCCGCAATATGGCAGCGATACAGGCTGCCAAGGCAATGGGCGTCGGTGTAACAATTGCCACTGGACGCATGTATATGGCAGCGGCATACTTTGGCAGACTTATAGGGGCGAATGTACCACTTGTATGCTGCAACGGCGGTATGGTGCAGTCACTGAAGGAGACAGAACCGCTTTTCATAAAGTGCCTGGATAAAGATGTTGTGCGGGAACTTCTTGTGCTTTGCCATGAGCGCAAATGGTATGCGCAGTGGTATATTGGGCAGGAAATCTATGCGGAAAAGTATCAGCCGGAGTATTTTGCGAGTTATCGTACCGTTGAGAACTTTCACATTAAAGAAGTTGGTGACGATTTCTTATCCTATACGGATCAAGTTATTCAGTGTGTGGTGCGGGATCTTAGAGCTGGTATACCGGAAGTCGTGGAGGAAATTCAACAGCATTTTTCCACCACAATTTTTCCGCAGCAGGATACCGGATTCAGTGTGGATCTCACACCACCAGGCATCAATAAGGCGGTGGGTCTTGCGGCGCTTATGAAGGATATGGGACTTACCCCTGCAGAGGTCATGGCCTGCGGCGATGCGGATAATGATCTTGCGATGTTGCGTTTTGCGGGTACGAGTGTAGTGCCTGCAAACGGGCAGCCAGAGGCGAAGGAACTGGCATCTTATCTGGCGGATGAAAATGACGCCGATGGTATTGGCCGCGCGATTGAGGAGCTTGTGCTGAAAAGATGAGATGTGATACTTGTATAATGCAATCGGACACGGATGTTACTGAATATTTCTCTATGCATTTTTGTCTGTTGATTTCAGCTGTTATGCAATTTGGGGAAGATTTTTTACATGCAACACGAATGAGAGTCATATTGTGGTTTATGTACGTGCGTGTTATCATTACAATTAAAAGATAATCGGGAGGCAACACGTTATGGAATCAAACATTACCAGAGAAGCAGCCTGGGAACTGCTTAAAAAATATAATAAGGAACCGTTCCATCTGCAGCATGCGCTGACGCTTGAGGGCGTCATGCGCTGGTTTGCTGCCGAGCAGGGATTCGGAGCTGATGCTGCTTATTGGGGTATTGTGGGATTGCTGCATGATATTGATTTTGAACTTTATCCGGAACAGCATTGCAAAAAAGCGCCGGAGTTACTCACCGCTGGTGGAGCAGATGAGGATATGATACATTCGATTTGTTCGCATGGCTATGGTATTTGTGTGGATATCCAGCCCGAGCATGTCATGGAAAAAACCCTTTTTGCTGTAGATGAGCTTACAGGACTCATTGGTGCGGTGGCTTTGATGCATCCTTCGAAGAGCGTGATGGATATGAAGGTCTCAAGTGTACGCAAGAAATTCAAGGATAAGCGTTTTGCCGCGGGCTGCTCACGGGATATTATCACGCGCGGAGCGGAAATGCTTGGCTGGGACATGAATGACCTTTTGGCGAAAACCATCCAGGCTATGCAGTCGTGTGAGGCAGATGTTCAAACATATATGGACGCTGGTTGAAAAATAAATATATGGGAGAAAGGCCCGGCAGATGCAGCGGTTACGGTATCTGGCTGGACTTTTCTTTTTTGTCTCATTTGCAGTTTCAGACGCTTTCTTTTATAATGATAAAGTAGATGGAGTAGAATTTCACGGAGGTGGGCATATGGAACAAGATGAGAAATTTCAGTTGGTTATTGTAACAGGAATGTCAGGCAGTGGTAAGACGCAGGCATGTCGTTACATGGAGGATCTTGGCTATTTTTGTGTAGATAATCTGCCGCCGGTATTCATCCCTAAATTTGCCGAGCTTTGTGCGCATTCTGCAAAGAATATTGGCAAGGTTGTGCTGGTGGTGGATACACGCAGCCGTGAATTCTTTGACACCTTTCTGCATGTGCTGGAGGATATGGATCATGATAATCAACCATATGAGATGTTGTTTATGGATGCATCCGATGCGGCGATTATCCGTCGCTATAAAGAAACGCGCCGTCGTCATCCGATGGCACCAAGCTCACGCATCACGGAGGGCATAGCCAAAGAACGGGAACGTCTTGCTCCGGTGCGGAACAAGGCAACTTATATCATTGATACTTCGGAACTTAAAAAGGTGGAGCTCAAGGAAAAGATCATGCGTCTTTTTGGTAATCTGGCTGGCGAGAAAATGAATATAAATGTTGTTTCCTTTGGTTTTAAGTTCGGTATGCCGCTGGATGCGGACATGGTTTTTGATGTGCGGTTCCTGCCCAATCCTTTTTATATTGAGTCCATGCGTCATAAGAGCGGGGCGGTGCCTGAGGTTGGAGCTTATATTGAGCAGTGGCAGGTTACGCAGGAGTTTGAGACCAGGCTGGATAGTATGATTGAGTTTCTTATACCGCAGTATATCAAAGAGGGGAAGGCACAGCTTATACTGGCTGTGGGCTGTACGGGCGGGATGCATCGTTCGGTGTATATTGCCAAGCATATTTTCGATTTTTTGGGGGCGCGTGGCTATCAGGTGAATCTTGAGCATCGCGACCTTATGAAAAATGATGTATGGGAGCATATCCGTGAGGAATGCTGATAGAAAGGTTTAAGTGGAAGAATATGCATTTATTGAAATGGCTTTATCCAGGTATGCGATTCAAACGCTGGCTGCTGCTTTTTGCAGCCGGAGTTCTCATGGTAAGCCTGGGGCTGGCGTTGGTTTTCAACTATAAATATCTTGATGCAATCGAGGAAGCAATCTTTCGGGCCGTTTATCTATGGAAAGGAAGCTATAATTATGCATTCACCGCACTGATTGGTGTAGCGGTAATCATTTTAGGGCTTATTATAATGCTCATAGCCACGCGCTTTGTTATCCGTTCCGTTATTACCGTATTGTTGCCGGACAGCTCCGACAGGCTGGTGGATCTTATCTATGAGAAACGTTTACTGGGTAAGGGCCCATCGGTGACTGTAATTGGCGGTGGGCACGGCCTTTCCGTGCTTCTCCGGGGCATCAAAGAGGTTACGACGAATGTGACAGCCATTGTAACCGTGGCAGATGATGGTGGCTCCTCGGGCAGATTGCGCGAGGAACTTGGCATCATTCCACCGGGAGATTTGCGCAACTGCCTTGTGGCATTGGCGGATACAGAGCCTTTGATGGAGAAACTTTTTCAGCATCGGTTTGGCGGCAGCAGTGAGCTTGCGGGACATAGCTTTGGCAATCTGTTCATTGCCGCGATGACAGAAGTTACAGGGGATGTCGAGAAAGCCCTGCAGGAATCATCCAAGGTTCTTGCGGTTAAAGGCCATGTTTTGCCTGCGAGTACGGCGCATGTGCGGTTGGATGCTATCATGGAAGATGGTACAGTTGTTCAGGGAGAGTCTCATATTCCTGAGGCACAGAAACGTATTTATCGTGTCCGGCTTTTTCCAGAGAAGGTGCAGCCTGTACAGTCGGCACTTGCGGCACTTCAAAATGCGGATGCGATTATACTTGGACCGGGAAGTCTTTATACGAGTATTATGCCAAATCTGCTGGTTGAAGGAATAGCTGATACTATTGTGAAGAGCAGAGCTGTAAAGATATATATTTGCAATGTGATGACACAACCTGGAGAAACAGACGGATATACGGCTTCTATGCATGTAAAGGCGGTTCTGGATCATGCGGGCAAGGGTGCTGTCGATTATGTTCTGGTGAACTCGCGGCCGATTTCGGAAGAAATGAAGAGCTATTATGCGGCGAAGGGAGCCTATCCTGTCGCTGTTGATGAAGAAGAGCTTAATGCGTTAGGTGTTGGTTTTATCAAAGCCGATATTATCAGTGAAACCAATGTTATCCATCATGATCCGGTTAAGCTTTCCCGGGCAGTCATGAAGATGGTTTATGGTCTGAAATCCGGAACTGGGATGCGGGAATATTATATGCAGCAGGATGACCGGATGATATAAGCATAAGTATTTGGAATTAGAGAAGGGATAAATATGCCTTCATTTGCTACAGAAGTAAAAAATGAACTGGCAAGGCTCATGTATCATCAGCCTTGCTGCCGTACAGCCGAGCTTGCAGCACTTTTGCGTATGGGAGCTACTATAACGATTGGCTCAGGCCGTATGCTGGGGCTTAATTTCACAACAGAAAATGCGGCAGTGGCACGTAAGACACTTACACTTTTGAAAAGTCAGGGTGGCGGGGTACACACCGAAATCATGGTGAGCCGTTCCAGACGTTTGAAGAAGAAGAACAGCTATTGCATTCGTGCGGTACCGTCACCAAGAGTCAGTGTGCTTTTGGAAAGTCTTGGACTTATGCATGGGGCCACACTGAATGTGGGCAGTGATAGTGCTATTTTGCGTCGAAGGTGTTGCCGTATGGCTTATTTGCGCGGCGCATTTTTAGGGGGAGGAAGTGTGAACCGGCCAGCAGCTGGATATCATCTTGAACTTGTAACGGGAAGCTACCAATTTGCACAGCTTTTGTTGTCACTTTTGAAACACATGGAATTACCAGTAGGCATTACGGATCGTAAAAATGATTATATCGTGTATCTTAAGGAAAGCGATGCCATTGTTGACTTTTTGGCTATGCTCGAAGCAGAGCAGGCTGTAAACGAACTTGAGTCGGCACGTAATCTAAAGGAGATACGAAATCAGGTGAATCGTCTCGTGAATTGCGAGACGGCGAATCTGCAAAAAACCGTAGATGCTGCGGGAAGACAGATTGCAGATATTCGCCGGCTGGCTGCGGCGGGATGTATCGAGGAATTGCCACCGCCCTTGCGGGCTGCGGCAAAGGCACGTCTCGCAAATCCGGATGCGACGCTTTCAGAACTGGCGGGGCTGCTGGGTATTGGGAAATCAGGCATCAATCACAGGCTGCGCAGACTTGCAGGACTTGCAGCTGACTTAATCGAGGGTGAATAGAATTTGTCTTTAAAAAAGAGATTTTGGTCGTACGCGGTGAAAGTGCTTCTGGCTGTAATGGTATGGCTGCTGTATATGGCATTTATACCGTTGCCGCAGAGTGTCCCAATTTTGGAATATCATATGGTGAATACAACGAGTACGGAGGTCTACAATGTACCGCCGCAGGAGCTGGAGGAGCAGCTTGCTTATTTGGAGCAGGAGGGCTATACGACAATCTCCATGCTCGATTTTTTGCGTGCCAGAAAGGGAAAGCAACAGCTGCCGGACAAACCGGTTATTCTGACTTTTGATGATGGTTATATTGATAATTACACGACATTACTGCCAATTTTAGAAAAATATGGCATGAAGGCTACTGTGTTCATAATAACGAATGACATCGGACTCGAAGGATATCTTTCCTGGGATCAATTACGTGATATGCAGACGCGCGGCATCGAGATCGGCAGTCATACAGCCAATCATCAGCCACTCGCAAATATGGATGAGGCACAGGCTGATGATGAGCTGAGGCTCTCCAAGCTCTTGCTTGAGTGGAATGGCATTCGTACGGTGTATGCGTTTTCCTATCCGAACGGCAGCTATAGCAGTGAAACGCCGGAGCTGCTGAAAAAAAATGAATATTTAGCTGCGGTTACGGGTGATGCGGGGCTCAACAGCTTCAAAACTGATGCTTATCTGTTACAGCGGATTAATATACCACGCCCGCATTTCGGACTTTGGGAATTCAGGCTGCGTCTTTTAAAAGCACAGCTCTGTACGCGGCTGGGAATCCATCAGCATATTAGCGAATAGGGGGATTTTAAGAAATATGAAAGTATCAGGGAGAATTGTAGTCTGCCTGTTGGCTCTGGCCTGCATGACAGCATGGCTTTTACCGGCTGTTTCTGCAGCCCGCCATAAGGCTGACGGAAAATCCACGACGATTGTAAATACAACACAGAGTACAGCGATTGGTCTGAGTCAGACCACAGTTGCCGCATCGCGTACGGTGCCAGCTGCAAAACCATTGCCGGCTGTATCTGGCAATGGAGCCAGGACCATGCATATGTGGGATGTAGAAGCAAAGGACACTGGTGGGACGCTGCTGTTCTCGGACTCACCAGAATATGTACCAGCGAGTGGCATCCTTTATCAGGATAGTATTAAAGGGGATGCGCGTGTTCTGTATTATCATCTGAATGACTCCAAAACACCGAAGAAGGTTGCTGTCGTGCTCGAAAATGAGGGTGGGCAGCGCGCTTTTGTACGTGTTACGCGCGGCGGAACCAGTCAGCCGGGCACAGATTATCTGGAAGTCGGCAGGAATACACAGATTTCGTATTTCGATACGAAAAGGGATGACATTCTTTATATAGGGGCTGGAGAAAAACGTTTGCTGCAAAAGAATATGGATGTGGTTGTTCTGCAGCCAGGACAACTTGTTTATGGCGTATATGATTTTTCTGCAGATGCTTCCGTTAAGGTTTCGGTCATCATGTATCCGGCAGATCTGAATCCGTTAGAGTTTATAAAAACGGCCAGAATATTGCCCAAGGACGAACATCGGCTGCGGGGAACCTTCATGGGCATGGATCGTGTAATCAGCAGCCGCAAAGTGTATAACCCGCAGCAGGACGGCATTGTATATATTCCGCTGGCGGATAATGAAGCGGATGTCTATCGTACCGGAATTGATGCTACCGACGGCAGTCTGGTGACGAACTATGGAAATTACGGTGTGCTCTATCGTATTGAAATCCCTACCCAGGGAAGCCTTGCTACAAAATATTATTTAAGTCCACTGGGGGGAGTTTACGCGGGAGCAATGACGGTGACTACAGGCGAACAGGGACAATCCAGCCTGTTGCTCACACCAAATGAACGTGCTTATTTTGGGGATCAGACTATATATCAGCCCTCGGCTATACCGGATACAGAGTTTCTGACCGACCATATGGAGCTGACGTATTTAGGTACTTATAATAATGCGATACCGCTGAGCTTTGAATATTCACCGCCGGGTGCATCCAACCTTCCGGTCAATCTTATCCTCATGCCGGCGGCGGACCAGCACGTACTTGCACCAAAGCCAAAAAAAAGATAAAATAAGATAGAAATGTATTTTGCAAGAGTGAGGAGGTCAGCAAAATGAAGCATATTAAGACGGTGAACAAGCCTTCTTTGCAGCGCACGGTCCATACGGGCGGTTGTGGCGAGTGCCAGGCATCCTGCCAATCGGCATGCAAGACATCCTGCACGGTAGGCAACCAGGTTTGTGAAAAATGATGGCGAAGGCTCCCGATGGGGGCCTTTTTCATGCAAAAAATATAAGTACTTTAAGGAGCAGGCAATGAAAGTAAAAATACATAAATTTCAGCAAAACGGCATGTATATCCTTCTGGATATTAACAGCGGTGCCGTACATGTCGTTGATCAAATGATTTACGATATGATGGATGTTTTTGATGGTACGAATGACGAGGCGGTAACAGAAAAATTTGACGGCAGATACCCCCGGGAAGAACTCAGGGAAGCTTTGGGTGAGCTCCATAAGCTGATAGAACAGCAGGAGCTTTTCGCACCGGATATTGATGTGCCGCCAACATTTAAATCGGAGGGTCTTGTAAAGTCCATGTGCCTGATGATAGCACATGACTGTAACCTGCGCTGCAAATACTGTTTCGCTGATACGGGTGACTTTGGTGGCGGGCGGGCTCTTATGAGCGCTGAAGTCGGCAAGGCAGCGATTGATTATATCATCGACCATAGCGGCAATCGTAAACATTGTGAGGTTGATTTTTTTGGCGGTGAACCGCTTATGAATATGCCGGTAGTGAAAGAGGTCACGGCATATGTAAGAAAACGTGAGAAGGAAACAGGCAAGATCTTCAAGCTTACGCTCACTACCAACGGAATGCTCCTTACAGATGAGAATATCAAATTCCTCAATGATAATGCTATCAGCCTTGTGCTGAGTCTTGATGGGCGTAAGGATGTCCATGACCGCATGCGTCCGGATATGGGCGGGCATGGAACCTACGATCGTGTACTGAAAAATTTTAAGAAAATGGTGGATTCCCGTGGAGGAAAAAACTATTATCTGCGCGGTACTTATACGGCCTATAACCCGGATTTCACCAAGGATGTACTCTCCATGGCCGATGAAGGCTTCAACATACTTTCCATCGAGCCGGTGGTAGCGAAGGATATGCCTTATGGTTTTACGGAAAAAGATTTGCCGCATATATTTGACGAATATGACAGGCTTACAGAGGCATATCTCAGCCGGCATAAAGAGGGAAAAGGCTTTTTCTTCTTTCATTTCAATATGGATCTGAGCAATGGACCCTGTGTAGCCAAGCGCCTTTCCGGCTGCGGAGCCGGACATGAATACTATGCGGTAGCTGCCAATGGAGACCTTTATCCGTGCCATCAGTTCGTAGGGCGTGATAAATATAAACTGGGGAATGTCTTTGCCGGTGTGCAAAACAAGGAATTGCCGCAATACTTCCGTGAATCGCATGTACTTAATAAGGAGAAATGCCGCGATTGCTGGGCGCGTTTTTTCTGCAGTGGTGGCTGTCATGCCAACGCGGACCTTTTCCATGGTGATATTCGCCAGCCTTATGAGCTTGGCTGTGAAATCCAGAAAAAACGTTTGGAATGTGCCATTATGGTGCAGGCAAGTCTTGCACTTGAAAAAGAACCGGATATAATTCGGTGAATGAATTTTGCCAAAATAGGTAAATAATAGAAGAAGAAACTCTTAAAGGAAAACAGATTTAAGCCGAAATACCCAGACATAAATTCTGTTTTCTACCTTGTTTTTCAGATGGCAAAGGGACGATATATAACCGGAAAGCATGTATAAAAAATGACACGTGTTTGGAATTGTTCAATAGAAAAAAATCCTTTGGAAGCCTTGAAAATCAAGGGAAATCTCTTATTGTGTATTCGTAGGGATTATTCTGATAATAAAGTTTTTTAACTATATTATAATTACCGGAATTTATGAAGAAAGCATTGACAAGCAGGGAAAAATTATAGTACTATAAATAAGGAATAAGGACATTGCGAAGATTTTCACAAGATCTTTCGACGCACGCTGAAAGTTGATTTTGGTACACGTCAAAAATAAAATCTGAGCAATCTCAGACAAAATTTTATTGTAGGGGGTATTTTCACAATGGCAGTAAAAGTAGCTATTAATGGTTTTGGCCGTATTGGTCGTCTGGCTTTCAGACAGATGTTTGATGCAGAGGGTTATGAAGTCGTTGCAATCAATGATCTCACCAGCCCTAAGATGCTGGCTCATCTTCTGAAATATGATTCTTCTCAGGGGAAATATCAGTTCGCGGAAACGGTAAGTGCTGGTGAAGATTCTATTACGGTCAACGGCAAAAAAATCACGATTTACAAGGAAGCGGACGCTTCGAATCTTCCTTGGGGCAAGCTCGGTGTGGATGTTGTCCTCGAGTGCACTGGCTTCTACACTTCCAAGGAAAAGGCTTCGGCTCATATTAAAGCGGGTGCGCGCAAGGTCGTTATTTCGGCTCCTGCCGGCAGTGATCTTCCGACTATTGTATTCAATACGAACCATCAGGTACTTAAAGCGAGTGATACGGTTATTTCAGCTGCATCCTGCACGACGAACTGTCTTGCTCCTATGGCTGATGCGCTCAATAAACTTGCTCCTATCCAGAGTGGTATCATGGCTACAATCCATGCCTATACTGGCGATCAGATGACGCTTGATGGCCCGCAGCGCAAGGGTGATCTCAGAAGATCCCGTGCGGCAGCGCTTAATATTGTTCCAAACTCCACGGGTGCTGCTAAAGCAATAGGCCTTGTTATTCCTGAACTTAAGGGCAAGCTTATCGGCGCAGCACAGCGTGTACCGACTCCAACTGGTTCTACGACACTTCTTTTCGCTGTTGTAAAGGGTGCGGTTACGGTTGATGGCATAAATGCTGCTATGAAGGCTGTAGCTAATGAGTCATTTGGCTATAATACGGATGAAATCGTGTCGAGTGATGTTGTCGGGATGCGTTACGGCTCTCTCTTCGATGCTACACAGACGATGGTCAGCCCGGTCGGTGATGGTAATACGCTTGTACAGGTTGTTTCCTGGTATGACAACGAAAACAGTTATACGAGCCAGATGGTCCGTACAATCAAATATTTCTCTGAACTCAAGTAAGAGGAAACTTGATAGAGTGATTTAAGATCTTTTAAGGTCCGGCCGAGTTTGGGCCGGACCTGTTTCAATATAATGGAGGGATTTTATCATGAATAAAAAGACCATAGAAGACATCAATGTAAAAGGTAAGAGAGTCTTTGTCCGTGTCGATTTCAACGTTCCTATGGATGAAAACCAGAATATCACGAATGATACGCGTATTCGTGCTACTCTCCCTACAATCAATTATCTGCTCAATCAAAATGCGGCTGTTATTCTGGCGTGCCATCTTGGACGTCCGACAGAGGCCAGAGAATCGAAATTCTCCACGAGGCCGATTGTGGCCTGTCTTTCGGAACTCCTGGGAAAGCCTGTACGGTTTGCTGAGGATTGTGTAGGACCGGTAGGGGAAAAAGCCGCCAAGGCTTTGAAGCCGGGTGAAGTGCTTCTTTTGGAGAATCTTCGCTATCATAAGGGCGAAAAGAAAAACGATCCGGAATTCGCTAAACAGCTGGCCGCTTTGGCGGATATTGCAGTTGATGATGCATTTGGTGTAGCGCATCGTGCGCATGCTGCCAATGTGGGTATCACGCAGTATATAGAGACGGTTGCCGGCTATCTCATGGAGAAGGAAATCCGTTTCATCGGACAGACACTGGATTCTCCGAAACATCCATTTGTTGCCATTCTTGGTGGAGCAAAAGTTTCTGATAAGATTGGTGTTATTTCCAACATGATTGACAAAGTCGATACAATTATCATTGGCGGTGGGATGGCACATACCTTCGATGCAGCCAAAGGGATGGAAATTGGGAAATCTCTTTGTGAAGAGGATAAAAAAGATCTTGCGCTTGATTTACTGAAGAAGGCAGAGAAGAAGGGCGTAAAGGTTATCTTGCCGCTTGATCTCACAATCGCTGATAAATTTGCCGCAGATGCCAATGTTAAAATTGTCGATGTGGATAAGATGGATCCTGAATGGGAAGCCCTGGACAGTGGGCCAAAGACTTCGGCAGCATATACAGAAGCCTTGAAGAGCGCTAAAACTGTTATATGGAACGGGCCTATGGGCGTATTTGAATTTGATGCGTTTGCCGGTGGTACACTTGCAGTCGCACAGGCGGTAGCCAAGGCTACGGAGAATGGCGCTACGAGCATTGTTGGCGGCGGCGACTCCATTGCAGCACTTAAGAAAACAGGGCTTTCTGATAAGATTTCCCACATTTCTACAGGCGGCGGTGCTACGCTTGAATTCCTCGAGGGCAAAGAACTTCCGGGGATTGCGGCTCTTGCTGACAAATAATACAACTATCATAGAGGAGGTTTTTATTTATGCGTAGACCTATCATTGCCGGTAACTGGAAAATGAATAATACGATTGCAGCGGGTACGGCACTTATTAAGGCTCTGACTCCGCTGGTAAAAGATGTAAAGGATGTTGACATTGTTGCCTGCCCGACAGCTACGGCCCTGCAGGCTGTTCGTGCGGCTGCTGAAGGGACGAATATCCATATTGGTGCGCAGAATGTCCATTGGGCGGCCAATGGCGCCTATACGGGTGAAATTTCCACAGAAATGCTTACAGAGATCGGTGTGGAATACGTGGTCCTGGGACATTCTGAGCGTCGTGACTATTTTGGCGAGACGGATGAAGGTGTCAATAAGCGTGCCAAGGCTGCTTTTGCTGCCGGGCTTACACCTATTATCTGTTGTGGAGAGTCTCTGGAAATTCGCGAAAAGGGAACGTATCTTGCCTTTGTGGCCGGACAGATTAAAGCCGCGCTCAATGGCTTCACGGCCCAGCAGGTCGCAAAGCTCGTTGCTGCTTATGAACCAATCTGGGCAATCGGTACAGGTAAGACAGCCACCTTTGAGCAGGCGGAAGAGGTTTGTGCGCACATCCGCAAGACGGTTGCTGAAATGTTTAATCAGACGGCGGCTGACGAAATCCGCATACAGTACGGTGGCAGCGTGAAACCCGCTACGATCCGGGGACTTATGGAGAAACCGAATGTCGATGGAGCACTGGTAGGCGGGGCTGCGTTGAAAGCTGCAGATTTCAGCGAAATCGTTAAGTTCTGATGTTTAAAATGCAGGGGCAGTTTTGATGGCTGTCCCTAATAAATGAGGTAAACTGAATGGCAAAATTAAAAAATGCTCCGGTTGCTCTGATTATTATGGATGGTTGGGGAATCGGTGACGAAAATGACGGGAACAATGCAATTTCAGTTGGCAGGACACCAATTATTGATGGTCTTATGGGAAAATACCCGCATACATCGCTTAAGTGCTCAGGTGAAGCCGTGGGCCTTCCGGATGGACAGATGGGAAATTCTGAGGTGGGCCATACAAATATTGGTGCGGGCCGTATTATTTACCAGGAATTCACACGTATTACCAAGGCAATACGTGACGGTTCGTTTTTTAAGAACGAAGCTTTGCAGCATGCAATGAAACAGGTGAAAGAAAACGGCAGTGCGTTGCATCTCATGGGGCTTCTTTCTCCAGGCGGCGTGCATAGTCATTCTTCACATCTTTATGGGCTTTTGCAGTTTGCGAAGCAGGAGGGAATCAGTAAAGTTTATATACATGCTTTTCTTGATGGTCGTGATGTACCTCCTTCGAGTGCGGCGGAATACCTTGCGGAGCTTGAGGAAAAAATAAAGGAAATCGGCGTGGGCAGCATTGCTACGGTTTCCGGACGTTATTATGCTATGGACCGGGATCATCGATGGGACCGCGTACAGAAGGCATATGATGCAGTTGCCAGTGGTGCAGGCGCTAAGGCGGCTTCAGCGGCAGAGGCTGTGCAGGCTTCCTATAAGGCTGATGTTACGGACGAGTTTGTAGTTCCTGCAGTGCTTGGTGCGTATAATGGCATGAAGAGTGGGGATGGCGTGATTTTCTTCAATTTCCGGCCCGACCGCGCACGTGAACTTACACATGCGTTTACGGATGCGAAGTTTGATGGCTTTGCACGCGATGAAAATCTGAAGCTTTCGTTTGCTACGATGACGCAGTATGAAGAAGGCATGAATGCTGAGGTTGCTTATGCACCGCAGACAATTGTGAATACGCTCGGTGCGACCATTGAGAAACATGGTCTTACACAGCTGCGTATAGCGGAAACAGAAAAATATGCGCATGTAACCTTTTTCTTTAACGGTGGTGTTGAGGAGCCCTATAAGGGAGAGAGCCGCATTTTGGTTCCGTCACCTAAGGTTGCTACTTACGATTTGCAGCCGGAGATGAGTGCGATTGCTGTTACCGACAAAGTGGTTGAGGCGATAAAATCCGGTAAATATGATTTTATTATTCTGAACTATGCCAATGGTGATATGGTAGGCCATACGGGCATACTTTCTGCGGCGGTCAAGGCTGTTGAAACAGTAGATTCCTGTGTAGGACGTTTTGTTGAGGCTATCCGTGAGGTTGGCGGTGAAGTCTGCATAACAGCGGACCATGGCAATGCGGAGCTTATGGTGGATCCGGAAACAAAGGAACCGTTTACGGCGCATACAACAAACCCTGTACCATTTATTACAGTCAGCGACAAGGTGCGCTCTGTCCATGAAGGTGCACTTTGCGATATTGCCCCGACACTGTTGACGCTTGCCGGTATTGAGATCCCGGCAGAGATGACAGGCAAATCGCTCGTAGAGCTCAAATAAAACAATTATTTCGTAAGGAGAGGAAGACAAAGATGATTTATTCACAAAAAGTGGAGAGCATGACATGTGTAGCTAAAGAAGTGAATCATGGTTCGGCACCAATTCCAGAAGAAGGAAAATGGGTACAATCCAAGGAAATAAAGGATATCAGCGGACTTACGCATGGTGTTGGCTGGTGTGCGCCGCAGCAGGGTGCCTGCAAGCTGTCTTTGAATGTAAAGGATGGCGTTATTCAGGAAGCTCTTATTGAGACGGTTGGCTGCTCTGGCATGACGCATTCCGCGGCTATGGCTTCGGAAATACTCCCAGGCAAAACGATTCTGGAAGCACTTAATACGGATCTTGTCTGCGATGCAATCAATACGGCTATGCGTGAGCTTTTCCTGCAGATTGCCTATGGCAGGACACAAACCGCATTTTCGGAGGGCGGTCTGCCGATTGGCGCTGGTCTCGATGACCTCGGCAAAGGGCTTCGCAGCCAGGTTGGCACGATGTACGGCACACTTAAAAAAGGGCCTCGTTATCTGGAACTCGCAGAAGGCTATGTAACGCGTATTGCGCTTGATAAGGAAGACCGCATTATCGGCTATGAATTCGTCAATCTTGGCAAGATGATGGAAATGGTCAAAAAGGGTACTGCGGCGCAGGACGCTCTCGAAAAAGCAAAAGGTTCATATGGACGTTTTGCAGAAGCTGCTCGTTATGTAGATCCTCGTGAAGAATAATTTTAGATAACAGGAAGGATGAAAATGAATGTCATTATTTGAAGGCTATGAACGCCGTATTGATAAAATTAACGAAGTAGTCAAGAAGTATGGTATCGCATCAGTTGAAGATGCCAAAAAAGTTTGCGAAGAAAAAGGCCTTGATGTTGCTGGTATTGTCAAGGATATCCAGCCTATCTGCTTTGAGAATGCCTGTTGGGCGTATACATTGGGTGCGGCTATTGCCATAAAGAAAGGCTGTAAGGATGCTGACAAGGCTGCGGAAGCTATCGGTGAAGGCCTCCAGGCGTTTTGTATCCCGGGCTCTGTGGCTGAGCATCGCAAGGTTGGGCTTGGACATGGAAATTTGGCGGCTATGCTGCTCCGCGAGAATGCAAAATGCTTTGCGTTTCTTGCCGGACATGAATCCTTTGCTGCGGCTGAGGGAGCTATTGGTATTGCCCGTACAGCAAACAGGGTTCGCAATACACCGCTGAAGGTTATCCTGAATGGACTCGGCAAGGATGCGGCCCAGATTATTTCCCGCGTTAATGGGTTTACTTATGTAAAGACGCAGTATGACTATGCAAAGAACGAAGTCAATATCGTTAAGGAAATCAGCTACTCTGACGGCGAACGCAGCGCTATCAAGTGTTACGGTGCCGATAGTGTTCCTGAGGGCGTGGCAATCATGCATCTTGAAGATGTCGATATTTCTATTACAGGAAATTCTACGAATCCGACGCGTTTCCAGCATCCGGTGGCCGGCTGCTATAAGAAGGAATGCGTCGAGAAGGGCAAAAAGTACTTCTCCGTGGCATCCGGCGGTGGTACGGGGCGTACGCTGCACCCGGATAATATGGGAGCAGGTCCTGCTTCCTATGGCATGACGGATACGATGGGCCGCATGCATTCCGATGCACAGTTTGCAGGTTCCTCTTCTGTACCGGCACATGTTGAAATGATGGGGCTTATTGGTATGGGCAATAACCCGATGGTTGGTGCCAGCGTAGCGGTAGCGGTGGCTGTTTCGGAAGCAATGAACAAATAATAAGCTGCTTTTTAGGGGCAGAGCCAAAGGACGCTGACAGGCAAATGCTTGTCAGCGTCCTTTGTTAGATTATTATAATACCTGTGTCGTTTTTACCAGGGACTTGGCGTCATAGGGGTAATGACACCGAAGATATAGCCTCGTTCTTTGAGAAGCTTTATGATGGCTGGCAGAGCTTTGACGGTTTCTTCATGTCCCTCGGAGCAGTGCATGAGAATAGTCGGATGCGAGGAAACAGCAGGATTGTCAATCTGGGAAAGTACGTTGTCAATAAAATCCTGTGCTACGGGATGATTCGGTGCAGCGTCGGCGCTACTGACATTCCAGCCGAATTCGGTATAGCCGTTTTCTCTGAGAGCTGGAAGATATGCCTTGGTGAAGTGTCCAACGGTACCGCCAGGAGCGCGTGTAATCAATGGGCGGACACCAATAGCAGAAAAAATAATGCCGTCTGTTTTTTCCATTTCCTTTATATAATTTGCGGCAGAAGGATACAGCCGGCTGTAGTCATGATCATAGCTGTGGTTGCCGATGGCATGCCCTTCCTTGTATATACGGCGGAGCATATCCGGATACAGCTCGGCATGGCGGCCGGTAACGAAGAAAGTGGCCTTTACATTTTCGTCAGCAAGGATATCGAGGATGGCAGGCGTATTCTTGTTATCGGGACCGTCATCAAAGGTAAGATAGACAACCTTGCCGGTTTTATAGTTTTTTAACATTGGCAGAGCCGTTATGAGACCCTTTGTCCGCCGCTGGGCAAGCGTATAGGAGTCGTAGACCGGCAGGGTAGGAGTATCAAGCTGCAGATTGCTGAAGCTGTCGTCGGCCAGAACAGTTTTGTTGCCCGGGGAATGATTTTCCTGAAGGGAGGCAGAGCTTTCCTTCGTATTGGATGAAGTAGATGTTGTGAGTGATTGCTGTCCGCAGCCGGAAAGAAAAATTGCGGTTGTAAAAAGCAAAAGCCATGGTTTTATTTTCGTCATAAGGACCTCCTTGTTTTAGGTCCTATTATAGCATAGGAAACAAGAAAATGTTTTAAGCTGTTTTTCATAAATAAAAGTTATATTTTATATATAGCAGGGAGGTTGAATGAAAATGATCATGTTATTCCTTTTGGTGTTGCTCAATATAGGAATTAGTTTTTGGAATGCCAGACAGGCCGGAAAAGCCTGGGCAGAGTCGAAGGGCGCAGGCGGCTGGATCCGTATTATTGTATGGTGCGCGGCCATTCAGGCAGCGGTGGGTTTTACCTCATCCTATGCAATTCTGCTTGGTACATTGGCCTATCAGTTGGGATATCTGCCGCCGCAGGCTATCCAGTTTATGATGAGCCTTACGTATATCCTTCTTATTGTGCCGGCATTAGGTTCGGGGCTGGCAATCACAATCCATTCGTGGATTGCTTTTGCACGGGATAAATCTTTGGCAAATTTAGGTATGGCGGGATGGAATACTTTTGCGCAGGCATATAATACCTATAATGCCATTGAGAACTTTGGCCCGGCATTATCGAATGTCATGGATGGAATGGGAGATGTTTTTTCCAGTGACAGCGATAGTGATTCCTCTATGGCACGTGTGCTTGTACTCGTAGCTATTGCAGTGTTGGCAGGTCTGCTTACCACATCTGTCATCATTCAGCGTTATGCGGCAAGTATCCCGGTTTCTGAGAATGTCCGTTACAGCCGCAGGGATTTGGAATTTCGTTAACTGAATATTATAGGTTAGAGGTGCGGCACAGATTTTTCCTGTGTAGCACCTCTTTTCTTGTGAGGGAATGGCAAATGGCGTATAATGAAATTGTATATTTGTAATCGGGGAGATAGCTTTAGATGATGAAGAGACAGAAAAGAATTGCACTCGTAAATGACATTACCGGTTTTGGCCGATGTTCGGTGGCCGTGCAGCTACCTCTTATTTCGGCGCTTAAGGTGCAGGCCTGTGTGCTGCCTACGGCAATTTTGTCCGTACATACGGGTTTTGTATCACATTATATCGATGATTATACAGCGCATATGCGTCCTTATATGGAGAATTGGCAGCAAAATGGTATCCGGTTTGACGGCATATGTACAGGGTTTTTAGGGTCGGCCGAGCAAATTAATATTGTTCTCGATTTTATCAAAATTTTTAAGGAAGAAGATACGAGAGTTATGGTTGATCCGGTGATGGGCGATTATGGTCGGCTGTATTCATCCTACACGAAGGAAATGTGTGCGGAGATGCGGCGATTACTGGCCTTTGCGGATTTATTGACGCCGAATCTTACGGAAACTTGTCAGTTGTTGGATATACCCTATCCGCAGGATGGCAGGGTCTCCGATACAGAGCTTGCGCGCATGGCCAGGGAGCTTTCAGAGCGCGGGCCGGCGCAGGTCGTGATTACTGGAATCAACGAGGGTGGAAACATAAAGAACTTTATTTATGAACGGGGAAATACACCAAAGGTATTGTGTGTACCAAAAATAGATGGGGACCGTTCTGGTACGGGAGATGCTTTTACCGCTATCGTATCAGCAAGCCTGGTGCAGGGAGAGACGCTGGCCGTGGCAGTAAAGAAGGCAGTGGATTTTATCAGCCGGGTGCTTGTCTATACGGTAGAGCTCGCGCAGCCATGGAATTATGGTCTGGCATTTGAAGAATATCTGACGGAGTTGAAATGAACGGAGGAAATGTGATGATTGTTTATACAGTGGATAAGGGTGAATATATTACTTTGACTGAAAGTCTGCAGCGGCAACCGGAGGGAAAGCGCAGCATCTATGTGAATCTGACCAACCGTTGTACCTGTGCCTGTACGTTCTGCCTGCGCCAGCTCAAGGATATGGATACGGAAGCTTCTCTTTGGCTAAAAGAAGAGCCTGCTGTAGGCCAGGTAGAGGAACAATTGGAGAAAGTGCCATGGTCGTATGTCAAGGAAGTTGTATTTTGTGGCTTTGGGGAGCCGACGATGCGCCTTAATGAGCTCGTACAACTGCTTACCTGGGTTAAGAGAAGGCAACCGGAGATCCCGACGCGTCTTAATACGAATGGCCTCTCGGATCTCGCATATGGTTATGACACGTCCGCTGTATTTGCGGGTGGTATTCTTGATACGATATCCATCAGTCTCAATGCTTCGAATGCCGAGCGTTATCTGGCCCTTACGCGCAGTAAATTCGGCATAGCTTCTTATGAAGCCATGTTGAAATTTGCGTTGCATTGCCAGAAATATATAGCGGATGTGGTGCTCACCGTGGTGGACCAGGTCGAGGATGCAGCTGAAATTGAGGCGTGTCGCAAGCTATGCGATTTACGCGGCCTTAAGCTTCGTGTACGCCCCTATGAAGGGAAATAAAGGAAAATAGAACAGTCAAAAAATATGGAATTGTGGGAAAAACAGGGGTGCATCTTATATACAACGTATAGGTATAGACAAAATAAAATTCGGCCCACATCGAATGCGAGCCGAATTTAGTAATTAAGTAACATCAAATCCCTCTTTATTCATTTGTCGGCATATATTCTCTTAAGTAGAATAATATGCTGTATTACATGGCTAGCTAAACCACAATTGTGATGCATATCACTTACGCTATATACAAACCACATTTCTCGTAATTGACGAATATCCCAATATTGGTACGTCTGCCATCCAAAGGGACTACACAATTGATTGGAAGTACTGGCATTACCATGTATTGCAATACATAAAGCAAAGATACTTGGGAAACCTTCCCCTCTTCATTTTCTGACGATGTGCCTTTTGTTTCCACCAAGCTTCGAGTACGTATGGCGGTCGACCCATCCTTGCGTCTCATTCTGCTGTCCTGGAAATTTTCTTCATCTGTACACTTGCTAGTCAGAGCATGAGGAGTGAAGGACAACCACTATCTTCAATAACACCCCACATCCTTTCTGCTGATTTTGAAGAGAGCCTTTTTCGGCTGACAAGCATCTTTATGAGAGTATCCACTACAAGACTTGCAGATATCCCAGCCAGACTACTTATCTATCTCCTCTTTACGCCTTCATTATATCACGCAGATTAATATATTGCAAGATTCTGACGAATATTTTTCTAAAAATTTCGACTAGAAAAAAATAGTATGGAAGAGCAGGAAAAAAACAAGTATGAAGCTAAATTATTATATATGTGCAGTTAATTTATTGTATAATAGAAAGAAAAAGGAATAAGAGGAGCCAGAGAAATGGGTGAAGACAAGAAAATTGTTTTTTGCAAAAGCGGTGGTTGCTCGGCTAAGCTTGGTGCCGGGTTACTTCGTCATGTTTTGGAAAAACTGCCGAAAAAAACAGAACCAAACCTTCTCGTAGGTTTTGACGGAAGTGACGATGCTGCTGTATATAAGCTCACAGAGGATATGGCTATTGTGCAGACTTTGGATTTTTTTCCGCCAATGGTCAAAGACCCATACATTTTTGGGCAGATTGCGGCGGCCAATTCCGTAAGTGACATTTATGCGATGGGAGGAGAGGTTCGTACAGCGCTTAATATTGTTTGTTTTCCAGAAAAGATGGATTTGAACATATTGGGAGAAATACTTCGGGGAGGCGCGGATAAAATACAGGAAGCCGGAGGTGTACTGGCAGGAGGGCATTCGATTGCCGATGAGGGGATAAAATATGGTCTTTCGGTTACTGGAGTCATTCATCCGGAGCATATTATCCGGAATAATACATGCGAACCGGGAGATGTATTGATTTTGACCAAGCCTTTGGGCGTTGGTATCGTGACAGCAGCTGATCGTGTAAATGCCGCATCGGAGGGGGCCATGAAAAAGTCTGTACGCTCTATGACGACTTTGAACAAATATGCGGCAGAGGTGCTTAAATCTCTCAAGGTGCATGCCTGTACTGATATAACAGGGTTTGGCCTATTGGGACATCTTATGGAAATGCTGGCAGAGAGATGTTCCGCGACATTATTTATGAATGGTATTCCCTATATAGGAGAAGCATGGACCTATGCGGCAGATTTTCTTATTACGGGTGCTGGGCAGAAAAATCGTAATTTC
Source organism: Megamonas sp. UBA1796 (assembly GCA_002319795.1). Lineage (GTDB taxonomy): Bacteria > Bacillota > Negativicutes > Selenomonadales > Selenomonadaceae > UBA1796. The sequence continues at coordinate 28,487 of DCFU01000038.1, forward strand.
GTTGGCGATAGGGTTTCTTTTGAAAACATACCGTTTCCAATGGAAGAAATACTTTTTGATCCGCAAACTTCGGGTGGGCTTTTGGCAGCGGTCGCTCCGGAAGATGCTACTAAGGCACTTATTGCAATCCAGAGACTGGGGATGCAGTGCGGGCGCATTGGCGTGGTCACAGAATGGCAAAATAAATCGATAATTGTAAAAAAATAAATAAAAGGGGAATCTGTGTATGCAAAAAGTAGATGCAAGAGGACAGCAGTGTCCGATACCGGTCATAATGACCAAGGAGGCAATCGGCAGGCTGCAGGATGCAGGCAAGGTAGAGGTGCTTGTTGATAATGAGATTGCTGTACAGAATCTGACAAAGATGGCAAAGCAAAAAGGCTATGGGGTTCATTCCAAGCAGGCAGGAGAGGATTTCTGTGTGGTTTTTGAGGTAGGAGAGGCTGCAGCTGCGGGAATAGATGAGGAAGTCGTCTGTTATCCGGATGCAGTAAAGGGAGATGCTATTGTTGTTATTTCTTCCGATAGTATGGGAGATGGAGATAGAGAACTTGGAACAACACTCTTGAAGGGCTTTATTTTTGCACTTGCTAAAGCGGATGTTTTGCCTAAAACCATAATCTTTTATAATCGGGGGGCATTTGTCGCTGTAGAGGGATCTCCTTCCATTGAGGATCTCAAGAGCCTCGAGGCACAGGGAACAGAGATTATGACCTGTGGCACATGTCTGAATCACTATGGGCTTACGGAAAAACTGGCAGTAGGTTCGGTGACCAATATGTATTCCATTGTCGAAATCATGACCAGAGCTGCTAAAATCATTAAACCGTAAGGAGAGTCAGCATACATGAAGCATCTTATTGTTGTACGTGGCGGTGGGGATATTGCCACAGGTACGATTCATCGTTTACATAATGCAGGCTATCACGTGCTTGTCCTGGAGGATAAGTATCCGTCGGCAATCCGCCGGGAGGTCGCTTTTTCTGAGGCGGCCTATGATGGTGTAAAGATTGTGGAACGCGTAACCTGCCGCCTTGCCCCGACGGTACATGAGGTTGGGAAGATACTCAAGTCCGGCGAGGTAGCGATGCTTGTAGACCCGGAGGCTGACGCTATCCAGAATTTTAGGCATGAAGCTGTGGTAGATGCCATTCTCGCTAAGAAAAATATCGGTACGACCAAGAATATGGCGGACCTGACTATAGCCCTGGGCCCTGGATTCTGTGCCGGACGTGATGTGGACTGGGTTATTGAGACTATGCGCGGCCATAATCTGGGACGTATTATTCGTGAGGGATTTGCCATGAAGAATACAGGCGTGCCAGGAATCATTAGTGGCTATGGCGCTGAACGGGTAATCCATGCTCCGGCAGCTGGCCGTATGGAAAACCGGCGGTCAATTTCCACGATGGTGCACAAAAATGAGGTTATTGCGCAGATTTATGGGAATGATGGCCAGATAAGTGATGTCAAGGCATCGCTTGACGGTATACTGCGCGGAATTATCCGGGATGGGTATGAGGTCACACGAGGACTCAAGATAGCTGATATAGATCCGAGGCCTGTAGCAAATCATTGTTTTACTATATCGGATAAAGCACGCTGCATCGCTGGTTCTGTACTGGAACTTATAGCAGGCCATGAAAGGGGCATGTGGAAATGATTTACCTCGACAGTGCGGCCACTTCGTTTCATCGGCCGGAATCTGTTGCGACGGCCGTCTATGAAGCGATAAATTCATTGGGGAACAGCAGCCGTGGAGCGCATGGGGCTGCGCTGGCTGCTGCCCGTCTGGTTTATGAAACACGGGAGCTTGTGGCCGGGCTTTTTCATGCGCCTGATGCCGATTGCGTGGCATTTTGTGCGAATGTTACCGAAGCACTCAATATAGCAATAAAGGGAATTTTTTCTCCCGGAGATGGAGTAGTCACAGGCAGTCTGGAACATAATTCTGTATTGCGCCCATTATATGAGCAGGAAGCATGTGGAGTTAAGCTGTTCATATTGTCGGCGGATGCAGCAGGCAGGCCGGATTATGAGGCTATGGAGCAGCTATTTGCGGAGGAAGCCTCCATACGTGCGGTTGTTTCAACGCATGCCTCGAACCTTACCGGCAATCTGGTCGATATCGGGCGTATTGGGCAATTATGCCATCGTTACGGGAAGCTTTTTATACTGGATACGGCGCAGACGGCAGGTGTTTTTCCTATTGACATGCAAAAACAGCATATTGATATTGTATGCTTTACAGGACATAAAGCGCTTCTCGGACCGCAGGGAACGGGTGGGATATGCGTGCGTCCGGGGTTAAGGCTGCGTACGTGGAAATCCGGAGGCAGCGGTATACAGACATTTTCACATATGCATCCGGAGGCTATGCCGACACATCTGGAGGCGGGTACTCTCAATGCGCATGGTTTGGCAGGGTTACGCGCCGGACTCTTGTATTTGCAGCAAATGGGCATTGATTCGGTGCGCAGTGAGGTGCTCCGATTGGCCAGGCAATTTTATCAAGGCGTGCAGGATATTTCTGGTGTGAAAGTTTATGGTGATTTTTCTACGGAATACAGAGCGCCTATTGTGAGCCTTAATATAAGAGACGAAGCATCTGGCAGTGTCAGTGACAATCTGAGCACAGAATATGATATCTGTACGCGTCCAGGAGGGCATTGTGCACCTCTTATGCACAAACATTTTTGTACAGTCGAGCAGGGCATGGTGCGATTCAGTTTTTCTCATTTCAATACGACGAAAGAAATTGAAACTGCAATCTGTGCTGTGCGCAGATTGGCAGAGGAATGAGGGGAACATGCGCAAAAAGGTTAAAAAACTGGTAGCAGCCTTTGATACGACATCGCAAGCCATGAAAATGGAAAGAGAAGCGCAGAAAGCAGGCCTGCTGGGACGTCTTATCCCCGTGCCGCCGCAAATCCGTGCAGGCTGCGGGCTGGCTTTTTGTACGAGTATCACGCTTCGCCAGGAGTTGGAGAAGTTGCTGTGCAGGGAAAACATTCGGCCGGAAGGGCTTTATGAGGTGTTTTTATGAAAATATGGTACAGGGAACATAAGTCCTTTGTCCCCTGTGCTTCCTTAGTGGAAGCTCTTGGTATACGGGTTGGGGAGAAGCGTATTGCGCTTGTGGGTGCAGGAGGCAAAACAACGATCTTATTTGCGCTGGCAGACGAATTCAGGGCTAAGGGAAAACGGGTGCTTATAACTACTTCGACCCATATACGCCGTCCCGCAGGTTTTTTTATTACGGATAGGGATTTGTCGGGTGTGGAAAAAGCATTGGCAGAGAATGGAGCGGCCGTAGTTGGCAGCGGGGTACCGGAACGTAAGCTGTCGGCACCTCAGGAGGAATTTTTGGCACAGGTGTCACAGCTGGTGGATTTTGTGCTTATTGAAGCTGACGGTTCGCGTATGCTGCCGGCAAAGGCACCGGCAGAGCATGAACCGGTATTGCATGGTGATGAGCAGCTGGTAGTGGCGGTAGTGGGTATGCCGGCTTGGGGGAAACCCATCCGGGAAGTATGCCATCGTCCTGAAAAAGTTATGGCAATTTTAGGAAAGTCTTCGGGGGATATCCTTACATCGGAGGATGTTGCCATGCTGCTCACCCATCCACATGGCGGCAGGAAACTGGTGCAGGGGCGGTTTGCTGTCATTATGAATCAGGTCAATACAGGCGATGATTTTCTGAAAGCACAGCAATGTGCGGAACACTTGCAGCGCTTGCTGCAGGATAACAGCCGGATACTGGCTGTGGGGAGATAAAGTGCTATGGAAAAAGATATCCGGCTGGCTATTGTCATACTTGCCGCTGGTTTGAGCCGCCGCATGGGCAAAATCGATAAACTTTTGATGGAATTTGCGGGAGAGCCTCTTTTTGTGCGGGCACTGTCACTTGCGGCACAATTGCCGCACGCTTTTTGCGTTGTAGTTACGAACAACTGCCGTATTCGTGCCGGAGCCGTTGAAGCCGGGTTTGTGACAGCGGTTAATCCCTTGGCGCCAACTGGCATTGCTTCGTCAATTGCCTCTGGTGTCAGGGAACTGCCTGGAGCCTATGATACAATATTGTTTTTGAATGCGGACCAGCCTTTGCTGCGTCTTCAGACTGTGCAGCGGCTCTTGGAGGAAGCACGCCGTTCGGATCGTATTATCGTACCGTGTTATATGAACCAGCCACAGAGTCCGTGTCTGTTTCCCAGACGATTTTATCATGAGCTTGCGGATATAAGAGGAGATAAGGGCGGAAGGCAGGTTTATCAGCACCATTTATCGGAAACATGTTTTGTTGATTTTAAGGAACCAGAGGATTTTTGGGATATTGATACGAAGGCAGATCAGGAAAAAATCTTACACTTCAGGGGAGGAAGATAAATGAAGGCGTTTATTTTTGATATGGATGGGGTTCTCGTCGATACGCAGTATATCCATTCAGAGGCTACCGTCGTTGCATTGCATGAGTCCGGGGTTGCCTGTACGCAGGATGAGCTTTTGGAGTATGCAGGAACCAAGCGTGGTGTTGGTATTGCGGCAATCATTGCGAGGCGGCATGCTTCCGTGGATGCGGAAGCTGTATGCGTACGCAAGGACGAGCTTTTTATGGAGCGCATGAAGCAGACAAAGCTGACAGCCATTGAGGGGATACCGGCTTTATTAAAGAATCTGCGCGCACACGGTGTATGTATGGCGATAGCTTCCTCCAGTGAGGATACTTTCATCAGCTATATTGTTGACAAATTACAGATTCGCGGGTACTTTGATGTGCTTGTAAGCGGGCAGGCGTTGCCGGAGTCAAAGCCAAATCCGGAAGTATATCTTTTGGCAGCTAAAAAGCTGGGTGTACGTCCGCGAGATTGCGTAGTGCTTGAGGACGCAGGTCTTGGCGTGCAGGCGGCTAAAGCTGCCGGGATGTACTGCATAGGCTATCGTAATCCGAATTCTGGTAAACAGGATTTTTCTCTGGCGGATAAAATCGTCCATTATGTAAAAGAAATAAATATAGAAGAGCTTTAAAACCATTGTGAGGGGGAAAAGAAAATGAAAATCTTCAATTTTTATGTGGGGGATCAAATCCACCTGGGAGCGGTTGAAAATAGCAAGGGCGTTGATGTCACTGCGTTCGGAAATGGTAGTCCGGCATGTATTGTAAGTCTCATGAACGGCGGGCAGGCAGCATTGGCGTCCATCCGGCAGTGCATAGACGAGGCTCCGGCCCTGGATATGGAATCTATCCGTTTCGCACCGGCTGTACCCGGCCCGGAGAAGATTCTCTGTGTCGGACTGAATTATGCAGATCATGCGGCTGAAGCCCATCAAGCACTGCCGGAAACGCCGACCTTGTTCAGTAAGTTCAGCAGCGCACTCAATGCACATGGCAATGTTATCCGTCTGCCAAAGGGGGCGAAAATGTTTGATTATGAGGCTGAACTCGTTATCATCATTGGCAGGAAAGCCTCCTGCATATCTAAGGACGAGGCTCTGCCATATATTTTTGGGTACACTACGGGCAATGACTTTTCTGCCAGGGATTTGCAGGGTCGTACGACACAGTGGCTTCTGGGCAAGACACCCGATACATTTGCTCCTTGCGGGCCTTATATTGTACCTGCAGATGAAATCAACATATCAAAGCTGTCGGTGCAGTCTTATGTCAACGGACAGCTTCGGCAGGACGGTAATACGAAGAATATGATTTTTGATTGTGCGACTATCGTAAGTTATGCCTCACAATTCATGACACTGCGTCCGGGAGATCTCATATTCACAGGAACGCCGCAGGGAGTCATTGTTGGCTATCCGCGGGAAAAGCGTGTATGGCTCAGGGCCGGTGATGAAGTCAAAATAAAGATCGAGGGCATTGGCGAACTCGTGAATAAACTTGTGGATGCATAAAAGTGATGAGAAGGGCCCGGCCACATTGAAGTGACCCCATCAAGTTAGACCAAAAGCGTGGCAGCATATTGCCATTGTGCTTTTTATAATAGGGCAGCAAAACTATAAAAACTCCCAGTCATCGTATGGTTCAGTATCATACGATGACTGGGAGTTTTTTGTCAGGCTGCTTAAAGAGAGGCGCAAAGTTCCTGGATATTGATTTTTTTATCTTTTTCAAGCATGCCGGTTTGGATGAGGAAGTCCTGTGTTTCCTCCAAGTCTATAATATCTGCAGCACGGATGGCAGGATCAAAATCGTACCATTTTGCCATAATGCTAACCTGTTCTTGGTTGAGGCCGGTTTCTGCGGCAGTTATGGCATATGCACTTTGCGGGTCAGCCATGTAGTTTGTTACGACCTGCTGATGCGTGTCCATGAATTTTCTGGCAGTATCCGGATGTTCCTTGATGAAATCATTGCGCATGGCGATAACAATAGTAGCATCGAGTAAGCCCTTGCCGGTTGTGAGTATGCGGGCACCTTCATTCTGCATCTTGAGTGTGGCTGGTCCGGCGAGAAGCGCTGCGTCAGCACTGCCGCCTGCTAATGCGGCAGATGCCTGTGGTATGCCCATGGAAACAAATTTTACATCGTCTGTTCCCATACCTTCTTTTTTCAGGGCTGCCAGCAGGAGCTGATGCAGGATAGTCCCCTTTGGTCCGGCGATCGTCTTGCCTTTCAGGTCTTTGACCGATTGGATGGATGGATCTTTTACCATGAGCATAAAGGCCTCTGGGGCCCGGCTGTAGATGCCGACAATCTTGAGGTCAATCCCGTTGGCAGCCGCCAGAATAGCACTTGTGCCGCCAAGTGCATGACAAATATCCATGCGTCCTGCCGCTATAGCCTCGGTTTGTTTCGGTCCTGCATCGAGGTCTGCGTATTCAACGGAAATGCCATCTGGCTGAAAAGCATTTTCAAATATCTGGTCTTTTTTTTCTAAAATAGAAGGGATGTTGAGTGGTGACTTTACGTAAGTCATATGGATCGTGCCGGTCTTTTGCGTGGATTGTACAGCGGAGGCCGGAGGATCTCCTGCTCCAGAGCTGTTGCCGCAACCCTGCAGCAGGAGCATGGCGGCGGACAGAATAGCTGCCACGGTAAGAAGTATGCGTTTATGTACATGGGATAGATTCATTGGAGTATACACCTCATTTGTTTTGTAATAAAGAAATAATCTGTTTTTCCAATGCAAACCGGTCATTGAGAACAGGGCGGGGATATGGGGATGGATTTGTGAGCAGTCCGTTGATGCGTCCGTTTTCCATGATAATGATTCTCTGCCCCAGACGAGCTGCTTCAGCGACATCATGCGTAATAAAGAAAATTGTGAGAGGATGGTCTGCGAATTGCTGCATGAGTTCATCCTGCAGCTGCTGCCGTGTGAAATAGTCCAAGGCGGCAAATGGCTCATCAAGCAGAAGAAACGTCGGTTCATAAGAAAGCGTGCGAGCCAGGGCGGCGCGCTGTGCCATACCGCCCGAGAGCTGATGCGGATAGGCATCGCGAAAGTGTTCAAGCCCAAAAACCTGTAGATAATGCCTGGCAAGTTTCTGTGAACCACCGTGACCATATTTCCAGAGACAGATGTTGTCCCAGACCGTTAACCAGGGAAGGAGCCTGGGAGTCTGGAACATGATACCGTTACGTATAGACGGACCTGTATGAGAAATATGGCCTACATCCGGTTTCTCCAGTCCGGCGAGTATGCGCAGCAGCGTGGTTTTGCCACAACCGCTTTTTCCAACCAGCATATTAAAGGATGCGTTCGGCAGCTCAAGGGATATGTCTTTTAAGGCCGTAATGCGGGTTCCGTCCTGTAATGTATAATGCATGGAAATATGTTCCAAGGCAAGGGTCATGGCTGATTTCCTCCTTGCAGCAGCGTACTGCGGCGCTTGATTGCGGTAAGCAGAAAATCAGCGAAGACTCCCAACAACCCAATAGTGAGAATGCCTGCGACAATGATATCGGGCCGGGCCATCTCCTCACCATCAAGAATCATATAGCCAAGTCCGGCAGAGGCAGCAATCATCTCAGCACCAATCAATGAACGCCAGCTGTAGCCAAGTCCGATGCGAAGGCCTGTAAATATGCAGGGGATTGCCATAGGCAGACGAATATGCCAGAAAACAGCAAATTGCGAGAAACCGAAAACCTGGCCGGTCTCAAGGAGTGAAGTATCCGGACGCGATATACCGTCCAGTGTGTTCAGAAAAATCGGGAAAAAGGTCGCTAGAACGACAATGCACAGCTTGCTTGTTTCACCGATGCCAAACCACAAAATCAGCATGGGAAGCAACGCCAGGGGCGGTACATTGCGAAAAAATTCCAGCAGGGAATAAAAAAATGCGTGTGCTCTGTGACAGAGGCCGAGCAGGATGCCGCAGGGTAAAGCCAGAGCAGCGGCTATAGAAAATCCGGCAGCAACACGCAGGACACTTGTTCCAACGTGATGAAGAAGCAGGCCGGAGGAAGCAAGTTCCTTCAGACTATTCCAGACCTTTACTGGGGAAGGAACAATATAGGTATCCCACCAATGCCATGCGGTGCCGAGATGCCAAAGCAAAAGAATACAGGCCGGCATAGTACATTTGATGCAGAAAGATTTGAATATTTGCCACATGATAAACCACCCATATATAATATATCATATTTATAAAATCAGTGCACGGCATCTGTGTTACGTAAAGAGTTGACAAATCTATAGGATGATGTCTAAATAGGGATATATGATAAAGAAGGGATGTGGCATATCGTGGAATTTGTTATCAACCCGGTACAATTGCTCAAGGGATTGTCAATGGCGATGGAATTTTCATCTGGCGGGATGTACAGTCATCAGTGGCATGTAGCTATTGTTGCTGACCGTATTGGCGAGGCTTTGAAGTTAGTGCGCGGGGAGCAGAGGAAACTCGTTTATGCTGCATTGCTGCATGATGTGGGGGCGGTCGCTGACTGGCATGAGAATATCAATCTGTTTAGCAGATGCACCAGCAGCGATAGTTATCAGCATGCAGAAAGAGGCTATGAACTTTTGAAAAACTCGAAGATATTCGGGAATATGGCGGAAGCAATACGATATCAGCATGAATACTGGGATGGCAGCAGCCCGTCAGGACGGAAGGGCAAAGAAATCCCGCTGGTGAGTCGTATCATACATCTGGCGGATAGTTTGGAAATTCGTCTCAATGAAAAATGTCTTATTTTTACACAGGTTCAGAATATAATGCAGGCGCTTTGGCAGGGTAGTGGTACGGAATTCGATCCGCAGCTTGTAGATGTACTGCAGAAACTTTCCGGACAGGAAAGCTTTTGGCTGGACATTGAAAATCCGTATTACTTTCAGATGTTTTTTGATCATGTAGCGGTTTATGGTGATACGCGTTATTCATTGGATGAGGTCATGGAAATTGCGGAGCTTATGGCAACGATTGTCGACAGAGCCGACCAGCGGACGGGTACGCATTCCCGCCGGGTAGCAGTTGCGGCGGCTTATTTGGCGGAGAGAAAAGGCTTTAGCCGCAATGAGGTTCGTCTTATGCGTATTGCGGGCTTGCTTCATGATTTGGGAAAGCTTTCTGTTTCCAATCATATTCTGGAAAAGCCGGATAAGCTTACGGAAATGGAATTTTATGTTGTCAAACGGCATCCGTACTATACATACAGGATCTTGCAGGGAATCGATGGCTTTCAGACAATTGCAGAATGGGCGGCTTTTCATCACGAAACCCTGGATGGCAAAGGGTATCCATTCCATATCAAAGGCGATGCGCTGTCATTGGGCTCACGTATTGTTGCGGTGGCGGATATTTTTACGGCACTCACGGAGGAAAGAACCTATCATTCGGATATAATGCTGTCCGAGGTTGAGAATATCATGTATACCATGGTTCAAGACAATAAAATAGATGGTGCTTTGGTTGCACTCATGTTCAGTGACAAAAATGCTTTACAGGAAATAGCCGGACAAAAAATAGATAAGTGAGTAGATAGAGAAGTTTGCGCGTTTTCAAGAAAATATTTGACATCGTTCAGAGTGTGTGATATCATAATACACGTTGGTTGCGAAAGCAATTGATAAGAATGGCCCAGTAGCTCAGTTGGATTAGAGTATTTGACTACGAATCAAAGGGTCGTGGGTTCGAGTCCCTCCTGGGTCACCATTCGAATATATTATCGATGGCAGCTATGATATAGTTGCCATCGATTTTTTTTGTGGGAATAACAGACTGATACGGCACTATAGAACCAATTTTTGCCTCATTGTCTGTTATAGCATTGCGCGGTTCTGTACATAACCGCGCAATCGTTGTATAGAAACCCGCACTGTCAGAAAACAAAATACAAGATGTGCCTTATGTCATTTTATTATGGTGGCAGATCGTTTCGACAGCAGCTCTTCTAAATGGAGCTGCTTATTTTTTTCTATGTAGCGGCGGGCAAAAATTTGCGGCATGGCGGTGCCGACGGTAATGCTGATAATGATGAGGACAGCCTCAACTCCGTTTTGTATGGCGGACATAAGTGCGAGGGAATCGAGGTTTTTTATGTTCAGGACAGCAAAAAGCAGACGATAAAGAAGTACACCGGGTATCATAGGGATGACCGAAGGAATCGTGATTACATGGATGGGGGTGTGGAACCAATGTACGGCCTTCAGGGTAATGAGGCTGACTGCTGTCGCACCGATGAAAGAACCGGCGGCCTGGCTCATATCAAATTCTATGGAAAATACGTTGCGCAGGCAGACTGAGATGATTCCGCCAGCAGCCGTAGCAATGAGGAGGCGCGGAGGGACATTGAAGATGATGGAAAAGCCAATGGCGGAAATGGCGGCAGCAATGGCGTCAGATATATAGATACTGGTTGGTGCGACGTTTAGGGATGTAAAAAAATCAGGCACATTGCCCAGTCGGATGGCGAGCACAATACCAAAGGTCATTCCGCCGACAATGAGCAGCGTATTGATGGCACGCGTTGTACCGGAAACAATGTAATTATTGAGCATATCATCCACCGCATTAATGAGAGGTATGCCTGGAATGATGAAGAGCGTACAGGCAATCAGTGGATGCCATGGTGTGGATGACCCGGAAAAAAATTGTGTGAGATATGCCAGCAGGGTGGCAATAAAGGCTGAAATGGAAATGCCGGCGTAGGGATTGATCTGCAGGCCATCACAGAAACGTCGGATACCGAATGCCATGGCTGTACACAATGCTGTGTAGATGAAAGCCAGCCAGTCGCCGCCGAAGAGCTTGCAAAATCCACCACAGGCAATACCGGCGCCGAAGGCGGATAACAGAGGCGGATAATGCCGCTGCTGTTCTAGTTTTTGTATGCGTATGAGTTCTGACTCATACGCGGCTAAGGAGTATTTTTCTTCCATTGCCCGCCAGGATAGTTTGCTGATGGCTGAAATGACTGTCATATTAATGCCATGGTAACGACATTTGCGAAAGCTGGTATAGGAATGGTCATCGTCATTGACGTTGAGCATCAGGGTGGTGTACATGATATGGAGATGGATTTTTTCCTCCGTAATACCCATGAAGGCGGCAGCTCTTGTCATGTCACGAACGATACGGTTTGTATCAGCTCCGCTCTCCATAAGCAGCTGTCCTGTATGGAGTAATAGCTGTAATTTATAGCCAATTTTAGCAAAAGGTTCTTGTAATATTTGTTGATCTGTTTTTGTCATTGTCACGACTCCTTTGTAAGATAGGGTAAAACAAATAAAAATATAAAGCAAATGCTGATTTTTCATGGAGATGATAACTTTTGCTTATTTATAGGATTTTGACTTGTGGAATAGGATAATAAGATGTGCGGGTGTAGCGTTTTCACAAATGAATAGAATTCATATTTATCTTTTCAATCCGGCCTCTTTCATATATAATAAGAATATGTATTGGTTTTGGATATGGAGGCTTTGCGTATGGAAGAAAAGATGAGCCGCCGTGAGCGGAAAAAAATCCAGTCGAAACAAACAATTTTGCAGGCTGCGGTCCATGTATTCAGCACGAAGGGATTTCAGGAAACTTCAATCGCGGATATTATGAATCAGGCAGACCTGGGCATCGGAACGTTTTATAATTATTTTGAGTCGAAAGAGGATGTTCTTAAGTGTCTGCTGAAAAGTGTGGTGGAAGAAATCTGCCAGGCCTTTGAAAAATTTGTGGAGGATAAGTGCGCACCGGCAGATATACTTGAAAAAACAGTTATGCTTTCAGCCAGACTGTTGTCCGAGAATCGCTTTGTACTGCCGCTTTTTTTGAGTGCGGCAAATCTTTCGGGCATGCCAGAGGGATCTGCGGAGCTTCCGGCAGAACCATCGGCCTTCAAGCTGCTTTTTAACCGTATCATCGCGAGCGGGCAGGATTCCGGTGCCTTCCGGGAGGATATACCGACAGAGGTTGTGACGGAGCTGTTTCATTCGATGTTCCAGGCAGCTTCATTTAGCAGCCTTCCGATGGGCTTTGAGGAAAATATCCGTTTAAAGTTGCAGCTTGTACTGGATGGACTGCGTGCGCGGTGAAGAATGGTCTTGACGATGGGATGTTCTACTTCATGGAAGCAGAATGAAAAAGTGATTTTTAAGGATTGGTGTGAGAAGATATGATCAGTGTGACAAAGCTTTTATTTGCAACAGATTATTTTGGGGATTCTCTGCGTTATACAGAGAAGGCGCATACGATGCGAAATGGTGCGGCTGATGGTGTGGGGCCTGTTGTAGTATGGAACTCCACGCGTACCTGCAACCTCAAATGCCGTCATTGCTATATGAACTCAGATGCGGAAAAGTATACGGATGAGCTTACGACGGAGGAGGCAAAACGTTTCATAGATGACCTGGCGGAATTTCATGTGCCTGTATTGCTTTTTTCTGGTGGAGAACCGCTTCTGCGGCGAGATTTTTTTGAGCTGGCGGCGTATGCAGAGAAAAAGGGCGTGCGGCCCACGCTTTCTACAAATGGTACTTGTATAACCCGGGAAGTTGCACAGCGTATCAAGGATATCGGTGTGGGCTATGTGGGTGTATCATTGGACGGACTCAGGGATGTGAATGATAAATTCCGGGGCCGGGAAGGTGCCTATGAAGCGGCTATGCAGGGCATTGAGAACTGTGTCGCTGTGGGACAGCGCGTGGGATTGCGCTTTACTATTAACCACCATAATATACAGGAGCTGGAAAGTATTTTTGATTTCATTGAGGCGGAGGATATCAACCGTGTTTGCTTTTATCACCTGGTGTATTCCGGGCGCGGCAGCCAGATGGTCAAGGAGGATGTGAGCCCGGAGGAGTCGCGCCATGCAATGGACATTATTATTCGTCGTACGCGTGATTTCGAAGAGCGCGGATTCAGGAAAGAAATTCTTACGGTGGACAATCATTGTGATGGTGTTTATATGTACCTTAAAGCTCTGTCGGAAGAGCAGGACGGGCTGGCGGCGCAGATAAAAAAATTCATTTCCATGAATGGCGGCAACCGCTCAGGCATAGCCTTCGGTGAGGTGGATCCCGCGGGGTATGTCCATCCGGATCAGTTTACGCAGCATCATACGTTTGGCAATGTGCGTGAACGTAAATTCGGGGACATCTGGTCGGACATCTCGCATCCTATTATGCGGGGACTCAAGGATCGTAAGCCTCTTTTGAAGGGCCGCTGCGCGAAATGCAGGTTCCTTGTGTATTGCAACGGAAACTTTCGCACGCGTGCGGAGGCACGTACGGGCGATTTTTGGGAGTCGGATCCGTCCTGCTATCTGACGGATGAGGAAATCGGGCTTAGGGAGGCGTCAAAATGATTGTTTCCTGGAATACCACCAACGCCTGCAATATGTATTGTAAGCATTGTTACCGTGATGCAGGCTGCAAGGCCGAGGAGGAATTGTCGACTGCAGAAGCGAAGACACTTTTGGAACAGATCGCGCGTGCGGGTTTCAAAATCATGATTTTTTCCGGTGGTGAGCCGCTTCTGCGGGCCGATATACTTGCGCTTGTAGAGCATGCGACCAAGCTCGGGCTGCGTTCGGTATTCGGCACGAATGGTACGCTTATCACACTGGAGATGGCACATGCGCTTAAAAAAGCAGGTGCTATGGGCATGGGGATTTCTTTGGATTCACTGGATAAGGATAAGCATGATGAATTTCGGAGTTTTGCGGGAGCCTGGGAAGGTGCGGTGCGTGGCATGCGCAATTGCCATGCAGCCGGACTGCCATTCCAGATTCATACGACGGTCATGGAATGGAATCAGAGCGAGCTTGAGGCTATGACGGATTTTGCAGTGTCCGAGGGCGCGGTAGCGCATCATTTTTTCTTTCTCGTGCCAACGGGGCGTGCCGAATCGATTGAAGCGGAATCTTTGCGTGCCGAAGCCTATGAGGATGTACTTACACGCATCATGAAGAAGCAGCAGCAGGTGGATATTGAGCTCAAACCAACCTGTGCGCCGCAGTTCATGCGCATAGCTGATCAATTGGGTATGCGGACACGTTTTCACCGCGGCTGTCTGGCGGGAACATCCTACTGCATTATCAGTCCGCGCGGCAAGGTTCAGCCCTGTGCATATCTGAATATGGAACTGGGCGATGTGCGGCAGACGCCGTTTGATGAGATATGGAAAAACAATGAGGTGCTGCAGAAACTTCGTACGCTTGACTATGAGGGCGGCTGCGGTTCCTGTGGATACAAAAAGAGCTGTGGCGGTTGCCGGGCCCGTGCGGCATTTTATCATGAGGGAAATTATATGGCAGAAGAGCCCTGGTGTTTGTATCATGGCCGTCGGGGATAAAGGATGAGGTGGACTTATGATTAAGCTGATTATGTCAGATATGGATGGTACCTTGCTCGATGAGAATGGCTGTCTGCCGGAAGAATTCGATGAGGTCATGGCAGAACTCAGGGAACGCCATGTTATGTTTGCACCAGCGAGCGGGCGGCAGTATTTTGCCTTGCTGCACCAGTTTAGGAAATATCGCGATGATTTCATTTTTTTGGCAGAAAACGGCGCATTTGTGCTTTATCATGAAATCGAGATATTTTCTAATACCATGGAGCCGGAAACAGCCAGAGCCGTACTGGAGCAGGCGGCTGCCTTGGAGCCACAGGGAATCTATCCGGTTCTTTGTGGCAAGAAGGGTGCTTATGTGAAGTCGAGGTACCAGCCTTTTCTTGATGAGATGACGAAATATTATACGCAATATTCATTTGTAGATGATTTTGCCGATGTAGATGATGACGTTATCAAGATTTCTATTTGTGATGCTGTTGCAGCCGATGCCGAAAATACGATTTATCCGATCATGAAGTCCTTTGAAGGAGCGTTGCAGACACCGGTAAGCAGCAACTATTGGGTAGATATCATGAATGCTGATATCAATAAGGGCCTGGCAATCCAGCAGATACAGAAGACACTGGGACTGCTGCCTGAGGAATGTGCGGCCTTTGGCGATTACCTGAATGACTTGCAGATGATGCAGTCTGTGTATTACAGTTTTGCGATGGAGAACGCACATCCCGCCATCAAGGAAGCCGCGCGTTTTCAGGCCGGAAGCAACAAGGACCATGGAGTGTTGCTGGCCATTCGTGACTTCATATCACAAAAGCTCATATAGGAAGAAGGAAAACAAATGAAACTGGATTACCATATGCATTTCGAGTATGGTTCTTATGATGCAGCATGGGCAGAAGGATTTTTTGAGGCGGCCGGGACACGTGGCCTCGATGAAATTGGCATATCCGAGCATACGCATACCTTCAAGGAATTTGAATCTTTGTATTATGAGGATCTCGTGCTTGATAATTCCTTCATAGGTGCATTCCAGCAAAAATGGCTCAGGAGAAATAAATTTAAATATACGTTAGACGATTATTTTTCCTTTATGGCAAAGCTTAAGGCGAAACATCAGGTAAAGACAGGTATTGAAGTCTGCAACTTCCAGGATCAGGAAAAGGTAAAGGAAATTCTTGCTCCCTATACCTTTGACTATATCATAGGCTCGGTGCATTTCCTGCATGGATGGGCCTATGATTCGTCGGAAATCAAAGCAGAATGGGGCAGACACAGCCTGCATGAAATCTACGACTGGTACGCGGAGGAAGTGGAGAACATTTGTGCCTCCGGCCTCTATGATGTACTCGGGCACCCGTTCAATATCCGCCTTTTTAAATTTCTGCCGGATTTCGATGTGATGCCGGTGTTGGAGCGCGTGGCAAAGGCGCTTAAAACAGCGCATATGGGGATTGACATAAACACAGGAACATTTTACCGTTACCCTATAGCAGAGATTTCACCTTATCCGGATTTTTTGGAAATTGCGGCGAAATATGATTTGCCGGTCATTACGTCTTCGGATGCTCATAAGCCGGAAGACTGCGGCAGTTATATTGATGAGGCTATTGCGTATGCGAAGAGCGTTGGCTATACGGAATGCCTGCGTTTTGATAAGCGCAGGCGCACGTTAGTTCCAGTTGGATAATACTGCAGGAGGATCTGGAAAACAAGCATTTTGTTGTGCTGGTTTTTCCAGGTCTTTTTTTGTCATCACAATTTATTTTGGGAATCTGGTATACGTTTCTTCATAAATCATACAAAAAATATAGGAAAACTATTGACAAAGGGGCAAGAAAACTTTATAATACAAAACATATACGAAAAGTATGGAATTGGAGGAATGCTGGATGGACCAATCGTTTATTGCTGCGAGTATACCGCTTTATATTAAGGCAGCCGGGCTCACCTTGAATCTGGCATTCTGGGGAGTGCTGCTGTCTTTATTTGTAGGAGCTGTATGTGCGGTGATCGGATATTTTCGTATTCCGGTTCTGTGCCGCATTATGCAGGTGTATATTGAACTTTCACGTAATACGCCGCTGTTAATCCAGCTTTTTTTCCTGTATTATGGTTTTGCGAAGATCGGCATCAAGTTTGAGGCATATACCTGTGCAATTGGCGGTCTCGCATTTTTGGGCGGTTCCTATATGGCGGAAGCTTTGCGTGCGGGGATAGAATCTGTCGGCAAGATACAAATCGAATCCGGACTCAGCATCGGACTGACCAGATGGCAGCTTATGCGCTATATCGTCTTGCCACAGGCTCTTGCGGTTGCGGTGCCGGCCATTGCGGCAAATGTAATTTTTCTGCTGAAGGAGACCTCAGTGGTATCGGCTATTGCGCTCGCGGATTTGATGTTTGTGGCCAAAGACCTTATCGGCATGTATTATCGCACCTCGGAGGCGCTGTTGCTGCTCGTTGGGGCCTATCTTATACTGCTGCTGCCATTATCACTCTTTTTCCGTTATTTGGAGAGGAGGTTAAGGAATGTCGGATTGGGGAATTAATGTAATTTTTCAGGGACAAAATTTTCTGCGCTTGCTTGAGGGCCTTGGTGTGAGCATGCGAATTGCCGTTGTTTCTGTATTGATTTCATCTGTTTGTGGAATCTTCCTGGGGCTTCTTATGACGTCACGGTATGTGGCTGTACGCAGTCTCTGCCGGTCTTATCTGGAGGCTGTACGTATTGTTCCGCTGCTTGTCTGGCTTTTTGTCTTTTACTTTGAATTGACGAAAGTACTTCATTTGCAACTGCCAGCGGAATTCGTTGCAGATATCGTATTCTCTATCTGGGGAACAGCTGAGATGGGAGATCTCGTACGCGGCGCAGTGACTTCACTGCCGGCGCACCAACGGGAAAGTGGTTTGGCAGTAGGTCTTACACGTTGGCAGGTTTATCGGTATGTCATACTTCCTCAGGCTGTACGCAGGCTTCTGCCTTCAGCAATCAATCTTGTGACACGCATGATAAAGACAACATCCCTGGTTGTACTCATTGGTGTTGTAGAGGTTTTGAAGATTGGACAGCAGATTATCGAAGTATCGATTTTGAAGGTGCCGACGGCATCCTTTTGGGTATACGCAATTATATTCTTTTTATATTTCATTATTTGCTGGCCAATATCGCTTTGGGCAAAGCATCTGGAAAAACGTTGGCAATAAGGAGGCGGCATATGAAGGAAACAGAGAAAATACTGCTTGAAGTACATAAGCTGAAAAAAAATTACGGGAACAAGGAAATCCTGCATGGTATTGATTTTTCCGTGCATCGCGGTGAGGTCGTTGTGTTGCTTGGGCCGTCAGGCTGTGGCAAGTCTACCTTCCTGCGATGTCTTAACGGATTGGAGGAAATACAGTCGGGCAGTATTTTGCTTGATGGCAGTATCATCAGCGATGGAAAAGCCGAATGGTATGCCATACGCCAAAAAATTGGTATGGTCTTTCAAAGCTATGATCTTTTTCCGCATATGACAGTCATTGAAAATATACTGCTTGGCCCTTTGAAAGCACAAAAACGTAAAAAAAATGAGGTGGAAAAACAGGCGGCAGAGCTTTTGGAACGTGTAGGGCTCCTGGACCGCAAGGACGATTACCCGGCGCAGCTTTCTGGTGGGCAGAAGCAGCGTGTAGCAATTGTCCGGGCGCTTTGTATGAATCCGGAAATTATGTTATTTGATGAGGTAACGGCTTCACTCGATCCGGAGATGGTGCGTGAGGTACTTGATGTGATGAAGGAATTAGCACAACAAGGGATGACAATGCTCATTGTTACGCATGAGATGAATTTTGCCCGTTCCGTGGCAGACCGTATCGTATTTATCGATGAGGGCTGTATCGTTGAAGAGAGCGAGCCGGAGCAGTTCTTTACTGCGCCGCAGACAGAACGGGCCCAGCGCTTTCTGGATATTTTCTCTTATGAGAATTAATGTGTATAAATCAAAACAAAGAAAAGAGGAATTATTATGAAATCATGGAAAAAGGTATTTGCAGTTATCGCTACTTTTGTTTTTACATTAGCTTTTGCTGCGGGCTGCGGCAGTGATGCCCAGACAGATAAGGTTAAGACATCTGCTTCTTCTTCGGCATCTGCGATTGAGCAGATTAAGCAGCGTGGAAAACTGCGTGTTGCTGTGTTCAGTGACAAGCCTCCATTTGGCTACGTCGATCAAAACGGGAAAAACCAAGGGTATGATGTTTATTTTGCGCATCGTCTGGCCAAGGATCTCCTGGGTGATGAAAATGCCGTCGAATTTGTACTTACAGAAGCTGCGGCACGTATTGAGGTACTTGAAGCCGACAAGGTTGATATTACGCTGGCGAATTTCACTGTGACGCCGGAACGTAAGGAAAAAGTTGATTTTGCAGCGCCTTATATGAAGGTGGCTTTAGGTGTGGTATCGCCGACTGGCGAGCCTGTAACGGATGTCAGCCAGCTTAAGGGGAAAAAGCTTATCGTCAATAAAGGAACAACTGCCGAAACTTATTTTGCAAAGAATTACCCGGATATCGAGTTATTGAAATATGACCAGAATACGGAAGCCTTCCAGGCACTTAAGGATGGACGTGGTGCGGCACTGGCGCATGATAATACGCTCGTGTTTGCCTGGGCCAGGGAGAATCCGGGCTTTACAGTAGGTATTACGAAGCTGGGCGATCTGGACACGATTGCTCCGGCCGTCAAGAAGGGGAATACGGAACTTTTAAACTGGGTGAATGATGAAGTCACAAAGCTTGGTGCAGAGAATTTCTTCCACAAGGATTTTGAAACAACGCTTTTGCCTGCATATGGAGATTCAGTGAAGCCGGATGATGTTGTGGTTGAGGGCGGAAAGCTCTGATAAAAGGAATAAAACAGCCGATGAAGCAAATATCCAGCTTCATCGGCTGTTTTTCAATGGAGCGGCAGCGTTTTGATGTCGAGCGGCACTTTCTGTATAGCTTTGGCTTTGGCCCGCATAGCGGCAGGGCTTAGACGCTTCCAGATGTCTTGTACACGGTGCATATAATCCGCAGCGGCAATAGGAGCAGTAAGCTGCTTTTGGGTGTACTGCTTCAGAATGGCGACAAAATCTTCGTTAAGTCCGATGGTACGCATGGCAAGCAATATATGCAACTGCGTATCGACAAGGTAGAGGTGAATCGTGTTTTCTGCCAGCGATGCCGGAGTCGGAAGCAGGTCTTTTTTCAGCAGGTGCAGTGCGAGCGGAGCATCTCCCCAGCCTTCCTTGAAGATACCGTCAATCTGGTAAAGAAAAAACAGAATGTTATTTTCTTCATAAAGGGCAAGTTCTATTTTTCCGGTACGGAAGGCTTCGGCGGCAATGATATCCGTGTGGCTGAGCTGCAGAATGAATAGAATGCCGTTTGCGTCAATTTGAAAAAGCCCACCATCGCTTCCGGCCTGGATGGGCAAGGGAAAGGTTTCGCCAACCTGAAAGTTTGTGTAATCCAAGGAAAATACCTCCTGTATGTTGTTTTTTTTATTATACCACGCTTCTATAACTGGCTGCTATGCCTATGCGTATCGGCCAGACAGAACTTCATTTAGCCGTTAGCTTGGCAGATTTTTTCTGCTATATCTGGCGGAAATTTTGGATGAAATTGTTTTATTGTATATAGTTGTATATAGGAGAAGAGAGATTCTGCTCTTGTGTATTTTACAGATTTATCATACAATATTATACAGGGATTTTATATTGTAAATGACAGCCAGGGGGGAAAGGACATGAGATTTACTAAGATATTTGTATGCTTTATGATGCTTGCTTTCCTGTTTTCGACTGCCGGTACTGTATGTGCGGCTGGAAATGAGGACTGGGTGTGGATATCCTCGGATAGCAAGTATAGCAAGTACTATTCTCCATCACGTGTGAGAATCATTGATTCTTACGGAGGTGTTGCCACGCGCCTTGAAGCGTGGACCAGGACAAACTATAACTATGAGGGCGCAGTTGAAACAGTTGCGAATTATGAAATTCAGGCTGTACTGCAGCCTGAAAAGCTTGCTTATAGCCTGGCACGTGTGGAAATCAATCCGCAAAATCGTACGATAGAATACGTACAGGAAGACTTTTATGATACGGGCGGCAATATTGTATGGTCGAAGCTTTATAATCCCCGTACGGTGAAGGAAATCAACTCACAGTCTTTTGATGAGGCGTTTTATACAGTGATTGTGGACTCGGTGTTCCGATATGGGGAGACTGAGCGCAGCAAGGCGGCTGATCGTTGGACACCGCTATGGCATGCTGTTGCAGGTGATGGTTCGATTACAGCGGCTATTGCGGATACGACAACAATGAGGCTGAAGGGTGAAAATATTATTTTTTGGGAATGGCTGGATCAGAAGGACGCTTCCGGCACGGTTCTGGAAATTAAATTTATGAAAATGGCTGTAAATTTGCCACAGGGAACACAAAAAGTAATACAATACAAATATTGGGACCAGAAATCCGGCTGGAAGGATCTGACCGCTGAACTGGATGGCTTGTATACCGTTATCAAGCCGAATAGCTATGAGGCTGGGGGACTGGCAAAGCTCAGGGCCTATGCCGCAGGGTATCAGTATTGGCTGAACCGGTACAGCCTGGATAATATAAAATAAGTGACAGGGAAGGGGTTTTTCTATGCCAATAAAGATACCAAATAATTTGCCGGCAACGCATGTACTGGAAGGCGAAAATATTTTTGTAATGGACACAGATCGGGCCTATAGGCAGGATATCCGTCCATTACGAATACTCATTCTAAATCTTATGCCCTTAAAATCCGTAACAGAAACGCAGCTTTTGCGTCTTTTGGGCAATTCACCGCTGCAGGTTGAGGTTGACTTCATTTATACGGAATCGTATGTTCCGCAGCATACCTCGCAGGAATATCTGACGGAGTTTTATGGTACATTTGCCGAGGTGCGTCATAAGAAATATGATGGCTTCATTATAACAGGTGCACCGGTAGAGCGGATGCCTTTTGAAGAGGTTGCTTATTGGGATGAGGTCTGTGAGATTATGGAGTGGAGTAAAACGCATGCGTATTCAACATTCCATATTTGCTGGGGCGCGCAGGCCGGCCTTTATTATCATTACAATATCCCCAAATATGATATAGCACCGAAGGTTTTTGGCGTTTTTAAGCATCGCTTGCTTGTGGACCACGAAAAACTTTTTCGTGGATTTGATGATGAATTTTATGTGCCGCATTCCCGTCATACGGAGGTACGCCGGGAAGATATCGCAAAGGTTCGGGAACTTACTATCATGGCTGAAGCTGAAAACCCTGCCGGAGTTTATTGCGTAGCAAATCTTCCAAAGAGGCAGTTCTTTATTACGGGCCATGCTGAATATGACCCTATGACCTTGAAGGGAGAGTATGACCGTGATGTAGCAGCAGGACTCGATATGCAGATACCATGCAATTACTATCCGCAGGACAATCCTGCGAAAACACCGGTTGTTCGCTGGCGTTCCGTAGCAAATCTTCTTTTTGCCAACTGGTTGAATTATTATGTGTATCAGGAAACCCCGTATGAACTGGATGAACTCTACCATGAACAGGAGGACTAGGACTTACAGCGGATTTTCAGTGAGACTGTGTAGACTTGAGACTGGTTTAAAAATATACCAGGGGGAATGCAAATGAAGTGCAGGATAATAGCAGGGATCATGCTTATGGCGTTTTTTACATTGACTCCGCTCGTAGAAGCGGCTCCACAGGTACCCGAAAATGTGTATCAATGGGTACAGTCTTCGGCACGTGCCAACTATTATTTCAATAAACAGCAGATTTGCTATGCAGTTACAGATATGGGATATACAGATCTTAATACATTGATCGTTCCGGTTTTAAAGGTTTATGATGATGTACAGATACAGGATGTCCTGGATAAGCGCCGGTGGAAGATGCTT
This sequence comes from Megamonas sp. UBA1796, assembly GCA_002319795.1. Taxonomy (GTDB): domain Bacteria; phylum Bacillota; class Negativicutes; order Selenomonadales; family Selenomonadaceae; genus UBA1796. The sequence continues at coordinate 51,181 of DCFU01000038.1, forward strand.
CCCATGGACGGCTATAATGATCTGATCGGAGAGGCGGATTATCTGCGATTTGATTTGGCAAAAAATACGGTGACCGTAACAGAACTGGATTATCTGGACTCTACCTGGAGCGCGTTGGATGCGAGCTATCCAAATCAGCCAATTGAAATTGGCACCTTGCCAGAGAAGAGTCAGGAGAGAAACTTTTATCAATCTATTTTGTCTTATGCGAAACAGCATAGGGATGAAATCATTCAGCAGACAAAAGGAACGCTGAGCCCGGTGGATACAAAGAGACTGGCAGACGAGAAGAAGGCTGCTCTAAAAACAGATAAGATGAAAATACAGAAGGATAAACAAAAATAGTCCCTACAGGATAGTAGGAAAAGTACTTTTGTGATTTTAGGAGGGGCATAATTTGCAGCATGCATTGATACGAAAGGCAGAGCAGGAGCACTGGCTTAGTGAAGAGGAACTTGCCATGCTGCTGGTGGATGTGTCTGTTGAGGAGGAGCTCGCAGCTGCGGCGGATCGCGTGCGTGCTGCCTATGTAGGAAATGATGTTCATCTTCGGGGACTCATCGAGTTTTCGAATGTTTGTCGTCAGAATTGTAAATATTGTGGATTGCGCCGGGACAATGGAAAGATTGAGCGCTACCGCATAGAAGCAGAAGAAATACTTGCGCTGGCAAGAAAAGCAAAGGGATATGGCTATCGGACTGTAGTCATGCAGTCGGGAGAAGACATGTATTTTTCCGCCGAACGTCTATCGGATATTTTGCGTGAAATAAAGCAAATGGATTTAGCGATAACGCTTTCAATTGGCGAACGCAGCTTCGAAGAGTACAAGCTGTTACGCGAGGCTGGAGCAGATCGCTATCTTTTACGTATTGAGACGACGGATGAAAAACTTTATGAACGGATGGACCCGGGCATGAGCTTTGCCAATCGCTTGCGGTGCCTCCAAAATCTTCGGACGCTGGGCTATGAGGTTGGCACAGGCAGCCTCATAGGACTGCCGGGGCAGACCATCCGGTCGCTTGTACGGGATATTCTTTTTTTTAAAAGTATAGACGCGGATATGATAGGCATTGGGCCGTTCATTCCGAATGGAGATACACCGCTGGCAGGAGAGGCAACGGGAGATTTCCATCTTACGCGCCGTATGGTGTCACTGTTGCGTTTGCTTATGCCGGAAGCGAATATTCCGGCAACGACGGCAATGGAGACGCTCATGCCAAATGCTCGTGTGCTTATTTTGCAATCGGGCGCGAATGTTGTTATGCCGAATGTCACTGAGGGTGATTATCGGCGTAAATATGCATTGTACCCCGGTAAAATGTGCGTAGCGGATACGCCTGTGCAATGCATGGAATGTATGAGCGGCAAGGTACGGAGTATTGGCCGGTATGTGTCAGGGGATAAGGGCTTTCGCCATCATAACCATGTAGCTGGAAGCTAAATAGCAGAGGAAAAGGCGCTGGAGATTTATGAAAAAAGGGCTGTATCTTATAGCGGTAATGCTTTTGTTGGCAGGGCTTTATCGTGGGGAGGAACAGATGGTGCTGAAAAAAGCAGTGACGATTTGTCTGGAGTGTATAGGAATTGGCTAGCAGGAAAATCATACAATCGTTCAGTGCTTTTGTTTGTAATATATATTTGCCGGGATTCGCCAATGGGCATATTTATCAGGGAGGCATAAAAGCCTTATGCCTGCCGGGCCTTAATTGCTATTCTTGTCCAGGGGCTATCGGGGCATGTCCGGTGGGCGCTTTACAGAGTGCATTGAGTGGGACTGTGCTACGGTTTCCTTTTTATGTGATGGGAACATTCTTGGCGTTTGGACTGCTTTTTGGTCGGCTGATTTGCGGCTGGTTATGTCCATTTGGGCTAGTACAGGAGATGCTCTTCGGACTTCCTACCAGGAAAATGCAGAAATCGCATTTCACAGCCAGACTATGCAGTCTGAAATACTTGTTAGGAATCGGATTGGTTGTGCTTGCTCCGGTTTTGCTTTATGCAGCCCAGGGAATTGGTGAGCCGGCATTTTGTGAATATTTTTGTCCGGCAGGTACCTTGGAAGCGGCAGTGCCATTGCTTTCTATGAATGATGACCTTTGGGCAGCTGCAGGATGGCTCACAGTCTGGAAGTTTTTTATATTGTCAGTGTTTCTGGTAATCATGGTATTTGTTTATCGGCCTTTCTGCCGGTTTGCTTGTCCTCTGGGAGCATGGTACGGACTATTTAACCGTCAGGCTGCTTTGGGGATAGCCGTTGATGAACAGCGCTGCACACACTGCGGACAGTGTGCGGCTGTATGCCGCATGGATGTAAGAATTGCTGGCGATCCTGAATGTATCTCTTGCGGCGCCTGCAGGCCAATATGTCCGGAGCATGCGGTCTATTTTCGTAAATTATGGTATGGGAAAAATATGGCAGAGGTGAATAAGAATTGAAAAAGATAGTGTTAATCCTTATGCTGCTAACCTTGCTGATTACTACAGGTTGTCAGGGAACTGAAAAGCACACTTCTGCGCCGGCATCGGATGCTCCGAAACCGGAGGCACAAGCGAAACAGCCAACAGAAAATGGTCTTGCACCAGATGCCAAAATTAAGACATTTGAAGGGACGCAGGTGATGCTGTCTGAACTTTCCAAGGATAAGCCTCTTTACTTGAATTTTTGGGCATCGTGGTGTCCACCTTGTGTAAGGGAGATGCCTCATATTGAAAAAATGTATCAGAAATATGGCGATAAGATCAATTTTGCTGCTGTTACAGTAGATGAAAATATCGGTGATGCAGAGGCTTTCACGGCGAAGGCTGGGTTTACAATGCCAATTTATACTGGTGACGCAAAGCAATTGGGCCAAGATTATGGCTTAGAGGCTATACCGGTGTCGCTTATTATCAAGCAGGGGAAAATCGTTTCTAAGGTAGTAGGTGCTATGGATGCGACAGCCTTGGAACAATTCTTATCTGCAGGCTTGAAATAAGAACCTTTTCATTTTCTGATAAAAAACCCTGTCCAAAGAGTCGATGCAAGGCATTTACTCTTTGGACAGGGTTTTTTTATTTCTTGTTGGCTTCGTCACTTTCATTTTTTTTGTCTGCGATATATTTCAATAGGATATGAGCGCTCTTGCGGTTTGTTGCCAAAGGAATATTATGCACGTCGCAGAGACGTAAAAGCGCGTTAATATCGGGTTCGTGTGGCTGAGAAGTCAGAGGATCACGCAGGAAAATAACAAAGTCAATTTGTTCTGTAGCTACGCGGGCTCCAATTTGCTGGTCACCGCCCAAAGGACCAGACATCATGGTTTCAACATCCAGCCCGAAGGTTTCGTTGATTAGTGTGCCCGTGGTATGTGTGGCAATGAGATGAAATTCAGCAAGCAGTTCTTTATGATGCCCGACAAACTCGAGCATTTCATTCTTTTTTTTATCATGTGCAATTAAAGCAATAGTTTTCATGAAAATTCTCCTTTATATTATATTTACCTATCCCTAGTATAATTCATTTTGTGGAAAGCGTAAACTAAAAAAAGATCGATATAAAAACTATAGCCTATCGTAATGCACTTAAATTGCAACCTGCGAAATGAATATAATTTCAATTTATTAGGGAAAATATGGATTGAAAATGCATTTATCATAGACAATGTGAATAAATGTTTTTTAAATATTTTTTCCTGTAAACGAGAAAAATTGCCCATCGCATGATACTCCTTTATCACGCGTGAGCACATAAGAATAACAGTCAAAAGGCGGAAAGCACCTGTCAGGATAAAGACAATTTTACTGAATCTGCACCACAAACAGTTTTTCCCCAGGCGGCTTCACCCGTCAACGCTCCAACAAATATTCTATCCGTTGGATTTACATGAGTCAGCAATTCATCCCGAATTCGCTTAGCAGTCGAGGAAGTATCAACTATCCAGGTGGATTCACATATCTTACAAGCGTTTTGATATTGGCTTATACGATGGAGCAGACTCTGGTAGTTTTTCTCGGAACTGCATAAATCATAGGTGATTATTTTGGCATTCGTCGTAAAAGTCACCTCCTTTACTGAAAAACAATTCTACAAATTAAAAAAATATCCTTCCTAATGAGGTAATTAAATAGATAAAAAATATAAAATTTGATACTTTAGTCTGGGAAAGTATTTACTGCTTTTTACAGGGCGGCTATCAAAAGCAACTGAGGCGTATTCTTTGGCATTTTTGTATTTATTATTTTGAAATAAAAAACACTTGCGTTTATGATGTTTTTAAGGTATAATTAATTATTATGAGTATGTGTGAATGTCATACGAAATATTTAGATTTTGCGCCGCTCGGTAGAAATCCGGGCGGTTTTTGTGTTAGGCACAAGAGAGGAAATAAAATGGGTTATTTAAATAAAAACTTGCTAATTGAAGTTAAAGGAGGGGACAGGCATAGTGGCTCCTGCGTATCGGAAGATCATGGCGGACTTGTTTTACGGGAACATATGAAAGATGGTTCTGTTGAACATAATAAGTACCTTTTTGACAATATGGTTTTCTGTATGGAACGATATGCATAAAATTAACTTCATATTGTAGGTTCGAACGGTCGCTTCTAATATCTATTGAAAGCGGCTTTTTTTGTAGATAGCGTATGATTCTTAATACTTTTTTGTGTCTGAGATGATTTTTGATGTGCAATAACATGCGATTATAGCTTTTTACAAATACGTATTATAACTGCTTTGCCGCTGTATGGAAGTATGAAATTTTTAGTAAGAACAGATTTTTTAAGGAGCGTGAAGGAATGAAGGTTATATATGATTTTTCCAAATATCGGATAATATTTTCTGATATTGAAGGAAGGGGCGTATTTCCTTCCTGTGGCAGTATATCTTGGGAAACCAATTCAAATATAACGAATGGTGTGGATCCAACAGAATTGAAACAAGACACGGCATGTGATGGCCGTATATGTGTTATTGAGAAAGATGATGGACTACATTCGTTTTTGCAAAATGTTGCGCAACTAAAATCGAATACTGCTATCATGATAGCAGGGAATGGTGATGCACTGCTGAATTTGATTGCCGTGGTTGAATCTTGCGAAACGTATGGTAAGGATGGGGTTTTGTGGAACTTAAAAAAGAAAGGGTAACTGTCTTTTCTTTATATTCAAATCCGGAATCTCGCTTAAGATTTCGGATTTTATTTTTTTGTATACAGCAATGTACATGATGCATACAAAATTGTAACATAAAAACAGCCTGATTCAGGCTTTCACCATGAATCAGGCTGTTTTCGTTGGTAAGAAACGTTCTAAATGCCTTGCTGATATATTGTTATAACAAGGCTAAGAAATTAGATCGCTTGAACGTTGACAGCTCTCAAACGGCCTTTTTTCTTAGAATCTTCTTCGATATCAAAAGAAACCTTCTGATTTTCGTTCAGAGTCTTAAAACCTGACGACGTAATAGCGGAAAAATGTACGAATATATCTTCGCTATTCGCATCGTTAGTGATAAAACCGAAACCCTTGTCTGCATTAAACCATTTTACTGTACCTGTATTCATTATAGGTACCTCCAAATTTATTATTATATTCTAGTGTAAAAATAAAAGATCACATATTTTTGTAAATCATCGTATCAACAATAACTTACAAAAACATGTGAGTTTAATCGCCACATCCGAATACTACTTTAGTATAGCATTTGGAATGTGTTTTGTCAAACAATAAATTATTTTAGACGATGTAGCAGACTAGCAGCGCAGGGTTGTTATGATTTTTATGTTTTATACTTATGGGATAAAACATAAAAAATTATTGTAAGAAAGTCCTATCATACTATAATACTGTTGAATGTGGTTCAATATTCTATTGTGAAAACAAACTGATACAATGGCATTGTAATGATGTATACACTTATAGTATAATATAGAAAAACTTTTCAATTACATGTAACGAGGGGGCTAGGCTTTGCTAATCAATGGTGCACAGGCAATCTTGGAAAGCCTGAAGAAGGAAAAGGTGGATATTGTCTTTGGCTATCCCGGAGGGGCGGTACTGACCTTATATGATGAACTTTATAAAATGAACTTTCCACATATACTAACACGGCATGAACAGGGAGCTGTGCATGCGGCAGATGGTTATGCGCGCGCTACAGGCAGGGTTGGGGTCTGCTTTGCAACATCGGGTCCTGGCGCTACGAATCTTGTGACAGGAATTGCAACAGCTAATATGGATTCTATTCCGCTTGTATGTATTACAGGCCAGGTTGGCAATCCATATATAGGAAAAGATTCATTTCAGGAAGCGGATATTTGCGGCATTACCACACCGATAACAAAGCATAACTATCTTGTAAAGAATGTTGCAGATCTGCCCCGTGTGCTTAGAGAGGCCTTCTTTATTGCGCGCACGGGGCGTCCAGGACCGGTCGTTATTGATGTTGCAAAGGATGTTTTTGCGGCACAGCTCAATTACGACTATCCTAAGAAGGTACATTTGAATGGTTATTCTGGCGATTTCATAGGAAATGAGGGGGAGGTTTCTGCTGCTGCAGAGGCTTTGCAGCATGCGAAACGGCCGCTTTTTTTTGTGGGAGGAGGCATAAACTTATCAGATGAAACGGATGCTATGTGTGCGTTGCTGGCATGCACCGGTATTCCGGTAGTGAGCACGCTCATGGGACTTGGCTGTGTACCATCAGCTGATGAAGGATTTTTGGGCATGGCAGGCATGCATGGCTCGTATGCAGCGAATATGGCGATTATGGAATGTGACTTGCTGCTTGGTATAGGGGTACGTTTTGATGATCGTGTGACGGGACTTGTTGAAGAATTTGCACCGCGGGCGAAAATTGTGCATTTTGAAGTCGATGCCGCAGAAATAAATAAGAACATTCGCGTAGATTATCGTGTGCTCGGAGATCTTCGTTGGTCTCTGCCGCTTTTCCTGCAAAAGATTAAGGCTGTGACAAAAGATTATAAAGCAAGTTATTCTATGTGGCGGCAGTATGTCATAGAAATGAACCATGCAAAGCCGCTTTCTTATAAGAAGGATAATCACTGTATTATGCCGGAAGAGGTTATTGAGAAAGTAAGTGCGCTTATGGATGAAGACACAATTGTTGTGACGGATGTAGGCCAGCATCAAATGTGGACGGCACAGTTTTATGGTTTCAAGAAGCCACGCCAGTTTGTGACATCCGGTGGGTTGGGTACCATGGGGTATGGGCTTCCGGCAGCTATTGGTGCGAAAATAGGCCGGTCAGATAAAAAAGTAGTACTGTTTACCGGGGATGGCAGTATTATGATGAATTGTCAGGAATTAGCTACGGCTGCAGATAATGACATTGATATCAAGATCGTTGTACTTCATAATCATGTACTGGGGATGGTGGCACAATGGCAGCGTATGTTCTATAAGAAGCATTATTCACAGTCTGTGCTGAACGGGCATACGGATTTGGTCAAGCTTGCCGAGGCTATGGGTGTTTCCGGATACCGTATAAATGAGCCGGCTGAACTCATGCCTGTTCTTAAAAAAGCACTTGTCCAACATGGACCCGTGCTCATTGATGTGATGGTACCGGACACGGAGGATGTACTGCCTATGGTACCGGGAGGAAAACGCCTGGATCAGATGGTGATGGGAGGGGATGAAGAATGAAAAAATTTTTATTGGCTGTTTTGGTTGATAATAAGCCTGGTGTATTGACCCATGTGTCAGGACTTATCAGCCGCAGGGCGTTCAATATTGAAAGCATCAATGCTGGTTATACAGAGGAAGCGGCGATAACACGCATTAATATTGTTGTTTCTGTCGAGAATGAGCAGGAGCTTGAACAAGTCGTGAACCAGTTGTCGAAGCTTATTGATGTCGTGAAGATTGTCAACCTTAGTAAGGTGGAATCCATTAAGCGTGAACTTGTGATGATCAAGTTGCGTGCCAGCAAGGAAACACGTGCGGATATTATTAGTGTTGTGGATATATTTCGTGCTAAGATTGTTGATGTGAGTCAGGAAAATGTGGTGATTGAGCTTACTGGCGAAGAGAAAAAAATCGATGCTATTTGTGAAGTGCTTTCTGAATATGAGATCATTGAGGTTGCGCGTACAGGTGCGATTGCACTTTCACGCGGTCCGCTGCCGGTAAAAAAAATGTAGAGTGAAGATACTCTATTGCTTTTTTTGTCTGAAAAGTTTATAATTAGTAATAGATAATAGTTCTTGATAATAAATTCGTTATTAATGGAATTTATGAAAAAGGAGAGATTAGTATGGAGTTGAAGGGATCACAGACAGAGAAAAATTTATTGGCGGCTTTTGCCGGTGAGTCACAGGCACGAAATAAGTATACGTATTTTGCATCTAAGGCAAAAAAGGATGGGTATGTTCAGATTTCGGATATCTTTACGGAGACGGCCAATAATGAGAAAGAACATGCAAAAATCTGGTTTAAACTCGTAGCTGGTATCGGCGATACGGATGAAAATCTCAAAGAAGCTGCAGCGGGTGAGCATTATGAATGGACCTCTATGTATCCTGAATTTGCCAAGACGGCCAAGGAAGAGGGCTTCGATAAGATTGCAACGCTCTTTGAGGCCGTTGCCAAGATTGAAAAAGGACATGAGGAAAGATATAAGCTTCTTCTTTTAAATATTGAGCAGGATAAGGTTTTTAAGAAAAGTGAGAAAATTATCTGGCAATGCGTGAATTGCGGTTATGTATGCGAAAGCACGGTTGCACCAGCTGTCTGCCCGGTATGTGCGCATCCACAAGCGTATTTTCAGCAGGTTGTCCATAACTATTGAAATTTTGCCTAAACAAAGGATTCGGCGATGCCGGGTCCTTTGTTTTTTTTTGAACTATTTTACCAAATATGCGGTTTTATATTTATTGCTCTTTTGCAGGAAAACAATTATAATTTAAGATATAGTCGCTAAAATATGTGTTTTTTTTGCGTATGATGGCTTGAAGCAAGAGTATAGAGGGTGAACGCGATGAAAATAGATGTCATGACAGCCCAACGGTCGTCTGTGCAGATGATGGATCATGAATCCGGAGGACATGTGCAGTCGTCAAATACGGATTTTTCGGCGGAGCTTTCCAACCAACAGGGAAGTATGTCGAAGGAACAGCTTGAGCAGCTTTTGAAAAAAATTGATGAACAGGGGGCACGTCTGACAAAGACGCCAACCTATGATGAACTCAAGGAATATCGTGATCTTGTAAAGACTTTTGTAGGTGAGGCAGTGTCGCGGATGTATGCTTTGCATACGCAGGCGGGATGGGATCGTCTTGGCAGGCAAAAGGTCTATACGACTGTGCGTAAAATTGATGAGAAGTTGGAGGGAATGGCTGAGAAAATCCGGTTGGGACAGGCGGATCAGCTCAGTATCATTGCAGGCCAGGATGCTATTCGCGGTATGCTGGTGGATTTATATATGTAATGGATATTAGATGGGAAGATATTATCGGACATAAAAAAAATATAGAAAACTTGCAAACGTTGTTGAAAGAACAGCGTTTGCCGCATGCGCTGCTTTTTTGCGGGCCGGATGGTGTGGGAAAGAGCAAGGTAGCCGTTGCCCTTGCGGCCACCCTGCTTTGTGGCTCAGAGCAGGCGCCTTGTGGGAGATGTGATTCTTGCCGTGCCCTTTTGACGGACACGCATCCGGATTTCTATCTGGTGGTTCCCGAAAGTGTGGGAAAGACTGCCAAAAGTATTCGGATTGAAAGAATCCGTGAGGTGCAGACGGAAATCGCGCGGGTTCCGATTCTTTCCAAACGGCGCGTGGTGCTCATCAACGATGCGGATAGGATGAACGAGGCAGCACAGAATTGCCTTTTGAAGACACTGGAAGAACCGACAGGGCAAGTAGTATTTATTCTTGTGGTAAATTCGCGGGGCGCGTTGCTTGAGACCGTTCAGTCCCGGTGCATGCCAATGAACTTTGGCACGTTGTTGCTGGATGAGATAAAAGATTTGCTCCTGCAGCATGGTGTAATGGAGAGTCAGGCTGCAGAGCTGGCGGCACTTTCTGATGGCAGCGTCGGCAGAGCTTTATTACTTCAGGAAAATGGCGGTATGACCCTCAGGGATGATGTGGTTTCTTTTTTGGAAAAGGCGGACTCCATGGAGATGGAGGATGTCTGGATACGGGGGAAAGATCTTGGGGCATTGTCCCGTGAGAAACTGACGGAATGGCTTATGTATCTGAATATGCTGTTGCGGGATATGCTTGTACTGTATAGCGGCGGTGAGAGGACGATACTTTATCATCAGGATGTATCTGCAAGATTGACAGAAATACTTACAGAGTTTCCGGTGGAGCGTATTTTTGCTGTTTTAGAGCTTGTAAGGGAAACACAGCGCCGGTTAGGGGCGAATGTGAATATCCGGCTCCTCATGGAGCGTTTTTTATTATGCATGAGAAATCAGAAATAAGGGGGCCTATGGTTTGCAAAGAGTAGTAGGTGTACGCTTTAAAAAAGCGGGAAAAATATATTATTTTAGTCCGGGAAAACTGGAAATAGTCCAGAATGACGAGGTCATTGTAGAAACGGCGCGTGGTGTGGAGTTTGGCGTAGCTGTCATCGGACCACGCGATGTAGAGGATTCGGACGTTGTACTGCCATTGAAAACTGTACAACGCAAGGCTACGAAGGCAGACTGTGTAAAGGTTAAGGAAAATGAAGCCAAGGAAAAGGAAGCTTTTCATATATGCGAAAAGAAAATAACCGTGCATCAGCTGCCGATGAAGCTTGTGGAAGTCGAATATACTTTCGATGTTAATAAGATAATATTTTATTTTACGGCCGATGGACGCATTGACTTCAGGGAACTCGTCAAGGATTTGGCGGCGGTTTTCCGCACACGTATTGAACTGAGGCAGATTGGTGTGCGCGACGAGGCAAAGCTGGTAGGTGGTATGGGATGCTGCGGCAGACCGCTTTGCTGTGCAACTTTTCTCGGAGATTTTGAGCCGGTATCTATACGTATGGCCAAGGAACAGAAACTTTCCTTAAATCCAACGAAAATATCCGGTATCTGTGGACGTCTCATGTGCTGTTTAAAATATGAGAATGATTGCTACAGCGGGCAATGCCCACGCAAAAAAATACAGCCGCCCAAGCAGGGAAGCCGTGTAGTATCGGTTGATGGTGAGGGCAAGGTCATTTCACTCAATAACCAGCGCCGCACAGCAACGATTCTTTTGGATGACAGCAAGACGATTGTGGCATCATGGGAGGATGTTATAGAGAAAGATGATGAGAACCATTGAGCTGCAGGAAAATGAGAGAATAGATGATCTCATAACGAGCGGGCGGAAAATTATACAAAACGAACAGGAATTCTGTTTTTCGCTGGATGCGGTTCTGCTGGCACATTTTCCTAAGCTGTACCCTACGCAGCGTGTTTTGGATCTTGGGACTGGTACAGGGGTGATTCCTCTTCTTATTGCGGATAAGGCAGCGCATATCGATGCGGTAGAACTTAATCCTGTTATGGCAGGAATCGCAGCCCGCAATGTGGTGTTGAACAAACTTGCGGAAAAGATTACAGTGAAGGAGGGGGACTATCGTCAGATACGGAGCCTTTACGCAGCAGAGTGCTTTGACCTGGTACTGGCGAATCCCCCTTATCGTCCGGTACACCATGGACAGGAAAATACGCTTGCAGGAGTTGCACGTGCACGTCATGAATTTACGGCAACGCTTGCCGATGTCATCCGTGCTGCACGTTATGCCCTGAAGTACCACGGCCGTTTCGCCATGGTGCATCTGCCAGAACGTTTGGGGGAAATCATGGTGGAAATGCACGCCAACCGTATAGAAGCTAAACGGTTGCAGTTTGTTCAACCCAAGGCAGATAAGGAACCGAACATGCTGCTTATCGAAGGCATAGCGGGCGGTAATCCTGGCGGCCTCAAGGTTCTGCCGCCGCTTGTTGTGCATGAGCCGGATGGTGGGTATACACAGGATGTTTTGGAATATTATAAAGTATAAGGATGTATGAGAGGAAAATATGCTGTAAATTCAGGTTTATGGCATGTCCACTATGGTTTACAGAAGGGGAATACGTCGATGGATGGGATGACAAGTGAGAAGGATGGACCAGGCGTGCTTTACCTTTGTGGAACGCCTATTGGTAATCTCGAAGATATGACATATCGTGCGGTGCGGATTATGACAGAGGCCGGGCTCATAGCGGCAGAGGATACAAGGCATACGAGGAAACTTCTGGCGCACTATGATATTCATACACCGCTCACCAGCTACCATGAGCACAATAAATATACCAAAGGGCCGGAGCTCATTGCCTACTTGCTGCGTGGAGGGACTCTCGTATGTGTGAGCGATGCTGGATTACCGGGTATTGCTGATCCGGGCAGTCATTTGGCACTGTTGGCTATTGAGGCGGGCATCCGTGTGATACCGCTGCCAGGCGCAAATGCGGCACTTTCGGCGCTGATTTGTTCGGGACTCGATACGACGGTGTTTACTTTTGTAGGATTTTTGCCCAAGACGGAGAAAAAACGCCGCGAAGTGCTTAAAGACGTACAAAAGCGTCGCGAAACGTTGTTATTTTATGAGGCCCCGCATCGTTTGAGGACATTGCTCAAAGAATTATCGGCGACACTGGGAAGCACCCGCTGTGCCGTTGTAGCACGCGAGCTCACAAAAAAATTTGAGGAGTTTCGGCGCGGCACACTTGAAGAGCATCTCACATATTTTATGGATAACGAACCGCGTGGAGAGTTCGTGGTTGTTGTAGAGGGAACCACAGATGCAAAAGAGGAAACCGAGGGTCCGCAGCTTTTACCCGCAGAACTTGTAAAAAGCCTTATGGCACAGGGAATAGAAAAAAAAGAAGCTATGCGTCAGACAGCCAGACAAATGGGGATAAGCCGGCGTGAGGTTTATCAATTACTTCTCCTGACGGAGCAAAAAGAAGATGTGCTAAACTGAAAATGGGATGCTGTTCATTTGGAACAGCATCCCATTTTTCAATCCTCGGTTTTTTTTGTTTTTTTGATATCCTTTTTTAATTCCCTGAGGCATTTTTTACAGATATTTTTTCCTTTGAATAAGGTAACGTCATCTGCACTGCCGCAAAAAATACAGCTGTAGCTCGGTTCATATTTACGCAGGATGATACGATCCTCATCTGTGTAAATTTCCAAAGCATCTTTTTCAGCAATGTCCAGGACCCTGCGAAGTTCAATTGGAATAACGACACGTCCGAGTTCGTCAACCTTTCTGACGATTCCGGTAGCTTTCATAACGGCAACCTCCTTATTTCATTCGTATAAATAGTAAAAATATTTACTATTCTTTGCTAAGCATACTATATTCTGCCATATTTTTCAATAAAAAATATAGGTATTATTTTCTAATTTAATAGGAATTTTGCCATGAATTTACCAGAAGGCTGAATATTTACAAATTTTGCAGAAAAAGAATTGATTTTACGGATTTTTCCCTGCGTAGTATAATGTAGTATAATAAAAAAGACACTTTAAATATTGAAAATGTCTTGTGATATATAAGACATGAGGGGGATTATTTTCGTGGATAAAAAATCATTCTACATAACGACGCCTATTTACTATCCGAGCGCCAAACTGCATATCGGGCATGCATATTGTACGACAATAGCAGACTCTATAGCTCGTTTTAAAAGACTCGCAGGGTATGATGTGTTTTTCCTGACGGGCAGTGATGAGCATGGGCAAAAAATTCAGCGTAAGGCAGAAGAAGAAGGGATTCAGCCAATCGAATATGTCGACCGTATTGTGGCAGGTTTTCAGAATTTGTGGAAACGGCTCAATATTTCTAATGATGATTTCATACGCACGACACAGGAACGTCATCAGAAGGTCGTGCAGGAAATTTTTCGTCGCATTTATGCGAAAGGAGATATCTATAAAGGAGCTTATAAAGGGCTTTATTGCACACCCTGTGAAAGCTATTGGCTGGAGCGCCAGCTCGATGAGAATGGATGCTGTCCGGATTGCCATCGTCCGGTAGAGGAGGTTTCTGAGGAAGCATATTTCTTTAAGATTTCTAAGTATGCGGATCGCTTACTTCAATATATAGATGAGCATCCGGCGTTTATTCAGCCGGTATCACGTCGAAATGAGATGATAAACTTTATCAAACAGGGGTTGGAGGATCTCTGCATTTCGCGTACCTCATTTGATTGGGGCATCCCTGTACCTATGGATAAGAAGCATGTTATTTATGTATGGTTTGATGCGCTTACAAATTATCTTACACCCATCGGTTATCTGGATAATCCTGCGATGTTCCAGAAGTTCTGGCCGGCGGATTTGCATCTCGTAGGAAAAGAAATTGTGCGGTTTCATACAATCATCTGGCCGATTATTCTTATGGCTCTCGACCTGCCACTGCCAAAGAAGGTTTATGGCCATGGCTGGCTAATCGTTGAAGGGGATAAAATGTCGAAGTCCAAGGGAAATGTAATTGATCCAATCGGACTTATTGATGAATTTGGTGCAGATGCAATCCGCTATTTTCTTCTTAGGGAAATCAATCTTGGACAGGATGGAAACTTCTCTCGCGAGGCGCTCATCGGACGAATTAATTCAGATCTTGCCAATGACCTTGGCAATTTGCTGCACCGTACGCTCAATATGATTGGGAAGTTCCAGAACGGTATCGTTGAGAAGGCTGTAGGTACCAATGCTATCGACCAGTCACTCATAGCGGATGCGGAAAAGGCCGTAGCGGATTTTGAGACGGGCATGGATAACATGGAAATCAGTGCAACTATCCGCAATGTCTGGGCTTTTATCGGCAGGGCAAATAAATATATCGATGAGAGTGCACCATGGGTACTGGCCAGGGATGCGGCAAAGAAACAGGAACTGGCGAATGTTATGTACAATCTCGTAGAGAGCCTGCGTATTATTAGTGTGCTCATAGCACCGTTCATGCCGGAAACTGCCGAAAAAATATGGAAACAGCTTAACTTGCCACAGAAATTCGAAGCGGTCCGGCTATCGGATATCAAACAGTGGGGGGTTACTCCGGCTAATATGCATATAGGTACACCGGAACAGCTCTTTCCGCGTATCGAAGTCGAGGATGATAAAAACATACAACATGCTGTGAAACCAGCGAGAAAAACGGAAGTGAAACCGGCAGAAAAAGCTGCAGATAAAAAAAGCGAGATTACCATCGACGAGTTTGCCAAGCTCCAATTGCGCGTGGTGAGGGTACTGCATGCTGAATATGTACCGGATACGGAAAAACTGCTGAAACTTACGGTGGATCTTGGGGATGAAAGGCGTGAGATCGTGTCGGGAATAGCGCGGCATTATAAGCCGGAGGACCTCGTGGGCAAGAATGTTGTTATGGTTATCAATCTAAAGCCGGCGAGAATCCGTGGAATTGTTTCGCATGGTATGGTGTTGGCAGCTTCTAAGGGAGATGCACTGAAGGTGCTTAGTGTGGAGATGCCGATTGGAAGTATGGTGAAGTAGATGCTCGTCGATACGCATGCACATCTTAATGATGCGAAATTTGATGGAGAACGTGACATAGTAGTCGCCAGAGCCATGGAACAGGGTGTAACCTGTATCATTAATATGGGTGACACTATGGAGTCATCTGAAGCTTCTGTGCAGCTCACAGAAGCGTTTGTTGCTGTTTATGCGGGTGTAGGAATTCATCCGGAAGAAGCCCGCCCCATGACAGATGCAGATGATCAGCAACTTGCTGAATGGGCTGAAATACCTAAAGTGGTAGCAATTGGTGAAATCGGGCTCGATTATTACTGGGAAAAGGATCGCGCGAAGCGGGAACTGCAAAAGAGGATATTTATCCGCCAACTGGATATTGCGCGGCAATTGCATTTGCCTGTGTGCGTACATGATCGTGATGCACATGGCGATATGCTTTCTATATTGCAACGTGAAGGCAGGGGTGTGCGAGGTGTAATGCATTGCTTTTCAGGAAGCTGGGAAATGGCACAGGAGCTCTTGCAAATGGGTTGGTATCTGGGGATTGATGGCCCTTTGACCTTTAAAAATGCGGCGAAGCTGCCGCAGATGCTGCAGAGATTTCCGTTGGAACGTATTCTGGTGGAGACGGATAGCCCTTATATGGCGCCAGTACCTATGCGCGGGCAGAGAAATGAACCTGCTTTTGTATATTATGTTGCACGGCGCGCAGCAGAAATCCGCGGTGAAAGCTTTGAAGACTTTGCAGCCGCTACAACGGAGAATGCAAAGCATCTGTATGGAATATGATATTTAAAAGTGGTGGGAGCCTTTAAAATAAAGGCTCCCGTTAATATATAAATCCCTTTTTTCAGGTAAAAATCATATAAAAGTGGGAGAATGGAAACGTCAAATTTGACAGCAGCTCATAAAGCATGATATAATTTGCACGTTCTTCGGAAGGGGGAATTGAATGAGTATAAAAAAGAAATTATGGCGTTACGGGAAGGAAAAAGCAGTGCTCTGTATAGCACTCATGCTGGCACTTCTGACACTTACGGGTTTTGGCAGTATGAGGCATGTCAAAATCCTGGCGGATGGGTGCAGTATGGAGATCAATACCATATATGCCACTCCTGAGCGTATTCTGCATCAGGCTGGAGTGACATTGCAGGACAAGGATGAATATCGTTTATCAACTGAAAATGTGCAGGATCATACAACTATTATCGTTTATCGCGCAGTACCTGTTACTGTGGAGTATCAAGGAAAAAAGCAGGAAATTGTTACGAGCAAGCCAACAGTGGGAGACGTACTTAATGAGCTGGGATATAGCGGGGATGCCTATGTGGCGCTTCCGGATAAAAATACGACAATACAGAGAAATCTCAATATACAAGTACAAGATGTAGTAAATAATGAAACCGAAGAACAAAAGGCAAGTGGAAATGAGACAAATACACAGGGAAACCCGGATGACATGCAGGCGGCTATGCGTAATATCGTAGAGACCTCACGTGGAGCACGCCGCTTCAGTAACGTACTGTACATGGAAGCCACGGCGTATTTACCGTCGGATGGTGGCGGCAGCGGCATCACAGCCAGCGGCGCACCAGCGCGTTATGGAGTGGTATCCGTGGATCCGGATGTGATTCCGCTGGGTACGCGGCTTTTTATCCCGGGGTATGGCATGGCTGTTGCTGCTGATACAGGTGGGGCCATTGTCGGAGAACGTATAGATCTTTGCATGGACGATTATACAGATGCTATGGATTTTGGCCGTCGGGAAGTAAAGGTTTATATATTGGACTAATGTTAGAGGCATCGCAGTTTTATGCGATGCTTTTTTCTTTTATCCAGATTGTTTTTCAGTTCAATAGATATTTTTTTGGCGTTAAAATAATTTTAGTTAATTATGTGGATTGCAAATCAGGGCTTATTAGGTATAATAAATATATTGCCCAGTGTGTACTGGTTTTTTCGCCAGGCATTGGTTTATTCCAGATGCTTGTGGAGGCGTTTATGGATCAGAGTAGAACAATAATGATGACAAAAAAATTCATTACTGAATTTTATGATTTTGGGAATACGAGCAACATTATCGCATATATGGAAGATTCGGCTATAGGGTTTGGGACCCAGTCCCGGCGTTATGCCGTGGGAAAAAACGCTACGGAAAGGCTTTTGTATAAAGAACTGGCGTTGATTTCTCCTTGTAAAATTGCCAAGCTGCGCTTGCGGGAGGAAAAAATCAGCGAAGGCAGCTGCACTGTCATGGCCAATGTCATTTTACGGACTGTGCGGGAGAGTGCCGCGCTGGTTATGCACCGTATGCTTTTTATGTATCATTCGGCGGAACGCGGTGGTTTCCGCCTGACGGGGATACATATCATGAAGGATATACATCATGATTCTACATATCGTATTATCAGTGCCTCTATGCTCAATCGGCGGTTGGAGGCCAAAGCAGACTCAACGCGTATCATGAGCGTAGTGGCGTCCTATGCGGACTGCGCTTATGTAGTATACCGTATGGATACGCAGCACATCATTACCTTTTATAGTGACGAACTGTGGAAAATGCTGGAATATGATTCTTCGAAAGGTTTTGAGACTGCGTCCTTGCATAGTATGTATGGACTGGTATATGAGAAAGATCAGCACAGGATACAGAGTGAGCTTACGCGTCAGTTGCTGCATAAGGACGTCTATCAGATGGAGTACCGTATGAGAAACAGCAATGGCCGGCTGATCTGGGTATTGGAATGTGGACGGCGTATTCTTTCCGAGGATGGATATGCGGCTTGCCACAGTATCATTACGAATATAACTCCTTTGAAAAAAACCAGTGAGAATCTTATTTATCGTGAATCCTATGACGAATTGACCGGACTTTATAATAAGAGGGCGTTTTATCAAAAAGCACAGGAGCTTATCAGTCTGCACCCGGAAAAAACCTTTGAAATCATGCGTATGGATATTGACCGGTTTAAAATTATAAATGATCTTTTTGGTGAAGAAACCGGGGATAAGCTGCTTAAATATCTGTCACGGTTCTTTGTACATATGGATTTGCCGCTAAGTGTATTCGGCAGGCTGCATTCGGATCATTTTCTTTTATGCTATCCGGCAGAGAATAATAATCGACAGCGCTTCATTACGTCTCTGCGGGCTTTGGCTGAGAGTTATGTATTGGATTACAGCGTGGTTCCCTGCTTCGGTGTGTATTGTGTAAGAGATCGCAGGCTGTCAGTGTCTGCTATGTGCGATCGGGCCGGCCTGGCGTTGAGCAAGGCCAAAAGGAACGGCCTTATGGTTTGTGGTGAATATGATGAGAATATGCGACAGCGAATTGTCAATGAACAGGCTATTATCAATGATATGAGTGATGCGCTGGATAATGGTGAATTTGTTATTTATATTCAGCCGAAATATGAGCCTTCCTCAGAAAAAATAACAGGCGGTGAGGCTCTTGTACGCTGGATGCATCCTGTGCGCGGTTGTGTATCTCCGGCCGATTTCATTCCGGTGTTTGAGCATAACGGTTTTATTTTCCGGTTGGATCAATATGTGTGGGAAGAAACCTGTAAGCTGTTGCGGAAATGGATTGATGAGGGAAAGCCGGCTATGCCGATTTCGGTAAATGTTTCGCGTGTGGATTTGTATAATACGAATCTGGTGAATATCCTTAATAACCTGGTGAAGAAATATGATATTCCGGCGTCTCTTCTGGAGTTGGAGCTGACGGAAAGTGCCTATGTGGATAATCCACAGCAGCTTATTGAGGTTACAAAAAAATTACAGGCCTTTGGGTTTATAATCCTCATGGATGATTTTGGCAGTGGCTATTCTTCCCTGAATATGCTCAAGGATATGCCTGTAGATATATTGAAAATTGATTTGAAGTTCCTGGACAGCAAGGATGAGTCCGGGCGTGGTGGTAATATATTGAATTCTGTAGTACGTATGGCGAAATGGCTTAAGCTGCCGGTTATTGCCGAGGGCGTAGAAACACGTCAGCAGGCGGAATTCTTGCGAACGATTGGCTGTAATTGTGTCCAGGGATATTATTATTCGCGTCCGGTACCGGTCAAGCAATATGAGGAACTTATTGCGGCAAATTATTGCATTTCGACAGATAATGGGAAGAAGAACTGGCTGGATGCAAGAGATACAGAAGAGTTGTTGAATCCAAATGCGCAGTTTAATCTTATCTTCAATAGTATGAATGGCGGTATCGGGCTTTATGAATATACGGCGGACAGCCTGGAGGTTCTGCGTGCCAATGATGGGTATTTTGAAATGTTCCAGGAGGATCGGGAAAGTTTTTATCTGCAAGAGCGCCAGGTGTTTGACAGAATTTATGAGATGGATCGTAAGGTGTTTGTTGAGGCACTGCAAGCTGCTAATAACACGGGAAAGGTCACGCAATGCCGTTTGCGGCGGCATTGTAAGGATGGGAGCCTGCGCTGGCTTCGTGTGCGTGTAAGTGTTATTGCCAGTGATGCGGAGCGGCAGCTTTTATATCTGGCTATGGAAGATATTAATGAACTGCAGGAGAAAACCTTGGAAATGCAGACGTTATTTGATAATCTTCCTTGTGGCTTTGGCATATGCAGGCTGGAAAATGATGTGTTACATATGGATTTTTTCAGTAAATGGCTATATGAAGTGCATGAGATTACACCGCAGGAATTCATGGAAATGACAGAAGGAAATCTGGGGAAATTATTGCAGGATGCCGGACTGGAAGCATGGCTCAAAGAGAAGATCATTGCTTCATATGAAAAAAATCGTCCAGTACAGCTTGAATATTCATTTATTACAAGGTCTGGAAATAAAAAAAATGTGATGGCTTTGTTCAATACAGTACAAACTGAAATGGGTGGGTATACCTGTTATTTTTCACTGCGTGATAGCTGATTGCAATGTTGTGCTGTGCTATATCTATGAGCAAAATAAAAGGGTACAGGTCACAGAAAATTCTGCGGCCTGTACCCTTTTATTGTCAACTATTCCTTTTCTACATACATGGAAGTTCCATTGATTTCAGCCTTATGAATCAGTTCTTTAAGACGTTCGGCATTTTTGCGATGCAGCGTGACGGCGAATTCAATCCGTTTTTTTTCTTCATCGGAAAAATCACCGGTATCATATGCTTCTTTAATACGTTTGCCGCGTGCGATGACATCGTTGAGTTCGTCTGTGAGCAGCTTTTTGTCGCGCAAGGCAAGTCCGTAAACAGAACGCATATTTTCAAGAA
Organism: Megamonas sp. UBA1796; assembly: GCA_002319795.1. Lineage (GTDB taxonomy): Bacteria > Bacillota > Negativicutes > Selenomonadales > Selenomonadaceae > UBA1796. Next base: position 71,894 of record DCFU01000038.1, read on the forward strand.
CATTCTGCGCGTATCCGGCTTCTGATGATGCCTCTTCCAAATATTTCGCCACTTGGTATATGATATCAAACGGATTCGCCGCGCTATGGATCATTCCCAGAATGTCCATTTTTATCGTTTGTTGTACACCATGTGGTGCGGAGATATCTATATCTTTTTGCATAAATAACGGCCTCGCTTTCTTGTATAAATTATAGCAGAAATCCTGCTATATAAAAAGCCAGAACTGCAGACAAAAAAGTATGGCCCATAGTATTGCCATGTGAGTTTTCTATACGGAGGGTATTGTACTTATGTGTGGCTACACTACACTTTTCGAAAAATAGACTTGACATTTCCTTATAAACTTATTATTCTAGTAGATGCAATGGAAAGTATTGCAGGATAGAGGAGGAGCGTCCTTTATCCTCGAGGACAGCTTCATAGCGAGGGACCCCGTGTTTCGGGTTGAGAGGAAGCTTTTCAGCTTCGACCGACTACTTGTGGCTCTGCACACAAAGAGAGATGCTATGGATTTTTGTTTTGTTAATAAATACTTCACGAACAATTGGTGTTTCCTTGCTGTGCGAGTGCGGGAAATTACTATTTTGGGAGTGAAGTTTTTTTATGAACCGAAATGCAAAGATACTAAAGCTTGTCGTCATGTCTATGCTTATAGCGCTTGGCGTCGTTATTTCCCCAATATTGCGCATTGAAGGGATGTGTCCGATGGCGCATCTGATTAATATTACCTGCGCGGTGTTGCTGGGTCCCTGGTATGCACTGCTATGTGCTGCGCTTATTGGTATTATCCGTATGCTACTTATGGGAATACCGCCGCTGGCTATTACCGGAGCGGTCTTTGGGGCGGTATTGTCAGGTCTTTTATATCGTGCGTCGAAGGGCAGGCTTATATGTGCTGTGCTCGGAGAAATCATCGGTACGGGTATTATAGGTGCGATTGTGTCTTACCCGGTTATGACCTTATTCTATGGTAAGACAGGCCTTACATGGATGTTTTATGTACCTCTTTTTATCAGTGGGACACTCATTGGTGGCACGATTGCTTTTATCTTCCTTACGGCGCTGTCGCGCAATGGCACGCTAATGAATTTTCAAAAGAAACTGGGGGCACAAGTTTATGCGCATGGACAAAAAATTGACGGACAGACTTTTAAAGATTCGCAATGAAGTGCGGGAGAAATCGCCGCTGATTCATTGTATTACGAATCCAATCTCTATCAATGATTGTGCGAATATGGTGCTCGCAACCGGAGCAAAGCCTATCATGGCAGAGCACCCCGACGAAGTGGCAGATATTACGGCTGTTTCTGCAGCACTTGCGGTAAACCTTGGTAATATTACGGACGTACGTATGAAATCTATGCGTATTGCCGGAGAAACCGCCCAAAAAATGCATTTACCGGTTATACTGGATTTGGTCGGAGTTGGGTGCAGTCGGCTGCGGCGTGATTATGCAAAAATATTTATTGAGAAATGTCGACCTTCCGTAATCAAGGGAAACGTATCAGAATTGCGGGCTCTTTGTGGTTTTGCAAGCAGCGCGGAAGGAATTGATGCAGGTGCATTGGATAAAATAACACCGGACAACCGTGCTGCATATGAAAAGATGTTGGGGAATTATGCGAAAAAATATCAGGCTGTATTGGTTGCCAGCGGGGCCTACGATTTTATTACGGATGGCAGCATATCGTATCTTGTGGCAAATGGCACGCCGCATTTGGCACAGATTACCGGTACAGGCTGCATGCTGAATGTGCTGGCTGGGTCGTTCTTATCATCTGCGGACCCAATGGGGGCCGTGCTATTAGCGGCGCTTCTTTTGGGCATTGCAGGTGAACATGCTGCTGCTGCTAAGGGACCAGGCAGCTTCCGTGCGGCTCTGCTCGATGAGGTTTATGCACTACAGGATGAAATACTTATACGGGAAGCTAAGCTTATTTAAAGTTATCCACAGAGTTATACACAAAACCTATGTTCTTGTGTATAACTTGTCCAGCAGGTATTTGATACAGTAAAAGCCCCCAGAGCTTGTCTCTGGAGGCTTTTACTGTATGATATCCGTATAACAAAGCAAGCTGCTTCTATAGCAGAAGGCTCATCAGGACAACTCTTTGTTTTTTTGTGCCGGAACCATCATTTTTTCATATTCGTCAACCGGAACTGGTTTTGAATAGTAATATCCCTGCACAACGTTACAGCCGATATTCCGCAGGAAATCTACCTCTTCCTTTTTTTCGACACCTTCGGCAATGATACCCAAATCCAACCATTGTGCCATACGAACAATGGAGTTTAAAATATTGCTGCTGCGTCCGTTTTGACCATCGCTTTTGAGAAAATGAAGATCGAGTTTCAGGATATCCACAGGGAGATCGTTTAACATATTCAGGGAAGAGTAACCACTGCCAAAATCATCCATAAGAAGCGTGAAGCCGGCCTGTCGGAGCTTATAGGATACATCAATGATTTGCTGCGCATTATCGGTATAGGCAGATTCGGTGATTTCCAACTGCAGCCATTCTGGTTTTAAGTCGTATTTCTTTACCAAGCCGGCAATAAATTCTACGAGATCCGGGCTATAAATATCAATTCGGGAAATATTGATGGATATAGGCAGGATGTCTTTCCCACTGTCCCGCCATTTTGCTAAAAGACGGCAGGCTTCTTCCCATACATATCTGTCGAGCTTGGTAATAAATCCATTTTGCTCGAAAATGGGAATAAAATCATTTGGGTAAACCAATCCTTTATCTGGCTGGCACCAACGTACTAAGGCTTCAGAACCAATGATTTTCTCATTGGTAGTGTTGTACTTAGGCTGTAGCCATATAAGAAATTGACGCTCCTTTAGAGCCGTTTCCATTTGACTGATGATATGCTGCTCCTGCAATATCTTGTTGCGGAGCTCATCATTATAGATGCCATATTCTATCAGATAGTTTCCTTTTGCACTTTTCAGAGCCAGATTCGCCCGGTCGCACATTCGGGAGATCGATAAATCTAAATCAGTTATATGATAAATGCCGTAAGCAATCTGTATAATATAATGACTTAAAAAATTCACGGACAATTCTTTTAATATTGCCAATATCAGGTTTCGATATTTTTCGTCAGCAGGATAGAGTACAACAAAATTATCTGTATAAAGGCGCCCGGATACACTTGATGGGATAGCCAGGTTTTGCAATGTTTTTCCGATAGCCTGCAGCAGTCTGTCACCGACATCTTCGCCAAATATTTCATTTATGATATTGAATTTTTCTATATTTAATCGCAAAATCTCAAAATCAGCAGGGAATGTACTTTTTAAAATATCTTGTGCGTTTTTATAAAAAGATTCTTTGCATAAGACTCCCGTAAGCTGGTCCAGTTCAATCAAAACAAGGCCTCCACTCATCATTTTCGTTTTCGGCATCCTTGCTAAATATGTGTTATACACCTATATTATATTATAGATAGATTATTTTTTGTGCACAAGACACTAGGCGCACTATATTTTACAAGACTTTTGGACTAGTTATACAAAAAAACCTCTATCCTTTTTTCAGGCTAGAGGTTTTTGCGTCATTTCAAAACATCTATAAGCTCTGGTTTATAGCCGTCCGGCAGTTCTTCTTCCTTTAGGAATTTGAAGTGGTCATCATTCAGTATCGGTATAAATATTTCATATGGAATCACAGAAAATTCACAGGCATAGTTGCTGGCTCCGAACCACATACCCGATTTGCTGCTCAAATTCAAGCTTCTGGCAAACTTTGTGTAATTTGAGCAGTCATGAACGGCTAAATCCCAGTTTTCTTCATCGGCTATTTTCATGAATTTCAAAGTTAGTTCTCTGCTCCAGATAGGGGATATATAGCCCTGCCTGCAAATATACATATTTTCGCCATAATAATTCTTTATGTTATTTTCATTTAAATGCAATTCGGCACAATTAATAAAATCGAGTTTTGTTGCGAGAATCGATGACTGCTTATTAAAAAATTCTTTAAAAAATGCCGGGGTCATAGGCGTTTCAATACCTACACTCTTAATATATTTTTTTGCTAAGCCAATATTTTCAATTACTTTGTCCGAGCAGTCCGATGCACCTAAGTTGAAACGGATCTCATCAAGGCCGGCTTCACCTAATGCTTTCAAAGTCTCTTCTGTAGCTAAGGTGCCATTTGTGTATAAATGTTGATAAATTTTTGCATGCCTGAATTTCTTTATAACCGAATAATATTTTTCAATTTCCATGAACGGTTCTAAATAAACGTAGGAAACGCCCGTGGGCTTTTGGTGAATAGCAAGGAGCAGGTCAAGATCCTTCTCATAAAATTTCGTCCCCCCGATATCCCACATCTCTTCCCCAATTGGATGAATATTTTCCAAGTCACCATAATTATAACAGAACTTACATTTTAAATTGCATTTGTTTGTTTTTCGAATTGCACTTAGGCCTGTACCCGAGAGACAAGACCGACACCCTTGCGGGAATTTGCTGTCATTTCCCACAAAATAAGTTTTATTTTCTAAGGTTTTCAAATGTTTGATTTCTGACAGCAATATATCATTTCGCTGATCAATTGCTTCCTCAATTTGCGTAAAGGTAGAATAAATGATTTCTTCATGTTTTATGCTGATGGTCTCTTCCTCTGACAATTGTGAAAAAAAATCAAACCATAATAATGCATCGTTTTTTGAAATTTTCATGAGGTACCTGCCTATCTATTTAGTTTGTTATTTTACGTTATTTGCTAAGTGTGAATAGTATTTAAAAATCAATGTTGCGCGTACTTATTTTTATAAGAAGTAAGCACGCTCTAATGCTCAAATTATACAGGTGTATGCATGGTACTGTCAAATATCTTTCGCAAAATCATGAACCTCGGCATTCGTAATCTTAGTCGAGAAGGGCCTCTGCATCACAGCCATATAAGTGCTTCATATCCATGTACTTTTTGGCGCCCCATTGTGTGCTGACGACGTGACGAAGCCGGGCGCAAACTAGCATGAGGGCGCTTTCTCCATCAGGGAATGTACCAATCACGCGAGTCCGGCGGCGAATCTCTCGGTTAAGCTGCTCAATGGTGTTGTTGGTACGGATCTTCTTCCAATGTTCCTCTGGAAAATCCATGTAGGTCAAGGTTTCAGCTATACCATCCATCAATTTATCAGCAGCCTTGCTCAGTTTCATCGTACGCAGCTTCTCTGCAATACGCGCTGCTTTCTCAAGCGCAGCTGCTTTATCTTCTTGGGCATGGATAGCTTTGAGCATACGGCCTGCTTCCTTGCCATGTTTCGGAGGACAACTGAGAAGATGTTCCGGAAGAAATGCACACTGCAACGCTGGTATTTAGCTTCTGGAAAAACCTCCGTTATGGAGTCGCACATCGCTTGACATTAGATTAACAGATAGCCACAATCTTTTTGTAAATAAGAAGATTGTGGCTATCTTTATATCTTTGTATTTAACCTAATGCAGATTAATGTGTAGTGGTCAAGCATTTTTGTA
>DCFU01000039.1 GCA_002319795.1 Megamonas sp. UBA1796
GACGCTTACACCCGCGAGCGATGGGGAGGAGAGTATGCTATGACTGGCTGTAGTCTGCCATGTTGTATATCTCCGGCTGTTTTTTGGCCGGCTTTTTTATTCCTGGATCTGTTTGCGATGCTCTTATTAGAGTGGTACGCAAGCGGATCTTTTTTTTGTTGCGGTGAACTGGTTGCTGGAAATTTACCCTGTTTGTTTATTTAAATTTCTTGAAGAGGAGAGTTATAAAAAATGGATTTTAAGAAAAAAAGATTGACAGTCATGGTGCTGGCTGCTTTGACCGTCACAGCTTCTGCAAATGCTGCTGCGGCACAGGATACAGCCCGGCAGGTAAGTGTACAAAAAGATGTACAAAAGACGGCTGAACTGTCGGATGAGTATGCTTTGGATGATGTTACTGTCACTGCAACAAAGGTAGAGGAAAAGGTAAAAGATGTGCCGGCAAGCATCACCGTTATTACGGCTGCAGACATCAAAAAACGTCATGTGACCAGTGTACGTGAAATTCTGCAAAATGAAACCGGCATCTACATGGCGCCGACAGCAGAAACCAAGGATGGTATCAGCCTGCGCGGTTTTGGCAGCAAAAACATTTTGGTTCTTTATAATGGGCAGCAGGTCAATACATCTTTTGACGGTGGTATTGCCTGGGATACATTCCCTATTGAAGAAATTGAGCGCATTGAGATTGTACGTGGCGCAAGTTCCTCTCTTTATGGCGGGCATGCGGTAGCGGGTGTAATCAACATTATTACCAAATCAGGCAAAGGCAAGCCGGGTGAGATAAAAACCAATTTAGTTGTATCTGGAGGCAGCAATCGCACATGGAATCGAAGCATTCGGGTTTCTGGAAGTGCCAGTGAGAAGTTTGATTTTAATGTTGGCTATGAGAAGCGTTCGACCGGAGGCTATCGCGGCTACTATACAACTGCTTCAGGAAAGCCGTCCGGGTCAGCTGCAACTACAGTGGACTTGCCGAAACTGAGCGATGGAACTTATATTATTGGCGGCCGTGGCCGTAAGGATAAGCAAAGCGAAAATTATTTTGCGGACTTTACCTATGCCATGAGTCCGGATAAGAAACTAAACTTTTCTTATATGCATAATACGTATCGGTACAATTATCTGGATGCGTTTACTAATGCCTATGATGCCAATGGAAACGGCATTTTCTCCGGCACGGTTAAAACGCAGGAGGGAACTTATGTTACCTTAAAACCCAGTAGTTACTTAGGATATCATGGAGAGCGTGAGCAGGATATTTACAAGCTGCACTATGATGATGCAAAAAATAAAATTAAAGCCAGCATTGGTATTTCAGATATTACCAAAGAAGGATACAGCTCTGCCAGCTCATCAGCCAACATCATCAACTGGTCAGGTGCAGGCAGCAGTGCACAGTATCCCAGCAAAAATTATAGCACGGATTTTCAAAAGACTTGAGAATTTAAAAAGCATACGCTGGTAAGCGGACTGTCCTGGATGAAGGAGGAGATGACCTATAGCAATTATGCACTGAGTCAGTGGCAAAACTGGGGAACCAGTGGGGATTTGCTTGCGGCCAGCCACGGTGTAGCAAAGTCTATGGCTGCGTTTGTGCAGGACGAATATCGTTTAGCAGATCGATGGAAAGTTTATCTGGGGGCCCGGCTGGATCGCTATCAGAAGGATGAAGGCTATTCTTATGTATCGGGAAGCACCCGAAAAGATTATTCCTCCAAGACCTTTACAGAGATTAGCCCAAAGATTTCATTTGCCTATCTGCCCAATAATCATACGCAGTATTATATTAGTTATGGGCATTCTTTTAATCCTCCAACCATTTATCAGTTGTATCGTCGTGCCGGAGATTCGATGTCCTCTGTACAAGCCAATCCGGAGTTGAATCCAGAGACTTCTAATACGTTTGAACTTGGTATGAAGCGCAAAATAAATGATGCGACGAGCTTTGAAATGACGCTTTTCCATGTAAAGACTCAGGACAAGATCGCACTGGCTACTCGTGATGGCATCAAGGCCTATTACAATATGGACAGTGGGATGGCCAAAGGGATTGAGCTTGGGCTTAAGCATCGCTGGGATAAGAACTGGTCTTCTTATTTAAATTACACCTTTGAAAGTGGTGAGAATGTGTCACGGGGAACTACAACGCGAATTTGGGATATTCCAAAGCACTTGTTCCATGCCGGTTTAGATTATACAAAGGGAAAAGTTAACTGGGTGCTGGACTCACAGTATGTATCTGCCAGACAGCAGCCGGATACTGATACAGGAGAGTATGGCTCGGAGGATGCGTTTTTCGTTGTAAATACAGCGCTTAACTATAAATTTGATGATCAAATGAGCCTGCAGTTTGATATAAAAAACATTTTGAATCGTCACTATTATGCAGGAGAAGCGACAAACAGCCGTACCTATAATTTTACTATTGGGTATTCCTTTTGATGGTCAAATTATTTCAGATTAAGCGCACTATCGGGTATATGATTGGGTTTTTCCTGTTTTATGCCCCCTTTGCACTTTATCAAAAGACTTTTTATGCACTTATGGGAGTTACAGAATACGCGGATATTCATGATTTTTGTTTGCGCATTCCGTTGGAACATATTTGGCAGGGGCGTATTTTTCAGTCCTTTACTATAGGCGCTTTCAGCATCCTTTTATGTCTGTCAGCAGCGTTTTTCTTTGGCGCGGTTTTTTGCGGACGGCTTTGTATCATGGGAAGTATTGGTGAATATCTGAGCCGCTTGCTGCCAGATCGTTTCCAGGTTGACTGGGTCCGCTATCTTCCACCCGTACCTGTGCGATATGGAATACTGACAGGCTTTTTTCTTTCTCCCTTTTTGGGTGGCTATTTGGCCTGTGCCTATTGTGGGTATCGGCTGGTCGAAGCAGCTTCAATCTATATGTTTTTTGGTGAAGTTACTATTTTGCCGTCTTCAGTGCTTTTTACAGGAATGCTTTGGCTGCTGGTGTTTGGGGTTTTTACCAAAGGAGGACGAGGTTTTTGCAACTATATGTGTCCGGTCGGGGCGGCACAAAACGCCATGCATTGGCTGGGCTGTCGATTTTCTTTTGTTTGGAGAATACAAATTGATGCCGCACACTGTCTGCAGTGCGGTCAATGTGTTCGAGTGTGTCCTATGAAGACATTGCAAATAGATCAGGGGGAACTTCGGTATGACAGCCAACACTGCATTACCTGCATGCAGTGCAGGGAATCCTGCCCGACAAAATGCATTACATATGGCCCCGAAAAAGGTAAAGCATGAGAAAAAGTATAAAGCTATATTTTGGAGCGTTCAGCTCAGTGATTGTGCCAACAGCACTACAGGGCTGTAATGGCGTCTGCGGAAGCTGTAGCGCTGGCTGCGCTGTAACCGCTCTGGTTGTATGCACCGCGGGATTCTGCCGTTGGCGTAAAAGACAGACAAATCTTGTATGCGGGGAGAGTGCTCATGAAAAGCAGGAAGAGTAAGGCAGCTTATTTATTTGGTGTAGGGATTGCCATTCTTGGTGGTGCTTACACACATGTACAGTCGCAAGAGGTTTATACCTACAAGCTGTCCATGCAAAGCCCGAAACAGGCGGAAAAAATCAATCTTGATTCACAAGGGATGTTTAAGCGTATCATGCAGCCGGGGCACTTTCATGTCAATTCCATGCCGCGGCGCATTGTAAATTCCAGCAGTGAGCCCTTAAAACTGCAGATCAATATGGAAGGGGTGCCTGCCGATTTTATGCTTTATACCGGGCAGCTGGGCTGGCATCGACTGGATACAACGGGGAATTTGGAAATCGGACCAGACTGCAAAGTTTTGTTCCGCATTGACGTTCATATGGAACGTACATCTGCGTTAGCACTGGATGGTAAAATGCTCAGGTTGACAATTCAGGAAAAAAATCAGGATCAAAAACAGCATGTACACTGCTTTTTCATGATAAACAAGTAAAAATCATTTGAATAAAATATCACAGAGCTTTGCAACGGTAACTGCTTAGCAAAAGTCAGAATAACAAGGGTACTACTATGCTTTATCCCAATTGTTTGTGAAAGTATTTGCAGGAATTGGAACATTTATGCTTTTATGGATAAATTATGTTATTTTGAAATGAGTGTAAACAAAAATCGCGAATTATTAGACAGTTATTATTGATTGTGTTATAATACAATTAAAGCAAATTCAATAGAAGTTTTTTAAACCCTTGTTACTATGGTCGTAATTCTTTCACAGATACGATGCCCATCGATGGGGGTTTTTTTGTTGTCTAAAAATCAGTCAATATAATATAGAAAAATATAGATCATCAATAATATGCGTTGATCTGTATTTAGCAGGTTCATATATCTGCTCATTTTATCAGTGAATTTTAATGGAATAGATATCGATTTCATTTTGCTGAAGCATTGGTAATGGAATACAGACCTAACGCATTGATTACTATAGAGGGTATGAAAGAGGAGAGAAAAATAATGAAACAATTTGGCTTACGTATTTTGCTAATGTTATCTTTAATCATAGGTACAAGCACTGCTAGTGTTTTTGCACAAAATGCTAGTGATAACGATCCTGTGAATCTGACCGTAGAACAATTTTCCGGAAACAACTTTACATTTCTTAATTTACCATCGG
>DCFU01000007.1 GCA_002319795.1 Megamonas sp. UBA1796
GACGCTTACACCCGCGAGCGATGGGAAGGAGAGCATGCTATGACTGGCTGTAGTCTGCCGTGTTGTATATCTCCGGCTGTTTTTTGGCCGGCTTTTTTATTCCTGGATCTGTTTGCGATGCTCTTATTAGAGTGGTACGCAGGCGGATCTTTTTTGTTGCGGTGAAATGGTTGCTGGAAATTTACCCTGTTTGTTTATTTAAATTTCTTGAAGAGGAGAGTTATAAAAAATGGATTTTAAGAAAAAAAGATTGACAGTCATGGTGCTGACCGCTTTGACTGTCACAGCTTCTGCAAATGCTGCTGCGGCACAGGATACAGCCCGGCAGGTAAGTGTACAAAAAGATGTACAAAAGACGGCTGAGCTGTCGGATGAGTATGCTTTGGATGATGTTACCGTCACTGCAACGAAGGTAGAGGAAAAGGTAAAAGATGTGCCGGCAAGCATTACCGTCATTACGGCTGCGGAGATTAAAAAACGTCATGTGACCAGTGTACGTGAAATTCTGCAAAATGAAACCGGAATCTACATGGCGCCGACAGCAGAAACCAAGGATGGCATCAGCCTGCGCGGTTTTGGCAGCAAAAATATTTTGGTGCTTTATAATGGACAGCAGGTCAATACATCCTTTGACGGTGGTATCGCCTGGGATACATTCCCTATTGAAGAAATTGAGCGCATTGAGATTGTACGTGGCGCAAGTTCCTCTCTTTATGGCGGGCATGCAGTAGCGGGTGTAATCAACATTATTACCAAATCAGGCAAAGGCAAGCCGGGTGAGATAAAAACCAATTTAGTTGTATCTGGAGGCAGCAATCGTACATGGAATCGAAGCATCCGGGTTTCTGGAAGTGCCAGTGAGAAGTTTGATTTTAATGTCGGCTATGAGAAGCGCTCGACTGGAGGCTATCGCGGCTACTATACAACTGCTTCAGGAAAGCCGTCCGGGTCAGCTGCAACTACAGTGGACTTGCCAAAACTGAGCGATGGAACTTATATTATTGGCGGCCGTGGCCGTAAGGATAAGCAAAGCGAAAATTATTTTGCGGACTTTACCTATGCTATGAGTCCGGATAAGAAACTGAACTTCTCTTATATGCATAATACGTATCGGTACAATTATCTGGATGCGTTTACTAATGCCTATGATGCCAATGGAAACGGCATTTTCTCCGGCACGGTTAAAACGCAGGAGGGAACTTATGTTACCTTAAAACCCAGCAGTTACTTAGGATATCATGGAGAGCGTGAGCAGGATATTTACAAGCTGCACTATGATGATGCAAAAAATAAAATCAAAGCCAGCATTGGCATTTCCGATATTACCAAAGAAGGATACAGTTCTGCCAGCTCGTCAGCCAACACCATCAACTGGTCAGGTGCAGGCAGCAGTGCACAGTATCCCAGCAAAAACTATAGCACGGATTTTCAAAAGACCTGGGAATTTAAAAAGCATACGCTGGTAAGCGGACTGTCCTGGATGAAGGAGGAGATGACCTATAGTAACTATGCACTGAGCCAGTGGCAAAACTGGGGAACCAGTGGGAACTTGCTTGCGGCCAGCCACGGTGTAGCAAAGTCTATGGCTGCATTTGTGCAGGACGAATATCGTTTAGCAGATCAATGGAAAGTTTATCTGGGGGCCCGGCTAGATCGCTATCAGAAGGACGAAGGGTATTCTTATGTATCGGGAAGTACACGAAAAGACTATTCCTCCAAGACCTTTACAGAGATTAGCCCAAAGATTTCATTTGCCTATCTGCCCAACAATCATACGCAGTATTATATCAGCTACGGGCATTCGTTTAATCCTCCAACCATTTATCAATTGTATCGTCGTGCCGGAGATTCGATGTCTTCTGTGCAAGCCAATCCGGAGCTGAATCCAGAGACCTCTAATACGTTTGAACTTGGCATGAAGCGCAAAATAAATGATGCGACGAGCTTTGAAATGACGCTCTTCCATGTAAAGACTCAGGACAAGATAGCACTGGCTACTCGTGATGGCATCAAGGCCTATTACAATATGGACAGTGGGGTGGCCAAAGGGATTGAGCTTGGGCTTAAGCATCGCTGGGATAAGAACTGGTCCTCTTATTTGAATTACACCTTTGAAAGTGGTGAGAATGTATCACAAGGAACGACAACGCGAATTTGGGATATTCCAAAGCATTTGTTCCATGCCGGTTTAGATTATACAAAGGGAAAAGTTAACTGGGTGCTGGACTCACAGTATGTATCTGCCAGACAGCAGCCGGATACGGATACAGGAGAGTATGGCTCGGAAGATGCATTTTTCGTTGTGAATACAGCCATTAACTATAAATTTGACGATCAAATGAGTCTGCAGTTTGATATAAAAAACATTTTGGATCGCCACTATTATGCAGGAGAAGCGACAAACAGCCGTACCTACAATTTTACCATTGGGTATTCCTTTTGATGGTCAAACTATTTCAGATTAAGCGCATTATCGGGTATATGATTGGTTTTTTCCTGTTTTATGCCCCCTTTGCACTTTATCAAAAAACTTTTTATGCACTTATGGGAGTTACAGAATATGCGGATATTCATGATTTTTGTTTGCGCATTCCGTTGGAACATATTTGGCAGGGACGTATTTTCCAGTCCTTTACCGTAAGCGCTTTCAGTATACTTTTATGTCTGTCCGCAGCGTTTTTCTTTGGCGCGGTTTTTTGCGGACGGCTTTGTATTGTGGGAAGTATTGGTGAATATCTGAGCCGCTTGCTGCCGGATCGTTTCCAAATTGACTGGGTCCGCTACCTTTCACCAGTACCTGTGCGATATGGAATCCTGACAGGTTTTTTCCTTTCTCCCTTTTTGGGTGGATATTTGGCCTGTGCCTATTGTGGGTATCGACTGGTCGAAGCAGCTTCAATTTATATATTTTTGGGTGAAGTTACTATTTTGCCGTCTTCAGTGCTTTTTACAGGAATGCTTTGGCTGCTGGTATTTGGGATTTTTACCAAAGGAGGACGAGGCTTTTGCAACTATATGTGTCCGGTTGGGGCGGCACAAAACGCCATGCATTGGCTGGGCTGTCGATTTTCTTTTGTTTGGAGAATACAAATTGATGCCGCACACTGTCTGCAGTGCGGCCAATGTGTTCGTGTGTGTCCTATGCAGACACTACAAATAGATCAGGGGGAACTTCGGTATGACAGCCAGCATTGCATCACCTGCATGCAGTGCAGAGAAGCCTGCCCGACAAAATGTATTACGTATGGCCCCGAAAAAGGTAAAGTATGAGAAAAAATATAAAGCTATATTTTGGAGCGTTCAGCTCAGTGATTGTGCCAACAGCACTACAGGGGTGCAATGGTGTCTGTGGAAGTTGTGGCGCGGGCTGTGCAGTAACCGCTCTGGTTGTATGCACCGCAGGATTCTGCCATTGGCGTAAAAGACAGATAAATCTTGTATGCAAGGAGGGCACTCATGAAAAGCAAGAGTAAGGCCGCTTATTTATTTGGTGTAGGGCTTGCCATTCTTGGCGGTGTTTACACACATGTGCAATCGCAAGAGGTTTATACTTACAAGCTGTCCATGCAAAGCCCGGAACAGGTGGAAAATATCAATCTTGCTTCACAAGGGATGTTTAAGCGTGTCGTGCAGCCGGGGCACTTTCATGTCAATTCCATGCCACGGCGCATTGTGAATTTCAGCAGTGAACCCTTAAAACTGCAGATCGATATGGAAGGGGTGCCTGCTGATTTTATGCTTTATACCGGGCAAGCTGGCTGGCATCGCCTGAATACACCAGGGAATTTGGAAATCGGGCCAGACTGTAACGTTTTGTTCCGCATTGATGTCCATATAGAACGTACATCTGCGTTAGCACCAGATGGTAAAATGCTCAAGTTGACAATTCAGGAAAAAAATCAGGATCAGCGACAGCATGTACACTACTTTTTCATGATAAACAAGTAAAAATCAAATAACTGATCGGATAAGTCCACTACTTGTTCTTGTAGATGACTATAAAATATCACAGAGATTTGCAATGGTATGTTTAGAAAAAAGTCAGCATAACGTGGGTACTACAATGCTTTGTCCCAATTGTTTGTGAAAGTATTTGCAGCAATTGGGAAATTTATGCTTTTATGGATAAATTATGTTATTTTAAAATAAGTGTAAACAAAAATCGCGAATTATTAGACAATTATTATTGATTGTGTTATAATACAATTAGAGAAAATTCAATAGAAGTTTTTAAAACCCTTATTACTATGGTCGTAATTCTCTCACAGATACGATGCCCATCGATGGGGGTTTTTTTGTTGTCTAAAAATCAGTTAACATAATATAGAAAAATATAGATCATCAATAATATGCGTTGATCTGTATTTAGCAGGTTCATATATCTGCTCATTTTATCAGTGAATTTTAATGGAATAGATATCGATTTCATTTTGCTGAAGCATTGGTAATGGAATACAGACCTAACGCATTGATTACTATAAAGGGTATGAAAGAGGAGAGAAAAATAATGAAACAATTTGGCTTACGTATTTTGCTAATGTTATCTTTAATCATAGGTACAGGCACTGCTAGTGTTTTTGCACAAAATGCTAGCGATAACGATCCTGTGAATCTGACCGTAGAACAATTTTCCGGAAATGATTTTACATTTCTTAATTTACCATCGG
>DCFU01000021.1 GCA_002319795.1 Megamonas sp. UBA1796
CCATCAAATCGAGAAAGGGGGCACTATGGCATCATTCGCATTAATTGTGGGAAATGTAGCTAAAGCAATAAGCCCTAATATTGCAGGGACAAAAGAATATAAGGCCATTAAAGCACCGCACAAGACAGATCCCCAAACAGCGGTCTTTTCATCTTTTGCTGCATAGTAACGTTGAACAGCTTCTTGCCCAGTGGAAAAAGTCATAAAATACATGATGATTAGGCCGATAATGGTTTTCCAACCTACTTTTGTGAAGCTGAGTTGTTCTGGCGGCAGTTGGCTGACAATATGTGTCCATCCACCAGCACTATGGATTGCAAAAGGAACGGCTAAAGTAAAACCGACGATTAAAACCAAAAAATGGATTATGTCGGTTAAGGTAACACTCCACATTCCACCAACGGTAGTATATAAAACTAAAATAATACCAGAAACCAATATGCCGATATTTTGTGAAAGACCTGTTAAGACGCTAATGATTGTGGCGGATGCTGTAATCTGCACTCCGGCTAGAGCTAGATTGGCTGAGAGGGATAGCACTGAAGTAATTATATAACTTGGTTTACCAAACCTTCGACCAATTATTTCCGGCATCGTTGTGGCCATTGCCCGGCGTAACTTAGGGGCAATAAACGAAACTAAAATTATACCGATTGCTGCCGATGTAACATACCAACCAGCAGAAAGGCCCCAATTGCCATAGGCTTTTGCTGCAACGCCTACAGTACTGCCTCCGCCAATTTCTGTAGCTGCCAGTGTTCCGGCGGTTAACCATAAACCTATCCTTCGCCCGGCTAATAAATAATCGGAACTGTTACTGATTTTGGATTGGCTGTAGAAGCCGATAGCTAAGTTGGCTATCATGTAAAAGATGAAAATTCCCCATATTATAGTCATTAAGTATTCCCCCGTAGATTAAATATTTATAAAAAAATAAACAAAAAAAAGCCGCAACTAAAATAATAGAATTTTAGTTGCAGCATCATTGCTTGCTTATTTGAATTTTAAACAAGTTTTATAATATATCATTTTGCAATAATAAGCAAGAAATGATTTGTATGTACTGTGGTTTATAATGTGATAGAGTAGTAGAGCAATCAATGGTCTTGGCATAGGCCAGCATCGTTAACTTTTGCATTATAGAGAATTTTTTTCGCGTTCATAGAATAGCTATGAATAGAAATTTGTAAAAAAATAGGAGGATCTTATCATGAATAGCACGGTTGACATAGTTAAAATAAAAAAAGGATGCGGAAACTTATTATCGCAATGGTGATTGTTATTGCTCAGAAGGCATTGTAAAGGCAATAAAAGATGGGTTTGCTCTGTCAATACCGGATGCAGTGATTTCCCTGGCAGCTGGGTTTCCGGTAGGTATGGGGTTATTATGCAAAACATTGATTTATTCAAAATCATAAATTGCCAAAACGGCGGCCACATTTTTGATGTGTGACTGCCGTTTGCTTTCTGCAGAATACTTGATTATAATAGGGATTACTAATGAAAGATTTGTACATTATCTAATATATAGTACCCTTTCGGTGAAAGAATCATCATCAAAGCGCATCTGTTGAAGAAATAACGAAAGGAGCCTACCGCAAGCAGCACGCTCCCTTCAAAGATGGTGTCCAAAATGTCGTCAGCAATATATGCCTAAACCTGCGACTCGCAGGTGGGTACCTTAAGTCGTGATTTTGCTATTCGCTCAGGGCGATTCAGCAGCCACAAGAACAAATCAGGTTCCCGTATAAAAAAAGTAGGTTAGACATAAATAAAAGCCCACGAGCATCTCAGGCAGTTCCTTCTTTAGATGTATAATATCATAAATAAAATACTAGCGCAAGACTTGACAAGTATCGTTCCTGTTGTATAAAGTGTTAATTCATAAGGGAAAATCGCAAACGAAAGGAAAACAGAGATGGAAAATGAAATAATGAGGGCCATTCTTGCCGAACCAGGCAGGGAGCCGGAAATACTAAAACTGCCTGCGGACGGATTACAACATGAAGAGGCTATCCGTGATGCGCTGGGAGGAAACTATGGTGCGGTGGAATTTTTTCCTATCCGGCAGGGAATATCGCTTTTTGTGCTCGTGAATGATTTGGCAGCTGTTTTGGGGCTTCCGGCGAATCGCCGTTTTCCGGGGCAAGACAGCGAATACATTATTTTCGGTAAGGCAATTTTTATTGCGGCTTATAATGGTGAGTTGGCAGAGACAGAAGGTACGATTGATATGCCGGAAGAAATGTGCCAGATGTTCATTGAACAAATCCAACGAAACTTTGCGTGTTGTGATGGCACGGAAAAGCCAAGAGCGCAGGATACCCTCTATTTTGAAAATCAGGGAGAAACGGATGAAAAAACTTATCGCTGGTTGGAAATTGCAAAACCAACGGGACTTGGTCCGGCTATTGAGGCTGGCCGTGTGAAATTCTATAATCTGCAAAATGAGGAAATCATGGAAGCAGATGGACGATTTTTCCGTAAGCTGGTGGTTTATACACCGGATACGACGCTTGATTGAATGGTTTATTTGAATAACGTAAATATATGCAGTACGAAATATGTAAAGCCGCCAGCGATGAGCGGTCCCACGGCAATGCCGTGAAAGAAAAACACTCCGGCCATGGTGCCGATGATAAGGGCGGAAACTACCTCAGGAGAAGTCTTGAGGAGATCAATACCGCAACCGCCGGCCGCCGCTGCGAGGACACCGGCAATGATGGCAATGATTCCCATAGGTGTCTTGAAAGAATCCAGCATGATTTGTATGGTGACTTCACCTGTAGCAATGGGAACCAGTATGGCTGCTGTGAGCAGGATAATGCCCCAATTCAGCCCGTGTGTACCAAGTGCTGATACAATTGAAGTGAGTCCGAAAAGTTTCAATATAATTACAATGCCAGAGGCATATACTACGGTCATATTGTGGCCGACGATACTTAAAAGCAGGATGGCACCAAGCATCAGATATTCCGAATACAAAAAATCACCTCCTTTGTGCGTTGTTCAAGCTGTGAATATTATATAAGATATCTACAGAAAAAGTAACCCTGCAAAAATAAAAGCAGACAAATTTTGTATGAACGATTATAATATAAAGAGATTTTTGTTTATAAAGGAGATACGAGATGGAAAATATATTCAGTGTAGCGATTACTTATAAGGATATTTTTGGCTGGATCGATTATGATGCAGTGGCGAAGAAGATAAGCATTGTTTTGGATAGTGTGGAGGGAAAGCAGGCAGCGGAGAAATTTCTTACAGAAGAGCATGAGATAAGAATTCCTCACGAAACACTTCTTGATTTTACAACGGAAATCATTCATCCTCTGGCTGATATAGAAAGTTTCAAGACGGCGCTTACGCGTCTTTGGGAGAATACACAGGTGCATGTTGACTGGAGCAGGCCGGTTGAATATGTTCGACAGCATAGGCGTTTAGAGGATACGAAAAAGTATAACGAGAAGTGAGGAAAGCCGCCCTAGAGCAGGGCGGCTTTTGCTATTGAGGAAAGAAATATTCATTGTTGGTTGATTTTACAGTAATTCTTGCAACTTGAAAACAACAAAAATAACATAAAATTATGAAAATAAAAACAAGACGGGAAATACGAATAAAGGTTGAGGCTGTTGATGACGGTATTGTATGCAATTATGATGTAAATAGGGAATTGTGTAGTACATATTATATAGGACGGGACTTATGGTCATTACTTTTTGCCTCGGATTAAAGTACAATATGTGATATATAGGCTTTAATAAAACCATATAGTGCATATTGTACTTTACGGCATGGAGGCCATGCAATAAAATATAAAGGGGAAGTTTCGTCATGTCAAAAATGGTGACTGTAGAAGACTTAGCTCCAGGTGACATCCTTGCAGATGATGTCATGGCGGTAAATGGGCGGGTTCTGCTTGGCAGGGGTGTCGCATTGACAACTCGGCATATTATTTTGTTAAATACATGGAATGTAAAGGGAATTTTTATTGAATCCGATGAGCCGGATTTGCCAGAAGTCCAGGAAATTACTGAAAATGGATCATCAGACAAAAATACGCTTAATGCATATGCAGGGTTTAAAAAAGAATATGATTCTATAGTAGCCAATGTTGCTCAGTCTTTTGATATCATTCAACAAAATCAAATTGTTCCTGTCAGTAAAATGACGGAGAATGCAAAAGAAATTCATAGTTTTATTGATAATAATTTTGAATTATTAAATCATCTTTTGGTAACGAACAATGATGTATCCCATTTAATTCCTGAGCACTCGGTTATGGTAGCTTATTTCGCTGGTATTATAGCCCAGCATTTAGACTGGGACATAAAAGAAAATATGGAAGGGGTAATTCTGGCTGGTTTGTTACATGATATCGGAAGCCTTATTGTAAACCGGCCACAAGTGTCTTCCAAAGATGCCCATATTGCTGAGACAGCCCGGCTGCTTAAGCTGGCAAGAGGTCTTAATGCCGAAGTCATCCTTGGTATTGTTCAGCATCGCGAATATGTAAATGGTACCGGGTTTCCCAAGCATACCAGGGGACCGCAAATCCATCCTTATGCCAAAATTATATCTATAGCAGACAGCTTCCATAATTTGTCGTATAATGCTTATGGAGTAAATCCTTTTCCTGGGCTGGACATTCTGAAAAATTCAATGTATGAAAAATTTGATCCGACAATCTGCCAGATATTCCTGAACTGTATTAAAGATAATCTGATGTTGAACCGGGTACTGTTGTCAAATAATCAGGAAGCAGAAATCATTTTCTTTAATAAGACAGATTTTAAGACGCCTGTCGTAAAGACAACGGACAACCAAATTATTGATTTAGCGAATCAAAATGATCTAAAAATTCTTAGGATTGTTTCTTCTTAAAAAACATAAAATTTGTCTATCCATGGTTTTTCATGGCCATCTTAGCAGAAATTTACTTTTTACATGTAACAAGAAACGTGCGCAATCTTCATAATATCTTCATATTTTGCACATAACTTCTGTATATTTGCTGTTTAGAATAAAAGAGTAAATAAAAACAGGAGGTATGCAAAATGATAATGACAAATTATATGGACCTTTTAGCGGCGAATCAGCCGTGGAACCTGATTCTTTTTATGGTAATCCCCGTGGGGCTCGCCGAGGCACTTGTTGCGACAGAGTTCTATACCGTGTTCCTGAAGGATGAAGCAGACACTGTATGGCGGAGATGGAATCGCAGGCTTGGCATTGCGGCTGGTTTCTATTTCACAGGTGTATTCGCTTATCTTAGCACCCAGGTCCTGCCTTACATCGAATGGCGCGGCTATGCGGATGTGATTGCGATTGTTGCTTACTTGAGCGGAATCGTACCGCTTTTGAGCATTGCTTTGCTGGAGTTGGGTGTATGGGGAAGAAAATTTACCGGGCGGCAGCGCACCAAGCAGCATTTTATACTGCTTATCGGCTTCCTTGTCGTCAGTCATGTAGCAATGATTTTTGGTATGGTCAACCCGGAAATCACTGGCTGGCATCCTGCGTCGGAGCAGATGATGCGTATGCAGGCCGCAGACTATAGGGGAATCTCTGGAAATGCAAATGGTTTCTGTATGGATAATACACAGGAGATGCCAATGAATCATTCCCAGATGCGTGCACAAGATTAAACGAATGAAAGATGCTGATGGAATCTATCGTCAGCATCTTTTTGTAGATTGGGGGGGGAATCTTATGGAGCCGTTTTAGCTGCTGATGAGGTATGCTCGTTTCATGGGAGCGGCTGACTATGTTGTGAAGGCTTCAGCATGCGCGAGCTGACTGCTCGTGAAGTTTTGCCATTTTACATGATAAAAAAATAATTTTGAACAAAAAAATTTTCATTTTATTGCCTGCTTTAAATATACAAGGCAGATTCCTTATGCTATACTGTTTTTAGAAAAGTTTGAATTACCATAAAAACATATTACAAAGGAGAAACAAAAATGGCAGATTATCATGAAATGTGGGAATCCCTTGGGATGGATGTGAAGGCGCATGACCAGCTTTGTGCTGTATTACCAACAGCATTCGGCGATACATATCTTTCGCAGGAGAACCGCCCGGAAAATATGGCGTATTATGATTTTGTGGTTTCAGAAATCCACGGAGTCCGCCCGGCAGAGCTTATTGAACATCAGAAGGCTGGCGGCAAGGTTTTGGGCACCTTTTGTCTCTATGTGCCGGATGAAATCGTATTTGCGGCAGGAGGTATTGCGACAGGCCTTTGCGGTGGTTCGCAGTTCTGGGTGCCGGACGGCGAGAAAGTTCTGCCGAAAAATACATGCCCGCTCATTAAAGCTTCTGTGGGAGCGCGTGTAGGCAGGACATGTCCGTTTTTCCGTATCGCAGATATGTACGTGGGAGAAACAACTTGTGACGGAAAGAAAAAAGCCTGGGAAGTCCTGGCAGAGGATGTACCAGTGCATGTGATGGATATGCCGCAAATGAAACGCCCGCAGGATGTGCAGAAATGGATTGGGGAAATCGGGATATTCAGGGATGTCGTGGAGAAATTTACGGGCAATAAGGTAACGAAGGAAAATCTGCAGGCGGCTATTGTGCTGTTGAATGAAAAGCGTCGTGCGCTGGCTCGTGTCTTTGCCTGCCGTAAGGCGGATCCGGTGCCTCTCAGCGGTAAGGATGCACTGCTTATGATGCAGATTGCTTTTTACGATGATCCTGGACGCTGCGCGGAAATGGCGAATAAACTTGCGGACGAGCTCGAGCAACGCATACGGGATGGACATGGCGTGTTTGCCAAGGGAACCAAGCGCATCCTTGTCACAGGAACGCCGATGGCTATTCCAAATTGGAAGCTGCATCATCTTATTGAGACCTCGGGAGCGGTTGTCGTTTGTGAAGAATGCTGTACAGGTACACGTTATTTCGAGAATCTCGTTGCGGAAGACTGCCAGACGATAGAGGAGCAGTTCTCTGCACTGGCAAAGCGTTATATGAAGAATAATTGTGCCTGTTTCACACCGAACCAGGGCCGCATTGACGATATATTGCGGCTGGCGAAGGAATACAAGGCAGATGGTGTCATAGACGTGAATCTCAAATTCTGCACGCTTTACGATATGGAGGGCCGTGATGTCGAACGGGCACTTAAAAAGGAAGGTATTCCGGTACTTGGGCTTGAAACGGATTATACGGATACGGACGCGGAACAGTTGCGTACACGTATTGGCGCTTTTGTGGAGATGCTTGGCTGATGCCGGAAGAAGAAAAGGATTATTACGTACTCTTTCATAACCACACGGAGGGGTTAGAGCTTTATCAGTATGTGCGCAGCCGGGGGATATCGGTAAAGATATCCCCTACGCCGCGTGTGGCGTCGGTCTGCTGCGGGATGTCGCTGCTGGTAGGAGCAGATGCCATAGCGGAGGTCAGGCAGTGTATAGAGGCATCTCAGGCGGCCTATGACCGTATCGTAGCCTTGCCGCGCCAGATTGATCCGCATCGCGACAAATTCTGTTGAACATACTGCTATGAGGAGAATCATAGGATGGAAATCACAAATTATATTGGCATAGATATAGGCTCAACCGCAGCGAAGGTAGTGGTTTTGGGGGCTGCAGAACTGCGCTTTGTGCTTCCTACGGGCTGGAGCAGTCCGGATACAGCGCAGGCAATCCGGCGTGAACTGGAACGTCAGGGAATTGTGCTGGCAGATTCTTTGGTGATTGCTACAGGCTATGGACGGCGTGCCGTTGCTTATGCAGAAACCCAGATTACTGAGATTACCTGTCATGCGGCGGGATGTGCTGACGAACATCCCAACTGCACGATCATTGATGTGGGAGGGCAGGATACCAAAGCAATTCATCTTACGGATGGAAAAGTGGATGATTTTATCATGAATGATAAATGCTCGGCGGGCACGGGAAAGTTCGTCGAAATTATGGCGAATCGTCTAAGCTGCGATATTGATACACTTTTTTCGCTGGCTGCGAAGGGGAAGATTCTGCCTATCAGTTCACTTTGTACGGTATTCGCTGAATCGGAGATCATCGGCTACATTGGTAATGGCTGCAAACGCGAGGATATTGCTGCGGGCATTGTGGACAGCGTATCTGAAAAAGTTGCACAAATGGCGCAGAAGCTGCCGTTGGAGCACGAGGTGCTCCTTACAGGAGGATTGAGTCATCTTCAATATTTTGCCGAAAGCCTGGGACGGAAGCTGCGGCATCCTGTGGCTTTGCGGGCAAATGGACGATATGCCGGGGCTTATGGTGCCGCGCTTTTAGCAAGGCGCCGGGGGGCTGCGCAATGAGACAGATTTATTTGGATAATGCGGCAACCTCTTTTCCCAAGGCTCCCGGAGTTGCGGAAGCTATGCTGCATTATATCCGTGATATCGGTGCGAATATCAACCGCAGCACCTATGCACAGGCGATGAATGCCGCATCTATTGTACTGGATGCCCGTCGCCGGCTTGCCAGCCTTGTTCATTTTCCGGGACCGGCAACACATGTTATTTTTACACCGGGGGCTACGTATGGCCTCAATCTCATTCTAAAAGGTTCGTTGAAAAGTGGCGAACATATAATCGTGAGCAGTCTGGAGCACAATGCGGTCATGCGGCCGCTGGCAGAGCTTCGGGCTCAGGGGGTTGCGGTTTCCTGCATACCGGCAGATGCGGAGGGGCGTACAGATGTACAGGTGTTTGCAGGTCTCATCCAACCTGCTACTCGTCTTGTTCTTGTATCACATGCATCGAACGTAAGTGGAAATGTTTTTCCTTTGGAGGAAATTGCCGAAATATGTCATCAAAGGAATCTGCCGCTGGCGCTTGACGCCTCGCAGTCAGCAGGGCACATACCTATTGATTTTGCCGGGTGGAACCTTTCTGCTCTTTGTGTACCAGGACACAAGGGTTTGCTTGGCCCGCAGGGCATAGGCGCGGTCCTTTTGTCGGAGGGGTTTGCCAACCGCTTACGTCCTTTGGTTACAGGGGGCACAGGCAGCGCATCAGATAGCGAGGTGCAGCCGGAGTGGCTTCCGGATCGTTTTGAGGCGGGAACGCAAAATGTGCCGGGTATTTTTGGCCTGCAGGCGGCGCTTGTTTATCTGGAACAGCGGGGAGTTCGAAGCATTGCGGCGCATGAGGCATTGCTTACGGAAAGCTTTTTAGCCGGGCTGCAGGGTCTGCCACTGCGCGTTCTGGGTGGGGAAGCCATGGAACGTGTTGGGGTGGTGTCACTTAACTTTTCTGCCATGGATAATGCCAGTGTAGCTTTTCAACTGGAGGAAAGATATGGCATTCTCACACGCTGCGGGCTGCACTGCGCACCCGCTGCGCATCGTACGCTGGGAAGCTTTCCTGCGGGCAGCGTGCGCTTTTCCTTTGGCTATGCGAATACCCGGGAAGAGGTCGAGCTTACGCTGCAGGCCATACGCGAAATCTGTAAGCAGCGGGAACTTTGATGTGAAAATAAGCTTCGGCCATTCTGTTTTTAGAGAATGTGCCGGAGCTTATTTTTTCTGATGGAGTGTAATTCGTAAGTTTAGGTTTCTTTGCTGGTTTCATAAAATGAGAATATCATGTATAATAATAGCTGCATATTATTATGTGGGGCTGATAAATTATAATGTAGATATAATGCTTTTTTCAGCCGTTTTTAAGAAATATTTTCTATAATCAAAGCAGGATTAAGGAAATATATATGGAATCAGGGGGAGAAATATGAAAAAAACAATTTTAACTGCCGCACTTTTGACGGTACTGGGAACGACAACGGCTATGGCTGCGCCAGTGAATACTATGGCGAACAACGAGACCGCTATTGGAGTTGGTACGAAGGAATCTTATATCGAGCATAAGTTTACGCCGAAACTTACGGCAGGCTATCAATATGTGGATCGTGATCAGTACAATAAGCAGAATGATATTTATGCGCAGTATGATCTTGTAGGCTCACATGTCAAGGCTGTTGCCGGTTGGCGCAATAAACTGCCGGGTGATAAGAGCAATGTATATGGCGGAATTGCAGTGAGCACGCCGGCTGTATTAGGCTTTGAGGCATATGCTTCTTATGTGAAGGGGGCGGATTTTGGTGAGACGCAGGTTGGATTGAACAAAAGTCTCATTGCCAATGTAGATCTCAATATAAATTATCATAACTTCGCACCGGATAATGGTCATCATGAGAATGGTATTGGTGCTGGTGTTACAGTTAAATTCTAAAGGTATGTATTTTGACCGCTGCTTCAATTTTTGTGAGGCAGCGGTTTTTTTTATGTGCTTGTCAGTTTTTTTTATAAATGTCATAATAAAGGAAACACCTGCTGGGAGGAAAACAGGATGGAGCAGAATGAACTTCATATAATGTACGGAAATGATATCGGCAACATGACATATGAACTTCTGGAGAAACTCGATATCGCGCGCAGTCTCAGACCAGATATGCGTATTGCGCTAAAGCCGAATTTTGTGGTAGCAAAGGATGCATCATCGGGAGCAACAACGCATCCAGAGATTGCTGAGGCTGTTCTGCGCTATTTGCGGGCGCATGGGATGGAGCATATTTCTATTATGGAAGGTTCATGGGTTGGAGACCAGACAAAGCGGGCTTTCCAGGTTTGCGGCTATGAGAAACTGTCTGAGAAATATCATGTGCCGCTCTATGATTTGAAGGATGATAAGTTTGTTGAACGGCAGGTAGGAGATTTAAAGCTGCGTATCTGCGAAAAGCCCTTATTGGAAACAGATTATCTCATTGACCTGCCGGTTCTCAAGGCGCATTGCCAGACCGGTATGACCTGCGCTATGAAGAATCTCAAGGGGTGTCTGCCGGATGTTGAGAAGCGCCGGCTCCATGAACTTGGGCTGTCCAAGCCCATTGCTTATTTGGCAAAAGTCCTGCGGCCACAGCTTATTCTGGTGGACGCGATCTGCGGTGATCTTACATTTGAAGAAGGCGGAAATCCTGTGCGTATGGATCGCATCATTGCGGGAGTCGATCCTGTGCTTGTCGATACTTATGGGGCGTCGCTTCTGGGCTTTGCCCCGGAGGATGTTGCGTATATCAAGATTGCCGAAACCATTGGTGTCGGCAGTACGGATATTGCGTCTGCCGATATTCATGAGTATAATGCACAAGCCAGGAAAAAAATCCGCTTTGTACCAAGTGACCGGGCACAACGTCTGGCCAAGGATGTTCTGGCTGAAAATGCTTGCTCGGCCTGTTATGGCAGTCTTATTCATGCTCTGCAGCGTATACAGGAAAGCGGTGGACATTGTTCGAACCAAAAAATCTATATAGGGCAGGGTTTTCGTGGTAAAAGCGGCGATGGAGCGGGCATTGGCAGCTGTACCTGTGGCTTCAGGAAAAGCCTGGCCGGCTGTCCGCCAACCGCGAAGGCTATGGTGGAATTCCTGCGGGAGAACAGTTGAGACCTTCGGAGCAGGTCCTTTTGCCAGATTTGGTTTGACAGGTATTTCGTATCTCATTATAATATAAGGATGGAATGCCGTAGTAGATATGCGCCATGGAGCGCTGAATATGTGGAGGTCGTATAGAGTGTTAGATATTAAATTTGTCAGGGACAATCTGGAGCTCGTTCAGAAGGCATTGGAGAATCGCCATAATTCTTTAAAGCTGGATCGTTTTACTGAACTGGAAACACGCCGCCGTGAGATACTCAATGAGGTAGAGGGACTTAAGGGGCAGCGAAATACGGTTTCCAGACAAATCAGCGAAATGAAGAAGAACAAGGAAAATACAGATGCTATTGTAGTTGAGATGCGCCAGGTGGGCGAGAAAATCAGTGCTATGGATGAAGAACTCAAGGGAGTTGAGTCCGGCCTGCGCGACATTATGCTAAATATTCCGAATATCCCGAATGCCGATGTACCGATAGGGCTTGATGAGCGTGATAATCCGGAAATCCGTCGCTGGGGTGAGCCAGCTAAGTTTGATTTTGAACCGAAAGCGCATTGGGACATCGGTGCAGAGCTTGATATTCTAGACCCGGAGCGTGCTGCCAAAGTCACAGGGGCGAGGTTTACCTTCTATAAAGGACTTGGGGCGAGGCTGGAGCGTGCCGTTATAAACTTTATGATGGATCTTCATGCGGATAAACATGGCTATACGGAAATGCTTGCACCTTATATTGCCAACAAAGAGAGTATGATAGGCACAGGTCAGCTGCCAAAGTTTGCGGAGGATATGTTCAAGCTTGAGGGAATGGATTATTATCTTGTACCGACAGCAGAAGTTCCGGCCACGAACTATCATCGTGAAGAAATCCTGGATGGCGATCAGTTGCCAGAGCGTTATACCGTTTATACGGCCTGTTTCCGTGCGGAGGCCGGTAGTGCCGGGCGTGACACGCGCGGTCTGATTCGACAGCATCAGTTCAACAAGGTTGAGCTCATTAAGTTTGTGAAGCCAGAGGATTCTTGGGACGAGCTGGAGTCCATGGTGGATAATGCCGAGGATGTGCTTCGCGTTTTGGAAATTCCTTATCATGTTGTGCTGCTTTGTACGGGTGATATGGGCTTTACTTCGGCTAAGACTTATGATATCGAGGTGTGGCTGCCGAGCCAGCATATGTATCGTGAGATTTCCTCCTGTTCGAACACGCTTGATTATCAAGCCCGTCGTGCGAACATAAAGTTCCGTCGTGCGCCGAAGGCCAAGCCGGAGTTTGTACACACCTTGAATGGCTCAGGGCTTGCTGTAGGGCGTACGGTTGCAGCAATTCTTGAGAATTATCAGCAGGCAGATGGTTCTGTGGTGATTCCAAAGGCACTTGTGCCATATATGGGCGGCGTCACAGTCATCAAAAAGTCAGAATAAGAATTTTGTTTTTAAGAGGTGCTGCATGCAGGCACCTCTTTTGTTTTTTATGGATAGACTTTCTAGTTCGGAATGTCTGTGGTATGTATTTTTATGACAAACAAATAGAGTAAAATACGGGTATGCAAGGCAAAAAACTATTGACTATTGTAAATCTGTAAACTATAATAAAATCCATTAGCATACGATGTGCCGGAACGGGATCAGGGGTCAGTCGTGTACTGAGAGAATGTTATAGGGAGAGATGGAGATATGTTTAGCAAGAGAAGCTTATGTATCGCAGGGGTGCTGGTTGGTACCGTCATGCTCGGCGGTGTGTTTTCCGGTTGTGGGGATGATACGAAAAGTAATGAAATCAAGATTGGTGCGAATTTTGAGCTGACAGGTAATGTTGCTAATTACGGAAGTGCAACGTTTGATGGTCTGCAGCTGGCGATTGATGAAGCCAATGAGGCAGGCGGTGTCAATGGCAAGAAGATTGTCCTTGTGAAGGCCGATAGCAAATCTGAAGCCTCTGAGGCAGCCAATGCGGCTACAAAACTTATATCGGACGATAAGGTCAAGGTTCTTGTAGGGCCAGCGACGACAGCGAGTGTGCTTGCTGAGTCTCAGATTGCCACAGACAATAAGGTCCCAGTTATTGCTCCATGTGCAACAAGCCCCAAGGTCACGGTGGATAACGGCGCAGTGAAGCCGTTTATTTTCCGCAGCTGCTTTATAGATCCATTGCAGGGAGATGTCATGGCTACATTCGCTACGAAGACGTTGAATGCAAAGACTGCTGTTATCTATATAGATTCCAGTTCGGATTATTCCAAGAGCCTCGGACAGGTATTCAAGGAAAAGTTTGAGGCTGCTGGTGGTAAGGTACTTATGGAAGAGGCCTTCCTGCAAAAGGATCAGGACTTCAAGGCAACCCTTACAAAGCTTAAGACGGCGAATGCCGATGTCATCTTTGTTCCGGCTTACTACGAAGAAGTTGGTAAAATCGTAAAGCAGGCACGTGAACTTGGTATTATGCAGCCGATACTTGGTACGGATGGCTGGGATGACACGAAGGTTGTGGATATTGCTGGGGCAGCTGCGCTGAACAATACATTCTTCAGTTCGCATTATTCCGATCAGGACAAGGATGTACAGAGCTTTATTGATGCATTTAAGAAGAAATATGATCATGCACCGAACGTCTTTGCGGCACTGGGCTATGATGCGGGCAAGATGCTGATTGATGCAATCAAACGCGCAGGCAGTGACGATCCGGAGAAGATACAGAAGGCTATTGAGGAAACCAAGGATTTGCAGGTTGGTACAGGCAAGATTACGATGGATAAGGACCATAATCCAATCAAGAGTGCGGTTATCCTCGAGATGAAGGATGGCGTCAAAGTACTTAAAGAGAAAATCACGCCGCAGGCCTGATTGAAAGAATAGTTGGAGAGGGCCGCAGCAATGCGGCTCTTTTTTCGGGGGAGGTAAAGAATATGGACTTTATGCAACAGCTGGTACAGCAGCTCATCAATGGTATTTCTCTGGGCAGCATCTATGCTCTCATCGCTCTTGGATATACTATGATTTATGGTATTATCAAGCTTATCAATTTTGCACATGGCGATATTTATATGGTAGGTGCTTATATAGGTTATTTCTCGATTACGATGGCACATCTTTCTATAGTTCCATCCCTTATTATTTCTATGGTGGTCACCGGGCTTTTGGGGATGCTCATCGAGCGACTGGCCTATAAACCGCTGCGACATGCGCCGCGTATATCTGTGCTTATCACGGCTATTGGGGTATCCTTTTTTTTGGAATACACAAGCATGTATTTTGTATCGCCCACGCCGCGTACGTTTCCGGCAGTATTTGACAATATAGCCTATCATTTTGGGCCATTTATAATCAATGGCCAGCAGATGCTTATCTTTGGCATTACCTTTATCCTTATGGTGGCACTCACCTATATTGTTCAGAGGACGAAAATCGGCAAAGCTATGCGTGCGGTGTCCTTTGACACAGAGACAGCACAACTTATGGGTATTGATGCAAACCGTATCATCTCTATCACCTTTGGCATTGGCTCGGCATTAGCTGCGGCAGGTGGTGTGCTCGTAGGCGTATACTATAATTCAATTGATCCGCTTATGGGCATTATGCCGGGACTCAAGGCCTTTGTCGCGGCTGTGCTTGGCGGTATTGGTATTTTGCCGGGAGCTATGGTGGGAGGACTTATACTCGGCGTAATCGAGGCGCTTGTGTCAGGTTTTGTCTCTTCCACCTTTCGTGATGCGGCAGCATTTGCTATTCTTATTTTGGTCCTGCTGTTCAAGCCGTCGGGCATCTTCGGCAAGAATACGCGAGAGAAAGTGTAGGTGGCAGATATGAATTCACTTCGTAAAACAGATCTCATCATGCTGGTTTTTGGTGTGGCACTTTTTATTGTGCTGCAGGGGCTTATTACGGGACGTATTCTGAACTCGTTTTGGCAACTGAATCTGATTATTCTTTGCATCAATATTATTTTGTCTGTGAGCCTGAATCTTATCAACGGCTATACAGGTCAATTCTCTTTGGGGCATGCTGGCTTTATGGCCATAGGAGCTTACGTGAGTGTTGTCCTAACAACGAATTTTCATTGGCCGTTTCTTATTGCTCTTCTTGCCGGTGGTGCTGGTGCGGGCTTCTTAGGCTTCCTTATTGGCTTACCGACACTCCGTCTTTATGGGGACTACCTCGCTATTGCTACGCTGGGGCTTGGAGAGATCATACGTATCACGATTATGAACATCGAATATGTCGGTGGTGCGGCGGGGTTTATGAATATCCCGCATAATACTACATTTACCTGGGCGTTCTTCCTCATGCTGGCGACGCTTTTCATTATAAAAAACTTTGTGAATTCAACACATGGCCGTGCCTGTATTGCTATACGCGAGAATGAAATAGCGGCAGAGGCCATGGGCATCAATACCACGAAGTACAAGGTTATGGCGTTTACGATTGGTGCAGGCTTCGCCGGAGTAGCCGGGGGTCTTTTTGCGCATTGTTTCTATATTATTAATCCGACATCGTTTACGTTCATGCAGTCGTTTAACTACCTGATCATGGTCGTGCTCGGCGGATTAGGTTCGATAACTGGTTCTATCGCCGGAGCTTTCGCGGTTACATTTGTTTCGGCAGGACTTGCGAGCTGGCCGGAGTTCCGTATGATTATTTATGCGCTCATGTTGATTTTATTGATGTTTTATCGCCCGCAGGGCCTTTTCGGTTATATCGAGATTACAGATTTCAAGATATTCAGCCGCTTCAGGGGAGGGCGTAAATCATGACACAGTTACTTAAGGCAGAAGGCGTATCAAAATCATTCGGCGGTCTGAAGGCTGTATCGGATTTTGATTTTTATATAGACAATGGTTCGCTGGTCGGTCTTATCGGTCCAAATGGCGCGGGGAAGACCACAGCGTTTAATCTTATCACGGGTGTTTACCAGCCGACGAAGGGCAATATAGAATTTGACAGCAATAGCATTGTAGGCTTGAAGCCATATCAAATTACGCAGCGTGGTATTGCGCGTACTTTCCAGAATATCCGTCTGTTTTCTGAGCTGAGTGTTCTTGATAATGTAAAGATAGCGTATCATTCACATGTGAAGTATGGGCTCGTGGAAGCTGTTCTGCGTCTGGGACGTTATTTTGGTGAGGAAAAGCGCGTAGAAGAACGGAGCATGGAGCTTTTAAGAATTTTCAAGCTTGATGATAAGGCACAGGAGATAGCAAAAAACCTTCCTTATGGTGCACAGCGCCGTCTTGAGATTGCCAGGGCACTTGCGGCACAGCCTAAGCTGCTGTTGCTTGATGAACCAGCTGCCGGTATGAATCCACAGGAAACCCAGGAACTTATGGAAATGATACGGTGGATTCGCAAAGAATTTGGCCTTACAATTCTGCTTATTGAGCATGATATGAGTCTTGTCATGGGGATATGTGAGCGTATCTATGTATTGGAATACGGTATTATTATCGCCAATGGAACACCGGGCGAGATTAAGAAAAATCCGGAAGTTATACGGGCATATCTTGGCGGGGAGGCTTGATTATGGGAACTATGTTGAAAATAGATAATATCAATGTATATTATGGAGCCATTCACGCCATCAAGGGCATCAGCCTTGAGGTTGGCGAAGGTGAGATTGTTACGCTCATCGGTGCCAATGGTGCAGGCAAATCGACGACATTGCGTACAATATCCGGTTTGCTGAAACCCAAGAGCGGAACCATTACCTTTGAGGGGAAAGAAATTGCAGGACTTGCGGCGCAGGACATTGTAAAAGCCGGTATTTCGCAGGTTCCGGAGGGACGGCGTATTTTTGCGAACATGACAGTCATGGAAAATCTGGATTTGGGAGCATTTATCCGTAAGGACAAAGAGGGTGTACAGAAAGATTTAAAAAATGTCTTTGAACGTTTTCCTCGACTTGAGGAACGCAAAAATCAGGAAGCCGGCACGCTTTCCGGCGGGGAGCAGCAGATGCTGGCAATGGGACGGGCACTTATGAGTCGTCCGCGTCTGTTGCTCTTGGACGAGCCTTCTATGGGGCTTGCTCCCTTGCTCATCCGGGAGATCTTTTCTATTATTGCGGATATTAATAAGACTGGCACAACGGTCTTGCTTGTTGAACAGAATGCGAATATGGCGCTTTCTATTGCCAGCCGGGCTTATGTGCTTGAAACGGGACGCATTACGCTTTCCGGCGATGCCGAAAAGCTTGCCGCAAGCGAGGATGTGCGCAAAGCCTATCTGGGTGGCTGATGCTCTGATAAAATCATATGATAAAGGAGGGATTCGCGGATTGGCCGCGAATTCTCTCTTTATAAAGCTTATAAAGCAGAAACGGGAGAGTGAGTTCGTATGTTTGTAGCAAACAGAATGACGAAGAATCCGCTTACGGTTACGCCGGATACAAAGGTTGATGAAGCGGCCACCCTTATGAAGAAACACCATTTTCGCCGCTTGCCTGTCGTCGATGAGGGAAAACTGGTGGGATTTCTCAATGACAAGGATATCATGCGCGTATCGCCGTCGCCGGCAACAACGCTTTCCAAATATGAAATCAATTCGCTGTTGAGCAAGATGTGCATCAAGGATATCATGCAGAAAGAGGTTATTTCTGTCAGTGTGGATGCTACGATTGAAGAGGCTGCACTTCTCATGTGCAATAATAAAATTGGCGGCCTGCCTGTCGTGAGCAGTGTCGGCAGTGTTGTTGGTGTGATAACCGAAACGGACATATTCAAGACCTTCGTCGATGTAATGGGCCTGGCCGATGGCAAGACGCGTATCACGCTTGAAGTTGATGATAAAGTCGGAGTAGTAAAAGATATTGCGGGTGTTTTTACAGAATGCGGGCTTAATATCGACAGTCTTGTGACCTGCAAGACGACTGCGGGAAAATATGAAATCGTTGTACGTGGTGATATTCCTTCTATTGACGATATAAAAGCCAAACTGGAGCTCAAGGGTTATCCGGTTATCCATGCAGTGAAGATTGGCTGAGCCACGGAGTACAGGGCTTGTTTACGGTTCAGTGCCTGAAAAAATAGTTTACATAGACGCTTGATTATGGTATAATATTTCTTGTTTCCAGTGAGTTGTTGGAGAGGTGTCCGAGTGGTCGAAGGTGCTTGACTCGAAATCAAGTGTCCTGTCAAAAGGACCGTGGGTTCGAATCCCACCCTCTCCGCCATTTTACTAAATTTTTTTATGAATATTGATAACGTATTGTCCATAGAGCTTGTTTGAAGGTGTATCTTTGCGGGATGCCTTCAAGCGGCTCTATTTATTTTTTGCGGCTCATAGTTCAGAATCTTTAGACTGAATTTATAGGAAATAGTTACTTCCAAAACGCTTTCCCCGTGCATGTCGTATGTTTCCGATATTTCTATGCGGTCAATCAGTTCAACCACAATACCCCTTATTCAAATATCAATGGTTAAACATTCCTTAAACCCGGTTTACTCAGTCCGTTAATCGCTTGAGTCAGGGTATCAGTTTGGTTGGATGGCCTCTTATCGTTAGTCAAATTGGTTTTGTCGATTATGCTAACAAGATTGCATAGCGCGAAAATAACTTGACTTATTAAATGACCGGTCGTATAATAAAAGAAACTAGAAAATACAAATAAGGAGTGAGCGTCATGAAAGATACAAATTCAAAATTAGAAGTTTTATTTCAGCCGATTACCCTTGGTAAACTAGCGCTGGCAAACCGTATTGTTATGGCGCCGATGACCAGAGGATTTTCACCAAATGGCATACCAGGAGAGAATGTGGCAGGATATTACCGACGGCGTGCTGAGAATCAAGTTGGTCTTATTATTACCGAAGGTACACTGATTCATCATCCGGCAGCAGCAGAAGGATTAGGACGTCCGGTTTTTTACGGTGAGGATGCGCTTAATGGATGGGCAAACGTTGTCCGGGAGGTACATCAGGTTGGCGGGAAAATTATACCGCAGCTATGGCATGTTGGCATGGCGCGGCAGATTGAGGGACAAAATCCAAATCCTGAGGCGCTGCCGATTGGCCCATCGGGAATTGATGTGATGTCAGGTCGGGAAGTAACAAAGCCTATGTCGCATGAAGAAATTGATTATATTGTTAAGGCCTTTGGCGAAGCTGCGGCAGAGGCAAAACGGATTGGCTTTGACGGTATTGAAATCCATGGTGCTCATGGTTACCTCATTGACCAGTTTTTTTGGGATCAGACCAATAAACGTACGGATGAATATGGTGGGGATTTGGTTTCCCGTACCCGGTTTGCAGTCGAAGTCATCAAAGCTTGCCGCAAAGCTGTTGGTCCGGATTTCCCAATTGTTTTCCGATTTTCGCAGTGGAAGATGGGGCATTATCAAGAAAAACTGGCAAAAACGCCGGAGGAACTGGCAGCCTTCCTGGCACCGCTTAGTGCAGCCGGGGTAGATATTTTTCATGCGTCAACCCGTCGTTACTGGGAAGAAGAATTTACAGGTTCACCGTTAAACTTAGCTGGTTGGACTAAAAAGTTGACAGGGAAACCGGTTATTACAGTCGGTTCGGTAGGTCTTGATACCAATTTTACTGACTTCTTCACTGAGGGCAAAGGTGCAAAGCATACCAGTGTTGAGCCGCTTCTTGACAGACTGACAGAAAAAGAGTTTGATTTGGTGGCTGTAGGCCGAGCACTGCTTGCAGATCCGGCGTGGGCCACCAAAATCCGTGAAAATAGAATTGACGAACTCATTGCATTTGAGCGGGGAGCAGAAAAAACATTATCATAAGGGTGAGGATTTATGGCGCGTAAAAAAAGTGCTGATTTAGAAAAAACCAGGCAAAGTTTACTGGAAGTAGGCATAGCCTTGCTGCTTGAAAAAGGGTATAACGCCACGGGAATTCAGGAAATTGCTACAGCAGCCAACATTCCCAAAGGTTCTTTTTACAATTACTTTGCCAGCAAAGAGGATTTTGGGGTTGCCGTTATCAGGCAGTATACTAAGGATAGCACAGGTAAGTGGCTTGCTTTATTGCAGGAAGCTACCCGGAAAGAAAATTCGTTTAAAGCTTTGAGTACCGTTTTCTTAGCAGTGACGGAGAAATATCGCTGTGAGGAAGTAAAAAAAGGCTGTTTACTTGGTACGATGGCTGCCGAAATCAGTGAAGCCAGTGAAGAATGCCGTTTGGCTCTCAAAGAGTCGATAGCGGAGTTCAGAGGAATTTTAGCAGAGCATTTGCTTTCCGGACAACAGCTTGGTAAGGTGAGAAAAGATATACCGGCAGAGCATCTGGCTGATTTAGTATGGGACGCCTGGCAGGGGAGTCTTCTGAGAATGAAGGTGGAAAAATCAGTAGACCCTGTCAATCAGGATTTAGAAGTATTGTTTCACCATATTTTAGTACTATAGAGTTTTTGTTTGTACTATGCCAATTGGCATAGTACAAACAAATTTTAAATTTTTTAGAGTTTAAAATACGAATGGTCATTTAAAAAATGGGCGTTGCAAAATGAATGAGAAAAAATATTTATTATATATTGATGGTGAGTTTAGAGAAGGGGCTAAAAAGGAATCGTTTCCTGTTATCAATCCGGCTGATGAAAGCATTGTAGGCCTAGCGGCGACAGGTATGGTTGAGGATGCCGAAGCTGCTGTACAGGCTGCGAAAAGAGCTTTTTATAGTGGTGCCTGGAGCAGTTTTGATGCGAAACAAAGATCAGCAGTACTAATGAATATCGCCGAAAAAATGACAGAGCGGCAAAGTAAGCTGGCAGATTTAATTATAAAAGAATCCGGGTCAACTATTTTTAAGGCCAAAGCTGAAGTAGCGTTAGCTATCGGGACAATCGTGTATTATGCGGAGCTTATTAGAACCCCATATATGTATGAACCTGTTATCCCTGGTGCAGGGGAACGGACGAATAGCTATGACTTTGTGCAACGTGATCCAATTGGCGTATGTGTCGGCATTGTACCCTGGAACTTCCCTTTGTCACTGGGAATGTGGAAAATTAGCCCGGCCCTTGCTGCAGGTAATACGATTGTTATAAAAGCGCCAACTGAAGCGCCGCTCGTATTGCTTGAATTAGCCAAAATAGTGCATGAGGCGGGACTTCCCAGTGGGGTACTTAACATTATAGCCGGGAGTGGCCGGGTAATCGGCGAATATATGGCGCAGCATGCCGATGTTGATAAGATTTCCTTTACCGGCTCAACCGTTGTTGGCAAACGGATTTTAGCGTTGTCAGCAGCTTCAAATCTAAAAATTACTACCCTTGAACTTGGTGGAAAATCAGCTAATATTATTTTAGAAGATGCCGATATTGCAGCCGCAATTGATGGTTCTTTATTTGCTACCATGCTGCACAGCGGACAGATTTGTGAATCGGGTACCCGTCTTTTGGTGCCAGAGAGCCGTTATGAGGAAATCCTCACAGGGCTTGTTACCAGAGGAAAAAACATCCGGGTGGGTGATCCCCACAAGGCAGATACTGGTATGGGACCTGTTATTTCCAAAAAGCAAAAGGAAAAAATTGAAGCGTATATACAAACAGGCATAAAGGAAGGTGCCAGACTTATACTTGGGGCGGAGGGACTGACCGGACCCGAATATGAAAAAGGTTTCTGGGTGTCACCGACAATTTTTGCTGATGTACATAATGCTATGACGATTGCCAGAGAAGAAATATTTGGACCTGTTTTATCGGTCATCCCTTATCAAACGGAAGACGAAGCGCTTAGAATTGCCAATGACAGCATATATGGCCTTGGCGGCGGAGTATGGTCGAAAGATAAGGGGCATGCGGTGGAAGTTGCTAAAAAAATGCGGACAGGAACGGTTTGGATAAATTCTTATCATGTACTCACTCCAGCTGCTCCGTTTGGCGGCTATAAACAAAGTGGTCTTGGCCGGGAAATGGGAGTACAGGGGCTTATGGCGTATACGCAAAGTAAGCACATCCATGTAGATTTAGGCAATAATAATGCTTTTCGGTATAAATGGCTGCTGAAATAAAAATGCTTAAAAAATAACAGGACTACGCATATGCTGCTAGATAGGAAATGATAAATTTTATTAAGAGAGGATAGATTAAAATGATAAAAAACATACTCATGGTTGTTACTAACGTAAATGCGATAGATAAAAATCATCCCACAGGATTATGGCTGGAGGAGTTTGCAATTCCTTATACGGAGTTTGTAAAGGCTGGCTATAAGGTTACGGTAGCAAGTCCTTTAGGCGGCAAAATACCGCTTGACCCAAATAGCTTAGGCGAAGAAAATAGTGAGGACTGGCAGATTGCACTAAAAGAGCTTGTATCAACCCAGACTCTTCAAGCGATTAAAGACGAAGCATTTGATGCACTCATCCTTCCAGGCGGTCATGGACCCATGTTTGATCTGGCAAGCGATACGCTGCTGGCCGAACTGCTAAAGAAGTTTGCGAAGGCAGATAAAGTGATTGGCGCTGTATGCCATGGACCTGCCGCACTTGTCAGCACCGTCCTTGATAACGGACGGTCGCTGGTCTATGGTAAAAATGTTACAGGCTTTACGAATGTAGAAGAAAGAGCTGTACAATTAGATAAACTGGTACCTTTCCTACTGGAAGATAAACTAATTGAGCTTGGTGGTAAATATACGAATAAAGATGCGTGGCAGGAATATGTGGTGGTTGACGGCAATTTAATAACCGGTCAAAATCCGCAATCAAGCTCAGGTTTTGCGAAAGCAGTGCTTACTAAATTACAGGGTTAAAAAGTAAATAATTAACCTATCGCTACACTTAGTATTATAAACAAAAGGCTGTTAAGTTTAAAAAATTGCCAAAGGTAAATTTTTTAGTATTGACTGAGATGAAGTTAAGGATTATAATTTGATTGAAGTCAGTCAAAAATACGGGGGATGAATACTATGCCTAGGGTGTCAAAAGATCCGCAAGTACGAATGGAAGAAATTCTTGATGCTGCAGAAAATTTGTTTTATACAAGAGGTTATCACGAAACTGCGGTTAGTGATATTGTTAAAAAAGTAGGAGTAGCTCAAGGAACGTTCTATTATTATTTTGAATCTAAAGAAGCGGCCTTAGAAGGTGTTATAAACCGTCATGTCTTGAGCATTCAATCAAGAATTGAAGCAATCGCCAATTCGGATATAATCCCGCCGCGTAAAATTGAACAAGTAGTATGTACAACATTTAACAATCTTCGTTACGGGGAGGGGTGGATGTTCGATTTTCTCTATAACGATCAATATTTACATATTGTAGATAAGCTTCTCCGCCATGGTAGGGAAATGTTTGCACCGTCACTCATAAAGATCATCGAAGAAGGAAACCAAACAGGATACTTTAAGGTTTCCTATCCTACGGAGATGATGGTTTTTGTATCGGCGATACTACAGTGCCTATATCATTCGCTCTATCAAAAACTTTCCAAAGAACAACTCGTATGCAGGTTTGATATAGCTGGTAAATTGATTGAAAATGCATTGGGTCTGGCTGAAGGTACATTGCACCTTATGGTATGAGAAAGTGGGGGATTGATGATT
The DNA here is from genome assembly GCA_002319795.1 of Megamonas sp. UBA1796. Lineage (GTDB taxonomy): Bacteria > Bacillota > Negativicutes > Selenomonadales > Selenomonadaceae > UBA1796. The sequence continues at coordinate 23,902 of DCFU01000021.1, forward strand.
TATGTGAACCTGTATTTGAAAGGCTTTATGAGTCTGTCCTGTGTGGTTATGGAGTGAATGAACGCATAAGAAACAAGGATTTTGACGTGCTAAAAGAAAAAATGAAGATTAGTTTCAAAAAGGGGTTGTAAGGATGTTATTGGATGTAACAAGTGAGAAGCTTGTTCGTCTGCGAATTGAGGCCAGAGACTGGAAGGATGCAATCGGGCAGGCTGCAGAACCGCTTTTGCAGGAAAAGAAAATCAAAGCCGGTTATATCAATGAGATTATTCGTGGTGTTGAGGAAATTGGACCGTATATCGTACTTACGAAGCATGTGGCTTTGCCGCATGCCCGTCCAGAAGCAGGGGCTTTGGAAAGTGCTATAGGTATCGCTACTTTGAAAACACCTGTGGCTTTTGGTAATAAGGATAATGATCCGGTAAAGTATATGTTTTGTCTGAGTGCTAAGGACAGTGAAAGCCATATACAGGCTTTGGGCGAACTTACCGAATTGTTGGGACGCGATGATTTTTATAAATTACTCGATGAGGCTCGGACAGCGCAAGAGGTAATTCAGTATATAAAAAATATGTAAAGAACAGTAGTAGTATGTTCCCTTCCTGACATTATGCTGATGTATAAATTTATGGGCAGGCAATCCACTGGAACGATATTCCAAGATGTTGTTTATCAGATAAGAGTAATTCAACACTATAGGTGGTTTTTTCTTTTTAACTGACTTAAATCAGTCATTTAAAAAGAAAGGAGATTTATGCGGCTTAAATCTAGAAAAAAGTTAGATTCTTATATTATAAATGGGGTGGTTTTGATATGCAGGGGTGGTCCAAGTGAGTATCTCTAAAAGCAAGCGATGCAATGTTTCAAAGTTTTCCAAGTAGCTTTGCAAAGACAATACAAAGAAAGAAGGGGCATATATGCCATTGAACCCAATATTTAAAGATTTACTAAAAACCGATTTTGACAATTTATATTGTCTTGGAATTGACAGACTGAGGGAATGGTATAGCAATAGCTGGGATGATTTTCAAGGGGATGTGGAGGCGATTGGCTTTGTAGAAAACCGCATGGTTAAAACTTCTGTAAGAGATACACCGATTAGAGTCTATTATCCGATGAATACAGGACCTTATCCTGTATTTGTCTGGATTCACGGCGGCGGTTTCGTCCTTGGCAACATTGATGTCTATGATTCGATATGTCGCAAAATTACCAATAATGTTCACTGCGCAGTAATCTCCATTGACTATGGTCTATCACCGGAATATAAATTTCCGGAACCTCTTAAAGAATGCTATCAGGTTATAAAATGGATATATGGGAGTGCCCAAGGTTTAAATATAAATCCTGATAAAATTGCTATCGGTGGAGATAGTGCCGGGGGAACCCTAAGTGCTGCGATATGTCAACTGTCAAGGGATAGGAGAGAATTTCCGCTTATTTACCAAGTGCAGATTAATGCGATGTATGATTTACTTGGCTTAACCAAACCGGCATCAAGGGTAGAGAACGCTGAGGGGTACAGACTCACTACAAAAGCCATCGAAGGTTTTTTTGTTCAACAGTATTTGAGCGAGCTAAGCGATGCAAGCCAACCTCTAGCCTCACCTTTGCTTGCTGATAGCCTGGCAGGTGTTCCTAATGCCTGTATAATAACGTCAGAATTTGATCCACTACGAGACGAAGGCGAATATTATGCCAAGCGTTTATCCGAAGCTGGGATTGAGGTATGCCTTAGACGTTTTGACGGAATTATTCACGGCTTCTTCAACATGCAGGGATTATTGCCGGAAGCACGAGACGCACTCGCCTTAGTTTGTGCAAAACTCAGCGGCGTATTTCGCAAATGAGGGCAGACTGAATTCAACGCAGTATTAAGTTTGATTAAAAATACAATTCAATTGGGAGGCGTAAAATTATGTTGGAAACAGGAATAATTGATGTGCATCATCACATTATCCCGAGAGAGTATGTCGAAGCGTTGGCAAAAAAGGGTATAGGAGCGGCTTTAGGAATGACGTTCCCTCAGTGGGATGTTGAAACAACACTTGAACTTATGGATGTAAACGGTATTGCGTCGGCGATAGTCTCAATCTCGGCACCAGGGGTCTATTTTAACACATTGCCGGATGCTGCGGTACTGGCTTGTGATTTGGCCAGGCAAGTGAATGAGATAGCAGCCCAATTGGTAGCTGATCATCCAAAGCGATTTGGGGCTTTTGCGACGCTGCCATTGCCGGATACGGAAGCTGCTCTGAAAGAGATTGAATATGCCCTCGATACGTTAAAACTCGACGGGGTCGTTCTACTAACAAATTATGATGGTTGCTATTTGGGTGATTCGAAGTTTGACGAAGTGCTTTTCGAATTGAATCGCCGCAATGCGGTAGTTTTTATTCATCCAGATACACCTCCGGGATTTGACAAAATTAAAATCGGTTTGCCAGCGTACGCGTTTGATGTATGCTTTGACACAACAAGAGCTGCCTATTCGTTGATATTGAGTGGAATGATGGAAAAGTATTCTAATATTCGTTTTATTTTGGCGCATGCGGGCGGTACGGTTCCGTATTTGGCGTCACGAGTTCGTCTTATAAACTTAGCTTTGCCTGAAGTTGCTAAGAAGATGCCTAAGGGACTAGAGTATTATCTTAAGAAATTCTACTATGATACGGCGTTATCGGCGTATCCCGCTACTTTTTCTTGCCTAAAGGAGTTTTTGGAGACAACACAGATAGTATTTGGCAGTGATTATGCTTTTGCCCCGACTCCAAGTATACCGATAACGATTCAAGAAATAAGAGAATATAAAGGCTTTGACAAAGAAGCGGTTGGCACTATCGAAAGAGGCAATGCTATGGGGCTGTTTCCTCGGTTGAAACGGGAATAGAATGCTTTTTAACAGTAACAAGGTAATGTAGCTGTTGTGCTTGCCCAATATAGGCTGTTGGCTGTAGGGCAACGGAAAAACGGTGATTTGCGAAGCATTGCTTACTAAGTGAGCAAGCCGTCTGATTTATGTTGAATTTTCAAGGTTCACATTATGTTTTCTATCTGCGAAGTTTGAGTATAATGAATTAGATAGAAAAATCGCATTCCAGAGGTCGGCAGTTCGATCCTGTTCGTCACCACCATGAAGATATACTGAATCCTCGGACATTTTTGTCCGGGGATTTTTCGACATATTTTGCACCTTACCTATTAAATGATAATGACAGAATCTATTAAAAATGGGTGGAATTTATTACGATAACAGTAATTAACATGAATAACAAAGATTTACATTGTATTTCTACGAAAATGCAAAAAAAGGAAAAGAAATAAAGAAAGCAATCATCATGAAAACAAATTATACACGCTATCCCATGACTCGTCGGGCCTATCGAAAGAATAGCGCATTCTAAGAAATTTTTAATCTATAATCATAAGTTATTTGAGTTATTTAATTAATAGAAGGGATACAACATATGCAAAAAGCTATAACTGTATAATGAATTTTTTGAATTAGTCGACAATTCGCAAAGGTGATATTATTGAACCGTAGCAAATACGTAAGTTCATCAAAAGATTGGAAAAACGGTTGATAATGCTGTCCGCCAGTCGTATTTCGATGACCGGGGTATTATACATAAATAAACAATATCATATAGACGTGAAGGGTGGAAAGCAGGTATGAAAAAAGAAGTTGTATTGAGCGATAAAGCTCCTGCAGCCGTAGGAGCTTATTCACAAGGAATCAAGGGAAATGGGTTTGTATTTGTTTCTGGGCAATTGCCGATTGATCCAGCAACAAAAGAGTTTCCTTCTGATGATGTAGCCAAACAAGCAGAACAGTCTATCAAGAATGTAATAGCTGTTTTAAAAGCGGCAGGGACTGACTATGACCAAGTAGTAAAATCCGTGGTATATCTCAGCGATATGAATGATTTTGGCACGGTCAATGAAGTCTATTCAAAGTATTTCAAGACGGATTGTCCAGCTCGTTCTTGTTTCCAAGTCGCTAAATTGCCGAAAAACGCAAAAGTTGAAGTTGAAGTCATCGCTTTGGCATGATTGATCATTGTTAAGATAAGAGGCTTTAATCGATAATACTGTCCGCTAGTCGTATCTGGATGACCGGAGTGTTATACATAAATAAATTTTTTAAGCGGAGGTAATAACTATGAAATACTCACTCAGTACCAAAACCCCTAAGTCGATGTGCTATGTCAAACGCACATTGCCGAATGTAACGGTTGAACAGCGTGAACGTGCTTTACAGGCAACTCATTACAATGAATTTGCTTTCCCGGCAGGTATGTTAACCGTTGACATGTTGTCTGATTCGGGTACAACGGCGATGACGGATTTGCAATGGAGCGCCATGTTCTTAGGCGATGAAGCCTATGGCCGCAACAAAGGCTATTATGTATTATTAGATGCTATGCGTGACGTTTTCGAACGTGGTAATAAGCAGAAACGTATTGTCGACTTGGTTCGCACCGGCTGTGAAGATATTGAAAAAATGATGGATGAAATGTATCTTTGTGAATATGAAGGTACCCTTGTCAACGGCGGCGCTGCTCAGATGGAACGTCCGAACACTTTCCTCGTTCCACAGGGGCGTTGCGCAGAATCATTGTTGTTCAGCGTGGTCAGCAAGATATTGAATGACCGTTATCCTGGCAAGAACTTTATGATTCCTTCCAATGGCCACTTTGATACTACGGAAGGCAATATCAAACAGATGGGTTCCACTCCTCGTAACTGCTTTGATATGCAGCTGCTCTGGGAAGTTCCTGCAGGCGGTAAATATGATAAAAACCCGTTCAAGGGCAACATGGATACGGATAAGCTCCAAAAATTGATTGATGAAGTTGGCCCGGAAAATGTTCCGATGGTTTATACAACCATTACCAACAATACGGTTTGTGGCCAGCCTGTATCCATGGCTAATATCCGTAAATCCAGCTCTATTGCTCACAAATATGAAATCCCGTTCATGCTTGATGCGGCACGCTGGGCTGAAAACTGTTATTTCATCAAGATGAATGAAGAAGGATATGCAGACAAGTCCATCTTTGAAATCGCAAAGGAAATGTTCTCCTATTGCGATGGTTTCACTGCCAGCCTGAAGAAAGATGGTCATGCTAATATGGGCGGTGTTCTTGCCTTCCGTGATAAGGGTTACTTCTGGAAGAAATTCAGTGACTTTGATGAAAAAGGCAATGTCAAAACAGATATTGGTATTCTCTTAAAAGTTAAACAGATTTCTTCTTATGGCAACGATTCCTATGGTGGCATGAGTGGCCGTGACATCATGGCATTGACGACTGGTCTGTATGAAGCAGGCCGTTTCGATTACCTGGACGAACGTATATCCCAGTGCGAATATTTGGCACAGGGCTTCTACAAAGCAGGTATCCCGGTTGTACTTCCTGCCGGCGGTCATGGTGTATACCTTAACATGGATAAATTTTTTGATTACAAACGTGGCCATGAAACCTTCGCAGGTGAAGGTTTCAGTTTGGAATTGATTCGCCGTTATGGTATCCGTGTATCTGAATTGGGCGATTACAGCATGGAATATGATTTGAAGACACCGGAACAGCAGAAAGAGATGGTCAATGTTGTTCGGTTTGCAATCAACCGTGACCAGTTGAACCAGGAACATTTGGATTATGTTATTGAAGCGGTAACAGCACTCTATAAAGACCGCAAATCGATTCCGAACATGAGAATCACCATGGGCCATACTTTGCCAATGCGTCATTTCCATGCATTCCTCGAACCGTATAAAAACATTGATAAAAAATAATTTAATATTGTAAATTAAGAGTTCTAAAGGGAGCTATGGAAAAAGTGCGTTTTTAACTCTATTTCCTATAGCTTCCTTTTTTAGGATTAATAACAGCTTATTAATTAAGAAAATCATAGAAAAGGTGAGAATATGGAAGACCGTGATTTGAAGCGAGGATTAAAGGACCGTCATATTCAAATGATTGCGTTAGGCTGTGCTATTGGTACAGGTCTGTTCTATGGTTCTGCCAGCACGATTCAGCTGGCGGGTCCAGCTGTTACTCTTTCTTATATGATTGGTGGTATTTTTATTTATTTGGTAGTTCGTGCGTTAGGCGAAATGTCTGTGCATCATCCCGTAGCGGGATCATTCAGCACATATGCTTATGATTATTGGGGTGAATTCCCTGGATTTTTGTCAGGTTGGAATTACTGGTTCAACTATATTGCGATTTCCATGGCTGAAATATCTGTTGTCGGGGTCTATGTGAATTTCTGGCTGCCGGATTTGCCCGTTTGGATTCCTGGCCTCATTCTGTTTTTGTTAGTCAACGCGATAAACCTATCTAACGTCAAGGCCTTTGGTGAAATCGAATTTTGGGGAGCGTTGGTTAAGGTCATAGCAATCATAGCAATGATTGTCTTTGGAATGGTTATTATCTTTACAGGTATTGGTGTTGGTGGAGAACCGATCGGTCTCGGCAATCTGTTTAATTATGGTGGCTTCTTCCCTAACAAGATTGAAGGCGTCATCCTTTCCTTTGTTGTTGTCACGTTTGCCTTTGGCGGCACTGAACTTATCGGCATTACTGCTGGTGAAGCTGAAGATCCGTCGACAACGATTCCTAAAGCGACCAACCTGATTATTGGGCGAATCCTTATTTTCTATGTGGGTTCCATGTTTGTGCTGGTCACCTTGTATCCTTGGAATCAGGTAGGTATGGCAGGCAGTCCCTTTGTTGAAATTTTTATGAAACTGGGAATCGCCAGTGCTGCATCTGTATTGAACGTCATTGTTCTTACGGCTGTTTTCTCAGCATATAATAGTTGCTTGTACAGTAATGCCAGAATGCTTCATGCATTGGCATTACAAGGAAATGCTCCAGCCATATTCAAGAAGGTCTCCAAACAAGGCGTACCGTATACCGGGGTGTTAGGCTCTTCTTTAATTGTAGGTATAGTCGTAATTATGAACATGCTTATTCCACAAAAGCTGTTCATTTATGTGATGTCTGTAGCCACCATTGCTGCATTAATCAACTGGATTATGATTCTCATCACACAAATAAAGTTTAGAAAAAAAATGGGACCTGAAAAAGTGGCGGAACTTACTTATAAGATGCCATTCTTCCCCTATACGAATTATATTTCCATCGCTTATTTCCTAATGATTGCTGGTACCATGGTCATTATGCCAGATTACCGGATAGCTATTATGATTGCTCCTGTTTGGTTATTTATTATCTTCATAAGCTATCGTATTAAGAAAAAACGTCATGCTATGGCAGAAAACACTATGGTGAATGATACTAAAAACTAAGCCAACGAATAGGAGAGATGTTGAATGAAGAAAAAACTATTGACGGCACTGGTTGCTAATTTATTGTTCTTCGGTATGGGGACTGTATTTGCAACAACACCAACGACAGATAACGATTGCGTGACCTTCGACGGCAACATTACATTCCATTATCGTGACCAACACGATGGAAATTATGTTGACGGCAGACCTTCCCAAACAAGAACTGCGTTCAAATCTACATTAAAATTGAACACAAATATACGTCTTACGGATAATCTATCTTTATATTCCAGATTCAGTTATCAACACATGAATAAAGAAAATGCGGCTTTTGCCAGAGACTATGCCGATAAATCCCCTTCTGACCTGAATGATGCTGCTATTGATGCTTTTGGCGTCAAATATGTCGATAAAAACTACAATGCAGTCATTGGCTCACAGGTACTGAAATTAGGCGGCGGTCTTGTATACGATAATGGATTCATGGGCCGATATTCTATGCCTTACGCTGTTAACGTTACCAAAAAAATGGGTGCAGGCGATGTGACTGCTATTGTCGCTCAGACGAATTATCAGACCGGTAAAGAAAATGATAAATTCCTGGTCTTACAAGGAGATTATCATCTCAATCCGGCCACTGACTTGGGCGCAATGATTGCTCATGTTAATTATGGAAGTACCACAAAAGCTGATTTCCACATTCCAGACAGCAACATAACTTTCTTTAGCGTATATGGCTCAAAGAAATTAACGAATAAGTTGGACTTTTCTGCTGAATATTTGGTTGGGACCACCTCTTCAGATAATCAGGGATTCCAAACTAATTTGGGGTATCAGTTAGATAAGAAAAACAGCTTATTGGCCGGTTATTATTATGTAGAAGACCAAGCTAATATTTTTGATGACAACTTCGCTGATATGACCGGGGCAGCTAATAATAATGCCAAAGGAATTCTGGTTGCATGGATTCATAAATTCGATGACAAAACAAGTTTTATGATTGGAGACTTGAACTATAAGAAAGTTAATTCAAATAGCCTGAGTCAATGTGTAACTGATGATCGTAATAGGTTATTTACGAATTTCTCTATCAACTTCTAAAAATGCTATAAATAAACCATAGAAGCTCCTATGTGTGATTGCATATCATCATAACTGCAAAATCATACATAGGAGTTTTATAGTTAAAAATAGTGTTGCTATAAAAAATCGCTATACTAAATTATATTTGAATGTAGATGAAGGGTGGCACGTATCATGGAATTACAGAATCTAAAGTATTTCATAACTATTGCATCTGAAGGAAGTTTTAATAGGGCGGCCGGGCTGTTGTTTCTATCGCAGCCTAGTTTAAGCAAGGCCATTGCGAACTTGGAAAAAGAATTGAATGTCCGGCTGTTTGAACGCCATCCCAAAGGGGTCCTTCTAACTGAAAACGGTAAAAAATTATATGAATATGCGACTACTGTAATGGCACAGTTAAAATTGATAGAAGGTTTATCCACACAGGAAGTGCCAAAAACCCTCCGGATTGCATCCTATCCGTTGCCAGCTGTTTCAACCATGGTTGCCGAATTTTATAACGAACATAACGATGATCATATTGTCTTGAATTTTTACGTGGGTAGATTGGAGAAAGTATTAAAATATGTTGCAGAAGGCAAATATGAGATAGGAATCATTACCGCGAATGCTGTGCAGAAGAATAAGTTAAGAAATATATTACGGAACTCTAATTTGGAAGCAATGCCGCTGGGAACGGATAATTGGTATGTAGTTGTAGGAACTAATAGTCCCCTGTATAATCGAAAAATAGTAAATATGCGTGAATTGATTGACTTGCCAGTCGTTCGTTTTCGTGATGATTATTTTTCTAATATGACTTATTTTTTGGAAATTGATGGGGTAAAACTGACAGCGATAAAATATGAAGCCTTTATTGATGATAACTTGGATATACAGAATTTTCTTTTACGGTCAAACGCATATCATTTCCAATTAGGGATCAATGCAAGCTATTATACGGAAAGAGGACTTCATGTGATTCCAATTCATAACTGTGATTTGAAAATCGAGGTTTTGTGGATAAAACAAAAGAAGACAAAGTTATCTACGGAAGCCGAAGAGTTTGTGGATGTTTTAAAGCGTTTATTTTCGGAGCATAATGTAAGTACGCAAGTTTAATGGGCTTGTTAGAACATCCAAAAACACATTGACAATAATCTATATATAACTTATACTCTATATATAGATGCTCATCGATTTATTATAGGGGCGTGAAATAATGAAAAAAACAAATAGGTTTTGAACACTGCCTGACCTTTTGGGCTCTTGCCTGTACCGCCGTCGGCATTGGGATGGGGCAAATATTTTCGTCTGTTAATCTTATTGTTTTCATGTACCACAGAATATTGCTGTACCCGGAGCACTCATTGGTGCCAGTAATTTCTTCGAACTGGCAGTTGCTGTGAGTAGTTCCCTGTTTGGCCTGCAATCCGGGGCAACGTTAGCAACGGTTGTTGGTGTGCTGGTAAAAGTCCCAGTCATGCTTTCTATTTGTAATCTATGCAATCGTAGTCAAAAATGGTATAAAAGGAGAAATCCATAAATGGAAGAAGAAAAAATTGTTCTTATCTGCAAGGCACTCAGTGATCCAAACCGGCTTCATATCGTGCAATATTTGACACATGGAGAACTTTGCGCCTGTAATCTTTTAGAACGGCTCCAGATTACACAGCCCACGCTTTCCCATCATATGAAAGCCCTCTGCGAAGCTGGACTTATTCAGGGCCGCAAAGAAGGAAAATGGATGCATTATGCACTGGATTGTGCAACGCTGCGTGAGTTTCGGGCAGTCATTGATGCTTTGCACTGTTGTGATGCTTCAAACAAAAACGATCAATGCTCTTGTTGAAAAATTGTGTATGGCAATGCATCGGGAATATATGGATTCGTATTACCAAGACGATAAAATTATAAAGATAGAAATTTACATTGAGAGGAAGAGATTTTATGAAAAAAATTGAGATTTTCGATCCGGCGATGTGCTGTTCCACAGGAGTCTGTGGGCCTTCGATTGATCCAGAATTATTGAGGATGGCAACCGTGGTAAGTTCCCTTAAAGAAAGAGGCGTTGTTATCCAACGGCATGGGCTGGCAACAGAACCACAGGATTTCATTGTGAATGAAGCGGTCAACGCGCTTCTACAAAAAGAAGGTGCGGATGTTTTACCGCTGACTTTGTTGGACGGAAAAGTTGTGAAGAGTAAAGCGTATCCCACAAACCATGAGTTATCTGAATGGATCGGTGTAGAAATTGAGATACAGCCGCCAGAAAAATCGTCCGTCTGTTGTTGTGGACCGAAAGGATGCTGTTAATATGAAAGGTATAGGCTATCGTCCATTTTCTTTAGATAGTATACCGCTTACCCAATACCTGTTTTTTACCGGCAAAGGTGGCGTAGGGAAAACTTCGACTGCTTGTGCCGTTGCCGTGAATTTGGCCGACCAAGGGAAAAAAGTGTTTTTAGTCAGTACAGATCCGGCATCCAATCTGCAGGATGTTTTTGCTATGGAACTCGATGGAAAAGGTGTGCAAATTCCCAACGTGCCTGGGCTGGTCGTGGCAAATCTGGATCCAGAGGAAGCAGCAAGAGAATATCGTGAAAGCGTAATTGCGCCTTATCGTGATAAATTTCCGGCAACCGTCCTTACAAATATGGAAGAACAGCTTTCGGGATCGTGTACGGTAGAAATTGCTGCCTTTAATCAGTTTTCAAATTTCCTGACCAGTCCTGAATTCGCCAGACAGTATGATTGTATTATCTTCGATACGGCTCCGACGGGCCATACCCTGCGTATGCTGCAGCTTCCCTCCGCTTGGAGCAATTTTATCCGTGAAAGCAAACATGGGGCATCCTGCCTCGGACAGCTAGCCGGACTGGAAGGGAAAAAGGATATGTACAAGGATGCGGTTTCACATCTGGCAGATCCGGCGCAAACGACATTGGTATTGGTTTCCCGTCCGGAGACGGCGCCCTTATTAGAAGCAAATCGCTCAAGTGAGGAACTCCGTGCTTTAGGGATTCGCAACCAGGTATTGTTGATCAATGGTGTTCTGCAGGAAGCATCGGATGATGTTTCTCAGAAAATCATGGACAATCAGCGGGCTGCCCTGGACCATATGCCGCTGGCATTGCAAAAAATTGTTACATTCACCTTACCGCTTCGCTCCTATAATATTTTGGGGGTTGATAAGATTCGGGCGTTCTTCTGTCAGGATATATATCTAAAAGCGGCTGGTAATAAAAAAGAACTGCCCCATCCATCCCTTCACATTTTGATTGATGACTTGTACAATACAGGAAAGAAAGTTATTTTTACTATGGGGAAGGGTGGAGTAGGGAAGACGACATTAGCTGTTTCTATAGCAACTGGTCTAGCAAACAAGGGAATCAAAGTGCATTTGACCTCGACCGATCCAGCCGGCCACTTGCAGGATATCGTAGAAGCGAACCCGAATATTACCTTGCGCCATATCGATGAAAAACAGGAACTGCAGAATTATCAGGAGGAAGTCCTGCGCCAGGCGCGTGCAACGATGAACGCTGATGATATTTCCTATATTGAAGAAGATCTGCGTTCTCCCTGTACGCAGGAAATCGCAGTTTTTCGAGCGTTTGCTGAAATTGTTGCGCAAGCAGAAAATGAAGTTGTAGTCATTGATACAGCTCCCACGGGACATACTCTTTTACTGCTCGATTCCACACAGAGCTATCATAAGGAAGTACAACGCAGTAAGGGAGAAACCCCGGTTTCTGTGCAGCGGCTGCTTCCTAGGCTTCGTGATGCGGCCCAGACAGAAGTGGTCATCGTCACATTGCCGGAAGCAACTCCGGTCTTTGAGGCATCCAGGCTGCGTGAGGATTTGATGCGGGCAGGAATTTCCAATAAGTGGTGGATTGCCAACCAATGCTTATCGATGACTGAAACCAAAAACCCGATGCTGGCAGCACGTGCGGAAGGGGAAAGACGATGGCTGGAAAAAATCGCTGAGATTAGCGCAGGGAATTTTGTCACTATTCCTTGGATGAAAACCGTATCGGTTGAAAATGTCACTAAGAATTAAGAAATATT
>DCFU01000034.1 GCA_002319795.1 Megamonas sp. UBA1796
AAAGGCATGGAACAAGTACGTTTAGAGATTTTCCTGGTTTCTATCGGGCACAATCTTTATAAATACCACAATAAAAGACTACGTTTGGAAAAAGCCGCATAAACTGTAGAAAAGCAGTTTTTATGGGGAAAGGGGGTGTGTACCCTTTTTTTGATAGTTTTCCGTTTGCTACCTTAAAATGCCTAGAAAAAGAGGATGTGGACAAAATGATTTCTCATTTTGTCACAGCCCCTTTCTGTAACCAGTTATTTGTTTTTTCTATGGGCTATAATTGCTTTTTGCGATTTTACAAATAATTCACCTATCGTTTATACTGAAATAAGTGAAAAGAAATAAGAATATTGTTTTTCTGAATTTATTGATTTATAAGTTAGAAGGAGGACTATTTAATGAATGAAGCGGAAGTCAAGGAAGGGACCCAACCACAAAGTACTTTGCAAAGAATCCTGAATTTTAAGATTGGGATATTGCCACTTGGTGTATATTTGTTTCTGCTGCTTACGGTGTTTCTTGTTTTGAACCGGGGTTTAATGACCAAGGATATTCTTGGCGGTATGGCTCTTATGTCACTTTATGGCTATACCTGCGCTGAAATCGGCAAGCGTATTCCTCTGCTGAAATATGTAGGTGGAACAGTAATTATGGCAACGTTTTTACCATCGTATCTGGTTTATGCACATATGATTCCTACGGATGCTGTAAATACAATCAAGGGATTCATGAAATCCAGTAATTTTTTGTATGTTTATATTGCTTGTCTGGTTGTAGGCAGTATATGCAGTATGAACCGTCAGGTGTTAATAAAAGCATTTTTGAAAATGTTCGTACCGTTGCTTATCGGAACAATCGTTGCAATGGCTGTGGGTGTTTCTGTTGGCTGTCTCCTTGGAATCGGTTGGTATCAGACGTTTTTCTTTATCGTAATTCCTATTCTGGCTGGAGGTGTAGGTGAGGGTGCTTTGCCGCTGGCTATGGGATATTCGAGTGTGCTGGGACAGGAACAGGATGCGCTTTTTGCTTCCGTACTTCCGTGCGTCATGCTGGGAAGTCTTACGGCCATCATGATTTCCGGCGGACTCAATATGTTGGGGAAAAAATATCCGCAGTATACAGGGAATGGGTCGCTTCTGCGTGAGGGTGATGATGAAATACAGCGGATGCATGCAGAGGGAGAAAAGGCAAAGAAGGAAATCAAGCTTGATGTCGAAAAAATGCTGGTTACAGGTTTGTTTGCCTTTTCACTGTATATCGGCGGCATGTGGGTGAATTCGGTTATCGGGCTTCCGGCTCCAATCGTTATGCTGGTTGTTGCAGTTATCTTCAAGGCGGCGGGCATCATCCCGGATTATCTTGAGCAGGGAGCACATGCGCTCTTTAAGTGTATTGTACTCCTGACACCGCCACTGCTCCTTGGCGTTGGTGTTGCTATGACACCATGGAAAAATATTGTCGATGTGTTTACGAATCCAGCATATCTTGTGGTTATAGTTTGTACAGTTGCGTCGCTGATTGCGGTTGCATGGTTCGTCGGCAAAGCTATGAATATGAATCCGGTTGAGGCTGCTATGGTTGTTGCCTGTCACAGCGGGCAAGGTGGCACAGGTGATGTGGCTATTCTTACAGCAGGAAATCGCCTTGAATTAATGCCATTTGCGCAGGTATCGACACGACTTGGCGGTGTGGCAAATGTTACCCTGGCAATCGCGTTCATGCGGATGCTGACAAATGGGTGATATAATGTATTTACAAAATTAAAAAACATATATGTATACATATTATAGAATGTTGGTATTTTATCTTTGCATCTGGAGCGTTTTATGGAAATTTATGAGACATTCCACAATATGATATCCCTGATGATGTTTATGTAATACGAAAAATGCAACAGCAAGCTTCGGCATCTGACGTTAGCGTCGGATGCCGAAGCTCTTTTTGCCTGTTAAAGAGGAGATTTCTTTTTTTTACCGAAATATATGGATTAGAACGGCGAGGGGAGACAGAGTACATGGAGGACCGGGATTGGCTTATTATACAGGCATTGCATAGGGAAAAGAATATTACGCGGGCGGCGCAGGCTCTTTATATGTCGCAGCCGGCGCTTACCTCTCGTTTGCAGCATATTGAACGTGAATTCGATGTATGCATTGTGCATCGCAGTACGAAGGGCATCCGGTTTACGCCGCAGGGCGAATATCTGGCAGGGCAGGCGGCACAGCTGATTGAGCATTTGCAGCGTGTGAAAAATGAGGTACAGGGACTTTTTGATGAGAATATGGGAACACTGGAAATCGGAGCTTCAAATTATATTACGATGTATACGCTGCCGAAGCTTTTGGAGGATTTTCAGCGTGAATATCCGTCTGTGAAATTTCGGGTGGTGACGGATTGGAGCAAGAATATATTCAGTCTGGTTTATAACCAAAAAATTCAGGTGGGGTTTGTAAGTATTGATTATGGCGGCTGTAAAAACATGCAGCTTCTTTACGAAGAACCGATTTGCATCGCCTATTATAGACCGTTTGAGCTGCCGGATCTCCCTCGTATGCCCCGCATTGTTTATGAAAGCGATTATTTGCTGAAATCGCAGCTTGACAGGTGGTGGCGCGAGCATTTCACGGAGCCGCCTGAAATCAGTATGCGTGTTTCGAAGCTTGAAAACTGTAAACAAATGGTTGTGCACGGCCTGGGGTATGCAATTTTGCCGTCCCGGATTGTGCGTAACTATAGAGATATGTATACACAGAACATCATAGGCCGGGATGGCAAGACCGTTACTCGCAAGACGTGGATGATTTATAACGATTTAAAATGTGATCTTCCTATAGTAAAGCTTTTTGTGAATTTTGTAGAAAAATATGCGTTTTAGGTAAAGCTGTTGTATGATATAAGCTATGCTATGGGAGCGAGACACCTGTGGCTCTATCAGGCTGCAGATTTTATAAAATAAATTAACAAAACCTATTGACATAGTATGATATAGTGGATATAATAATAACATATTAATCATGTATGTTTAGTTAATGACTTATTTATAATCATATTTACGGAAAAGAGGAATACATCATGAGTGCAGAGAGAGAGTACAAATTTGAAACCTTACAGCTCCATGTAGGACAGGAAGCGGCAGATCCCACCACGGATGCACGTGCCGTGCCGATTTATCAGACGACATCTTATGTGTTTCACAACTCACAGCATGCAGCAGATCGTTTTGCGCTGCGGGATGCGGGCAATGTTTATGGGCGCCTTACAAACCCGACCGAGGATGTGCTGGAAAAGCGTCTCGCGGCGCTTGAGGGCGGGGTGGCGGCACTCGCGACAGCTACCGGTGCAGCAGCGGTCACATATGCGCTGCAGGCTTTGGTACATGCAGGCCAGCATATTGTAGCAGCCACGACAATTTATGGCGGAACCTATAATCTTTTCGAGCATACATTTCCTGATTTTGGGATTACTACGACTTTCGTAGATCCGACCAAGGGAGTGCAGGTATTTGAGGATGCTGTCCAGAAAAATACACAGGCAATCTTTATCGAGTCCATTGGGAATCCGAATGCGAACCTTATCGATATTGAGGCAGTTGCGGCTATTGCCCATGCGCACAAGATTCCTTTGGTGATTGACAGTACATTCGCTACACCATACCAGTTGCGCCCATTCGAGTATGGTGCGGATATAGTGGTGCATTCCGCTACGAAGTTTATTGGCGGACATGGAACGACGCTTGGCGGTGTGATTGTCGACAGCGGGAAGTTCGATTGGGTCGCTTCAGGCAGGTTCCCTCATCTTGTGGAGCCGAATGTCAGCTATCATGGCATCAGCTTTGCAAAGGACGTGGGAGCCGCAGCTTTTGTTACATATATTCGGGCACTGCTTCTCAGGGATACCGGAGCAACTATATCGCCGTTCAACGCTTTTCTGCTTTTGCAGGGGGTTGAAACGCTTTCTTTGCGTGTTGAGCGTCATGTGGAGAATGCACTCAAGGTTGTCGATTACCTTACGAAGAATCCGCATGTGGATAAAGTCAATCATCCAGTGCAGGCAAGCCATCCGGATCATGCGCTGTACCAGAAATATTTCCCTAACGGTGGTATTTCGATTTTTACCTTTGAAATAAAAGGCGGACAGGCCGAGGCACAAAAGTTCATTGACCATTTAAAGATTTTTTCACTGCTTGCGAATGTGGCAGATGTGAAATCACTCGTTATCCATCCGGCCAGTACGACGCATTCACAGATGAGCAGTGAAGAACTGCTGGCAAGCGGTATTACGCCGGCTACTGTACGTCTGTCGATTGGCACGGAGCATATTGATGATATTATTTATGATTTAGATCAGGCATTTAAAACGCTTGACTAAAGATAGTTACCTCTCCTATGAAACGGTTCCTGTGAGCATAAGCAGCTCTCACAGGGGCCGTTTCATTTTATGTCAGGCCGCTTATAACTATATGGAGGTATCATATAGTTATAAGCGGCTTATGTGCGGGGATTGGCTAACCTGTGTCTTTAGGTTTTTTTTATAGAAGCAGCGGAATCTTTATCCCATTTTTATATCGTGTGTGCTATGCTGGAGATGTAGAAAAGAGAGGGGGAGACATACGGTGGAGGACTTTATTTTAGGAGGTATAGTAACTGCAATTTTACTGGTTTATCTTATTTATGTCTTATGGAAACCGGAGGAATTTTAAATGATAAGGGATATAGCTCTATTTTTGGTTTATCTGGTCATTTTGTTTTTAGTGGCAAAATTTTTTGGCGGCTATATGTACAAAGTATTTCAGCAGGAAAGAACCTGCCTGGACAGATTTTTAAATCCGCTGGCAAATTTTATTTACCGGGTGACCGGAATTGATGCAAAAAAAGAAATGAACTGGAAAGAATATGCGGTGGCATTAATCTGGTTCCATGTTTTCAGTTTTTTGGCCATTTTTGTTACGGAATTAGTGCAGGGGAGCCTTCCCTTTAATCCGGAAGAACAGGGTGCTCTTTCGTGGGATCTGGCCCTGAATACAGCGGTAAGCTTTATTACCAATACGAATTGGCAGGCCTATGGTGGAGAATCTACCATGAGTTATTTTACCCAGATGACGGAACTTACCGTACATAATTTCCTTTCGGCAGCGACAGGATTGGCTGTAGCAATGACTTTGATCCGCAGCCTGATACGGAAGTCGACATCCGGAATCGGCAATTACTGGGCGGATATGGTTCGGGGCACTTTATGGGTGCTTTTGCCGATTTCAATTTTATTTTCCTTTGTCTTTGTGCAGCAAGGCGTAATCCAGAACCTGTCACCGTATGTATCCATCACTACCGTTGACGGAGGTTCGCAGACATTGGCTATGGGGCCGGTTGCGTCGCAGGAAGTAATCAAGATGCTTGGAACAAATGGCGGCGGATTTTTCAATGTGAATTCTGCGCACCCTTTCGAAAATCCCACGGCATTGACGAATTTTATGGAAATGTTTCTTATACTGCTTATACCGGTAAGCCTTTTATTCACCTTTGGAAAAATGGTCAGGGACAGCAGACAGGGACATGCAATATTAGCCGCTATGACGGTGCTGTTCGTGTTGTTTCTCAGTGCCCTTTATTTTAGCGAATACAGCGGCAATCCAACCATTTCATCCTTAGGGGTGGCTGCGCCGACGATGATGGAAGGAAAGGAAGTCCGGCTCGGTTTGGGAGGAAGTTCGCTTTTTAGTGCAGTTACAACCGCAGCCTCCTGTGGTGCGGTAAACTCCATGCTGGACAGCTATACACCGATTGGCGGGATGATTCCAATGCTGCAGATCATGCTCAGTGAGGTGGTCTTTGGCGGGGTAGGCGCAGGCTTTTATGGAATGTTGTCCTTTGTTATTCTGACTGTGTTCATTGTGGGGCTTATGGTCGGCAGAACACCAGAATATTTAGGGAAAAAAATCGAGTCCTATGAGATGAAAATGGTAGTTTTAGCGATTTTGATACCATCCTTCTGCATCCTGTTTGGCAGTGCTGTGGCATCGGTTACAGAAGCAGGCGTAGCAGCTATCAATAATCAAGGACCGCATGGACTGACCGAAATACTTTATGCTTACACTTCTGCAGCGGGAAATAATGGCAGTGCTTTTGCGGGACTCAGTGCGAATGTACCATTCTATAATCTCACATTAGCGGTAGTTATGCTTTTAGGCCGCTTTGGCGTAATTCTTCCCATGCTTGCCATTGCAGGCAGTCTGGCTGAGAAAAAGATATCGCCAAACGGTGCGGGCACTTTTCAGACACATGGTGTTTTATTCGTTGCCCTGCTGTGTGTGATTGTCCTGATTGTTGGGGCACTGACATTTTTCCCGGCATTAGCATTAGGTCCTATTGTTGAGCAACTACAGATGCTGCAAGGCGTCTTGTATTAAGGGGAGAAGGGGTTCTTATGAAAAAGCTGGTTGATTTTGATAAAGCAATGGTTGCGTCTGCCATAAAAGAGGCCTTAAGAAAGCTTGATCCGCGAGTACAGTTTCGAAATCCGGTGATGTTCATCGTATTGGTCGGTTCTGTTATTACAACCGGATTATTTATCAGGGATTTTGGTAATGGTGACCTGCAGACCGCTTGGTTTGAACTGGAAATTGCTTTTTGGCTGTGGTTTACGGTTTTGTTTGCCAACTTTGCTGAAGCTTTAGCAGAAGGAAAAGGAAAAGCGCAGGCACAGGCATTAAGAAAGACGAAGCAAGATACCCTGGCAAAAAAATTCTACAAGGATAAGACCGAAACAGTGCAGGCGTCGTCCTTAAAGAAGGGGGATGTGGTGCTTGTGGAACCGGGAGATATTATTCCGGGAGACGGTGAAGTTATAGAAGGCGTTGCCTCGGTGGATGAAAGTGCAGTAACGGGCGAATCTGCACCTGTTATCCGTGAATCCGGCGGAGACCGGTCTTCGGTCACAGGAGGTACGAAGCTTTTATCTGATTGGCTGAAAATCAGGATTACGGCCAATCCGGGAGAAACCTTTTTAGATCGTATGATTAATTTGGTGGAAGGCGCAAAAAGGCAAAAAACACCCAATGAGATTGCGCTTACGATTCTTCTGGTCGGCCTTACGATTGTATTTCTCATTGCTGTTGTTACGATAGAGCCGTTTGCCATGTATTCTTCTATAACGATATCCGTTTCCGTGCTTATTGCACTTTTGGTTTGCTTGATTCCAACGACAATCGGCGGCCTTTTGAGTGCGATCGGGATTGCGGGAATGAACCGGCTGCTGCAGCATAATGTGCTGGCGATGTCGGGAAGAGCGGTAGAAGCAGCTGGAGATATTGATGTTCTTTTGCTGGATAAAACAGGAACCATCACGCTGGGAAATCGTATGGCGGCGGAATTTATTCCGGCACCGGGCGTGACGGCTGAAGCTCTGGCAGATGCGGCACAGCTTTCTTCGTTGTCGGATGAGACTCCGGAGGGAAGGAGCATCGTTGTTTTAGCAAAAAAATTATTTAATATACGCGAGCGTGCGTTGGAAAATCTGCAGGCGACATTCATCCCTTTTTCCGCCCAAACCAGGATGAGTGGAATAAATTTAGGAGAGACAAAAATCCGCAAGGGTTCTATGGACGCTGTGAAGAAATATGTGGAAGAGCAGGGCAGTATTTTACCATCACAGGTCCAGGCGGATTGTGAATATGTTTCAAAAAATGGCGGCACTCCTTTAGTCGTTGCCAAACAGGAAAAGATATTAGGAACGATTTACCTGAAGGATGTAGTAAAGGGCGGCATCAAGGAAAGATTCATGGAACTTCGCCGTATGGGAATAAAAACGGTCATGATTACAGGAGATAATCCCCTGACGGCGACGGCAATTGCGGCTGAAGCCGGAGTTGATGATTTTCTGGCGGAGGCTACACCAGAGGCAAAGCTCGCATTAATACGGGATTATCAGGAAAAAGGCATGCTTGTAGCCATGACCGGAGACGGAACGAACGATGCGCCGGCATTGGCGCAGGCGGATGTTGGCGTGGCTATGAACAGCGGCACGCAGGCCGCCAAAGAGGCCGGAAACATGGTAGATCTGGACAGCAATCCAACGAAGCTGATAGAAGTGGTTGAGATTGGGAAACAGCTGCTCATGACGCGGGGCTCATTGACTACCTTCAGTATTGCTAATGATGTGGCAAAATATTTTGCAATATTGCCAGCGATGTTCATGAGTGCTTATCCGGCGCTCAATACTCTGAACATCATGCAGCTCGCAACGCCGAAGAGCGCAATTCTGAGCGCGGTCATATTCAATGCCCTGATTATCATCGCCCTGATTCCTCTGGCTTTGCGTGGCGTCAAGTATGAGCCGCTGGGAGCAGATTCCATACTGCGCAAGAACTTATTGTTGTATGGCGTTGGTGGTATCCTGGTACCGTTCATTGGGATAAAAGCCATTGATATGATACTTGTGGCATTGGGCTTGAATTAAGTGCAGGAGAGTGATTATAATGTACAAGTCAATGAAAAATGCATTTTTGCTGTTGCTTGTGATGACAATTTTTACGGGTGTGGCATATCCTTTGGCGGTGACGGCTGTTTCCCAGATTTTTTTCCCGGACCAGGCAAATGGGTCCTTGATAAAAAAGGATAATGAGGTAGTCGGTTCTTTGCTGATAGCTCAGAATTTTACCAGCCCGGGATATTTTTATGCCAGGCCTTCCGGTGCAGGAGATGATGGATATGATGCAGCAAATTCAGCAGGTACGAATCTGGGGCCAACCAGTAAAAAGCTCATGGATTCTATTCAGCAGCAGGCAGCAGATTTTCGTCAGGCGAATGGACTAAACGCTGAGGCGATTGTTCCGGCAGATGCTGTGACTTCGTCAGGAAGCGGGCTGGACCCGGATATTTCTATTCCGAATGCTGTGCTACAAATAAACCGTGTGGCAAGAGAGCGAGGCATGTCTGCAGAGGAAGTGGAGAATGTTGTAAAAGAATGCAGCGAACATCCGCTTTTGGGGATATTGGGGGAAGAGAAGGCTAATGTATTGAAAATGAATCTGATATTAGATTCCATAGATGGGAGATAATTCAGCAAATGTAGCAGCTGCTTGTTTTTATGGGCAACTGCTATTTGCTCGTTTATCTGAGGAGGCTTATATGCGGGATTTATACGATGTGCGAAGAGATCCGGAAGCATTATTGAAAAAGGTAGAAAAAGAACAGCGCGGAAAACTGACCGTGTTTCTTGGTGCGGCAGCCGGTGTAGGCAAGACCTATGCAATGCTCAAGGATGCAAAGGAACGGCTGGAGGAAGGCACAGATATTGTGATTGGCTGGGTCGAAACACATGGACGAAAAGATACCGAGACCATGCTGAAGGGCTTGCCTAAAATTGCCGCGAAGGAAATAGAATATCGCGGCAAGGTTTTTGCTGAAATGGATACGGATGAAATCCTGCGGCGTAAACCCCAGATTGTTCTCGTTGATGAGCTGGCACACACAAATATCCAGGGCTTGCGGCATCTGCGACGGTTTCAGGATGTGGAGGAAATACTCGCGGCGGGTATACATGTGTATACGACAATTAACATACAGCATATTGAGAGCCTGAAAGATATTGTCGAACATATAACAGGGGTAAAAATTTGGGAAACCGTGCCGGACCATGTGGTGGAAAACGCGGAGCAGGTACAACTGGTAGATATTTCACCGCAGACTTTGCTCAAGAGGCTGCAGGAGGGGAAGGTCTACATTCCAATTCAGGCGGAGCGTGCTATGAAAAACTTTTTCCGCGAGGGAAATATCAGCGCGTTAAGGGAAATGGCTTTGCGGTTCACGGCCCACAGGGTAGACCAGCAAATGGGGGAATACATGCAGGAGCATGCCATTGCAGGACCGTGGCCAGCCATGGAAAAGGTTCTTGTGTGCGTAAGTGGGAGCCCGTTTTCGGCTTATTTGATCCGGGTGGCAAAGCGTATGGCAACAGCGATGAAATCAGAATGGTATGCGCTGCATATCCGGACAGGGCAGGGTAATGAACAGGATGAGGGAAGACTTTCACAGAACCTGCGCTTGGCGGAGGAACTGGGTGGAATCGTTGTGTCTTGTTCCAGCCGCGACATCGTAAAAACCATGATAGATTTTTCAAGTGAAAAAAATATATCACATATTATTATCGGAAAGCCGCTTAAAAGACATTTTTTAGATTGGTTCAGGGGCGGCGATATTGTGGACAAGCTCATTAAAAAGAGCTGGGGTATCCAGATCCATGTAATTCATGGGAAAAAATCGCTTGCATACATCCCAAAGGTAAAAACGGAAGCGGGAAAAAGAAAAACACGATGGCAGCAGTATGTGGGTGGATTTTTCATGATGTTTCTTACCACGGTTATCTGCTGGAATATACCACAATTGGATACGGTCAATGTGGCGATGCTTTATTTGCTGCCGGTTTTGCTGAGCGCTTTCTGGTGGGGACGCGGGCCATCTTATTTTACCGCGATTTGTGCGGTGATATTTTTTGATGTCTTATTCATACCGCCGTTATTCAGCTTCAGTGTCACGGACATCCGGTATTGCTGGACTTTTATAATCTTTTTGTTCGTGGGGTTTATTGCCGGAGGTCAGACGGAACGGCTGCACAGGGAGGTTTTGTTTGCTGAGGGCGAAGAAAAGAAAAAGCGCGTCCTTTACGAATTCAGTAAGGATATAGCTGCGACCGTCGACCTGGATAAGGTTGTAGATAAACTGGTGTTTACGGCAGCGAAAATGTTTCAGTGGGGGGTTGCTGTTTTTCTGCCGGATAAAAATGGAAAACTGAGTATGGCGGCACATTCGGAGGGTTATGTAACGGAAAAGCTGAATGCCAATGAATTTGGTGTAGCGGTTTGGGCCTTTGAACATGGACAGGTCGCGGGAAAATTCACGGATACGGTATCTTCGGCAGAATGTCTCTATCTGCCGCTCAGGGCAAGGGATAAGTCCATTGGCGTTTTAGCACTGCATGCTATGGAAAAGGATATTACGCTGGAGCAAAAACAGCTTATCGAAGCCTGGACGAATATGGCAGCGCTGGCAATTGAACGTATCAGCCTGACTAAAGAAGCAAGCAATGCGGCACTTTTGGCAGAATCCGAACGTTTGAGTATGGCGTTGCTGAATTCTATTTCGCATGAGTTGAAGACACCGTTGGCGACTATTCTGGGCTCGGCGTCTACACTGCTCGATAAGGAAATCGTTTTTGACAAGGAAACGCAGATGGAGCTTTATGAAAATATCCGTTCCGGCGGCATGCGTATGGAACGGATCATAAATAATCTTTTGGATACAGCCCGGCTGGAGAGCGGAGCTATGAAAATTAAAAGAGACTGGTGTGATATACAGGATGTTGTCGGAACAGCTTTGCAGAGGTTGAAGGAAAATTTAGGAGAGAGAAGGATAATTTCCCGTATACCGCCTGCGTTGCCGTTGATTATGGGAGACTGTGTACTGCTGGAGCAGGTACTGGTGAACCTCATCGATAATGCGAATAAATATTCTCCGGCAGATGCGCAGATTGAAATTACAGCGGGCATGGAGGATGGAAAGATTTTAGTTTCGGTTGTCGATTATGGTGAAAAAATTTCTGAAACAGATATTGACAATATTTTTAATAAATTCTATCGTGGAAAGCAGAAAACAACCGCTCCGGGAACGGGGTTAGGGTTGTCTATATGCAAGGGAATTATTGAAGCGCATGGCGGGACCATATGGGTGGTAAATTTATCTGCTATAGGCAAACGCTTTGTATTTTCACTGCCAATGGAGGAAAAAAAGCATGGAACATAATCTGAAGGTATTGATTGTTGATGATGAGGTGCAGATCCGGCGGCTCATCAAGGTGTCCCTGGAAGGACATGGCTATGTGGTTTTTGATGCGCCTACGGGAAAAAGCGCTATAGATTCTGCGATTATGCAAAAGCCGGAAGTCATCCTGCTGGATTTGGGACTTCCTGATATCGATGGTAAAGAGGTCATAAGGAGGATAAGAGAATGGTCGGATACGCCTATTATCATCTTGTCTGCCAGAGATCAGGAAGAGGAGAAAATACAAGCCTTGGATGCGGGGGCAAATGATTATCTGACGAAACCGTTTGGCGTCGGTGAGCTTATGGCACGTATACGTGTGTGCCTGCGCGCAGTTCGGGAGCCGCAGGATGATGAGGTGCTGGACTTAGGGGAACTGAAGATAGATTTGGGGAAACATACGGTATTGTTTGCCAATAACAGGATTAAATTGACACCGATACAGTATAACCTGCTGGTGTATATGGCAAAGAATGTGGGGAAGGTTCTGACCCATCGGCAACTTTTGAAGGAAGTCTGGGGGGTAGACGGCAACGAAATCCAATATGTGCGCGTATATGTAGGGCAACTGCGGCAAAAGATAGAGCCGGATCCTTCCCGGCCGCGCTATATAATAACAGAATCTGGCATAGGGTATCGTATGATGTTCGAATGAGAGCGCATATTCTTATATGCAGCTCATCTGCAAAAAATATTTGAATTGATGAGAAAAATTCTCTATAATAAGAGGGACATAGTATGAGGGTTCTTTTATGGAGGGTTTTATGAAATTTTGTTTGAATCATTTTTTGTCGGCGGTATCCTTTGCTCTGGATTATGCCGAACACGATGTATTTGGTGTCGAACTGAACCATGGCAAGCGTGTGGCATATATTTCCTGGCGAATCGCACAACGGCTTGGATTCAGTGAGGACGATGTTTTTGATCTGGTGTCGCTTGCAATTCTGCATGATAATGGGCTCAGCAGATATCTTGGTAATAAAGAACTAAAATCTAATCTGGTGAATTATGAGGTTATCAAGGGACACTGTGTAATAGGTGAGAATAATATCAAGAAATATCCACTGCTGAAGGATGAAAAAAATATTATTCTTTATCATCACGAGAAATTAGATGGGAGTGGATTTTTTCATATCTCCGGTGATAATTTGCCGTTGAAGGCTCAAATCATCAGCTTTGCGGATTATGTTGATACGCATTTTAATGCAGCAAAATTTTATGGTGCCTATCAGGAGAAGGCAGTAAGCCATATTATGAAGCTGCGCGGGAAGCAGTATTCGGAGCAGATATGCGATAGTTTTTTTGCGATTACCCGGCAGGCATGCTATCGTCTGGATCAGGATCCAAACAATATCTTTGAGTGTCTGCAGCAAAATCTTCCGCTGCGGAACGTTGATTTATCCTACCAGGAAATATCTGAGATTACGGAGACAATATCAGATATCATTGACGCGAAATCAAAGTTTACCTGGAGACACTCACGGGGTCTGGCTGAAAAAGCTGATATCATGGCACGGTTCTATAAATATGACGATGTACAGCGCAACAAGCTTATCATTGCCGCCAATCTCCATGATTTGGGTAAGCTGCTCATTCCGAATAGTATCTTGGAGGCGAATCGCGCACTGACAGAAGATGAATTTGCCTTGGTACAGTCCCACACGTATTATACGCGTCATGTGCTGTCGCGGCTGGATGGTTTTGCGGATATCACCGAATGGGCCGCAAATCATCATGAGAAGCTGGATGGCAGCGGATACCCATATGGAAAGACGGCGAAAGAACTGGACTTCAACTCCCGCCTTATGGGGTGTCTCGACATATACCAGGCTTTGACTGAGGATCGTCCTTATCGTGAAGGAATGGGCCATAAAAAGGCGCTGAAAATCATGTCGGATATGGTCGGTACAGGGCGTATCGACGGTTCTATTGTAGAAGATGTGGATACGGTCTTTGCCGCGTACTGACGATGGTGCTGCATTCGTGGACTGTTTTTTTGCCGGAATGAAGGGCGCTTTGCAACAAAAACATCCGCAGCCTGTGTAAGGCTGCGGATGTTTTTGCTGCGGCTTAAATTTTATAGGTACCGAGTTCTTTGGAAAAAGTAAGCGAAATTTCCTTGAAATGCTTGATTTTATCCATCATATCCTGCAATCTCTCATTGTGGATCTGAACGGTAGCATTTACTTCCTGGGCAGCAGCCGAATTTTCTTCTGACATGGCTGCAATAGATTCCACTTTTTCGAATACATGGTTCATTTGTTCCATTTCCTGGTGCAAGCGGTCGATGATCTTGCTGATACTTACCGATACATTACGAATATTGTCGACATGCTCGGAGTTATTGTCGACAACCTCCATGAGCTGGTTGCTTTCCTGACCGAGCACTTGATATTCGAGGCCTACAGAGGAGACAACTTCGTTGATGATCTTGGTGATATTCTTTACATCAGAGGATATCACTTCTGCTTGTTGCTGGGACTGCTCCGACAAGGTACGTATTTCTTCAGCGACGACGGCAAAACCACGTCCTTGTTCACCGGCATGGGCAGCTTCGATAGCCGCATTCAGTGCCAGAAGATTGGTCTGTGAGGCTATCTGTGTTACGAGTGCGGTGATGGAAATGATTTTTTCTGTTTCGTCACGCAGGGACTCGACAGATTTCCGCACAACTGTGAATTTTTCCATGCTCTTATTTAGGTTCTCACTGGAGGAACGTACGTTGAGGAAACCTTTGTCGATATTTTCTACAGCCCGGACCAGATTACCATTATTATTTACCTGCTGCTTTACCATGGTCTGCAGAGCTTCCATATTTTGATGCAAAAATCCTGCTACGGCGCTGGTGCTTTCGGCACCGCTGGTCGCAGCAGTAGATACCTCGTGGATGACATTTACTACCTCGTCAGAGGTTTTTCCCATATTTTCGGCCAACTGGTTAAAGCTAGTGCCGTAACGTGTCAATTCATCGCTGGTGCCGCGGAATCCCGTAAATTCGGCTTTTATGCGTTTTTTGTACGTTTGGATTATTTGTGCCAGTTCTTCGAACTCATCACTGGAGTGGACCGTCAGATCATCGAAATACTGATATTCCAAGAGGCTGTTGAGTTCTTTCTTTATTGTGCTGATCGGACGCAACAGCATGGAAGATACCAGCCATACCAGAATGCCGTTTAAAACAGGGAGGATAAAAAATTTTAGCGAGGCGTCGAATAAAAATGCGATAATCGTTGGAATCAAAGTGACAATAAAAGAAAGTAAACCTATCTTGCCGGCAAGTGAACCGGTAAAGCCCAAAAATTTATTCAAACGGAAAATTTGCTCGCGAAAAATCGGCTTGTCAAAATGAAGCTTCAGTTTCAGATGGGTTTTTGTTTTTTCTGATACTTCCATATGCAGTTCTTCGTGGAAGAATTCCGAAGTACCTTTTAACAAACCACGGAAATAATCCTGCATGCCGCGTTGTGAGTCATAAGAGAAAATAGCATCGTGTTCAGAAACCGGTGTCATGACAAGTTGTGGGGGTTTGGCGCCCGAAACCATTTTGACGACTTCTACATGGACATCGTGCATGGATGCCAGAAACGTATATAGATTTTTTCCTTTGAAAAAGGAAGGATAAGCGTTGGAAAATGAAATGATATTATCACGGCCAATCTCATACCAGATCTGCGCTGAAGGCAACTTAATCTCATGACTGAGATTCTCAATATATTGGTTTATTTTATTATCATCGATATCTTCCAAGGGTAAAAACATACGATTTGGGGGCCAGCCTACTTTTTCCATTACTACATCGACGGTGGGTCTGCTCCAAAGCTTTCTTGAAGTCTCAATCCAGGTCGCAACAACAGTTCCTTTCATGGTACGTGACCTTCTTCCTATCCTAAGTTTGATGATATTTCTGTTTACCTTTTTTATTATAATATAAACTGCGTTAAGATGAAAGTGTTAAATATTGTTTTTAAAAAATAATTATTATAAACTAGTAATAATTATTGTATTTTACATGCTGACATCATACTGATCGGTATGTAAAAATTCGCGTTTGATTTCTTTGCCGTCCCTGGTATAAACTCTCCAAGCGGAGACCGTAGGCCCAGGGCCAGGTTTATCGATATGTGTAGCCAGGGTAATATCTTTTCCGGCAAGGTCAGTTTGTGTGCCGAGGACATAGACGGTGAGACTATCACCATATACGGCAGATAGCAGGTATACACTATGCGGCAGGGAATTACGAAATACAAAATCAATCTGGCCGTCTGCAACGGTAGCATCAAGCCCCGCAGGTACATATGTGGAAGGATAAAAATGTGCTGTGCGTACTGCAGGGGTAAGATCTGCCAGAAGAATAGCATTATAGAGCGTTGAACTGACCTGACAGACGCCTCCGCCGATATCCTGTTCGACCTTGCCGTCCAGTATAACAGCAGCATCCTTATAGCCGGAGCTCGCCAGGCGTGGGCCTACGGTATCGTTGAAGGAAAATGTACTGCCACTGGGAATAAGTCGTTGATTGAGCTCGCTGGCAGCGATTTGGATGTTCTGACTCCGATTGGCATTGGCCGGGCTGAAATGTGTGGTATAAGATGCCAGTATGGTATCAATGGTGCTTATAGCCGTTTCCTCTATGGCTGGTGCCTGTATTTGAGGAGCAAGTGTTATTTTTCCTGGCAGTTCCAGAGAATCGAGACTTTGTGCCGCTGCAGAGGCCAAATCATCCGTATGCAGTGTCTTTCCTGCTACAGCAGGTATATGACGGATGCGCCCGTGCCCATCAAATTGGCAAAAAGCAGAAACAGGTGCACTATTTATACTGGAGGCAATTGTCTCCAGATGTTTTTGCAGGGCAGCCGTATCATAGGAAACAACCGGTGTTACAGGATGGCCATAAAAAGCACAGGAAAGCTGCTCTGCAAGATTTTCGAGAAATGAACCGCGGCGGCCTATTCCATAAACCGCTTGCACTGTACCGTCGACGTCAATGTGCAAATTGATTTGTTCCGGCGTAATCTTCCATTGCTTATCCTCATAGATAAAAAGCAATGCGTATGGGGGGAACTTTTTCTGTGTAGTCCGGGCTACGACCGCTGTGGTCTCCTGCCGGGAAAGACCGTTCAGGGGGATGCCCTCGCATCGGACGCCAAAGGCGATGCGGTCATTGTTGATGAAAGCAAAAATAATGCTTAGGAATGAAATAGACATAATAAGTACCATAAATGAAAGAAAGAAAATAAATAGGCCAAGACGATGAGATGATTGCATGGAATATGGGCTCCTTATATGTATATTAAGGCTCCCTCACAGGAGGGAGCCTTAATCAGAACACTTTATTATTGGACATTCATGGAAAGCTCTATGAACTTATTGGCCAGTTTTGCCTTTTGCAGGACTTCTTCCGTAATTTCAGAGCCGGCATCGATGATGATTATCCCGTTGTCTGTTGTTATACGACGAGCGGCTTTTTTGCCAAGAAGAAAACGACGATGGCGTTCTTCTGTGGCTTTATCAGCAGCAACAGCTTTCGGTTCAGCAACAGAATCGGTCTTAGGCTCAGGTTTTACTTCCGGTTTAGGCTCGGGCTTAGGCTCGGGCTTTATTTCTGGCTTAACTTCTGTTTTGGGCTCCGGCTTTGTTTCTGGTTTAACCTCTGGTTTAGGCTCGAATTTTATTTCTGCCAGGGGCTCAGCTTTAACAGCTGATTTTTCAGGGATAGTTATATCATTCGTTTTTTTTTCAGGGTCTATGACAGTAACCTGTTTACCAAAGATAGAAATTTGATCGGCTGTGATTTCAGAAGTCGTGTCATCGTCGGCTGCAATTTCACATTTCTCTATTTTGCCGCCATCACCAACGAAAAGTTCGGTGACCTTGCCTTCTATGGTGCCGGATTTGGTGATAGCCTTCGTACCAATAATACGGACGTTGGCATCCAACATGGTTTCATAGTCTCCCGCTTCCTCAAGCGTGAGTATATTCTCGCTGTTTGTAATCGTAACAGCATCTTCACCTATAGCAATAACAGAAGAATACGGCAGAAGCTTTACGCCGCGGTACCAGTCCTCGTCCTCAATGGTAATGGCTGCGACAACACCGTTTTTGGCATCGATGAGCAAGGTCTTGCTCATGCCGAGTTCACGGCCTTCGGTAATACTGATAATGGGTAAACCAAGAATTTCTTCACTTTTTTTCATGGATATTCCTCCTACATTTGTTTATGTTTATGATACGATTTTTTGTATACGCCGATTTTGGAAAATAGTCTCGATTTCCTCCAAATGATTTGGTGAAATCTTGCCAAAAGGCGTCCTGGCAATGTGATGTTTTGCTAAAACATATTCTACAATACGGAGATAGGCCAGATTTTTTTCGAATTCCTCATGGATTTCACTGTTATTGACGATTGCCGGAAGAGACAAAGCGTTCAAATAAGTGTGGATAGCCTCTTCGTAGGCTCCATTGTCCTTGTAGATGTTGACAATGTCTATGACAATAAAAGGGGCATAGTCATCGGAACAATAGCGTATTAATGCCCGTTTGTACGCGAAAAGAGCATTAAAATAATTATGCCGGGTTTTTTGCTCAAAAGCATAATCCAATATATCGTCCAATGAACCGAGTTTCGCAATTACGGCAGTCAGCTTCAGCAGATGATCGTTTTCCATATCCTCGTGCACGATATCAGCTATTGTTTTTATGATAACAGCAGGTGCATGGAATATCTTCTTGGATCTGGAAAACTCGTTTATTGCCGACGGGACAGTCCTGTATAAAATGTCTGACAATTTTGGCTCCGTAGGAAATACCAGACTCGCCGGTAAAGTTGACACAGGCAGTCTCATTGTGCTGCAGTCGCCAGTTGCGATGACGGGGCTCTCCTCAGCCTTCGATACCGTAGCTGGTTCCTGAGTAGCAGTGTATCCTGTAGAGATAACTTCTTCCCTAGGCACTGCGGCCAAGGCTAAAGGCAGGGGCAAATCTGTATGATGGCTTCCTGACAGTTCTTCCGGCATTATGTCTGAGGGGAGAAGCGGCGGGGACAAGACATGTATTGCTGGAGAAACGCCAGACGTTCCAACAGACGTAACGGCAACCCCTGCGGTCTGCCTGTCCTTGGTCAGAAGATGCTCATTATAACAGGTTACAATCAATGCCGCAACGACAATAAAAGCAAAAATAAGCATAAAATGCCGTGTCGTAAGGTACGACGAGAGTGCAAGTGTCGTAAAATTCACTACAAAGGCCATAGCAGCACAAAGCATCAACGACTTGCATTTCAGATGGAAACCTAAAAAGTCTGTGATTTTATGGACTAACAAGATGCTGACGGACATAATGGCGATAGTAATGAGAAAAAAATTCAATTAAATCACCACGATTTCCTGCTAAAATAAGGATAATCAGCAATAGATAATTCTTAAAATATTATCTTTTAGCCTAATTCGACGCTATATAGAAAAATCCTGCAAATAAGAGCGAAAAATATAGTATAATCTATATAAGGAGGAAATATTAAGAAAGGGATATGCGAAACTATGATTTTTGAAAGAGAAGCGGTTATCAAGAGTGAAGGGGGGCTTCATGTCCGTGTCGCTGCGATGATCGTGCAAAAAGCACAGGAAATCTATGATAAATATGACTGCAAGCTTTTTATACGCAGTATGCACAGCCAGCGCATCGAGCTGAAGAGCCTGATGATGCTCATTGCCTTGAAGGTAGAGTGCGGCGATTCAGTTTTTGTTGCCGCAGATGGTGACAAAAACCACGAAGCTGTTGCTGCTATGGTAGGTTTTCTTGAGGGCGACTTTGAAATGCATACGAAATCTGAGGAACGTGAGGTCGACCGGCTGCTGCATGAAAACGCGCTGATGCAGCAGCGCCTGCAACTTATACTGGAAGCTGTGCAGGATGGCATTTGTGTAGTAGATAAGAGTGGTGAGATAACCTACGTGAATCCATCCTATCTGCGCATTGTACATAAGACGGCAGAGAAGATTGTAGGCGCCAATGTCTATGATGCAGCGCCCCAGGGGAATCGTTGCAACGTACTTAAAACAGGTATTGCGCGCATAGGGAGCATCAGCCATAAAAAAGATGGCACAACGATTGTAGCCAATGTCAATCCAATTTTTGTCGATGGGGAGATTGCGGGAGTTGTTTCTGTTATTAAAAATATTACGGAATTGCAGAAGCTTATGGAAAGACTCACACAGGTATCAGCTAAGGCGGAATACCTGGAACAGGAGCTTATGCGTACGAAAAAAACAGGAAAATCCTTCGCGAATTATATCGGGCGCAGCGGCAGGGTCATCGATGTACTCGCACTGGCATCAAAGGCCGCGGAAAGCAGCGCGACGGTGCTCGTACGCGGTGAAAGCGGTACGGGAAAAGAGCTCGTGGCGGAAGGTATCCATTATGCTTCAAAACGGAGGAAGGGCCCGTTCATTCGCGTCAACTGCGGGGCAATTCCTTCGACATTGCTCGAATCTGAGCTTTTCGGGCATGAAAAAGGAGCATTTACGGGAGCGATGAAGCGTAAACTGGGAAAATTCGAACTGGCAAATAGGGGAACAATTTTTCTTGATGAAATTGGTGAAATGGATAAAAATATGCAGGTTAAGCTGCTAAGAGTACTGCAGCAAAAGGAGTTCGATCGTGTAGGTGGTGAGGAAACCATCCGGGTCGATGTGCGTATCATTGCTGCAACAAATCGGAATCTGGAGGAGATGATGCAGCAGGGCGGCTTCCGTGACGACCTGTATTACCGGCTGAATGTAATTCCTATTATTCTGCCGCCGCTTCGGGAGCGAATAGAGGATATTCCGCTTTTGACGGAACATTTTATCAACCGGATAAATACAGAGCAGCAAAAAAATGTGCGCGGCATTCAGCCGGAGGCCATGCAGGTGCTCATGGCATATAAATGGCCGGGCAATGTGCGCGAGCTGGAAAATGTCATGGAACGCGTAATCACACTTATGGATGCAGAAGTCATTACAGTTGACACGCTGCCATCCTACCTTACGGGTGAGATTGCCGTAAGGGAGCTCAAGAGCTTTACTTCCAATACGATACTGCCATGGGAAGAATATGAAAAGCAAATCATTGCCAATGCGCTTAAGCAATGTGGAAGCTTTAATGCGGCAGGCAGGGTTTTGAAGCTTACGCATAAGACGGTGGCGGCCAAGGCGCGTAAATATGGACTGTTATGACTCTGGGTAAAAATTACCAAACCATAGTAAAAAATACCAACTACTTTGACTTTTTGGGTATTTTTTACCGATGATATCATCTAGGATGCATATAAAATTTTTGAATAATAAAAAATTTATGCCTGCTGAGGCTTATGCTTTAAGGATTGTGTAAAAAAATTCTGTTATGGATAAAGTTGGCATAACAATTGCAGTATATACACACGGAGCAGTTGAGCTTCTATGAGCAGGGATTTCTGTCGGCGCGGCGAATACCTATAAGGGTCCATCACGCTGATAGTTTTAAAGTTTATTTTTTATGAAAGAGGAGATAATTTATGACAGAAGCTACGATGATGATTGAAAACAAAACGGGTATCCACGCACGTCCGGCATCTATTTTCGTACAGACCGCCACAAAATTCAAATCCAAAATTCAGGTCAAGGCGAAAAATAAGACGGTTGATGCCAAGAGCATACTCATGATCATGAGTATGGGACTTGTCAAAGGCACTGAAATGACGATTTGTGCAGATGGGCCGGACGAGGCTGAAGCAGTCAAAACTTTGCAGGAGCTTGTTGCCTCAAAATTTGGCGAGGAATAAGAAATGCAGGGCTGCAGGCGGGTATGTGCTTGCAGCCTCCATTTTGTCTTGCATTATTAGATTATAGCAACAATTGTGTAAAAATAGGAGCGTGTTTGGAATGCCGGAAAGTTTACGTGGTAAAGGTGTTATTGCTGGAATTGCAATGGGAAAAGTTATGATCGTCGGACAGAATCTCGACGGTTATTTGAAGAATTATAAACCGGAAGATCAGGCAAAAGAAGCAGGTAAGATTGAAGAGGCGCTACAGGCAGTTGCGGAGATGCTGCAGGGCAATGTCCGGACCTTACAGGAAAAAAATATGCCGGAACAGGCTGCTATTATGGAAGCACATCGCATGATGGCACAGGACCCTATGCTTTCAGGTTCCATGATGGAAAAGGTCGGGGAGCTGGGTAGTGCACCTGAAGCTGTGTTGGCTGCTGCGGGAGAATCTGCGGCCATGTTCGAGCAGATGGAGGATGCGTATTTCCGGGAGCGTGCAGTCGATATCCGCGATGTTGGTAAACGCATTGCGAAATATATACTTGGTGTCAAGGAACCGGCAATGGGCGATGGGGCCGTAATACTTTGCGGCTATGAGATTGAGCCGTCGGTCATTGCGAATATCCCTACAGAAAAAATTGCCGGTGTACTGCTTGGTGCTGGCAGTACTACCTGCCATGCGGTCATCATAGCCAAGGCCAGGGCAATCCCGACGGTTGTTGGTATCGGCGATGATATTCAGAAAATTGCGGACAGGGACGATGTGATCATTGATGGGGAGCGCGGTGATATACTGATTGATCCATCGGAGGAAACGCGCGAAACCTATGAGGAAAAACTCGCCAAGCAACAAGAGCTCAAGAGTTATTATGCAAAGCTAGCTCCGCTTCCGGCAGTGACTACGGATGGTGCTCATGTGACGCTGGCAGCAAATATTGGGACACATATGGATGTTGATACAGCACTTACCTATGGCTGCGAGGGTGTTGGTCTTTTTCGATCAGAATTTGTTTTTATGGGCCGAAAAGATATCCCGAATGAAGAGGATCAGTTCAAAGCATACAAAGAAGCTGTGGAAAAATGCCAAGGAAAGCTTTGCGTTATCCGTACCATGGATATTGGCGGTGATAAGCCTCTTCCGTATCTCAATATCCCCAAGGAGGACAATCCGTTCCTGGGTTGCCGTGCGGTACGCATAAGTTTGCACCGCCGTGATCTTTTCCTGCCTCAGCTTAAGGCAATACTGCGGGCTGGTGTGTATGGCAAGGTGGCGATCATGGTTCCGATGATTATCAATGTTGATGAGTTCAAAAAGGTTCGTGAATTTTTTGAAGAAGCAAAGGTTGAACTTACACATGAAGGAAAAGCTTATTCTGACAGTGTGCAGCTTGGTATCATGGTGGAAACGCCGGCTGCGGCGGTCATGGCGCCAATACTGGCAAAATATGTTGATTTCTTCAGCATCGGCACGAATGACCTCGTACAATACACACTGGCAGTCGACCGTGGAAACCATAATATCAGTTATCTGTACAGCCATTTTAACCCGGCAGTGATTATGCTTATTCAGCGTACGATCCAGGCGGGTATCGACAAGGGAATCTGGGTTGGCATGTGCGGTGAGATGGCCAGTGACCCATATGCAGCAGTCATACTGCTTGCGATGGGTATCAGCGAACTCAGCATGAGTGCGCCTTCAATACCGAAAGTAAAGGAAAAAATCCGTTCTGTGAGCATGGAAAGGGCAAAAGAGGTATTGGCCGAAGTCATGAAAATGGAGGACGGCAATGAGATAAAGGAATATCTTCATAAGGCTCTTTAAACCTGTCGGACATAATATAAAGCGGTACGCATAAATAAAATGCAGTACCGCTTTTATTATGTCCGAGCCTATTTTCGCACGATTGTGAACCTGCACCAGCAAGCGTTGGCAAGCAGTAAAGCTGCAGAGATAAAGAACACGTACCGTATGCCGATGCTTTCGGCTATATGACCACCGAGGAAGGCACCGCCGAACATGCCGATGAACTGTGCGGACTGGTTGAAGCCGTAGATGCGGCCAAGACAGGCAGCAGGTGTATATTGGCGGATGAGGCTGTTGACGGAAGGCAGCAGCCCGGCAATCGCTATACCAAGGATGAAGCGCAGGATGCCGAGTTCTAACGGGGTAGTGACAAGTCCCTGCGGAATGAAGTCCATGCCGGCCAGGATAAGTGAAGCCAGCAGCACTTTTTCTGGTCCGATGCGGTCCGAAAGCCGGCCCAGGCGAGATGCTGCCAGCATGCTGGCAAAGCCAGAGCAGGAAAACACGGCACCGGCAATGAGGGCAAGATGGTCTGAAGAAGAAACAATCTGGGCAATATAAACTGTAATGATTGGCTGAATGGACATGGTGGCAAACTGCATAAGGAGTGTTGTCACAAACAGGCAGATGATAAGATTCGGTTGGGGCAGCTTTTTCCAGACGTCCTTCATAGAAAGAATTGCAGATTGTGACAGCGGGGTAAAGTTCTCTTTTACGGAAAAAAGCGACAGGAAGCCGAGAAAACAAAAGGTACCGATGACGAAGAAAGTGTGGCGACAGCCGACAAGCTCGAACAGCCAACCGCCAAGCAACGGGCCTAAAAGTGAACCGCTGACCTGTCCGGTAAAAAGCATGCCGAGTGCCCAGCCGGAATGCTCCTTTGGCGTTTCCTGGGCGATAAGCGGTATAACGGCCGCCTGATAGCCGGAAAGCGCCCCTTGCAGAAGACGCAGGGCACAAAGCTGCCAGACGTTTTGCGCAAGGCCCATGCCAAACATGATGAGCGAAAGCCATAGGCTGGCGCGAAGGACCATAGGTTTGCGCCCCCAACGGTCAGCAAGACGTCCCCAAATGGGAGAAAAAATTGCCAGGCTGACAAAGTTGCAGCCGAAAATAATCCCGGACCAGCGGGCAATCGCGCCATGATCTGTGATACCAAGTTCTGCAACATATAAGGGCAGCATAGGCGCCATCTGGCTCATGCCAATGGAGACAATAAAGCTGGCAGCACAGCATACCCATAGATTGCGTTTCCAAATTTCCATAAAAAGAGCCTGCCATTTCTCAAAATTTCCTGGTTGTATATTTTGTATATTAAGGAAGCTAATCTCATCTGTTTTTCCTTATTTATAGAAAGTAAATAAAACGTATAACTTTTAGTATAACATAAAAAAGAAAAAAATCGATATAAGGATTTTTTAAAAATAAAATGTATGTCCGTTAAAATGTCTATTGTGAAAGGGCTTACTTTTGACTATAATAAAATATATAGTAATTTTATGAAAAATAGAATTATAATTTAAGGAGGAAGATAGAATGAAAGATGAGAATTGCGCTTATTGTATGAGAAATGAACTTTTAGATGAATTTGGAATATTCGTGTGTGAGATGCCGGCGAGCATACTTGTGTTATTTAAAGAACAAAGTCATCCGGGACGCTGTGTTTTGGCAGCAAAAAAGCATGTGAGCGAGTTTGTGGACATGACTCCGGAAGAAATGCAGGCCTTTATGCTGGATGTACGCCATGTTGCTGCAGCGGTGCATGCGGCCTTTCATCCGGATAAAGTAAATTATGGGGCCTATGGAGATAAGGGTGGCCATTGCCATGTGCATATTGTGCCAAAATATAAGGATGCTTTCGAATGGGGCGGTACTTTTGAAATGAATCCCGCGAGGAAACATCTTACGGATACAGAGTATAAGGAAATGATAGAAAAATTAAAGGCAGCACTTTAAAAACAAAACCTCCTGGCAACAGGAGGTTTTGTTTTTAAAGATTTTAATGTATTGGTATTTCGTTTTTCTTAATCCGTGCATTTGTATGGCGGAATTGTGCAAACTGTTCATGCAGCAGAAATAAAGAAAAGATGAGCATGCAGAGATCAGCAGCCGGAACCGCGAGCCATACGCCATTTAGACCCCAAAATTTAGGCAGGATAAGCAGGAAGAGTGAGATGCCTGCCAGATTGCGTGCAAATGAGCAGAAGGATGATATGCGGGCATGGGATATGGCAGTGAAAAATCCTATCGCGAAGATATTGAAGCCGCATAACGGGAAACTGAGGGCGAAAAGCTCGAAGCCGTGCAGCGTCAGTGCATAGGTGCTGCTATCTGCCGGCAGGAAAAGATGGATGAGCGGTGCGGCAAACAGTCGGGCGGAGATGAAGGCAATCAGCGACGCCAAAGCGATGCTGCTAAGGCTTAATCGAATAAGCCGGCAAAGCATTCCATAGTTTTGTGCGCCGTAATGATAGGAGAAAACGGGAGCGATGCCGTTTGTAAAGCCAAGAAATGCCGAGTTCAGCAGCATTTCCATATAGAAAATCACGCTAATCGATGCGACGCCGTTTTCACCGGCCCAGGCAAATGTGATGAGATTGAAAAGGTAGGTGATGATGCCGACGGAGAGCTGCGTGACCATCTCTGACATACCGTTTAAAGCTGTCCGGCCGATAACCCGCGGACGGAAGGTGAATGCACGGAAACGCAGCGAGCGGCTGTAGCTGGCAAAGTAAAGCAGCCCCGCTGTGGCTGCGAGCATATTGGCAATGCCGGTTGCAAGTCCTGCGCCACCGATACCCCAGGCCCATGCGTCAAGAAACAGCCAATCGAGCAACGCATTTATGATTCCGCTTGCGAGTGAGATGGTAAAACCGAGTCCAGGGCGTCCATCTGCTATGAAAAAAGCATCGAATACGGTTTTAAGAATGATGAATGGCGTGAAAAATAGCAATGCGCCCAGATAATCATAGCAGTAAGGCAGCAGATGGGGAGTGGCTCCAAGCAGGCGAAGAAATGGTGCAAGGAGTGCAAAGCCTGCCAGAGCGAGCACGAACCCGATTCCTGCGGCTGCGGCTGCAATGAGTGTAAAATGGCGGGCAGCCAGCGCAGGCTGTTTTTCGCCGAGTGCTTTAGCAACGAGTGAAGAGCCGCCGGCTGCCAGCATGATGGCAATACCAAAGATGAGATTGATGGCCGGATAAGCAATATTGGAAGCAGCCAGTGCGGTATCTCCGGCGAAGCGTCCGATAAAGATACCATCCACAGCGGTATAGAGAGAAATAATGGTCATCATGCCGATAGCCGGAGCGGCAAAGCGCAGCAAAGAGAAAAATGTAAATGGCTGTGCGAGCGGATTTTTAAAACTGGTTTGATTTTTTAAGCTGTTTTCCATAATAATGTCCTTTCCTATCCGTGAGAGATGCTCTATACTTATCATAAAGCATCCAGCAACTGGATAGTCAAGGGAGATTTTTATGCCGCAAAAAATGGTTTTTCGTATAGGAGAGTTTGCCCGTTTAGCCGGAGTGAACAAAAAAACGCTGCAATATTACGATGCACAGAATATTTTCAAACCGGATTCTATTGCACAAAATGGATACCGTTGTTATTCTTCGCGTCAGCTCTATTCCTTTTATATGATCCGGATTTTAAGGGATATGGGGCTGTCACTGGCAGAAATCAGGGAATACCTTGAAGCACGCAGTCCGGAAAGGTTTGCTGCGCTTTTGCGCAACCAACAAAGCTGGCTGCAGCAGGAAATCCATCGTTATGAGCGTATGAAGCAGATTGTGCAGAGACAGTTGCAGCTGCTTCAAATGGCAAATGGACTGGACTGTGAGCATGTCTTTGAACAGGAGCTGCCGGAAGGATCGCTGGTTATTACGCAGAATGTGCGTTTCCTGGATGATGCAGGCCAGGAAAGGGTTATTCAGCAGCATGTCAGCTATTGCCTTGAGCATGGCCTGAACGCTGGCAATGCTTTTGGCACGATGGTCGCACCGAAAGATTTTCAAGCTGGGCATGAAGACCGCATAAGCTATTATTTTACGCAGACGGACCGCAGCCTCCGTTATGTGGAAAAGGAACTGCGCCATCTGCGTCCGGCCGGACGTTATGCGGTGACGTATTTCAGGGGAGATTATATGGAAACGAGTGAGGCATATGAACGTCTGCGTGCGTACTTTGCTATTCGAGGCCTGCAGCCGGCGGGATATTCTTATGAGGAAAGTATTATTGAAGATATGAGTGTACCTACCCCGGAGGATTATATTACACGCATTGCGATACCAATATAATATGAAAAATGCGTATAGGATAGGAAAAAATTCTTGCATTTGCTTTTTTTTAATGGTAGAATTATCTAGTCGCAGGACAGTTAGGTTTCAAATTTATTTTTGAACCTTCCCTGCTCCTTTGCAATGGGGAGCCAAAGACCAGAGAGGGAGGTGATTTCGTGAGAAAGTACGAAGTCATATTCATTGTAAAATCGTTGGAAGAAGAAGCTACGAATGCTGTTATTGAAAAGTTTTCGAAGCTCATCACAGATAACGGTGGTACAATTGATAAGGAAGACCGTTGGGGCAAGAAGCGTCTCGCCTATGAAATCAAGGATTGCATAGAAGGATATTATTGCTTATTCTATATTTCGGCTGAGCCGGCATGCGTTGCCGAACTTGACCGTGTAATGAAAATCAACGATGATCTTTTGAAACACATGATCGTAAGATCAGATGAAAAAGAATAATAAGGTGCCAGGGAGGAATTACCATGAATAAGGTGATTTTAGCAGGTCGTCTCGCGCGTGACCCAGAGGTGCGTTACACGCAATCTGGTAAGGCCGTCGCGTCTTTTTCGCTGGCGGTGAATCGTCGCTTTAGCCGCAATAGCGGTGAGGGGCAGCAGACGGCGGATTTTATTCCCATCGTTGCATGGGAGAAGCTGGCCGAGATTTGTGGAAATAACCTGATTAAGGGAAGTCAGATTGTTGTAGATGGCCGCATGCAGGTTCGAAGCTATGATGCGCAGGACGGTTCAAAACGTTATGTGACAGAAGTCGTAGCAAATGATATTGAATTTATGGGGGCAAAGATGCAGCATGAAGGCGGTTTTTCACAGCCGGCTCCAATGCAGCAGCAGGCTCCGGCAAGCGGTGCAGCAACAAGTGTGGATTCCTTTGGTCCGTCCGTCCCTGACGAAGATATTCCATTTTAATAAGGGGAGGGAATAGTCTTTATGATAAGACGTGACAAAAACAGAAGACCAAGAAAGAAAGTTTGCAGCTTCTGTGTGGATAAAGTAGAAACTATTGATTACAAAGACGTTGCAAAGCTTCATCGTTTCGTTACGGAACGTGGCAAGATTTTACCGCGCCGTATTTCTGGCAACTGTGCTAAGCATCAGCGTCAGGTGACGATTGCTATCAAGCGTGCACGCAATATTGCGTTGCTGCCGTTTACTGCAGAATAAAATTTAGAGAGCCGAGAGGCTCTCTTTTATTTTATGTAAAGTTCCTTTTAATATACTATTTATTTACGGTATATCTTTACATCATCGGAGGGTCGGCGAGAAAGTGGTCAAAATCTCTGGTTGACATTGGTTTGGCATAATAAAAGCCCTGAATATTGTCACAGCCCGTTGTGCGCAGGAAATTTAACTGAAATTTAGTTTCAACGCCTTCCGCAATCGTGACCATCTCGAGCTGCTGAGCAATGCGGATGATACCTAAGAGAAGGGCGGCAGCGCGTGAGGAGGTTTCCAGAGAGGTAAGGAACTGCATATCGATTTTCAGTATATTTGCCGGAATGTCTTTGAGCATATTCAGGGAAGAATACCCGTTGCCAAAGTCATCCATGAGAATCTTGAAGCCATGAGACTGCAGCTTTTTAGTGGCATCAATCAGCTGAGAGGGATTATCCATATAGGCAGATTCGGTGATTTCAAGGCGCAGCATAGCCGGAGATAAGCCATATTTTTGTACGAGAACACAAAGGCTGGTGACTAAATCCGGTGAGGACAGGTTGGTACGGGACATATTGACAGATAAAGGAATATTGGGAAGATTTTGCTTGCGACGTTCTGCGAGATATTGGCAGGCAAGATCCCATACGTAATGGTCCAGTTCGGCTATAAAATGATTCTTTTCAAATATTGGGATAAATTGGCTGGGAGGAATGAGACCAAGCACAGGATGCTGCCAGCGCACGAGGACTTCTGCACTAATAGGTTTATGGAAATGAAGGCTGTAAATAGGCTGCAGATAAATGATGAATTGGTTTTTCTCCAGGGCCTGATGCATATCGTTCAGTATCTGATGCTCAATAAGCATGGCTTTATGCATGCGTTCTGTATAATAGGCATAGGGCATACTATAATTATCCTTGACGGTTGCCAAAGCCATTTTGGCACGAATACACATCTGCCGGATGGTGAGCTGTGGTTCGCCGATGATGTAAATACCGCTGTGCATTGTTAAGTTATAATTTATACCAAAGCTGTTGCAGAGTACCGCTTGGGTTTTGAGCATCTGATCCATATCGAAAAAATGATGGGGCAGACAAAAGACAAAACTGTCTCCGTGCAGCCGGCCAAAGGTGCCAATCCCCAGCAGACGTTTTCTTAGGTAAGAGGCAGTTTGAATCAGGATGTTATCTCCAACGCGTATACCGAAAAGATCGTTGATAATCTTGAAACGGTCGATATTCATTACGATGAGCACATATTCTTCATCAGGGTGTTCCATGAGCATCTGATGTGTCTGTGTAATGAAGGTGTCTTGTGTATAGATGTTCGTAAGATGATCAAAGGCCTGATTTCCTAAGGCCCGATGCAGGATAGATTGACTGCGGCTGTCAGCGTTTGATAAATCGAGACTTACAACGTGAAAAATAGTGCTGTTATTGAATTTTGCGCAAA
This sequence comes from Megamonas sp. UBA1796, assembly GCA_002319795.1. Lineage (GTDB taxonomy): Bacteria > Bacillota > Negativicutes > Selenomonadales > Selenomonadaceae > UBA1796. The sequence goes on from DCFU01000034.1 coordinate 30,302, forward strand.
TCTTAGCACTGATGGAAACATAGCGCACCGTCCCATCCTTGCGCTGAATTCGCAGGGTCTGATAAACTGGCTGCTGTTCTGTGAGCAGAGTTTCTACGGTCTGACGGAAGATGATCTGGTCCTCTGGATAAATTGTCAGGGGAAGAAGGGTATCATTTTCCATCATCGCAGTAAATTCTTCTGCATTATAACCGCAAAGATCTGCATAGGATTGGCTGAAGAAAAGCATATGGGCAGTACCATTGGCTGGCACCTCATATACGCTGATGCCACAGTGTACGGATTGGCTGAGATCGTACATCTGATGTGCAAAACTTCCCGGGCGGCATTCCTTTCTTCGAGCAGCTGCAGCTAAAATACTGGCTGTACGCTGCCGTAAAAGTTCTGCCACATATGGCTTGGTAATAAATTCAGTAGCACCCATCTTGAGTGCCTTGAGACGTGTTGCTTCATCCTCGGCTGCAGTGAGAATTATAACAGGGACATGGGCCAGCCAGGGAGAAAGCCGCATACAGGCCAGCATTTCGAAGCCATCCATATGAGGCATATAAATGTCAAGCAATACGAGGTCTGTGTCCGGATTACGCTGCAGGAAAGTAAGAGCCTCCATACCATTTGCCGTTTCATGTATATTTACATAATCTGACAGGATTTCGCGGAGCAATACACGATCGGACTCCGCATCTTCGACAATGAGTATTTTACTGGATATAGCCATAAGAGTTCGCTACCTCCTTTAGTTTGGGAAATCAATCGTCCAGAAGTCGCGTATGTAATCCATTCTTTTACTCGCTTATTCGACATTTGCAGACGAAATCCTCTTGTAGAAAATAGGATTCTATATTTTTGCCAGAGAATTACGAATAATACTCTTGCAAAATTCAGACGGGACGGGTACAATAATACTAAATAATAAAGACTAATAGGAGTGCTGAAGATGTTTTTGGAAGAACGTCAGGAAAATATTATGAATATGCTGACGCGCGACGGTAAAGTGCGTGTCAAGGAATTAAGTGAATTGTTCAGGGTTACGGAGGATTGTATCCGCAAGGACCTTGGTGCTTTGGAGAAACAGGGAAAGCTTAAACGCACCTATGGAGGTGCGGTGGTGCTACGGGAAAATATCCATACGATGGAGGTAAGCAAACGCCGGAATTCGGATGTCGAGGCAAAGCGCCGCATTGCACAGGCGGCCGTGGATCTTATCCATGAAAAGGATATGGTTTTTCTCGATATATCCACAAGCAATCTTGCGATTGCCGAGTTTTTGGCTAAGGATCAGCGTGAGCTGACCGTCGTTACAAATATGATCGATATTCTGGTTATTCTGGCGAGGAATCCAAAGATACGGCTTGTATTTGCGGGTGGAAAGATCAACAAAAGCCGCGACGGTTTCTGGGGTGGCATGACGCTGGACTTTATCTCGCATCTCAAGCCTGATATCGCTTTTGTGGGTGCCGTAGGTGTAGATGTGCAGGAAAACAGTGTTTCAACCTACGATATCGAGGATGGCATCAACAAGGCGGCAATCGTTCGTGCGAGTAAGCGCGCCTATGTTGTTGCCGAAGCCAAGAAGCTGAGTTCGGACGGAAATTATAACTACGTGACACTGGATATGCTTTCCGGGCTCATTACAGACTCGCTGCCTGCAGAGGACATACGCCAGGTTGCGTCGAGCTACGGGGTAGAGATCATATTGCCATGAAACAGATATTATTGCGGATCTTCAATTGGGACAATTTTTATGTGTTTATGAAGAGAGAACTCAAGGTGTTTTTCTTTTACCTTGTGGTTCTCTCTTTGTTCCGTATCGTGTTTATTCTTTGGATGCATGATTATATGGGAGCAGCGACCGGATTGACCGATGTGGCGCTGGCGCTCTGGCGTGGTTTGCGCCTGAGCTTCCAGAGTGCTGGGGTACTGGTGTTGGCGGCGCTTATTCCTACAGCTTTTTGCAATATCTTCCTGCCGCGGTGGGAGGGTCCTGTGCGGCAATTTTTGCATGCACTTACGCTTATGATGCTGAGTGTACTCTTCATGGCGCGTTTTCCATATTACCGGCAATTTCATTCGAGTTTTAACCAGCTTATGTTCAATGCGGTAAATGATGATATGTATGCTTTGTTGGTATCGCTGGTACAGGAATTTTATTTACCGGTACGACTGTTGGGCGCGTTTTTTCTTTCTTGGGTGCTTTATCGTTTGATGAAGGCTTTTCTGCGTTGGGAAGTGCCCGGAATAAGCTTGTTTTTGCCACACTTCCTGTGTTATTTAGGACGGGTTATTTTCTTGCTGGGAGTTTATCTGGTGTCACTTTTGGCGCTTTTTGGCGGCAGTCTCGACTGGGAAACGGCTGTGGACTGGGAAAATGCGGGTGTGACGAAAGATTCCTTCCTCAATGAAGCTATACTGGATGATTTGCAGGCTGTATATCGCGCCTATACGATGAATGGTCGTCTGGAGGCCTGCAATGGGCTGGATTTTACTACCGAGGATATCCGCACACTGGCGGCAAGGCTTACCGGTAAGCCAGCGGATACGGATGATCTTGATGTGTACCTTACGCGTACGGCGCAAGGAGCGCAGATTGAGAAACCAAAACATATTTTTGTGATTATTTCTGAAAGCTATGCGAACTGGCCGCTTCTTGATAAATATAAAAACATTCCGATTGCCGAGGGCATGCGCTCAGTCATCCGTGAGGATGACAGTGACTATTGCCGTTCGTTCCTGCCGAACGGTGCGAGCACAGTATCAGCGCTTACTGGTGTGGTGACAGGCTTTGCGGATGCGAATCTCTATCTGACAACGATGCCGGAGGCATTCGCAGCACCGTATCCTACGGCAAGTGCGCCGCAATTCCGGAAGCTAGGCTATCTGACAAATTTCTGGTATGCGGGGCCGGCAACATGGGAACGTATCGGTGCCTTTACAACGGCGCAGGGCTATGAGCATTTTTATAGTCGGGGAGATTTCGGTGAGGTGCCGGGCAGTGTCTGGGGATGTGATGATGAGTACCTTTATGATGCAGTGCTGCAGGGTGTTGATCCGGATAGGGCAAGCTTTAATGTTGTATTGAATGTGTCGAATCATTCGCCATATACGATAGACTTGGCGGAAAAAGGTTTTGATGCGGAAAAGGTGCGTGCACAGCTGCCAGAGGAAGCACAGGGAGATGGAGAACTGCTGCGGGAACTTGGGCATTATTGGTATGCGGACCGGGAACTGGCAAAATTTATCCGTGAGGTCAAGGAAAAATATTCGTCCAGCCTTATCATCGTGGTAGGTGATCATGCGGACCGTTATAATATTGATAAGACACCGTCACTCTATGAGCGTTACGTCATTCCTTTCATTGTTACGGGGCGCGGCGTGCATAAGGGAATGCTGCTGCCGGATGCGGCGGGCAGCCAGATTGATATTGTGCCGACGATTTTTGAGATGATTGCACCAAAGGGCTTTACCTATATGTCACTGGGGTCAAGCCTTACGCGCTCAAATCGTATGGGGGTAAATTACGGTTTTTGGATTACGCATGATAATATTGGCAAGGCCGATACAGTGCCGCTTGTACCAGAAACGATTGTACCCGATGCCGGGTCGATTGATGAGGATGCGCTGCAGGATTACATCAACGCGGTGCGCAGCATTTCGTGGTGGCGGCCCAAGTATGGGCCTATATTGGATGAAACGAAACTGGAGGATCGAAAGTGAATTTGTCTCATTGTGAACTTTGTCCGCGCCGCTGCGGTGTGGATCGCATGCATGGCACAACCGGATATTGTGGCGCAGGTGCCTTGGCGCGGGTAGCGTTGGTGAGTCTGCACCAATGGGAAGAGCCATGCATTGCTGGAGATTGTGGTGCTGGTACGGTGTTTTTTTCCCATTGCAATCTTGGATGTGTATATTGCCAGAACTATGAAATAAGTCATGATGGTCATGGCATAGAGATTTCCGGGGAACGTCTGGCAGAGGTGTTTATCGAGCAGCAGACGCGTGGCGCTTCGACACTTGATCTTGTGACGCCTACGCACTATGTGCCGCAGATACAGGAGGCACTTGGCGTGGCGCGCAACCGTGGCCTTAAGCTGCCGGTCGTTTATAATTCAAGTGCCTATGAGACGGTGGAAACAGTCGAGGCTCTCCGGGACTGTGTCGATGTTTTTTTGCCGGATCTCAAATATATAGATGCGGAAACGGCGGCGCGTTACTCCAACGCCCCTGATTATTTTCCGGTGGCTGCAGCCGCAATTACGAAGATGGTCGAGGTTGCGGGAACACCGATATTCGATGCGGACGGGCTGATGCGGCGGGGTGTGCTGGTGCGGCATCTAGTGTTGCCGGGACGGCGCAGGGAGAGTATGCGTATCCTTGACTGGCTGTGGAAAAACCTTGGCAATCAGATTTATCTGAGCTTGATGAATCAGTTCACGCCGATGCATCGTACGGCAGAGTATCCGGAAATCAACCGCCGGCTTACGACCTTCGAATATGATTCGGTTGTGAATCATGCACTTGATCTTGGTTTTACACATTGCTATATACAGGAAGGGCACACCGCTTCAGAAAAATTTGTGCCGCGATTTGACGGCAGCGGTGTAAAATAATCACTGTAATTTGTAAATTGCAAAAAAAATTTAAGCTGGTCTGAAAATTTGTGTATTTTCCCATGTAATGTTTGTGCTGGATATGTTATAATCAAAAATAGCAGGTATATATTTTACAATTACATAAAAATCTCCGTGCAAAAATATCTAAAGGGCAGTGCCTATGATATTGCGCCTGGACCACGTGGTGGTTCACAGGGTGGAGGTAGAAATGCCGCCGCCTTCCGTAGTTGAGAAGGAGAAATGTACCCTCTGTGGAGAACTATAGCAGAAGGCCGTTTTCTCGTATGCAGCTATGCGGGAAAGCGGCCATTTTCTTTTGGTGTGAATCCGTTTACCGGATGGAAGCATAATTAAAGAGAAAAGAGTGTGGGAGAAATGAACAAGAAGCTCGTTATGGTGTGTTTGGCAATAGGTGCGGCCTTTATGCTGCTCACGGGATGCGGTTCACAGCAGGCTGCATCTTCCGGTTCGGCGTCGTCTTCGGCAAAGACGGATGGCGGCAAGGTGGAGCTGCATGTGTCGGCGGCCGCAAGCCTTACGGATGTCATGAAAGAACTGGCCGAAAATTATAAAAAGGTACATCCGGAAGTGGAAATTAAGTTCAATTTCGGTAGCAGCGGCGCTTTACAGCAGGCAATACAGAACGGCGGGGATGCCGATTTATTCTTTTCAGCTGCGCAGAAGCAGATGGATGAACTGGAAAAATCCGGAGACCTTGCGGCAGATACGCGTAAAGATCTGCTTATAAATGAGGTTGTGCTTATCGTGCCGAAGGATGGCGCTAAGGACATTAAATCGTTTGAAGATATTACTTCGGATAAGGTTATCAGAGTTGCGCTTGGTGAACCCAAGGGCGTACCTGTAGGACAATATTCAGAAGAAGTTTTCAATAATATGAAGATATTGGATCAGGTCAAGGCAAAAGCGGTCTATGGTTCGGATGTGCGTCAGGTGCTCGCCTGGGTAGAGAACGGCGAGGCAGATTGCGGTATCGTTTATGCGACGGATGCGGCGATTTCCCAAAAGGTCATGGTGGCGGCGAAGGCACCAGCGGGCACGCACAATCCTATTATTTATCCGGCAGCTGTGCTGAAGGACAGCAAGCAGAAGGAGGCCGCTACAGAGTTCCTGAAGTTTGTTTCGGAGCCGGAGAGCGCAAAATTATTCCAGAAATATGGATTTGAGGTAAAATGATAGATATTTCACCGCTGTATATCTCGTTAAAAACTGCTTTGGCAGCGACTTTTGTGACGTTTTTTGCAGGCATAGGGCTTGCCTGGCTGGTTGTGCGCATGAAGCGTTTTCAAGGAGCCATGGATGCCTTCATTACTTTGCCCATGGTGCTGCCCCCTACGGTCGTAGGATTTTTCCTGCTGCTGATTTTTGGCAAGCGAGGCGTTGTCGGCCAGTTCCTTTTACAATTTGACGTTACCTTTGTCTTTACATGGAAAGCGGCGGTTACGGCGGCAGTGATTGTTTCCCTGCCGCTTATGTACCGCACGGCACGCGGTGCATTTGAGCAAATCGATGCGAATATTCTCAATGCCGCACGCACGCTTGGCGTCTCAGAATGGCGTATTTTCTGGCATGTACTGCTCCCCAATGCGCGGCAGGGAATCCTTGCGGGACTTGTGCTTTCCTTTACACGTGCGCTCGGAGAGTTCGGCGCTACTATCATGGTGGCGGGCAATATCCCGGGTGTTACGCAGACGATGTCGACCGCTATTTATGCGGCTGTGCAGGCAAATGATGATGCAACGGCTTTTGCCTGGGTTGCTGTCGTCGTGGTTTTCTCTTTTGCTGTTGTCATGCTGATGAATTATTGGCTTAATACCCGTATGCACCGGGTTGGAGGAGGTATGACCTGATGGAGCTGATGGTTTCGATATGCAAAAAGCTGCGCAACTTCGAGCTCCGTACAGAGTTTGCGGTGAAAGATGAAGTGTTTGCTTTGCTGGGGGCATCGGGCTGTGGCAAGAGTATGACACTGAAATGTATTGCGGGTATAGAGACACCGGACAGCGGCGTCATACGGCTGGGAAATCATGTACTGTTTGACAGCGCGCGCAGGATCAATCTGCCGCCGCAGCAGCGTCACGTAGGTTATTTATTCCAGAATTATGCCTTGTTTCCGAATATGACGATTGCGCAGAACATCGCTTTTGTAGCTGGTGGCACAGAGGAGGAAAAGCAATGCAAGGTGCGGGAGAATATCCGGCGCTTTTCTCTGGAGGGGCTCGAGCATGCTTATCCGGCAGCATTGTCTGGCGGGCAGCAGCAGCGTGCAGCTTTTGCCCGCATTCTGGCCTCGGAGGCAGAGCTTCTCATGCTGGATGAGCCTTTTTCGGCGCTTGATAGTTATCTTAAATGGAAACTGGAACGTGAGCTCATGCATGTGCTTGAACAATACGATGGCGCGGCTCTGCTCGTGTCGCATGACCGCGGCGAGGTGTATCGTCTATCGGATCGTATTGCGGTTATGGAGCATGGACATATCGAGGCTGTAAATACAAAGCATGAGCTGTTTGATAATCCGCAGACGCTTGCGGGAACTTTGCTTACTGGCTGCAAGAATGTATCACGTGCCCATTATCTGGAAGATGGGCGCTTGCTGGCTGAGGAATGGGGCATGGAGCTGTGTTTTCATGGGGCAGTGCCAGGCAAGCTGCAATATGCAGGGATTCGGGCGCATTTCTTCGAGCTTATGTCCGGACCGGGCGAGAACACTTTTGAGGTGGAGGTCGATCAGGTCATAGAAGACACGTTTTCTTATCTTATCATGGTGCGGCTGCGCGGCACGCAATGCCAGACACTGCGCTGGGAAGTGGATAAGGAGGAATGGCAGGCGCTCGATTGTACGTTCTTTTATCTACGGCTGCCGCCGGAAAAATTGATTTTGATGGAAAGCTGAAGGAGACTATTCCTTCAGTGACTATATTATCAGAAAAGTTTGAGTACCATAGCAAATTTTTATAGGAGAGATAGGAAATGAAAAGTATTCGTACTGTTGATGCCGTAGGACATGTGCTTTGCCATGATATTACGCAGATTATCCGTGGCGTTACCAAGGATGCACGCTTCCGCAAAGGAGATATCATAAAGGAAGAGGATATTCCCGTATTGCTGTCTTTGGGTAAGGACCATATATATGTCTGGGAAAAGGATGAGAATATGCTCCATGAGAATGAGGCAGCAGAAATCCTGCGGCAGATATGCCAGAACGACGGCATGGAGCCTACGGAGGTAAAGGAGGGAAAAATTGAGCTCAAGGCCATGTACGACGGAGTATTCAAAGTAGATGTCGACAGGCTCAATGCTATTAATGACCTCGACGATATCATTATTGCAACGCGTCATAATAATGTGCCGGTAAAAAAAGGTGATAAACTTGCGGGAACCCGCGTGATACCTCTTGTCATTGGGAAAGATAAAATGGAGGAATTGCTGAGGGTAGCGGGTGATGAACCGCTTTTGCAGCTGTTGCCATATAGAAAGCTTAAAGTGGGTGTAGTGACTACGGGTAATGAGGTATTCCAAGGGCGTATCAAGGATACCTTTACGCCGGTTATTGCAGATAAGCTGGCCGCGTATGGACTTGAAATTGAGGCGCAGCGTTTTTCTGATGACGATCCGCAACATATACTGACGGGAATCCGGGAGTTGTTGGAGCTTGGCATGGAGATGATTTTTTGCACGGGTGGCATGAGTGTGGATCCGGACGACAGGACACCAGCGGCTATCCGCGATACGGGCGCAGAGATTGTGACCTATGGCGTACCAGTGTTGCCGGGGGCGATGTTTTTGTTGGCATATTATGCGGGCAAACATGGTACTGTGCCGATTTGTGGCCTGCCGGGCTGTGTGATGTACGCGCGTACGACGATATTTGACCTCGTGCTGCCGCGCCTTGTTGCAGGAGAGCGTGTGACGAAAAAATCCATGCGTGGGTTGGGCCACGGTGGGATTTGTCTCGAATGTAAGGAGTGCCGCTATCCGAATTGCAGCTTCGGCAAGGGTATATAAAGGAGAAATTTCTAATGGAAGAAAAATTAACGCATTTTGACGCACAGGGCAATGCGATTATGGTAGATGTGAGCGGAAAGCACGAAACAGCGCGGGTAGCGGTAGCATGTGGTAAAATTGTGGTCAACGAAGCAGTATATGAAGCTATTTGTGAGGGAACCATAAAAAAGGGCGATGTGCTTGGTGTGGCGCGCATTGCGGGGATTATGGCTGCCAAGCAGACCAGCAGTGTGATACCGTTATGCCATCCACTGCCGCTGGCGAAATGCAGTGTGGACTTTCGAATGCTGCCGGAGGAACATGCGGTTGTTGCTGAAGCCACAGTGAAGGTCACAGGACAGACTGGTGTTGAGATGGAGGCACTGCATGCAGTGAGCGTGGCGCTTCTCACGATTTATGATATGTGTAAGGCCCTTGACAAGGGCATGGAAATTCGGGAAATCCATCTTTTGAAAAAATCCGGTGGTAAGAGTGGAGAATATCTGAGGAACAGTGCTGGGGAGGATGCGGTATGAAGGACCAATACGGCAGAAACATCGTGTACGCACGCATCTCGGTTACGGACCGTTGCAATCTGCGCTGCCGCTACTGCATGCCTGCAGAGGGTGTGCAGTCCTTACCGCATAGCACAGTGCTCTCTTATGAAGAAATATTGCGTGTGGCGGGATGCCTGGCAAAGTTAGGCATCACAAAACTCCGTATTACGGGCGGTGAACCGCTTGTGCGGAAGGGTATTGTCGATTTTGTACGGCGCCTGAAATCTGTGCCGGGGATTGAAAAGGTTATGCTGACTACCAATGGTGTGGCGCTGGCAGAACTTGCAAAGCCTTTGGTAGCCGCTGGCCTTGATGGTGTAAATATGAGTCTTGATACATTCGATGCTGAGAGATTTGCTTCTATTACACGGCGGGACATGCTGCCGAAGGTCAGAGAAGGACTCTGCAAGCTTTTGGAAAGCGGCTGCAGGGAAGTCAAGCTCAATATTGTTCCGCTGGCAGGTATTAATGAAGCGGACTTCGCAGAGATTGCAGAACTCGCACGGGTGCATCCTATCCGCGTACGTTTCATTGAGCTTATGCCTATTGGCTGTGCGGCGGCTTCAGGATACAAGGGTCTGGCGATGGCGCAGGTTCGCGACATCCTGGAAGAAAAATTTGGTGCTTTGCTGCCGCAACTCTCTCGCCAGCAAACGGGCGGGCCAGCGTCGTACTATTCTATTGACGGCTTTCAGGGGCAAATTGGTTTTATAGATGCGCTCGAACATCAATTTTGCAGCAGCTGTAATCGTGTGCGGTTTACTGCGGATGGTTTCCTTAAGCTGTGCCTGAATTCTTCTGCCGGACTCGATGTGCGGCAGCTGCTGCGTGATGGTGCTGATGACAGGCTGCTTTGTGAGAGCATAGAACAGGCAATTTATCAAAAACCTGCAGAGCATTTTTTTGCTCAGACAGGAAATACAATGCGGGATACGCGAAAAATGTATGAGGTTGGAGGCTGACAATGGGAAAAATTATAGCAGTTTGCATGAGTGAAAAAAAAGGAACGCAGAAAAAGGATGTCGGCAAAGGACTTTTTGTGGCGGAGCACGGTATTGTCGGAGATGCACATGCCGGCCGATGGCATCGGCAGGTGAGCCTGCTCTCATTTGAACAAGTTGAGGCATTCCGGGCGCGCGGCGCAGAGGTTGCACTGGGAGCTTTTGGTGAGAATCTTGTTGTAAGCGGGTTCGATTTCAAGACATTGCCAATCGGTACGCGTTTCCGGGCAGGAGATGTACTGCTCGAAATGACGCAGATCGGTAAGAAATGCCATTCGCATTGCGAGATATACAAGGTTATGGGGGATTGTATCATGCCGCGTGAGGGGGTTTTCGCCCGTGTGCTGCATGGGGGATGGATTGCGCGCGGGGATGTCCTCACAATTGAGACAGAGAAGGAAAAACTGGATGCGGCTATTATTACTGCGAGTGACAAAGGCGCGCAGGGCCTGCGGGAGGATGTAAGCGGCGCAAAGACCGCAGAAATGCTCATAGAAGCTGGCTATACGATTTCTGAGCGTATTATTTTGCCGGATGAAAAGGACGAACTTGTACATAAGCTGCTGAAATTGTCGGATATGGGAATTGCTTTGGTTGTTACTACGGGTGGCACAGGATTTTCGCCGCGCGACGTTACGCCGGAGGCTACGCTTGAGGTAGCCGAGCGTCTTGTGCCGGGGATACCCGAGGCTATGCGCGCGCTGAGCATGCAGATTACGCACCGGGCTATGCTGAGCCGGGCAGCGGCAGGCATACGCAAGCGTACGCTTATAGTGAATCTTCCAGGCAGCCCGAAGGCTGTGGCGGAATGTCTTGGCTTCATATTGCCTGAGCTTCGCCATGGTATAGAAATCCTGCGTGGAGAAGCCGGAGAATGCGCGCGCAGATAAAACAGGGGGCAGAGCAATGCGTTATGAAGATATGGCCTTGCTGGTTATTGCGGGCGGAGAAAGCCGTCGAATGGGAAAGGATAAGCGCTGGATCGTCTGGCAGGGCTTGACTTTTATAGAGCGGCTGTTGGAAAAGGCCGCCGGACAGAATTTCCGGGAAATCGTTCTTTCGATTGAGAAGCCGTCGGCAAGATGGACGCTGCTCGCAAAAAAATATGGAGCGGTGCTGGCAGCTGATACCAGAATTGGCTATGGCCCGCTCGAAGGTCTGCGCAGCGCGCTTGCGGTTGCTAATAGTGGATATGTGCTTGTCGTTTCCTGCGATATGCCTTTTTTTGATTTTGATGTCTTATTGCCGGCGGTCCTGGCAGCAGAAAATCATATAGCGGTGCTTCCGGTGACAAACGGAAAAAAGCAGATGCTGGCGGCAGTTTATAGCAGGCGGATACTGCCGCTGCTCGAAAAGTCAATGGCTCTCGGCAGACACAGTCTGGGTTGTATAACGGAATATCCGGCAGTGAAACTCATGGACATGACCGGAGATACGGTGTGCTTTTTCAATGTAAATACACCAGAGACACTCCGGCTGGCTGAGGGACGTATGCGGAATATGGCGCGCCGCGTTCCTGTAGTGTCCATTTCTGCGGCGCATGCAAATGCAGGCAAGACCACATTTATTGAAAGGCTGTTGCCAATCTTTGGGGCCCGGGGCCTGCGCGTGGGTGTTGTCAAAAGCGACAGTCACGGACTCAGGCTTGATTGTGAAGGAACGGACAGCTGGCGATTTATGCGGGGCGGAGCATCCTCTGTAGCGGTTGTTTCACCCGAACAATGCATGATACTCCAGAAAACGAAGTGTAAGCTGGAGCTTTTTTCCGTTGCGCAAAAAATGGAGGGTGCAGACTTTGTTCTCATTGAAACACGTGCACATGGTGTGCCGCCAATTTTGGAAATCGTTGGTGAAAATGAGCGGCTGGTGGAGGCATCGGAAAAAATAACATCTCTCGTGAGTGCGGGTTCCCGAAAAGCGGAAGGGCTGCTGCAGATTGCGCCGGATAACCTTGAATTGGCAGCTTCTCTGGTGTGCTTTCTTACTGGCTTCACAGATGAAGCAGGATGCCTTTTCGAACTGGACCTATAGAATATAGCATAGGATTTCTGCCGGATAATTTTTTATCCGGCATTTGTTGTTAGCGGATATAGCTATAGGGAGCAATACATGCAATAGTAGTTTTCTTTTATGAAATTTAGTTATACCCAATGCCTTATTTACATGATATGCTATACTATGAATAGGGACTATTTGGAAGGGAAGGCGTTTAATTTTTATGCATAAAAAGTACTTATATTTCATGGCCGCAGCACATATCTGCAATGACATCAATTCAGGAGCGCTGCCGGCTATTCTGCCGTTTTTTGTTATGTACTACGGTATGGATTATACATCTATTGCCGGGCTTATGTTTGCTTCGGCGTTCTTGTCCTCTTTTATACAGCCGCTATTTGGCTATTTGGCGGATAAATCCTCCAAACAATGGTTTATGGGTTTTGGGGTCCTCGTGACGGGGGGATGCCTGAGTATCACGGGTTTTCTTTCGGATTATTGGGCTATTTTTATCGCGGTTACATTTATGGGTATTGGCAGTTCGATTTTCCATCCTGAGGCCGCACGCATGGTGAATTTTATATCGGGCAAACAGCGCGGTGCTGGTATGAGTATTTTTTCCGTGGGCGGCAACGGTGGTTTCGGGCTTGGACCTTTGGTAGCCGTGGCACTTATTACCACTTTTGGGATGAAGGGAACGGCATTTTTTGGCGTTTTGGCACTCATTATGGGAAGCCTGCTTTTTGTTTTTATTCCCCGCATTAAACGGTCAGCTGAAGCGGATATGGTCGCGGAGCGTCAGGCTGCAATCGAAGCTGGCAAAGTCGTGAAGCCGCGTGCGGAGGCTGTTAACGACTGGCATGGCTTTTCGCGCCTCACGCTTGTCATTATATTCCGTTCCATTGTTTTCTGTGGCATTAGTAGTTTTTTGCCGCTTTACTGCATACAGGTACTTGGCGCATCGAATGCTGTAGGCAGTACGACGCTTTCGGTGCTCTCGATTGCAGGGATATTTACCACACTCATCGGAGGGCGTCTGGCAGATCGCTGGGGCTATGTGAAGGTGCTTAAATATGGTTGTTTGTTGCTTGTTCCGTTTTTGGGGATTGCTGTGTTTGCGCAAAGCGTCTGGGCGGTTTATGCGATGCTTATCCCTATGAGTTTTGCCATGCATGGTCCCTATTCTTCCTTTGTGGTGCTGGGGCAGAGCTATCTGGCCAAGAGTATTGGCTTCGCTTCAGGTGTTACACTGGGACTCTCATTCAGTGTAGGCGGTATCGTTGTGCCATCCATGGGTTGGTATGCGGATCTTCATGGTATCGCTTCTGTTATGACAGTCATTGTCATTGTTTCTGTTTGTTGTGCATTCTGTTGCTTTTTACTTCCAGAACCCAAAACAAGATAGCATAGGCTGTTTGCAGGATAAGGCGATGAGGCCTTTTACCCTGAGTTTTTTAGCGTAAATTTAGTAAAATGGCAGAGTAGATAATTGTGGGTTATGTGCCTGGGAAACGGAGAGTTGGTCCCGGGAAGGAAACTTTCGGCATAGATGTAAAATGTGTCAAGGTTGCCATACAGTTATCGCATCTCGCTGCTGCGTATGGGAGAGAACCTCCTTTATGTGGCATTCAATAATTGCTGCATAAAGGAGGTTTTTTTGATAAAAGCAATATTTATTTACTGCATGAAGACCAAAAGGACGAAGGGAAGGATCATCATGGATATTACAGCTAAAATTCTTGAACATCCGAAATACATCGAATATATGGAATGCAATGCGGCAACTGAGAAAGACCGGTTGTTTTGCAAGCATGATCTGCAGCATGCACTTGATGTAGCAAGAGTAGCATATATTATTTGTTTGGAAAGAAGGTTGGAAATTCCCAAGGAGCTTTTATATGCGGCAGCGCTTCTTCATGACATTGCCAAGTGGAAACAATACCAGCATGGGACAGACCATGCGCTGGAAGGCTCGATTCTGGCTGGAAAAATTTTGCTGGATATCGGTGTCAGTGCTGGAGATGCTGAAGTGATAACCAAGGCAATCAAAACGCATCGACAAGAAAATATGGAAAAATCTGTTTTTGGCAAGGTGCTTTATGAGAGTGATAAGGCATGCCGTCCTTGTGTTTTTTGTAAAAGTATTCATGCCTGCCATAGGTTTCAGGATGGAAAAGAAGCAAAGATGCAATATTGAGGCGAATTGCTGAAAAAATTGCAGTTGATAAAATGGAGGAGAAAATTACATGGCAAATAAGCTGCATATGAAAAATCAGGTATGGGAATGGGGAAAGAAAACTTATATCATGGGCATCCTGAATGTAACCCCAGACTCATTTTCAGATGGTGGAAAATACTTTCCTATAGAGGCTGCTTTGCAGCATGCTGCGCAAATGGTGAAAGAAGGGGCGGACATTATTGATGTGGGAGGGGAAGCCACGAGACCTGGATTTGCCGTACCTATCTCGGAAGAGGAAGAAATCCAAAGGGTTATTCCGGTGATTCAAAGGCTTTCCCAAGAGGTTGACCGACCTATTTCCGTTGATACCTACAAGGCGAAAACAGCAGAGCTGGCAGTTGCAGCCGGAGCGCATATGATTAATGATATATGGGGGCTGAAAAAAGACCCGGAAATGGCCAGGACGGCTGCGTACTGCAAGGTGCCTGTCTGTATTATGCATAACAAGGAAAACACGGACTATGGCAATCTGATGGAGGACATTCTGTCAGACTTAGAGCAAAGTATCGAGCTGGGCATTAAAGCGGGTATAAAAGAAGAGAACATAATTCTGGATCCTGGAATCGGATTTGGAAAAACGTGGGAGCAAAATCTGGTTGTTATGCGAAATCTCGACCGATTGAAGCAATTTGGCTATCCGGTTCTTCTTGGTGCATCCAGAAAAAACTTCATTGGCCGGACGCTCGGACTGGAGGTAAACGAGCGTATGGAAGGTACGATGGCAGTTACTGCCATTGGGATTATGAAGGGGGCTGATATTGTGCGTGTGCATGATGTGTTACAGAATACAAGAGTTGCGGCTATGACAGACCGTATATTGAGGTGAGGGCACAGATGGACAGAATTATTATTGAAGATTTACAGGTATATGCGCATCATGGAGTCGCGCAGGAGGAGAAAAGAATGGGGCAGATGTTTTTTGTCTCGCTGCGCATCGGCATGGACTTGGAAAAAGCGGCAGCAAACGATACGATAGACTCTACCTTGAATTATGCCGATTTATGTGATGATGTACAGCGAGTGATGCAGTCTGCAAAATATGACTTGATTGAGACTGCAGCTATGCGTATCATCGAATATTTGTTCCAGGCCTATGTGGTTATCCAGGAAATCCATATTATATTGAAAAAACCATGGGCCCCTATGGGACATCACCTGCAATATGCGGCGGTGGATCTGGAGCGCAAAAGGGGGGATAGAAATGTATGGTAGCTTTGTTACTGCGTATATAGGTCTGGGTTCAAATCTTGGCAATCGGGAGGAGAACCTTGCTAAAGCGCTTGCCTATATCAAAGACACAGCAGGCATTTGTCTTACCGCGGTTTCTGCCTATATAGAAACAAAACCAGTTGGCTATATACAACAGCCGGATTTTTTGAATGCGGCGGCAGCGGTCGAAACATTGCTTTCTCCACATGAACTATTGAATGTATGCAATGGTATAGAAGAGATGCTGAAAAGAAAACGCACGCTTCATTGGGGGCCGCGTACTATTGATTTGGATATTCTGCTGTTTGGCAATCTTGTTTTACAAGATGCGCGGCTCATTATACCGCACCCCAGGATGATGGAAAGGGAATTTGTGCTCAGGCCGCTGGCCGAAATAGCACCGGAAGCTATTCACCCTGTATCTGGCAGGGGTGTAAAGGAGATGTATATGCTTTTTCTGCAACACCAGCATAGGCCTGAAAACAGATTGAAATGAGGAAAACTCCTGCTGCGGGATAGCAACAGGAGTTTTCCTCATTTATTTATGGACTACGGTCAGAATTTGTTTCCAGGTAAGCTGGTAAGAAAAAAGTATATGCTTCCTTTTTTACTGCTTGAAGAGTATAATAAAATAATAATATATATTATTAAATAGATATTATTTGTAAAATGGACATAGTGATACGGCCGCAAGGTTAGCATTGTGAGCCGGGTTTTATGCCTGTGTGTGACCATATATAAAGAGACTGCAAAAGAGGCGAATCAAGTCATTCCTGGTATAATGCTTAATATTTGGTAGTTTTTTGAGATCAAATATAACAAAATTATGGAAAGAGGTAGGTATTCTTTATGAAAAAAATAATTGAGGCAATCAATACGGTGCTGTTCATGCAGAAAGATGCTGGTCTTTTAGTGTTTCGCATAATCATCGGAGGGATGTTCATGTGGCATGGTTTGCCGAAGATTTTAGGCGGCCCGGAGACATGGATTCCATTGGGCCAAACTATGAAAGTCTTTGGCATATACTTTGCACCAGGATTTTTTGGATTCATGTCAGGTGCCAGCGAATGCTTTGGTGGACTGTTGATTTTTTTGGGTTTATTCTACAGAGTGGCAGCCGTATTCCTTTGCATCAATTTGCTGACAGCGTTCAGCAGCCAGCTCTTACAGGGAAAAGGGCTGTTCAAGGCTTCACAGTCTTTTGAAGATGCAGCAAGCTTTTTGGCAGCAATCTTTGTCGGACCGGGGCGCTACAGCCTCGATCATTATCTGGGTCTCGACCGGGATAAGTGAATAACGAAAAGTGGGTTCTATAATAAAGCTGCTAATACAAGTCAAGCAAAAATGTCTGCTGTCGGTGATTTCGCCGATGGCAGACATTTTTTATGTGAATATGTACTTTTCAGTCGTTATCGGTTTGTGGCAGCAATTCTTCGGTTGCCTCTTTTTGCTTGTTGTAGCCTGCCTTGTAATAAATAATCGTTAAGATCAGCATCCATACAGGACCGACAAATAAAGATATCCGGTGATCGGCATCCAGAATCATTGCAAAGACAACAAAGGCAAGGAACAAAACCGTGACCCAGTTGGTATACGGGAACCCTGGCATCGGAAACTTTAGCTGCGTGAGTTCTTCCAGGGTACGGCTTCTGCGGTAGCTGCGCTGCGCCCACAGGATGATGAACCAGACATATAGGCCGATGAAGGTGATGACACTCATCAGATAATTAAAAATCTCAGCCGGTATGAGGTAGTTCAGGAAAACACTGAGGATCATCATGATTACAGATGCCAGGATACCGCGATGCGGTACAGACGATTTGCTGAGTTTGGCAAAATATTTTGGGGCTTTGCCTTGCAGGGCAAGACTATGGAGCATGCGCCCGGTCACATAGATGCCGCTGTTGCCCGTCGATAGGGATGCAGTGATAACGACAAAATTTATAATGCCGGCTGCTGCGGGTACGCCAAGGCGGTCAAAAATCAGTACGAAAGGGCTGCCCATGGTGCCGATTTCCTGCCATGGATAAACAGATAGAATGACGAGCATGGAGCCAACATAGAAAATGAGTACACGATAAAATACTTTGTTGATGGCGGAAGGAATTGTTTTTTGAGGATTCTGGGCTTCACCGGCAGTAACACCGATGAGCTCCATACCGAGAAAAGCAAAAGCAACCATGACAAGAGAAATGGTAAAGCCATGCAAACCGTTCGGGAAGAAGCCGCCAAAAGTCCAGAGATTAGAAAAGCCGACAGCAGCGCCGCCGTTGCCGATGCCAAAAAAAATCATGGCGCCGCCGAAGCAAATCATTGCTATGATGGCAATGACCTTGATTAAAGCAAACCAAAATTCAAATTCGCCAAAAACTTTTACCGATGCGAGATTGGCAAAGGTAAGAAAAATGGTACAGGCCAGGGCAGAAATCCATTGCGGCATATCCGGCCACCAAAATTGTACATAAATACCGGTGGCCGTAGTTTCCAGCATACAGACAAGAGCCCAGAAGAGCCAGTAGGACCAGCCGGTCAGATAGCCAGCCAAAGGGCCAATGAATTCATAGGCATACGTGGTAAATGACCCTGCAACTGGTTGCTCTACAGTCATTTCACCCAAGGCGCGCAGAATGAAATAGATGAAGATGCCGCCGAGCCCGTAGGCCAGGATAATAGATGGACCTGCAGCTTTGATAGCTGAGGCCGATCCAAGAAAGAGGCCAACGCCGATTGCACCGCCGATACCAATAAGCTGCACATGCCGCTCCTTAAGATCGCGTTGCAGTCCTTCGTGCAGGATATCAGGCTTTTTTTGTTCCTTCATAGAATACCTTCTTTATAAATTCGTTTAACGCTTCTGCGACAACCGAGCATATTCTTGTAACAAGTTTATCATTTTGGATGGCTTACAAAATGACTTTGTTTTTCCAAGAGAAGCATAACTCCCTTATCGCAACACAAAGTTTATTTTACGATAAAAATCCGGATTCGTAAATCATGAATTCGGATTTTGAAGAAAAAAGTACAAATGTCTATGTCCATTATTTTGCTATTACAAATGTAATGCCTTTTGCAAGTGATTTTATAAATATAATTCCCAAGTTATTCGTAAAATGCCAGAATGTTTGTATATCAAGCATTCTGGCATTTTATATCAGAACTTGAGCAGAAGGCACGAGGTGTTTTTCAATAATCTGGCATGGAGTCTGGAAAATATCGCTTCAAATTATAATTTCTTGTTATTGCGCTTTTCGGTATTTCCCGGGAGGCATGCCAACAATATTATTGAAGACAATCTGGAAATAGTTTGAATTGTTGTAGCCACAGTATAGAGCAATATCTGTGACGGTGAGGTTGGTATTGATGAGGAGCTTTTGTGCTTCGCCAATACGGCGATGAATCATATACTGAATTGGTGAATAGCCAATAATCTGTTTGAAGATATGTGCGAGATAATAGGTATTCATGTGTAGGGCAGCGGCGATAGTCGTAAGATGGAGGTTTTCGAGGTAGTGCTCATCGATATATTTTTTTATGCGTAATCCGAGATTGTATTCCTGTCCGTCAAACAGCGACTTGCGGCTCATGATAAGCTTTGTACTTATTATGATGAGCGATTCCATAATATGGTTGGCTGCAGCAGCGATGTCTTTGTCCTTGCTTTTTGGTGCGAGTGCATGTAACAAAGAGAAATGCTGACGGATGATTGGTTCATATGACTGGCTTTGAATTATTGGTCGGAAATTTTTATTGATAATCTGCCCGCGGCTAAGGCTTTTGAGCTGCAATCCGGCAATGCGGATGAGGCTGGCAGAAAAATCTTCACTACATTCATCAAAAAAGTTATGCAATGTATTCGCATTGCGAAAGAGAAGATCTCCTCTTTCGATGTTGTAAGGATGCTTTTCTACGATGCATCGTGTGCGGCCTGTTTCAACAAAGCAGATTTCAGCAAGGTCATGATGCAGGTGCACAGCGTTAAGATTCTTTGCTGTTGAAGCTGTGATGCGCCGCAGATCGATTAAACGAGGCTGGTTTACAAGGGCTGAGATGCTGTGAGGACTTTGAGAAAAAGCGTATTGAGACATAATATATCCCTCCTGGTGAAATTGTGAAAGCTGTAACAGACAGCAAGATACTGAAGTTATTTTATAAAAATAGATAAAAATAGCAAGAAGTTATAGATTTGATTTTCAAAACTATATATAATGAGTAACATAAGATAATGTTATGATTATTTTATGGAACTTTAAAAGGGAAAACCATCAAAACATCATCACGATTAGTCTTATGATAACAAAGTTTGGAATAAAAATCCAGTTGTTTCATAAAATTTTCTTAATAATTACATTTGTTGGTTTTTTTGCTGAATGGAGGTGAAATAAGTTTATGCTGTTTGATTCTATTGGGGGAAGGAGAAGGCCAACGGTTCATAAGAACTGGATGTTTATGTGGAATCATGTTTAATAAGAACTTATGCTCGACGCATAAAGAATAATTGTATATATATTCGTGAGGGAGGATGTCAAATGTCTACGCAAATAAGTAATCAGGGGAATGTGTTTTTGCATAAAGTTGCTTTTGCAGCCACGTTTGGAGCCTTATTATTCGGTTATGATACAGGTGTTATAAACGGTGCATTGCCATTTATGTCACAGCCAGATCAGTTAAATCTTACCCCGGCTATGGAGGGACTCGTTGCGAGCAGCCTTTTGTTCGGAGCAGCACTGGGGGCTTTTTTCGGCGGTCGTATAGCAGATAGTAAGGGACGAAGAAAAATGCTTCTGGCTTTATCGGTTATTTTCTTCTTCTCGACCATAGGATGTGCCTTATCACCTGATTTTCAAGTACTTGTATTTTTTCGTTTCATTTTGGGAATTGCTGTGGGGGGTGCCTCTGTCACAGTTCCAGCTTATTTGTCCGAAATGTCACCGACAGAAGGTCGCGGGCGTTTAGTGACGCAAAATGAATTGATGATTGTTTCCGGGCAATTGATGGCGTTTGTAATCAATGCTATTTTGGCCGTATCCTTTGGTGAAGCTGGACATATCTGGCGATGGATGTTGTCTGTTGCTACGATACCGGCAGTCTGCCTGTTTGTAGGGATGTATAGGATGCCGGAAAGCCCACGTTGGATGGTTCGTCAAGGAAAGATTTCTGATGCGCTGGAAATATTGAAAAAGGTACGGGATGAGAAACAAGCAGTTGCGGAATTAGAAGAAATCCAGGCCAATATAGCCAAAGAAGACTCTGCAAAACAGGTTAAACTCAGTGACCTGGGTACTCCGTGGGTACGCCGTATTGTATTTATTGCCATAGGTGTTGCGATGTGCAATCAATTCGGCGGTGTCAATTCGGTAATGTATTATGGCACGCAGATTTTACAGAATGCTGGCTTCAGCACGAATGCAGCAATTGTGGGCAATATAGCGAATGGAGTGATTTCCGTAGTTGCTACTTATATGGCAATCTATTTGATGAAATCGCATGGACGCCGTAAACTGCTGATGCTAGGATTCATTTCTACCATGGTTTGCCATATTATTATTGGTACATCCAGCTTATTATTTTCACATGAAGCTTTTTTCCCTTATTTCATATTATTTATGACAGTAACATTTATGTTCTGCAATCAGGGACTTATCGGTCCGGTTACATGGCTGTTGCTTTCCGAGATACTTCCTATGCGCCTTCGGGGTACGGGGATGGGAGTTGCAGTACTCTGCATGTGGCTCACAAATTTCGCGATAGGGCTGACGTTCCCTGTGTTATTGTCCATTGTTGGTCTTTCAGGAACTTTTTATGCTTTTGCAGTAATCGGAGTCATCGCCCTTATTTTTGTAAAAGTATGGGTCCCGGAAACGAAAGGCTATTCCTTGGAGAAAATCGAAGATCACTTCAGGGCGTATGGGAATGATGAAGAAAAAGCAAAACAATATATCGAACACATATAAAGATTTGATATATGTTCGATATGTAGGTTCTGTTTATGGGGCGTTTTTGGATGTTGCTATATAGAATCTGAATAAGAAATTGAAAATAGTATCTATGATTATGGAGGGAAGATAATGGTTGAAAATAGTCAAATTGCATATAGCATGATTGCTGCTGCAGGAGATGCACAAGCCTTACAGTTCCAAGCTTTAGCGGCGGCTAAGAAAGCTGACTTTGTCGAAGCACAGACAAAGATGGAAAAAGCGGAAGAATTATTGCTCAGAGCTCACCAGATTCAGACAAATCTTTTGAAAGAAGAAGCAGGTGGAACAAAATCGGAAGTTTCGGTCTTGTTAGTGCATGCGCAAGGCTATGTAAACAATACGATTTTGAATAAAAAACTTATCGAAGAGTTTATAGATTTATATAAAGAACTGCGACAATGAAGCGTCACAGATGCTAATCCGGTGTATTTGTGCGACAATAACATGATCGCTTGTATTCGAACCTCTATTCCATTCTATTATGGGATAGAGGTTCTATTTTGAGAAATGAGGATCGGATGCTCTAGGTGTTGGCAATTTAGGAAGAAAAAATATTTTGTATAGAGGCTGCGAGACGGAAGGCACTGCGCAGAGGGATTCGCTGCTATCAATTGCTGAAGAATAAATCCAATATCGAGACTACTATATATAGTGAGACTACGGGGCCGAAAATATACCAGCCAGTATACTTTCGGCCCCGTAGTCTCAATTGTATTTCTTATATAAAGTGTCCATATAATAGCAACAGGCTGTTAATATAATAGAATCTGGGAATAGCCTTACTGTGTATTTCGTTTTATAATGATATAGTGGAGACTCTTGTAAAAGCCATAACAATAGCAAGAGAAGAAGGAGTATAGAATGTTTAAATCTTTAGATAAATTGCATGTGGCTGATAGCCTGTATCATCAGGTCATAGACAATATCAGGGAGCTTGTGCTCAAAGGGGAATTAAAGCCGGGAGAAAAATTGCCGTCGGAACGCGAGTTGGCGGAGATGTATGGCGTCAGCCGGGTACCAGTGCGAGAAGCGCTCAAGGTTCTGGAATTTTTGGGAGTTGTGCAAAATATCCGTGGGGATGGTGTCTATATCCGAAAAATACAGGCGCGCGATTTGCTGGGAAATATTGCCTTTGCGGTGCAGGATCATGATAATGGGCTGCTGGCGGATCTGTTCGAGGCACGGTCAGCTATTGAGGTGAAAGCCGCGCAGCTGGCTGCTATGCGCAGGACGGATGACGAAATTGAGGAGATGCTGGACGCCGTACTGGATATGGAGCGTGATTTGCTTTTACAGCGTGACGCAAGTAACTCATCCTATAAATTCCATCTGGCTATTGTCAAGGCTTCACATAATCAGGTATTGTACCGCATACACGATAATCTTGCCGACCTCTTAAAGCTTTCACGAAAAAAGTCTCTGGGCATAAAAGGGCATGGCCCCGTAGCGTTGGAATTTCACAAACAGATGCTTGATGCTATACGTGATAAGGATGCAGAAGCAGCAGGCTGCTTGATGGCAGAGCATCTTTACAAGGCGGTTCTTGCGATTGAGGAAGATAAGAAGCATAGTCCGGAAATAGGCTAAAAACTTCCTCTGCATGTTGATAGCATTTGTTTTCCGGGCTGTACAAAGAGAAGGGCTTCAGTGTATGCTGAAGCTGCATTCGCGGTAGGGAAACTGGAGTGTCTGATCTTCCTTGAGGAAAGCAACCTGTGTGTTTGAAAATCTGACGGTAGTTGGCAGCGACAGCCGGATATTGTCATCCAGAGGACTGGGTTTCTTGCAGGGATAAATATCAACGATATGGTCATGCTTCTGTATTCGGAAGGCAGCGGTTGTCTTTAAGGAAAGCAGCCCATCCGCGGAGAAATGCAGGGAATTCTTATCGGCATGAATGCCAAGTGCGAATGGATCAAAGGCGGGGATACTTCCGATGGGAGTGCTCACGGTCGTGCCGTTTGTTGGCTCCAGGGATTCTAAGCTCCCGTCTTCCCGCAGGGCAAATCCTATGCGCGTCTGTATTGCTCCGATAGGAGAAGTAAGCTGGATGATTTCGCCGGGTGCGAGTGTAAGGCTGCGCAGCATATCGCTTTCGTAGAAATGCAGGCAAATGATTTTTGCCTTGAATTGAGTCCCAGGTAAATCAAAAGCTAATGGCTCCATACGGGAAAATTCTTCCTTTTCCGACCAATAGGCGCTGATTTTGCTGTTAAGAGGAAAAATCCGGCAAAGTTTACCACTGGCATAGAAGGTGAGATATTCTGCGGGGACGTTTCCCAGCGGTGTAGGAAAGCCGGTTCGCTGATCTAATGAAAGTGTACGAAGGCTTCCATCGGCCCGAAAAGTAACGGAGGGAATGTATTTTCTTTGCACTTCGCCAAAATGATATTGTGGGATGAGTTCCTGTTCCTGGACAAGAAGTGCAGATGGTTTTTGTACCATACAGCTGATCAGAGAGCCGTCTTTACTGCGTTCGACATTTATGCAATCATAGAGCCAGCCATATCGTGTTGAAATGTCCATAGTTTAGTCCTCCTTAAAACAATTTTTGGGTGATAGTGAAAGCAACAGATTGCTTCCATATTTTTTTGTGCGCAGTGTGTAAATTTTTTTGTATGCTGGTGCTGCAAGCCAAAGCGGGACATGGGAGCAGAGTACGTTAAGCTGTATGAAGGGAGTGCTTTGCAGGAAGGGCTGCAGAGCTCTTTTTGAGGAGATTTCCGGATGCACCTGCTGCAGACGGATAAAGTCAAGGTAATAGATTCCCGGTGAGGAAGCGGATGGAGCAAGCGGCAGATTGTCTTCTTTTTCCGGCAAAGCATCTGCCTGCGCAACATCCTGCGCGATGCCATGCAAAGTAGCGGAGTCCAGAGAGGAAATCTCAAAGATGTGAAATCCCATGCGGTCCAAAATATGATAGGCCAGACCGTCAATAGAACTTCCGGCGATAATGCGGCAGTCCCCAAGCTTGGTAATAAGGGTGCGGATTTCATCGCGGAACTCGGACATCCGGGTAGTCTTTTTCAGCTGGAAGGGAAAGATTTTTCGTTCCAGCCAGTCTCCGGATGCATTTTGTTCCGGAGATTCAAAAATGTGTATTTTCTCGGCTTCTTTCAGCGAAGAAGGACAGTTGTTGCGGCAGAGTACGGCAATTTGTCTAAGCATAGGATTACGACCTCCTATTTAACATATATAAGCACTGTTTTTATTATATAGCAAAAAAGTGTTTACACAAGGTGTTGCATAAAAATATTAATGTATACATGGGAAACTATAAAAATCTGTTCTGTTAAGAAAAGTTTGTGTATACAAAATATTTTCAGACTTCATTATGGCAGGATTTTTTATGGAATGTGAAAGAAATTTTGTCAGACCTAAATTATTAAGGCGTTAGGCTATAATGCTTCATTTTATTTTGTGGTCTGGCAAATTGACTGAAAAATGGTAAAATACAGGTTTGTCTGGCCAAATTTCCGGCATTGACAGGTATCAATAAATCTTCTATAGTTACATCATCAACAGGAAAACAGCATATCTCGTGGAGACATTGCAGTCCCGATTCCGCTAAGAGCGGAGTCGGGACTTTTTTCTTTTGATACTGTTGAGAAAAATTTTTGATAAGAAGATGGAGGGATTTGAGATGAGACAGGTAGCTATTTATGGCAAGGGCGGTATTGGAAAATCTACAACGACGCAGAACCTCACGGCAGGTCTGGCAGAAATGGGTAAAAAAATCATGATTGTTGGCTGTGATCCAAAAGCAGATTCGACACGCCTGGTGCTCGGCGGACTTGCGCAAAGAACGGTTCTTGATACGCTGCGTGAAGAAGGCGAGGATATCGACCTCGATTGTATTATGAAGGTTGGGTTCGCTGGCATCAAGGGTGTTGAGTCCGGCGGACCGGAACCGGGGGTTGGCTGCGCAGGACGCGGTATCATCACCTCTATCAATCTTTTGGAACAGCTTGGTGCCTATACCGAGGATTTGGATTATGTTTTTTACGATGTACTTGGCGATGTTGTCTGCGGTGGTTTTGCGATGCCTATACGTGAGGGCAAGGCGCGGGAGATATACATCGTCTGTTCGGGGGAAATGATGGCGCTTTACGCGGCAAATAATATTTCCAAGGGCATCATGAAATATGCCAATACAGGCGGTGTGCGTTTGGGCGGTCTTATTTGCAACAGCCGCAAGGTTGCTGGGGAGGCCGAGCTTGTAGAAACAGTAGCGAAAGAGATCGGTACACAGATGATTCATTTTGTACCGCGTGATAATGCCGTACAGCGTGCCGAGATAAATAAGCAAACGGTTATCGAATACAGCCCGCAGGAGGCGCAGGCAGATGAATACCGCTCACTGGCACAGAAAATCGACGGCAACGATATGTTTATCATCCCGAAACCACTATCCCAGGATCGATTAGAGGCAATTCTGATGGAACATGGCTTGATGGAAGCATGAATTTACAATAATAGGAGGAGGTAGCGAAAATGATTATGATCAGGGCCGTTGTGCGGCCGGAAAAATCGGGAGACGTTTTGTCCGAACTCCTGGATGCCGGGTATGTCGGCGTTACGAAGGAAGAGGTTTATGGCCGCGGACGCCAAAAGGGCATTATTGTCGGTGAGGTGCATTATGATGAGCTGCAGAAGGAACTGCTTATCATAATTGCGGAGGACAAGGATAAGGATGATATTGTTAAGATTATTATAAAGAATGCGAAGACAGGCCAAAACGGAAATTTCGGGGATGGGCGGATCTTCGTTACACCGGTTGAAGAGGCCTATACGATAAGCTCCGGCAAGGCCGGTTTATAGGAGGGTGGGAAATATGAAGGAAATCATGGCGTTTATTCGCCTGAACATGGTGAATCCGACAAAGCATGCGTTGGGCGAAGCTGGATACCCATCCTTTACATGCTCGAAGGCTTTAGGACGCGGGAAAAAGACACTGGCGACAGAAGCACTGCATGTTATCGTAGAGAATGCCGGGTCCCTGCCGGCAGATAAGCTCGGAGAAGCTTTATCCGAGGGGGTGCGGCTGGTGCCGCGCCGTTCTTTTTCACTTATAGTGGATGATGATCAGGTGGAATATGCCGTAAAAACGATTATCCGGGTAAACCAGACAGGGCATCCGGGAGACGGCAGAATTTTTGTTATGCCCATTGCTGAGGGCTATAATATCCGCACCGGGCAAAAGCAGATGAAAGAGAGCGAAATGGATGGTTAGGGGTGAAAACAATGAATGAGCGTGAGAAACTCCTGGATCAATATTCAGGAAGAGTGTTTAAGAACCGGAAGGATCATATCGTTCAGCTTGAGGCAGACGGGGTGCCGCAGGAAATTGCAGCCAACAGCCGTTCCGTGCCGGGGCTTATGATTAATCGTGGCTGCTGTTATGCAGGCTGCAAAGGGGTCGTACTTGGTCCTTTGAAGGATGTTGTGGTGCTTACACATGGGCCGATAGGCTGCGGGTATTACAGCTGGGGCACCCGCCGCAATAAGGCACGCAGTGATTCGGAGGGAAAAAGTTTTATACAGTATTGTTTTTCTACGGATCTGCAGGAACCGGATATCGTGTTTGGTGGTGAGAAGAAACTGAAGCAGGCTATTCAGGAAATTATGGAAATTTTTGCGCCAAAATGCATTATGATCTGCTCTACTTGTCCTGTAGGTCTGATTGGCGATGATATTCATGCCGTAGCCAACTGGGCCAAGGCAACCTACGGGATTGCTTGTGTGGCTTACAGCTGTGAAGGCTATAAGGGTGTGAGCCAATCTGCCGGACATCATATCGCGAATAACGGGCTTATGAAAAATATCATTGGCACAAGCGGTGCCAAACGTGATAAGAAATTTGCGGTGAATATGCTTGGTGAGTATAATATTGGCGGAGATGGGTGGGAAGTGGAGCGGCTGCTGAAGCTCATTGGCTATGAGGTTGTCTCGATTTTTACGGGAGATGGTTCCTATGAGCAGATAAAAAATGCACATACGGCAAATCTTAATCTGGTGCAGTGTCATCGTTCTATTAACTATATTGCTGAGATGATGAAGA
Organism: Megamonas sp. UBA1796; assembly: GCA_002319795.1. Taxonomy (GTDB): domain Bacteria; phylum Bacillota; class Negativicutes; order Selenomonadales; family Selenomonadaceae; genus UBA1796. Next base: position 57,951 of record DCFU01000034.1, read on the forward strand.
AAAAATATGGCATAGACTGGATTAAGGTAAACTTCATCGGTATTGGGGAAACTATGCGGTCACTCAGGGAAATGGCGGTTTATTTTGATGATGAAGGGCTCCGGCAGCGTACGGAGGAGGTCATCGCTGCCGAGCTGGCAGATATCGAAGAGACCCGTGAGGCGTATCGTGCGAAGCTTCATGGACATACAGCCGGAATCTTTGTGGGCGGTTCGCGTTCCCATCATTATCAGAACCTGCTGGCCGATTTTGGCATAAAAACGGTTATCGCCGGCTATGAGTTCGCCCATCGTGATGATTATGAGGGGCGGGAGGTTCTGTCGGGCATCAAGCCGGATGCAGACAGCAAAAATATCGAGGAACTCACGATAGAACCGGATGATCAATATTATCATTTGACGCTGAACAAGGAGCGTTTCGATGCGCTGCAGCAAAAAATAGATATTGAAAAGTACGAAGGTATGTTCAGGGATATGGGAAATGGGACAGTTACGGTGGACGATTTCAACCATTATGAGACGGAAAAGCTTATTGAGTTATTTGAGCCGGATATCTTCTATTCGGGAATCAAGGATAAATATATGATACAAAAATCGGGGACACCGTCCAGACAGCTGCATTCTTATGATTACAGCGGACCGTATGCAGGCTTCCGCGGAGCTGTTAATTTTGCACGCGATACTTATATGAGCATTTTCACTCCGGCGTGGAAATATCTCACGCCGCCGTGGAATACCCGGCCGACCCTGGAAGGAATTATTGGAGGTGGAGAAAATGCTTGATGCAACACCCAAAAAGATTACAGAACGCCGGGCTTTGCGTGTAAATCCATGTAAAACCTGCGAGCCTGTAGGCGCGATGTATGCTGCGCTCGGGGTACATCGCTGCATGCCGCACAGTCATGGTTCACAGGGCTGCTGCTCTTATCACCGTACCTTTTTGGCACGGCATTTCAAAGAACCGGCGATTGCGACTACAAGTTCGTTTACAGAAGGAGCTTGTGTATTTGGCGGCGGCAGCAACCTTAAAAAGGCTGTAAAAAATGTATTTGATATCTATGATCCGGATGTCATCGCAGTGCATACGACCTGCTTGAGTGAAACCATCGGCGATGATATCAATACGTATATACAGCAGATGGAAATCCCGGAAGGAAAGATTGTTGTGCATGCAAATACGCCGAGTTATGCAGGCTCACATATCGTTGGATTTGGCAATATGATGTCCGGGTTCATTCAATATCTTGCGGAGAAGAAGGCCGTATCAAATGGGAAAATTGGTATTTTTCCGGGTTTTGTAAATCCGGGGGATATGCGGGAAATGAAACGCCTTGCTGGTCTTATGCATGGAGATTATATCATGTTTCCGGATACGAGCGGTGTCATGGACGCACCGAACAAGGGGCATTATGAGATGTACCCAAAGGGAGGTACGACTATAGAAGAAATCCGTGCGTTGGGATCTGTGGAGAAAATATTTGCGCTTGGAGAGCTTACGACCAAGGCTCCAGCCATAAAACTCAAGGAAAAATGTGACGTGGATTTTGCGGCGCTGCCGCTTCCCATGGGCGTGGAGGCGACGGACCAATATATTATGGAACTGTCGCATTTTCTACACACAGAGGTACCAGAAAGCATTGAGGAAGAGCGCGGGCAGTTGGTTGATATCATGCTGGACGCACATGCGAATTTTTATCAAAAAACAGCGGCAATCTATGGAGATCCGGATACGGTGCTCGGACTTACAGCCTTTGCCCTTGAGCTTGGTATGGTTCCTAAATATGTACTTACAGGCACAAAAAACAGGGAGTTTACCAAAAAAGCTGAGGCACTTTTGGCAAAGTTCGGTGCAAATGACTGCAAGGCTGTCGATAATGGGGATCTTTTCGAACTGCATCAATGGATAAAAAATGATCCTGTAGATATTCTCGTAGGTACGACACATGGCAAATATATAGCTAAAGCAGAGGATATTCCCTTGGTGCGTGCGGGCTTTCCAATCCTTGACCGGTATGTGCATTCTTACATGCCGATAGTCGGTTATCGCGGTGCTATGCGCCTGCTTGAGCTCATTGGGAATGCGCTCATGGACCGGCAGGATCGTGATGCGGCAGATGAAGATCTCGAGCTTGTCATGTAGACGGTTTTTTAGAGGTTGTATATATTTGCAGTTTCTGTATAATGAAAGCATAAAATTTCATAGGTTTCTGAAAGCATGGATACAACGGTGTTTGATGCACGGTTTATCCATGCTTTTGTATTTGTAAGGGGAGGGAACGGCCATGGATACAGTATTGGAAGAAAGAAAAGCATCGATTTTTGCGCAGGAACTGGGCTGTGGCGGGGATGGCAGCAGTATCGGCTGTGAGCGCGCGAGTGTATCGGGAGCCGTTAGCCAGCGGGCCTGCGTTTATTGCGGCGCCCGCGTTGTATTGAATCCGATTACGGACGCCTTCCATATCGTGCATGGTCCCATCGGGTGCGCAAGCTATACCTGGGATATCCGGGGCAGTCTGTCGAGCGGCAGCGATCTTTACCGCAACAGTTTTTCCACGGATCTTCGCGAAAAAGATGTCATTTTTGGCGGAGCAGAAAAGCTGCAGCGGGCGATTGAGGAAATCGTACAGGAAAAGAAGGCGAAGCTTATTTTTGTTTATGCTACTTGTATCGTAGGCGTTATTGGTGATGATATCGAAGCAGTATGCCGTCAGGCAGAGGAGAAATTTGGCATTCGGGTGATTCCGGTCAAGGCACCGGGTTTTTCCGGCACGAAATCACAGGGCTATAAGCTGGCATGCGATGCAATGATGCGGCTTATCCGGCCGCATTATGATGAAAAACTAAAAAAATGTGGCGTAAATATCCTGGGAGATTTCAATCTGGCGGGAGAAATGTGGATCATTAAAAATTATTTCCATAGAATTGGTATCCCAATCGTATCAACCTTTACGGGGGATGCTTCCTATGAGACGCTTATAAAAGCGCCGCGAGCTGCGATCAATATAGTGCAATGTGCGGGTTCAAGTGCTTATCTTGCTAAGCGAATGGAAGAGGAATTCAACATTCCTTTTTTTAAAGTGAGTTTCTTTGGTGTTGAAGATACGACAAATTCAATTTTACGCGTAGCTGATGCAGTGGGAGATGCTGCGGCAGTAAAAAAGGCCGCATGCTTTACGACAGAAGAAAGGCGCAAGGCAGAGAGCTTTTTGGAAATATATCGTCCGCATCTTACGGGCAGACGTGCAGCCATTTATGTGGGCGGCGGGTTCAAGGCAATATCGCTGATCCGTCAGTTCGCGGAAATGGGCATTAAAACGGTTGTTGTGGGTACGCAGACGGGCAAGCAGGAAGATTATACCGTAATCCGGAGCCTGGTTGATGCGGATACAGTCATTCTTGATGATGCCAATCCGGCAGAGCTTGAGCGTTTTATGCGCGAGACGAAAGCAGATATACTCGTCGGCGGGGTCAAAGAGAGGCCGCTGGCTTATAAATTGGGCATTGCTTTTTGCGACCATAATCATGAACGTAAGCATGCACTCGGTGGTTATGAGGGTGTTGTGAATTTTACGAGAGAAATTAATCTGAGCATCAACAGCCCGGTTTGGAAATACTTAAAAGAGGCGTAATGGGAGGTGCTTGTTATGGGCAGGAATTTTAAGAATCTTAACGTAAATCCATGCAAGATGTGTGTGCCGATGGGAGCGGTCACGGCATTTTACGGCATAAAGAAATGTATGTCGATTCTGCATGGTTCACAGGGCTGCAGTACCTATATCCGCCGTCATATGGCTACACATTATAATGAGCCGGTCGATATCGCCTCCTCCTCGCTCACAGAACAGGGAACGGTATTTGGCGGGGAGAAGAATCTCTTACAAGGGCTGGAGAACCTTATTCGTCTTTATGAACCGGAAGTTATCGGAATTGCCACGACCTGTCTTGCTGAGACCATCGGTGAGGATGTTCCGGCTATCCGGCATAAATTCTATGAAATGCATCCGGAATACCGGCATGTCAGGATTATAAATGCATCAACGGCAGGCTATGCGGGTACCCAGTACGAGGGGTTTTTTCGCGCGTTGCATGCCATTGTGTCTCAGGTAGAGATGCAGATGGGACACAATGAAAAAATAAATCTGGTCACAGGCTATCTTTCACCAGCGGATACAAGGTATTTAAAAGATTTGTTGGCGGAAATGGAACTGGAATATATCCTGCTGCCGGATTTTTCAGAGAACCTGGACGGCGGGCACGAAAAGGATTATAACCGTTTGCCGCAGGCCGGAACTTCCATCGAGGATATTTCGCTTATGGCAGGAGCACGTTATACGATAGAGCTGTCACATTTTGTTCAGGCAGAAAGTTCTCCAGCGCAGTACTTGTGGGAAAAATACGGTGTGCCTTATGTGCGGTTGGATCTGCCGACAGGCTTGCGTGGGATGGATGCGCTTCTTGCAAAGCTTGTAGAGCTTGGTGGCAGGCTTACAGAGAAAATCAGTAAGGCACGCAGCCGTTATCTGGATGCTATGGTGGATTCCCATAAATACAATGCTTTGGGGCGCGCACTTGTTTTTGGCGAGCCGGACTTTGTACAGGGTACTGTAAAGCTTTGTGCAGAGAACGGGCTGGTGCCTGTGGCAGCGCTCACCGGCGCTGTGTGCCCATCATTTAAGACTGCGCTTGAACCGGAGCTTGCCGCTGCGGCAGAGACACAGTTTGTCAGCGGGTTTGTCATCGAAGCGGATGCTGACTTTGCGCGTGCTGAAGAGCTTGTCAAGGAACTATCCGTTAATCTGCTCATAGGAAACTCCGATGGGCGGCGTGTAGCAGAAAAGTTTGGACTGCCGCTGATTCGCGCGTCTTTTCCCATTCATGACCAGGTCGGCGGGCAGCGTGTGCGCACTATTGGATATGAGGGATCACTGCGTTTTCTTGACCGTATGGTAAATGCATTGCTCTTGCAGCGGGCTGAAACCTTTCGTGAGGATATGTACCGCAAGTATTATAAAAGAGAAGATGACCATGCGGCTGCCAGACCGAAACAGGAAACCGACAGGCAGGTTCTGGCAGAGTCAGGGCTGGATGCCGCCGCTATGCTTGCGAAAAAAACTGCCGAACATCCCTGCTTTACCTGTGGTGGAGGAAAATATGCGCGCATCCACCTGCCTGTCGCGCCCCAGTGCAATATCCAGTGCAGATACTGCCTTCGTAGCTTTGACTGCCCAAATGAAAGCCGTCCGGGTGTTACGGCAGAAATCCTGACGCCGGAGCAGGCCCTTGCAAAATACAAGCGGGTGAAGACGGATATGCCAAATCTTAAGGTCGTAGGTATTGCGGGCCCGGGAGACTCGCTGGCAAACTTTGCTGGGACAAGCGAAACCTTGCGGCTTATAAGGGAATTTGACCCGGAGGTGACCTTTTGCTTGTCCACGAATGGGCTCATGCTGCCTATGTATGCAGAGGAAATCATCAAGCTGGGAGTTACGCATGTGACGATTACCATCAATGCGGTGGAGCCGTCGATTGGTGCGAAAATCTATGAATATATCGATTACCTGGGAACCCGGTATACAGGCGAGGCTGCGGCGGGTATTCTGCTTGGCAACCAGCTGACGGGACTGAAATATCTGGCAGTGCATGGCGTTGTCTGCAAAGTCAACGTCGTTATGCTTAAAGGTGTGAATGACACGCATATCGAGACGGTCGTGAAGAAGGTTAAGGAACTTGGTGCGCATATTACGAACATCATGCAGATGATACCGGTCAAAGGCAGCGCTTTTGAAGCTATGCCGCTGGTCAGCCACAAGGATGTTATGGCGATGCGGGAAAAATGCGGACAGTATATCGGGCAGATGCTGCATTGCCGCCAATGCCGGGCAGATGCTGTCGGTACGCTTAATAATGATGTTTCTATCCGTTATCGCAGCTGTGCCAAATCCGCGGAGACTGCGTCAGAAAAAAATCTGCAGCGGGTGGCAGTTGCGACTAAGAGTGGTATGCTGGTTGATCAGCATTTTGGACAGGCGGAGGAATTTTATATTTACGAAAGCGATGGGGAACAGGCACATTTCATCGAACGGCGCAGCGTTGCAAAATATTGTCGGGGAGAGGAAGTCTGTGATGAAAAGGCCTCCCGCATGGAAAAATTGCTGCATGCTATTGATGACTGTGGCAGCGTGCTGGCTCTGCGGATTGGAGACTCGCCGCAACAGAAGCTCGCGCTAATGGGCATACGTGTTATCACGACCTATGATCGCATTGAAACGGCGGTAAACAAGGCTGTCAGAGGAGCCTGAGAGAGGGGACGGAACGATGCTTACGGATTGTACCCTAACCAGTCTGGATGCCTATGGAGCGCAGGCGGAAAGCTTACTCTGCCTGCTGCGGAAAATAGAACGGTTGCCGGTAGACGCGTTGGAGCTTTCCGTGCCTGTCTATGAAAAGCTGCGCGCATTTGAGCCTTGCATGGATACGCAGAAAAAATATTTTCTGCGTATCCGGCATTCTGCTGAGCGGTCTGCTTATCCGGGGTTTTCCGGATATTTACTTCAGGAAAAAAGTAAAGTGCCAGCAGAGGAAAATGAAGAGATTCCTTGTCTGGATTTATATGGTAAAGAAATTTTTATGCGCCGGAGGGGGTTTGACAGGCTTATAGGCATAGCTTCAAAGAGTACATTTGAGAAGATTTTGCAAACCGGAAAAAGGAACGAGCTGGCGCCACGTGACACCTTCCATTGTGCGACGGCGCTTTCGGTTACCTGGCTGCTCATGGGAGGATACGGAGCTGCAGCTTCCCTGGCTGGCATAGGCGGCTATGGCTGCACGGAAGAAATACTCATGGCACTTTATTTGCAGGGAGCGGTTCTTCTGCAGGGAGAGATGTCTGCACTGCAGTCGGCCAAAGCACTTTTGGAGGAAATCACCGGGCAGCAGCTCAGCGGCAAAAAACCGGTGTTGGGCAGCGATATTTTTGCCGTGGAAGCGGGTATCCATGTCGACGGTGTAGTAAAGGAACCGAGTCTTTATGAACCCTATCCGCCTGAATTGGTAGGCTTGCAGCGGCATCTTGTCATTGGAAAATATTCCGGGCGCAGCGCGCTGCTGGCTAAGGCGCGCGAATTGCATATTCAGCTTGAGGAAAAACAGCTGGCCCGGCTCATTGAGCGTTTGCAGCGAAAAAGTGTGGGGCGGCAGGCACGGCTTAGTGAAGAGGCTGTGCGGCAGCTTTTGCTGGATGCAGCGGATTAAGGCCTGTGGATAGGAAGGGCGGAGAGGACTTCATGAAGGAAAAATGCTATATTGTTGATACCAGTCTGCGCGATGGTGAGCAAAGTCCTGGGCTGGCTTTAGGAAGCCGGGACAAAGTTGCTATTGCAAAACTTTTAGATGGGTTGGGCGTCTATGAAATCGAAGGAGGCATACCGGCTATGGGAAAAATTGAGCAGGCAGCCTTATGGGGCATGAAGTCTGTGTGCCATCGAGCCCGTATCAAGGCATGGAACCGTTTGTCCCTGCAGGACCTCAGGATGTCTATGGAATGCTCGCCCGATGTGCTGCATATCAGTGTTCCTGTTTCGGATCTGCAGATACAAAAGAAACTGCAAAAAAACCGTCGATGGTTGGAGAAGACCATGCGGGAATGCGTGGACTTTGCGCGTGGCCAGGACTATGAGGTGACGATAGGCTTCGAGGATGCCTCACGCGCTGAACTTGGCTTCATGGCAGAACTGGCAATGATACTTAAGAACATGGGAGTATCCTATATCCGCTTTGCGGATACAGTCGGTATCCTCACACCAGTCGGGGCATATGAAAAAATCAATGTCTTGCGGGAAGCTGCCGGTATGGAAATTGAGTTTCATGCACATAATGATCTCGGTATGGCGGTAGCGAATTCTGTCGCAGCTTTGCAGGCAGGCGCACGCTATATTGATGTGACATTGGGCGGCATAGGTGAGCGCACGGGAAATTGTGCCCTGGGTGATTTTGTCGAGACTGCGGCACTGCTATTCGATACAGGGATTGACCTTTCTGCGGCCAGAGCGGCTGAAGCTGCAGTGCAGAATATATTTTTCCCGGAAAAGGCACATAATGCGACAGTACTCTAGCCTAAGTGAGGGCTTTAGATTTTTATGGGCCAGTTTTGTCCATAAAAAATACTCCCTTTGGGATAAGCTGCTTGCTTATCTCTAAAGGGAGTATTTTTTTGCCTAGCCGAGTTTTCTGGTGTATACTATAATCTGTCGTAGACAGAATGCATCTTTTATGTATGTAAAGAATTGAGAAGGAATATCGAATAGCTTAAGGGTGGTTGATTTTATGTTTAAAAAGGGAATAACAGTATTTTTGGTGATAGGGATTTTTTTCACTGGGTTTCTGGTGGGATGTTCCAAAAATCAGAAAGAAACAGGGCGGAATTCTGACAAAGTGGAAGCGGCTATGGCCCTGCCGGATGGGATCAATTCACCGCATATCGTAAATGCAGCAGGAACGGTCGAAGTCGCGTTCAGTCCGAATGGCGGCGCTGCAGCGACCGTCATAAAAGCAATAGGGGAAGCAAAAAAAAATATCCGGGTGCAGGCCTATAGCTTTACATCCAGCCCGATTGCCAAAGCGCTGGTAGAGGCACAAAAGCGTGGGGTGCAGGTGCGGATTATTCTTGACAAGAGTCAGGAAACAGAAAAATATTCCTCAGCTAAATTTTTCGCTAATAGCAATGTGCCGGTCAAAATAGACCATGATTTTCAAATCGCACATAGTAAAGTTATGATTATAGATGATATGAATGTTGTTACGGGATCATTTAACTTCACCAAAGCTGCGGAACAAAATAATGCCGAAAATGTTTTGGTGATTCGGGGCAACAAAGAGTTGGCAGACCTTTATTTGAAAAACTGGGAATGGCGATGGAGTGAGACGCAGGATTACAAATAATGCCAGCCGTAATTTAAGGAAAACAGAACTACCAATGAAAACTTGATATAATATTCTATTATGTAGTTGACAAACAGACCATAGAAGTGATACACTTTGGAAAATTGAATATCTACCTTAAGAAACTATTGATACGGAGATAAAGATATTTATGCACTTACAGAGAGCCGTGCTTGCTGGGATGCGGCAGGATGCAGAATATCAAATGGACCGTTGAGGGCATGGTCAAAGATAGGCTGAGCATTTATTTGCACAGGGTATTGAGTATTCCATGACGCAGCACAGGCGTTATTTTGTGAGGGATATGATGGTATCCTGCAATGAGAGGGGAGTTTTTCCCAAACAAGGTGGCAACGCGATGCGGTTACGCACTCGTCCTTGATGATTCTATATCGAAGGCGGGTGTTTTTGTTATGTAGAAATTGATGGCTGGCAGAATACGTGTTTTGTATGACGCATGTGGAGGAAAAAAACAAGGAAAGGGTGTATAAATTTGAAACAGGAAACAATCGATATTATTGAGAAAAATAAGATTATAGCTATTTGCCGGGGAATCTATGGAAACGATTTGCTGCAGTTGGTCACAGCATTGCATGAAGGCGGGATACGGCTGGTTGAGGTCACGTTCGATCAGAAAGAGCCTGCATGTATACAAAAGACTTCGGCAGCTATTCGTTCGTTGCGTGATAAATTTGGCAAAGAGGTCGCCATAGGTGCAGGGACTGTATTGAACGAGGAGCAGGTAGTCGCAGCAAGAGATGCAGGCGCTCAATATATAATTTCGCCGAATGTCAATCATGATGTGATACGTCTTACGAAGGTGATGGGAATGGCAGCTATTCCCGGTGCTATGACGCCGACTGAGATTCTTGCCGCGCATGCGGCAGGGGCTGATTTCGTGAAACTCTTTCCAGCTGGCACGATGGGCGTTCGCTATGCCAAGGATATCATGGGACCCATCAACCATGTGAGATTCATTGCTACAGCAGGCATAACACCTGATAATATCGATGAATTCCTCGCGCTGGGCTTTGCAGGTATGGGAATCAGCAATTATCTCACGAATCAAAAGCTCGTACATGAGGGTGCATTTGACATTTTGTGCGGACATGCCAGAGAACTCATGGAGGCTGTGCACCGATATAGTTAAAAACAAGGGCAGCTTTATAAAACAGAATTGAAAGTAGCGGGCATAAGGAGTTATAATGCAGTCATTGCAGGCATTTTTAGTATATGGTGATGACTGTTTTTTTATATAACGGTGATTACGAGGAGCAGGAGTATTATCAAAAAGTGCAAACTACAAAACGCCATATCTTCAAGTGTAATACCTGATTAAAGATATGGCGTTTTGCAGTTTGTAAAAGAATCAAGTCGAACTTTGCAGATTATAAGTATTATGTATCTCAATTTTGATTTTGTCACCGCGGAAAAGTACGGAAGCATATTCTGTGAGCTGGCCGCCAACGGAATACAGTGTGTTTTCCAAATGCACTAAAGGATATCCTTTTTTTATATGTAAAAGCTCCGCATCCTTCGTATGAGCGTTTGTGATTTCCATGGTTTCAATCGTATGATTTTGTTCAATGCCATAGTGTATCCGCAGGACATCACATAACTGAGTGTTTTCAAAATCATAGTCTTGATCAATAAGTCCCTTGCAGCAATTTTGGGGAATATACGATAAATGGATACTAAAGGGTTGTTCTTCGACAAAACGGATACGTTTTATTTCATATAGCAGGGTCCCTGGTTCCAATTTTAGTTTTTGTGCTAAAGCCGTATCGCAAATAGTTTCTTTGGTATATAATAACTTTGTTGTATTTCTATAGCCCATAAGCTCGAGCTGGGCGCGGATGCCCATTTGCGAGAGAGGCTTGCTGACGATTTTATGTGGGCTTACAAAGGTTCCCTTACCGGGAACGCGATAGATAAGCTCTTCCTGCACAAGCTTTGCCAGGACTGCGCGGACGGTCATCCGGCTGAGTTCGTATTTTTTACATAACTCATTTTCAGAGGATATTCTCTGGTTTTCCTGCCATATACCATTCGCAATTTTATCGCGAATAATTTTTTCCAGTTGTGTATGCAAGGGGAAGGGGCCTTCAATGTTCAACATATTTCTACTCCTTTAGGTAAAAACCATAATTTTATTATATAGGTAAAAACAGGATAATTCAAGTGTAGTAACATTTCTATTAAGTGATAATTCTTAATTGAGCATATTGACATAAGATATTGACGATGCTATACTTGTATATACAAGTATAGCATAAGTATAACATGAAAAGAAGGGGAAGGCATGAAAATTTTGGAGGGAATTATTATTCCTGCAGTAACGCCGTTTGAAAAAGATGGACGGTTAAGCCTGGATAAATTGGCGACGAATTATGAGGCATGGAACCGCAGTAAAGTACAGGGCTATATGTGTTTGGGAAGTAACGGGGAATTGCGTTCCATCGATGATGATGAATCCTTAGCCGTCATTCGGTGCGCCAGTGCGCACACGTCTTCCGATAAAGTCCTGATTGGCGGCGTGGGCCGGGAGTCCTTACAGCATACCTTATCCTTTATTCGACGTGTGCAGGATGCAGGTATTCACTTGGATTATATATCCGCGCTGACACCAAATTATTTTGCTAAGTTGATGACAGATGAAGCATTGGTCGATTATTATGAGACAATTGCTGATTATAGTAAATATCCATTGCTTCTTTATTGTGCGCCTGGTTTTGCTAATGGGGTTTGTATTTCGCCAGAGGTGCTCAAACGTTTGGCCGCGCATCCGAATATTGCCGGAATAAAGGATACATCTTCCAATATGATGGAAAGCTATATGGATGTAGTGGGCGGCAGGAAGGACTTTATCGTATTGTCCGGCTCACTGAGTACCATTATGGTTTGTTTGGAAAGAGGCGGGGCTGGCGGCGTGGTATCGGCAGCAAACTATTTTCCTGATGAATGTGCCAGACTTGTTGAGATATTCCGGACGAATGGGGTTGAGAAGGCCAGAGCCTATCATGCTGCTTTGCAGGGATTAGCCAGGCAGACTGGCGGCAGAGGCAGCGTAGCTGGTGTAAAATGCTGTATGAATTTGGTGGGTCTTCAGGGAGGCTATCCGCGCAAGCCTGTTCAGCCCATTTCGGCAGAAATAAAAGCGGAAATCAGAGAAGCTGTTGAAAAAATGAAATTATAGATTCTTAAGGGTACTTTATTACCATGACAGAGCAAAAATGGAGGTAAATTATGAAGATAGCAATTGGTTGTGATCCGAACGCAGCAGAGTTCAAATTTAAGCTTATGGATTATATTAAAACATTGGGGCATGAATGCGTAGATTTTGGCAGTGGTGATCCTATTTATGCCAATACGGCAATTGAAGTGGCTGAGAGCGTTGCTAAAGGTGAGAACGATAAGGGCATCCTGATTTGCGGTACAGGGATAGGCATGAGCATTGCGGCAAACAAAGTAAAGGGAGCTTATGCAGCCTTGGTGTCAGATGTTTATCAGGCACAACGGGCAGCCTTGAGCAATGATGCCAATATCATAACCATGGGAGCCTTGGTGACTGGTATAGAAACAGGAAAATTGATGACGAAAGCGTACCTGGAATGCCGGTTTGACCCTGGTTCCAGATCGTATCCCAAAGTCCAACGTATTTTCGAGTATGAAAAGGGATGAAGATATATGGAAAGAAATAAACGATTAAAGCTGGAAGTAACAGCAGAAAAATGCCGGCGTAATGTGCTGCGCATGGTGGAAAGCAGCGGACATGGACATTTGGGAGGCGCATTTTCCTGCATTGATATTGTAACGGCCTTGTACTTTTATAAAATGAAGATCAGGCCGGAGGAACCGGATTGGAAGGAACGGGACCGGTTCCTTTTGTCCGCGGGGCATAAGTGTATGGCACAATATGCGGTACTTGCGGAGAAGGGTTTTTTTGATAAGTCGGTCTTGGACACCTATGGCAAGCTGGGAACAAAAATTCCGGGACATCCGGATATGCACAAGCTGCTGGGAATAGAAGCAAATACAGGAGCCTTGGGCCATGGACTTTCTATAGCCGATGGAATGGCACTTGGTTTAAGAGGAAAAGCGAAGGTATATGTTATCATGGGAGACGGTGAACTGGCAGAAGGCTCAAATTGGGAAGCAGCAGCGGCGGCGGCACATTACCACTTGGACAATCTGACTGTTTTTGTCGATTTCAATGGTTTGCAGATCAGCGGGCAGGTGGAAAAAATCATGAATTATGTTCCTATAGATGAGCATTTCAAGGCTTTTGGCTGGGCTGTAGAAAATATAGATGGAAATTCGATGGAAGAGATTATTGACGTGCTGGACAGGCTGCCGTTGCAAAAGGGCAGGCCGACAGCAATTGTTGCTCATACAATCAAGGCCAAAGGAATAACCTTTGCAGAAAATCAAGCGAAATACCATTTTTGGTCCCCGAAGAATGGTGAACTGCAGCAGGCTATCGAGGAATGTGAAGCAAAAATAGGAAAAATTGCGCAGGAGATCATGTGATTATAGGAGGCCTACTTATATGGATACGATAAAAAGAGATCCAAGGAAGGAATTTGGCAAGGCTGTAGCAGAATTGGCAGAAACCGATGAAAGAATTGTTGTTTTGTCAGCGGATAGTGGCGGCAGTGCTGGATTTAAGGATTTTGCAGAGCAGCATCCGGAGAAATATTATGAGTTTGGGATTATGGAACAGGGTATAACCGGTATTGCAGCAGGCCTGGCCACCACAGGAAAAATTCCTGTATTTTGTGCAATTGCGCCGTTTGTTACCTGCCGTCCCTATGAAATGTTTCGCAATGACTTGGGGTATATGAAACAAAACGTGAAGATTGTGGGAAGAAATGCCGGGTTTACGTATTCTGATTTAGGCGCGACGCACCATTCTTTGGAAGATTATGCAATCATGCGGATGGTACCGGGGGCGGTAGTGCTTGCTCCACAGGATGTGGGAGAGATACGTTCGGCGGTTAAGGCCATGATGGACTACAACGGGCCTGTTTATATGCGGATTGGGAATGGGGCCATACCAGATTTAAAAAAGGAAGCAGCATTCATTATCGGCAAAGGAGAAATTTTGCGTGAAGGGAATGATCTCACCATACTATCTACCGGCTCCATCACTGGAGAAGTGTTATGCGCAGCTGCGTTGCTGGAAGATCAGGGAATCTCAGTCATGGTCATAGGGCTGCCGACTGTATCGCCCATTGATTGCGAAATCATAAAGTATGCGGCAGAGAAAACAGGCAGGATTATGACCGTAGAGGAACATTATATCTGCGGCGGCCTGGGAGGGAGTGTTGCTGAAGTGATTGCTCAGTCCTGCCCGGTACCACTGAAGATTCATGGTGTACCTCATGTGTACGCGACATCGGGTTCCTATGAGGAGCTTTTGCGGTATTATAAATTGGATGCCAAGGGAATTGCTGCGGTGGCGAAGGATTTTATTGCGTAAAAAGGAGAAAGATAAAGATGGCTTATGTAAATATGATAGAGATGATGAATCAGGCAACAAAGGGGAGATATGCCATTGGGGCATTTAACTTCTTTAATTATCTGACGGCAAGAACGATTATTGAAACTTGTGAAGAAAGAAAGTCTCCGGTGATTTTGCAAACCTCAGTCAAAACAGTCCGGCAATTAGGTACAGCTCATATTATGGATATGGTTTTGCCGCTTATGAAAAAAACTTCGGTTCCTGTAGCACTTCATCTGGATCACTGCAAGGAAACTGAGGTTGCCAAGCAGTGCATGGATGCGGGCTGGAGTTCTATCATGTATGATGGTTCTTCTTTTGCATTTGAAGAGAATGTTGCCAAAACAAAAGAGATTGTGGCATATGCGAAAAAAAAGGATATCAGTGTAGAAGGAGAACTTGGCGCTATAGTAGGTGTTGAAGAAGACATCGTTGTAGATGACCATGCTGGAAGCTTGGCAGATGTCGACCTTTCTGTCCGATTTACTGCAGAGACAGGGGTAGATGCTTTTGCTCCGGCAATTGGAACGGCACATGGCATGTACAAAGGCAAACCAAAACTGGATTATGAAAGATTCTCAGATATTCGCGGCAGGGTGAAAACAAATTTAGTGGTGCATGGCGGCACAGGTCTGGCAGATGATGTATTCCGCAGACTAATACAGATAGGTGCATCGAAAATCAATGTTTCAACGGCAATCAAAATGGCCTATTTCCGAGGAATGAAGGCAAGCGATGGATTGACGGAACCGTTGCAGGCGGACAGAATGATGGAAAAAGAGGTACAAGAGGTCGTAACGCATTGCATTGGTGTATTTGGTTCTGTAGGAAAAGCATAAGACGGAGGGAGGAAATCTGATGGATGAGAAGATTTATGAATGTGATCTCCACTCCCATACGAAACGTTCCGATGGGGCAGATTCCTACGAGCAGATCATTGCCAATGCCGTGAGACGAGGATTAAAGGTGTTGGCCATTACCGATCATGATATCCGGCCGGAACTGCATCCGGAAATTTCCGGTCGGGCAGTGGATCTGCAGCAATATGGGAGAGAGCAGGGGATCATTCTGATTCCTGGAATTGAATTTTCCTGTAATACACAGGTTGAAGATGTTCATATCGTAGGGCTTGCTTGTGATTTTTCACATACTGGTTTTGTCAGGCAGGAAGAACTTACCCGTAAGAGCAAGCTGAGCGGATATGAAGCTTTATGCATCCGGCTTACAGAGATGGGAATGCCAATTACCTTGCAGGAGGTAGCTGCGGCACAGGGAGAAGGTTTTGTGCCCGGTGATATACAAAAGAAGCAGATTTTCGAGCTTATGGCTAAGAAGGGATATGCTTCGGATTGGAGCCAGGCAAAGCTTCTTGTGAAAAATAGCCGTCAGCTGCAGATAAAACGTGAAAAACCGCAGGCGGAGGATGTGATCCAATTGATCAAGGAAAGTGGCGGAGTGGCAATCCTTGCACATCCTTATTTGATTGAGGAGCCGCTCGTATGGGGAAATAAAGAAGCTTCAAGAGCTGAATATATTGAAAGACTTATCGCTGCAGGTCTCGATGGGATCGAGGGTGCTTATACATATAATAAGACCAGTTACGGCGGAGATATGTCTCCCCAGGAAATTGAATATGAGATTCGGGAAAAATATGAAGGCAGAATAGCATTTATTTCCGGGGGGTCAGATTATCATGATGATGCAGCAAAGGGAGTAAAAAAAGAAAAATGCCGTTATCTTGGAGAAAAAGGCATAAGTTTTTCAGACTTTGAGAAGTCACCATTGGGTTATTTGGCAAAATAAATATAGTTTACAAGTATGTTGTTACTGGTGAATACGGAGGGGAAGTTTATAATGCGTTTTTTATCCATTGATTTTGGGACATCGGCAGTGAAGGTATCCATTCTTGATGAAAATTTAAATTCCATTGCCTGGGCGAAAGGAAATTATCATTATATTTTGTTGCCGGGAGAGAAGGTAGAACTAAAAGAAAAAGATTTAATGGAGGCTTTTTTTTCTGCAGTCAATCAGCTTGATCCGAAGGAACGTAAAGATGTAGAGCTGTTATGCTATGATACGTTTTCACCTTCTCCAGTTTTCATGGATAGGGAGGGTGGACTGGTATATCCTAATATTATTACGCATATGGATCGGCGCAGCAGGAGACAAAGCAAATTTATCGATGAAACGATTGGGAAAGATACATATATGAACATATCAGGCATTTATCCCTTCCCAGGTGGGTGCTCGGCAATGACCTTTCTTTGGTTTCTGCAAAATGAGCCGGAAATTTACAAAGATACCTATCGTATAGGGCATTTGACAACCTATATTCATAAAAGGCTTACAGGAAAGTGGATGGTTGATCTTGTAAATGCATCCATGATGGGAGTTTATGAGACAACCAGGCAAAGCGGCTGGTCAAAGGAACTCCTGCAGGAATTTCACCTCCGGCCGGAATGCTTTGGCGAAATATACAATCCGGGTGTTGTACATGGTACGCTGCTGCCGGAGATTGCAGATAGGCTTGGGGTACGTGCAGGAATACCGGTTACGGCAGGTTCAAATGATGTGGCTGTAAGCCAGATGGGAGCCGGGAATCAGAAAAGCGGCGATATTATGGATACAGCGGGGAGCAGTGATATGGTCAGTATCCTGACCAATAAGCCGGTAGTCGACGGCAGGTATTATCTCCGGAATTCCGTTATTCCGGGAATTTGGCAAATTTATGCTACTACCTGTGGCGGTTTTGGTGTTGACTGGTTCTACGAGCAATTTTGCCGGGAAATGACAAGGGAAGAATACTACTTATATCTGGGGGCTGCTGTGGAACGCTATATGCATGAGAACCCATTGCATTTTGAACCTTATCTGACAGGTGACCGGCAGAGTTTGGCGAAAAAGACCGGCAGTTGGCAGGGGCTTACCTTGGAAGCAACCAAGGATCAGATGTTGGCAGCTTTGCTGGACAGTATACAAGATGTATTATATGAAACAATTCTTAGAGCGGAAAAGGTTATTTCTCTGAATAAGATAATCAAAATATCCGGAGGAATGACTACCAAGCCGTATCTGAGTTTGAAGGAAAAAAAGTTTAAAGGCTACTCGCTCGAGGTTGTAGATAACTGCCCTATCAAAGGGAATGTAGCTTTGGCGAAATATTATATGTGATAAGGGGCGTGCATACCCAGTGCTATGTAAAAAATATTCAAAATTTTGTCAAGGAAACGAATAAAAAATATTTTGCCATTAAAGGAGGGATGCTACGATAAATGATGCTAAAGCACAGAGAGGATGATGCTTGAAAATATGGAAGGGAGCCTTTAAAGGTCATATCAAATTTATCGTAGATTAAAATATTTGGGAGATGATTTTCGTGTCAGATATGGTAAAAAATATTCCGAGTGGAAGATGGCTGCGTATTATCCCGCCGACAATCCTGATATATATTTTCTCATTTATGGACAGAACTAATATTGGTTTTGCAATGGCTGGGGGAATGAACGAAGCTTTGCAAATGACAGCTTCGATTTCCGGCCTGGCTGCAGGTATCTTCTTTATAGGTTATATTGTTCTTCAGGTGCCGGGCGGGCATATCGCTGAGCATGGCAATGGTAAAAAATTTATTGCAGTTACGATTATCGCCTGGAGTGCGTTGTGTATAGCACTTGGTTTTGTACAGACGGCGAATCAATTACTGGTTGTTCGTTTTTTGATAGGTGTCGCAGAAGGCGGTGTCTGGCCGGCAGTCCTCGTTATTATCAGCCATTGGTTCCCAAATGAAGAACGTGGCCGGGCAAATGCATATTTTATTATGAATATCGCTATTGCATCTATTATTACGGGGCCGATTTCCGGTTGGATCGTGACAGAGTATGGTTGGCGCTGGGTATTTATTCTTGAAGGATGTGTCTCCTTTTTACTGATTTTTGTATGGTGGCCGTTTGTCGACAATCATCCGAGTGAAGCAAAATGGATATCACAGGAAGAACGTGAATACATTGAAGGCAAGTTAGCTGAGGAACAAAAGGATATTAAGACAGAAACAGGCGGAAAGGTTTCCTTTAAGGATATGCTTTCAAGTGGGAACATGTGGAAGCTTATTATGATTTACTTTTTCTATCAAACGGGAATTTACGGATTTACTATGTGGCTCCCAAGCATTTTAAAGGGACTTACAAATGGCGGAATGACAAGTGTCGGGTTCCTTTCCACCGTGCCATGGTTTGCCTGCATTGTCGGCTTATATGTTATTTCGCATCTTTCGGATAAAAGTATGAACCGCAGATTTTATGTAGCATTGCCCCTTATTGGTTTTGCAATCTGCTTTTTTGCGTCTACCCTGTTTGGGGACAGCCCATGGATCGCTTTTGCGTTTCTGGTTGCCTGTGGTTTGTTTATTCAGTCTGCCTCCAGTATTTTTTGGACACTTCCCCCAATTTTATTTCCGGCAGAGGTCGCTGGTGATAGCCGCGGTGTAATCAATGCACTTGGCAACCTTGGGGGATTTATTGGACCGTTTGCTGTAGGTTGGCTAAAAATGACTTTTGACAGTTATAATGCTGGTATTTATTTTCTTGTAGCAACTTTGCTGGCAGGTTTCTTTATTACTTTGACATTGCCGGATAGTACTGCTGGAAAGAAATCTGAATAAAGCGGATAAAAATAATAAATCATGATAGAAGGGTCTTGATTTTTATGGAACAGCGTTGTAAAGCAGTCCGTAAGCTTTGGGCACAAGGCGATGCTTTGAAAATGGGCATGGACTGGACGGAAGAAGATTTAGGGAAGCCGCAGATTATGGTTGATGATATGTGGGGTGAAAGCCATCCGGGCAGTTATCACCTGGACTGGCTTACTAAAGAGGCTTGCATTGGAATTTACGAGAGTGGTGGAAAACCAGCGCAATTTCATGTGACAGATATCTGCGATGGATGGGCGCAAGGGCACGATGGTATGAACTATATTCTTCCTGCCAGGGAAACCATGACGGATATGGTTGAAGTACATGCGTCTGTCATTCCGTGGGATGGTATTGTACTGCTATCAAGCTGCGATAAAGCCATTCCGGCGCACTTGATGGCAGCTGCGCGTATGGACCTGCCGACGATTCATGTCCCGGGCGGTTCTATGGTATCAGGTCCGGGCATTACGACTTCGGATTTAGCAGGACCACTTACAGCCAGGGATAAGCGAGGTCTGGTGGAAAAAAATGAAATGCGTAATTTCAAATTAACCGGCTGTCCTACTTGTGGCGCCTGCCAATTCATGGGAACGGCGAGTACTATGCAGTGCATGTCCGAGGCATTGGGCATGGCCCTTCCTGGCTCGGCGCTTATGCCATCGACGTATATGGAGATCAGGCGTATGGCACGTATGGCTGGCAAAAAGGTAATGGAGCTGGCAGAACGCGGTATTACTCCATCTAAAATCATGACACAGGCTGCTTTTGAGAACGCTATTAAGGTACATGCGGCTATTGGCGGCAGTACGAATGCGCTTATCCATATGCCGGCGATTGCACATGAGGCTGGATTGTTCCTTGATCCAACGTTGTTTGACAAGCTGGGGCAAAAGATAAAGTATTTGACGAATATCCAGCCGAGTGGTAAATATGTAACCGAAATGTTATGGTTTGCCGGTGGTATTCCGATGATACAATGGCTGATCAAAGATTCTCTGGATCTTGACGTTATGACGGTAACTGGTCATACATTGGGCGAGAATCTTGAGCAGATCAGGAAAGAACAGTTTTTTGAAAGAGGACTGGCATATTTGTCAACCTATGGGATTGAAGCGAAAGAGATTATCCGGCAGCCGGAGGCGTCAAAGAAATATGGTGCGATTGCGGTTCTTAAGGGGAACATTGCTCCGGATGGTGCGGTTGTTAAGTACGCGGCGGTCGTTCCTGCTATGCAGCATCATATAGGCAAGGCGGCAGTCTTCAATTCAGAGGAGGCAGCACAACAGGCCATTATTGCAGGAGAAATCGATCAAGGTGATGTCATCATTATTCGCTACGAAGGTCCAAAAGGATCTGGTATGCCGGAAATGTTAATGACAACGGATGCGATTGTATTTGATGAAAGATTGAATGGAACGGTTGCTTTAGTAACGGATGGACGTTTTTCGGGAGCGACAAGGGGACCATGCATAGGGCATGTGTCTCCGGAGGCTGTTGAGGGTGGTCCGATTGCGCTTATTGAAAATGGTGATCTGATTGAACTCGATATTCCGGCAAGAAAGCTCAGCGTTATAGGGATTAACGGTAAAAAAACATCGGCAGAAGAAATTTCCCGGGTGTTTGCTGACAGAAAGAGCAGCTGGAAATTGCCGAAATTAGCACCGAAGAAAGGTATGTTGAAAAGATATACAGAACATGCGGTTTCTGGTATGGCAGGCGCATACATGGAATAGTTTTCCATAATAAGCTGAGGAAGGTAAGTGTACTTGGCAAAATGACGGGTGATATAATGGAAGTACTACCGGAGAATTTTGTCAAGTACCCCTTGCTCTTGAGGATAAGGAAAGGAGAAAATTATGGAATCATTAGATTTGAGAGACTTTGCACCAATTGAACTGCCTCGTTTTTTAAAGATTCGTCAGAATTTCAATCGGCATAAGATTGAAAAAAAAGATATTCCTTCGGTTGTAGGGCAACAAATGGAGCCTTATATGGAAAATCTTGCAGGCAAGCGGATTGCAGTCGGAGTTGGCAGCCGAGGCGTGGCTAATATTGCTGCAATAACCAGGGCAGTGATAGATAATTTAAAAAAAGCCGGCGCCAGTCCTTTTATTATTCCTGCTATGGGAAGTCATGGAGGAGCCACACCTGAGGGGCAGAGCGAGGTATTGGATGGATATGGCATCAATGAGAAAACCATGGGGTGTCCAATCAATGCATCTATGGAAGTTGAAAAGCTGGGCGATGTTGAACCGGGATATCCTGTATATGTTGCGAAAAGCGCTTTGGAAGCGGATGGTATTGTTATAGTCCCGCGGGTAAAGCCGCATACGTGCTTTAGAGGGCCTATTGAGAGCGGCATTTGCAAAATGCTTGTTATTGGGCTTGGCAAAAGGATAGGTGCGGATTCTGTCCATAGTCATGGATTCATAACTTTTTCGAAGTATATTCCACTTATTGGGCAGATGATTGCAGCAAAGACAAAAGTTTTGTTTGCTGTGGGGATTATTGAGAATGCCTTTGAGGATACTTATAAAATCGAAGTTGTACCAAAAGACGAAATTGTTTCGCTGGAACGCGAGAAAAAGATGTTGGAAGAAGCCAGGGCTTTGATGGGAAGGCTCATGTTCGATAAATTCGATGTGCTGATTATGGATGAAATTGGTAAGGATGTCAGCGGCGATGGACAGGATGGCAATGTAACCGGACTGTTCATACCGAAATTCATGCATGGTGGGCCGGAATTCCAGGAAAGTACAGTTCTGGATGTAACGCCGGAATCACATGGGAATGCGAATGGTGTTGGTCTTGTGGATGTTACTACACGCAAGCTGTTCGACAAGATTGATTATAAAAGTATGTATACAAATGTATTTACCAGTACCGAAATAAAATCGGCTAAAATACCAATGGTAGCATCAACATCAGAAGATGCAATCCGCATGGTAGTGAAGATGTGCAACGGTGTGGCACCTAAGCAACAGAAAATCGTTTGGATTAAAAACACCTTGGAATTGACGGAGCTTGTTATCAGTGAGCCGCTTCTCGCGGAAGCAGAGAAAAATCCACAAATAGAGATCCTTACAAAAGCAAAAGAACTGACATTTGTTGCCGGAGAACCACAAAAGAATTTACTTTGAAGAATAAAGCAGATATTTTGAGAACTGGATTAGCGGGAGGAAAGAAAATGCAGAAAGCATTGATCATTGATGAAAAGGATACAGTAGCCGTTATGATTGAACCTGTGAAACAAGGAGAGACGGTAGCCTTTGCGTTGAATAATGAGAGCAGGGAAATTACGGCAATTTCGGATGTACCAATTTATCATAAGATTGCTGTCCAAGCGATGAAGAAAGGCGAACCAGTCGTAAAATATGGTGAGCATATTGGCGTTGCGGGAAAGGATATTGCTGTAGGAGAACATGTGCATGTGCATAATGTAGAGAGCCATAGAGAAAATTTGGAGGAGGCAGCATTATGAAATTTTTAGGCTATAGGCGTCCGGACGGACGTGCCGGGATACGGAATAAGATTTTTATTTTGCCGGCAAGTGTCTGTGCATCCGATACAACCAGAATCATTGCTTCACAGGTTACGGGAGCGGTGACCTTTAATAATCAAAACGGATGTTCTCAGGTGGCGGGGGATCAGCAGTTGACGATGGATGTTATGGCGGGCATGGCTGCAAATCCAAATGTTTATGGAACCATTGTTGTTTCATTGGGATGCGAAAACTGCCAGATGGATCTTGTAGTCAAGGCTATACAGGAGCGGACGAATAAGCCGTTGAAGCAGTTTATCATTCAGGAAAACAACGGTACCCTGACAACGATTGAACGAGCTGTGCGTGCCGCGAAAATCATGGCACAGGAAGCTTCTATGCTGCAAAGAGAGGAGCTTCCCATGGCAGAGCTTATTTTGGGAACGAATTGCGGCGGGTCGGATCCGACGAGCGGGTTAGCCTCCAATCCTCTTATTGGCAAGTTGACTGACCGTATGGTTGCGCTTGGAGGAACAAGCATTTTATCTGAGACGACAGAATTCATTGGAGCAGAACATATTTTGGCAAGGCGGGCCAAAACACCTGCAATCAAGGCAAGAATATATGAGATTGTGCATCGTTACGAAAAAGCGCTGGAACTGGTTGGGGAGAAGGTCCGTGAAGGGAATCCCTCACCTGGTAATAAGGCTGGCGGCATTACAACACTGGAGGAGAAATCCCTGGGGTGCATCCATAAAAGTGGGCATGCTGTTATCAATGCGGTCTATGATTATGCCAAAAGCATAGATGACAAGGGACTTGTGATTATGGATACGCCGGGAAATGATCCATCTTCTGTAGCGGGGATGGTAGCAGGAGGATGCCAGATTGTTGTATTTTCCACCGGAAGAGGCACACCTACAGGGAATCCTATTGTACCAGTGATCAAGATTACAGCCAATAAGATTACCTATGCAAATATGAAAGACAATATCGATATGGATGCAAGCCCAATCATCTACGGCGCGGAGAGTCTGGACCAGATGGGTGAGGAATTGCTACAGGAGGTTCGGAACGTTTCGAATGGAAAGCTTACTAAGGCGGAGTCTCTGGGCTATACGGAAACCGCAATTGCCAGACTTTGTAATTACGTATGAACCGATTTGACTGGAATAGAATTTAATGATTTTTATAATGCAGGAAAGAGCGGAGCTAATATAGAAATTATCTATCATGCAGTGCTGAATCGTAGAATCTATGATTCAAAATTAGGCGGAGTTCCTGTATATGTGATTTGATGTGCAGAGCTGGTTTTGGGGGATTTATTCGGCACGGCAGCTGGGTTTAGGCGATTGAAATGTTGATGGTATTGAAGGGGGGAGATTCTTATGGGTAAAGGCATTATTGTACCGTGCATCACAATATTCCGTGAAGATGGCAGCATCGATTATGAGCATATGGTTCAGCACACGGAGCATTTGATTCAGAGTGGTGTGGATGGCATCCTGCTATGGGGAAGTCTGGGAGAGTTCTATGCGGTTTCTATGGAAGAAAAAAAGAAACTGGTACAAAAAATCGTGCAGAATACTGCGAAGCGTACACAGATTATAGTGGGCATCAGCAGTTGCAGCATGAACGAGATACTTGAATTCGGACAGTATTGCAAGAGTGCAGGCGCTGATGCAGTTATGGTTGTGTCACCTTATTATTTTACGGCAGTGCAGGATGGCATCGAAGCCTTTTTCAGCAGGATTGCGGAAAATGTAGATATGCCGATTTTCTTCTATAATTTCCCTGATCGGACGGGAAACAGCCTGGAATCCGATATGATTGTCCGCCTTGTCAAGAGGTATCCAAACTTTGTCGGATTGAAGGATACAGTAGATATGATCAGCCATACGCGTGAACTGATACTGAAGATTAAGGAAATACGGCCGGATTTCCTGGTATATTCTGGATTTGATGAATACTATTGCAGCAATCGTCTGGCAGGCGGGGATGGTATTATCGGGGGATTGGGAAATATTGTTCCTGAATTGATGGTACGTATGCATCGGGCTTATGAAGAAAATGATTTTTTGACATTAAAGCTATGCGGTAAAAAAGTTGCAATTCTTATGGGAATCTATGCAGTTACACCGTTATTTATTTCTGGAGTCAAGGTGGCTGTGAAGCTGCAGGGACTTGATATTTCATGCTATACCAATTCACCTGCAGTAGAGGTGACGCCGGAGGTCCGTGAAAGAGTGGCAGTTATCCTGCGAACAGCGGAGGCTGTCTGAAGTGTTCGACCGTATCGATGTATATTTCATATAAACAGGCATAAAAAGAAGCTCCCTATAGCAATCGTAGTATTTGGACATCGATTGCTGTAGGGAGTTTTGTTTATTTGGAGGTGGTTTGGAATGGTCTGTTTACGGCAGGAATTCTCAGTGAAGATGTTCTGCGAGGATATCTGCGATATGTTTTACCTTAATATCCGGCGCCTGCTGGTCCAGACCACCCCGGAGCTGCATCATGCAGGCTGGACAAGCAACAGCGACAGTTTTGGCACCTGTATTTTTTATATGGTCAATTTTTTCCTTGAGTATTGGCAGAGAGATCTCGCTGTATTTTACCCCGAAAGCACCAGCCATGCCGCAGCATTTATCGCTGTTTTCCATTTCAACAAATTGTGTGCCGTCGGCTGCCTCCAAAAGGGCACGTGGCTCCTTGTAGATGCCCAGACCGCGTTTTATATGGCAGGAATCGTGGTAAGTGATTTTATGTGTGCCAGCGGTGGGTGCGAGGCGACCGGCTCTTTTATAGGCGTCTGCCACAAAACTTGTGAATTCATGTACCTTGCGGCTGAAAGCTTCTGCACGAGGTCCCCATATGGTATCGTCGGCAAAAAGCTCACAATAAGTTTTGCGGAGTGTTTCAGCGCAGGTCGGACATGCGGCCAGGATAATATCGGCAGAAGATTTTTCGAAGGCTTCGATGTTTTGCTGGGCTATTTTTTTGGCGGTTTCTCGATCTCCTATACCGAGTACCGGTTTGCCGCAACAACTCTGCTCCTGTGGATAGGAAACCTCGATATTGAGATCTTGCAGAACTTTTACAACGGATTCTCCGGTTTCGGGGAATACGAAGTCGAGGTTGCAGCCACTAAAAAAGGCAACTTTACATACAGGTTTGTCGGGATTTTTCTGGAAGAGTTTTTTTGTACGGTCGCGGAAAGGTTCAGCTGCTATTGCAGGAAGACTGCGGTCTTTTGTCATGCCGGAGAAGAAAAGCGGCAGATGACGGATGAATTTGCCGGACTGTACAGGCTTTTGACCGATGGAGCCGATACGCAGCAAGGCATGGAAAATTTTGCGATTTGTCAGGATATTTTGAAAAACAGCTTTTTCCGGCAGAGGAAGCCCATTTTGTTTTATATTGCGTGCGCGAAGCTCATCAATGAGATCCGGAATATGGATTTTCCCTGGGCAGATTGTTACGCATTTGCGGCAGCCAATACAAAGATCACTGAATTTTGAGAAGTCGTCCAGCCCGTTCAGCAAGCCGGTGAGAATTGCGCCAATACCACCGGAGTAGATATGGCCGTATACATGTCCGCCCACGAGTGTCCAGATAGGGCATACATTCAGACAGGAGGCACAGCGTACGCACTGGTAGACTTCTTTGAGCTTTGGATCGTTTGCTGCTTTGAGCCGGCCGTTGTCGAGCAGTATGACATATACCTTACGGGGTTCCTCTATCCATTTACCGTCTTTTTTGTACATGACTGGTGTTGGGCCGTCGACCATGGTCATGTAGCTCGTCATGCGCTGGCAGGTTCCGTTCCGCGGCAGCAGACGCAGGATTTTTGCCGCGTCCTCTATTTTGGGAATGAGTTTTTCATATCCGATTATTATGACGTGGATGCGCGGTGTTGTTGTTACGAGACGGGCATTTCCTTCGTTGGTTACAAGGCCGATGGCACCATTTTCTGCAATGCCGAAGTTGGCTCCGGTAATGCCCATATCCGCTGACAAGAATTCCTTACGCAAAACGCGACGGGCAGTTTGGATCATGAAAGGAATATCGCTGGGGATATCTTCCTTGAGTTCCTGTGAGAAAAACTTGGCACATTGCTGGCGGTTTAGATGGATAGCCGGCATGACCATATGAGAGGGGCGCTGTCCGGCAACGGAGAGCATCCATTCACCGAGGTCGGTTTCCCGGACGTGCAGGCCTTTTTCTTTCAGATATTGATTGAGATGGATTTCTTCGGTGGCCATAGATTTTGATTTTACAATACGATGTACGTTATTTTCTTCACAAATTTTCATAAGATATTCTTTAACGGCTTTTCCGTCTGCGGCACGATAGAATTCAGCACCGCGTTCCCTTACGGAGGATTCAAAGGTATCAGCGATTGTGGCAATATGATCGACGGTATAACGCTTCATATCGCGCAAATCATCGCGCAGGGCTTCGATACTTTCGACATTGTCATAAGCGTGCAGGCGCGCGTCTGGATATTGTGCTGCGAAGCGTGAGAGGGCATCACGCATAATATTGTCCTGGAGTTTTTTATGAATTTCCTTACGGATATTGCGATTTGTGCTTGCTGCTTCCATTAATGAAGTCTCCCTTCAGGATTGTTTTCAATGGCTATGATGATGAAACGGCTTGGACCATGTACGCCCAGGCTCAGTACGCGTTCGATATCGGCGGTGCGGCTTGGACCTGTAATGAAGCCCATGTGTCCTTTGTGAAAAACGCGCGAAATAACCTGAAAAGCGGTTGTGATGTTTTCGACAATATGTGAAGCGTTGAGAAAGACGATATGTACGGGTGGCAACATACCAACCAGGCGTGCTTCGTAAGAATATGTATCGACGCATACGCTTCCTGTTTCGCCAATGCCAAATTCTGCTGTAGATATACCGAGGTCGGCGGTAGGAGCATTTTCTGCAATATCAAATTTATCGGTGCAGACGTTAATGGATGGAGATGAGATGCTTTTGTACAGATTTTGCAGTGCGGGATTTTCATCACCACCGACGGCGATGACAGTTTTTGCTTTTAAAGAATGGATGATTTCGCTGACGGTGGCCGTTGCTTCTGTAAAATTTTGTACGTGTAAGATTTCGGCAGAAGCGGTTTTAGCGTTTTGTGCAAACTCTTTCCAATGACAGGCATTTACCAAGCTGGAGTCAAAGGCTTCGGCAACCCAGTCTTTGCATACTTTTTCCATAAGAACCCTCCTAGTATTGAAAATTCATCAAATGAATTTATTGAATGTTATTATAATGTTAAAATTAATAAATGTCAATTTTCGTAAAAGGATGGATGATAAAAGAAAACTATTGTAACATAAAAGTTGCAAATAAACGAGGGCGCATGTATGAGGAATATTCGTCTACAAAGTTGACGCGTATAAGGCGTAACGTTATAATTAATGCAAATACTATGATTGCTAAGCACACATATACATAATTATAGCAAATACAAAAATAAATAAAGAAAATTAAAAAATATAAATATATATTGAAATGGCTTATAACAGCTTATATAGGTAGGACGAATTATAAAAAAAGCATGATGATATTCGTTGTATGTTTAACGTATATTAACCCATTGATACAAAACAATAAAACATATTTGCCTGAAGACAAAAAACAGTTATAATAGGTAGCATGAAAAATAGATTATAAAGCAGGTAATAAGATGGAGGAAAAATGGCGGAAAAGCGTACGATGACATTGGTAAACACTATAGCACAGGAGATTATTCGTTATATTATCGAGCATAAAATGATGCCGGGAGACCAACTGCCGACAGAAGCAGAGTCTTTGAGCAGGTTTCAGGTGAGCAGGAATACTTTGCGGGAGGCATTTAAGATTTTGGTGGCTCGTAATATACTGGAAATCCGACAAGGCGCTGGAACTTTTATTTCGTATAGGCGAGGGATTCCTGATGATCCATTGGGGCTCACTTTTATATATGATGACAATCGGCTTGTATTGGATATGCTTGAGGTACGTCTGATGTTTGAGCCGCGTGTGGCGGAACTTGCAGCTGTGTATGCAACGGAGGAACAGAAACAGGCAATTGCGAAACAGGCGGATGAGCTGGAACGCTGCATCCATGCAGGAGATCCTTACGCGCAGGCGGACAGCTGTTTTCATCGTCTGATTGCTGAGGGCAGTGGCAATCGTGTGATAGGAAATCTTACGCATATCCTGAATTCTTCTGTATCTAAAAATATTGAAATCACATTAGATGTACAGCGTGAAAACAATACGATTTACTATCATCGAAAAATATTAAAAGCAATTCAGGAGGGCAACATGAATCATGCACAATATTTTATGATGATGCATTTGAATCTTTTGCGTGAATTTGTGCTTGGCAAAATAGAACGTGAAGAGAACTCATAAGGGGTCGTCGCATTCCTTTCTATGCTGTTCATATAGGTGATAAATGCCTATAGGGGCAGAGCGGCAATGGCTGAGTGGGTTCCCTTTTTTTGTTTCTTACGGATAGTCCATTTTTAGAAGTGGTTATATGTATACTTTTGATGGAGCACCACAAAGCTATAAATTTTTGTGATATAATCAAAAAAGATGAGGCGATAAAGCTGCAGACAAATATCTGCACAGAGCTATTTAGATTGCGTAGATATTTATTGCATCACACACTTGCCTTATTTAAAAAATAAAACACAAAGGATGAAAAGAATGTTTTTAACGGGAATTATTATTTTGCTTTTGACATTTATCGCGATTATCAGGCGATTTGAAACACGGATGGTGCTATTCACATCGGGCGTTGTCATGGCAGCTGCGGGAGGGCAGCTGTCGGAAGCAGTGAACGCGTTTGTCCAGACTATGGTACATAGTACACTTGTACCGACGATATGCACAGTTATGGGTTTTGCCTATGTTATGAAATATACGAAATGTGATGCACATATGGTCCATCTACTGGCAGGTTCGATGAAGAAAATGCGTCCGTTGCTGATTCCGGGGACAGTAGTGCTCACGTATTTCATTAATATCGCGTTGCCGAG
The DNA here is from genome assembly GCA_002319795.1 of Megamonas sp. UBA1796. Lineage (GTDB taxonomy): Bacteria > Bacillota > Negativicutes > Selenomonadales > Selenomonadaceae > UBA1796. The sequence goes on from DCFU01000034.1 coordinate 87,600, forward strand.
TGCTGCAGGTTGTGCCGCAGCTGTTGGTGCAATTATGATACCGACGATGATGGCGGCGGGGGTACACCCGGCTATTGCGGCAAGTGCGGTAATGGCCGGTACGATTGGCGGGACGCTGAGCCCTGGCAGTGCACATGTGCCGTTTATAGGCAAGCTTGCAAATATGGATCCTATGAGTGTCGTCGCCGGACATATGACAGCGTCAATTGTAGGTGCAGCTATTGGTGCGGTCAGTCTTTATGTTGTGGCATATTTCCGCGGTGAGCAGCAAGGTTATGCCGGGGCAATCGTTGAGGGGGAAATTTTTAAAATCAATTATCTCAGGGCCTTTGTACCGATATTTCCGCTGCTTTTGCTTCTGTTGGGCAGCAAGCAGCTAGCACTGCTGCCGCTGATTGATGTTCCTCAGGCGATGATCATTGGTACAATTGTTGGCCTTATAGTTGTGCGCTGTAATCCACAGGAACTTACAAAGAGTTTCTTCAATGGCATGGGGCAGGCCTATGGCAGTATCATTGGCCTTATTGTTTCAGCGGCAGTATTTACGAAAGGGATGGATATCATCGGCCTTACCAGCAGTCTTACCGAGCTCATGAAAGAGTCGGACCAGATCGCAGCAGCAGCCGCATCGTTCGGCCCGATGATTATTGCAGTACTTTGCGGCTCGGGCGATGCAGCGACACTGGCCTTTAATGGCTCGATTACGCCGCATGCCTTAGACTTCGGATTTTCTATTTCCAATATGGGGTCAGCAGCTTTCCTTAGCGGTACATTCGGACGTACGATGTCTCCGGTGGCGGGCGCAGCGATTGTCTGTGCGCAGATGGCGCATATTGACCCTTTGGAAATATCAAAACGCAATGCACCGGGTATGATTCTTGCGGCGATTGCGTCGATGTTCATCATGCTGTTTTGAACAGATTAGAAAATATTTTAAGGATAAGAAAGCAGGTATTTCTATGATAAAGCAAAGATTGCAGGAAAGGTTCCTGCGTTATACGGCAATAAACAGCCAGAGCGATGGCTCTGTGGGAACTGTACCAAGTACGCCAGGACAGAAACGTTTGGCGGAATTTTTAAAGGAAGATTTAAGCAAGCTGGGTCTTACAGAGCTTTGCATTAGTGAGAAAGCTGTGCTTACTGGTGTTTTGCCGGCACGGTTGCCTGTGGGATTTAAAGGAACAGTGCCGAAGATTGGTTTTGTGGCACATCTTGATACAGTCAATGTAAATTTATCACCGGAAATCCATCCACATCTGCATAAGAATTATGATGGCGGGGATATTTGTCTCAATGAGCAAAAAAACATCTGGATTCGTGTGAGTGAACATCCGGAACTCAAAAAGTATGTGGGGCAGGATATTTTCTTCAGCGATGGCACGAGCGTATTGGGAGCCGATAATAAGGCAGCTATTTCAAGTATGGTTGTTGCGCTTGAGATGCTCTGTGAGAATAAGGCGCTCTATCATGGTGATTTGTACTTTGCGTTTGTACCGGACGAGGAAATAGGACTTTGTGGTGCAAAAGCCATGGACTTTTCGAAATTCCCCGTAGATTTTGCGTATACCATCGATTGCTGTGAGCTGGGTGAGGTTGTATATGAAACCTTTAACGCAGGAAGTGCTGTATTAAAGGTCAAGGGCATCCCGGCGCATCCGATGTCTGCAAAGGGCGTACTCGTGAATCCAACGCTTGTAGCCGTGGATTTTATAAATATGTTCAATCGACTGGAGACACCGGAGAACACGGAGGGCAAGGAAGGTTACATATGGGTGAAGACGATGTGTTCGAATCCGAGCGAAGCAAGTGTGCTGCTGAATATCCGTGACCATGACCGCGTACGGTATGAGATGCGGAAGGACTATATCAGGGATGCGGCAGAACTCTTGCAAAAGAAGCATCCACGTGCGGCCGTGACATGCCAGATTACGGATATCTACGGTAATATTGCCGATGCGCTTACAGAAAAGAACCGCACATGTATTTCTTACATTTACAGAGCAATGGAAAATTTGGGTATTGAACCAAAGACGATTGCTATGCGCGGTGGTACGGACGGATCTTTTATTTCAACAAAGGGTATTCCTACGCCTAATTTTTTTACTGGTGCACATAATTTTCATTCCGCAGCAGAATTTTTACCAATGGATTCTTTTGAAAAATCCTGCCGCATGGTACTGGAGCTCATTCGTTTGATTGCAGAACGAGGCTAGAGTCGAAAGTTGAGCCGAAAGGTTAAGAGTATAGCTGAGTGTCTTGCTCCATGTCTCCTGCTCTTATGGCATGGATCTTTGCAGGAAGTTTTCTTTTCCATGTAGAAATAGTAGGAAAGGATATGATTGATTGTAAAGGGGGTAATAATATGGGAAACTCTAATTTGGTAAGAGAAGCTGACTTTTTTGAAAAACCTGTTATGCTAAGGTTTAAGCGAGGCAAAGAAATTGAGCTAAAAAATATTGATGGCATGATTCGTATATATGCAATCAGTACATCTTCAAACCAGCCTAATGTAGCAGATGATGGGCATGTGGAATTCAATAAAGATAAAGATATTCTTTTTGCTGAGATAGAAAACATTACTGGGGACGTGCGACAGGATATAGAAAAAACCAGTAAAACGGAGTATGCTGATGTTAGTATTGGAGACAAGGCGTTTCATAAAGTTAAAATTTCTGTTTTATATTAATGAAAAGCATCCTTCGGGGTGCTTTTTCTTATGCTTGATAATAAAGAAAAAAGCCTCCCGAGAAGAGGGAAGCTTTTTTCCGTTATAGGTATAAAAAAACAGATTCTTGATGCCAACAACTGCACCAATTATGCGAAGGGAAAACGCATAATAAAAATATAACAGAGCTGTATTATAAAATGATTAGAAACATATTATAGCTCGATTAAAAGTAAGCGATTGTACGCTTATGATTGACTCATAAAATATGGTAGACTATAAATTTTAATAAAAAATAATGTAAAGGCATGTGTACTATAGATTTAGAAGCAATTCTAAAATATAATAGGACATATTTTTTGTAATCACATTTTTTAGGTGAGAAACAGACGCGGAGATACCTAGTCCGTATCAAACAATCCTGAAAAATATAAAAATAGTTCATATTTCAAGATAAATTTATACTTTTTTGGATTGTTTCAGAAAAATAAGTTTATTATAATTAAAATGAATCATAATACAATAATTTTTATAACAAGAATGGGAGAAAAACTTATGAGTGTAGAAATTCATATTAATAATGTTGTCAAACGTTATGGCGATTTGACTATTATTCCCGGACTTACACAGGATATCAGGAATGGCGAGCTTTTTACATTGCTGGGACCGTCCGGGTGTGGTAAGACAACTCTTTTACGCATGATTGCAGGTTTCAACAGCATTGAAGGCGGTGAAATCAAATTCAATGAGCAGGTCATAAACGATATTCCGGCACATAAGCGCAATATAGGCATGGTTTTTCAGAGCTATGCGATTTTTCCGCATCTCACGGTTCGGGAAAATGTTGAATATGGCTTAAAGCTGCGTAAGTTGACCAAAACTGAGATTAAGAAAAAGGTCGATGATATCCTGGAAGTGGTCCGGATTACCGAATATCAGGACCGACTGCCCGAGCGGCTTTCCGGAGGGCAGCAGCAGCGTGTGGCACTGGCACGTTCGATTGTCATTCATCCAAGTGTTTTGCTTATGGATGAACCATTGTCCAACCTTGATGCGAAGCTGCGTATCGAGATGCGCTCGGCTATCCGCGACGTGCAGAAGCAGGTCGGTATTACTACCGTCTATGTTACGCATGATCAGGAGGAGGCACTCTCTATTTCGGATCGTATCGCGGTGATGAAAAAAGGCGAGATTCAGCAAACGGCCCGTCCGCATACAATTTATACACGGCCCTATAATATCTTCGTTTCTACCTTTATCGGACATTCAAATTTGTTTCGTGGGCATGTGCAATCGACAGAAACCGGCAAGGCTGTTGTATTTGCCGATGGTTATACCGTACCGATGGATAATCTTTCGGAAGAAGCTGGCGATGGCATGGAGGTCATCATCTCTGTGCGTCCGGAGGAGTTTTCAATACAGCAGGAAGGTCTTGCCTGCAAAGTCCGGACGAAGGTGTTTCTTGGTAAATATATCAATTACAGCTTGGGATTCCCAGAAGAAATGCTTCTGCCGGATCAGCCATCCATAGAATTCTCACAGGATCTTGGGCATGCGGAACAAGTTCTTGAGGTCGGTGATACGGTAACGCTGCGGCCCAATCCGGTAAAGCTCAATGTGTTTACGTCCGATGGTTCGCGCAATATCTTAAGGGATGTGGTCCATCATGAATAAGAAGCTGTTTAAATGGGATTTTTGGACAGGCATTACGATTTTGTCGATTGCCATTTTTGGACTGTTTCTCATCTATCCGCTGTTTTCCCTCTTTGTGAGCGCTTTTCAGAATGCGGATACAGGCGCTTTTTCTATGGAGAACTTCGTACGTTTTTTTCAACGGAAATATTATTACCAGTCGATGATCAACAGCTTTTGGGTCACGACCTGTGTGACTGCACTGGCTATCGTTATTGGTACGGCACTGGCATATTTTATGTCGCTTTATACAATCCGGTTTAAGAGTGTTGTAGAGGTTTGCATCATTATCTCATTGCTCTCGCCGCCTTTTATTGGTGCATATTCCTGGATACTTATCGGAGGCAGAAGCGGCATCCTTACGCAGTTTTTGCAGACAACGTTTCATTATGATTTTCCCTCGATTTATGGTTTTGCAGGGATATTGCTTGTGCTTACGCTGAAACTGTATCCGTTTATTTATCTCTATGTAGCCGGAGCGATGAAAAATATCGATTCAGCACTTATTGAAGCGTCAGAAAGCCTGGGATGCAGCGGCATTCGCAAAGTGGTTACCGTTATTGTTCCGCTCATCACGCCGACGATTCTTGCTGGTGCGCTCATGGTATTTATGAACGCTATGGCTGATTTTGGTACACCGATGCTTATCGGTGAGGGTTTCAATGTCATGCCGGTCATGATTTATTCTGAGTTCATCAACGAGGTCGGAGATCAGGCGAATTTTGCTGCGGCTATGGCGGCTATCATGGTAATCATCACCTCAACGATTTTTATGCTGCAGAAATATGTGGTCAACCGTAAATCGTTTGCGATGAGCTCGTTGCGGCCGATGCAAGTGCATACCATGAAAGGCATCCGGAATGTTGTCATGCATGCGCTCATTTATTTATTGGTAGCGGTTTCTATGATACCGCAGATTGTGGTGATTTATACTTCGTTTTTAAAGACGAAGGGATCTGTGTTTGTACCGGGTTATTCGCTTGACAGTTACAGGACTATTTTCGAGAGTCTGGGTACAGCTGTCAGCAATACATATATTTTCAGCACAATAGCAATTCTCATGATTATTTTCCTTGGCATGACCGTTGCTTATCTGACAACGCGCCGTAAGAGCTGGATTACGGATATCATTGATACGCTTACGATGTTTCCGTATATCATACCGGGTTCGGTGCTGGGCATCACGCTGCTGTTGGCTTTTAATGATGAACCGCTGCTGTTATCCGGTACGGCGTTCATCATTATCATTTCACTGGTCATACGCCGCCTTCCATATACGCTGCGCTCCAGTTCAGCTATCCTTTATCAGATAAGCCCGAGTCTGGAAGAAGCCTCTATAAGTCTGGGAGCGTCTCCAATCAAGACTTTTTTCCGGGTAACGGCAGTCATGATGCTGCCAGGCGTTATGAGCGGTGCAATCCTTTCCTGGATTACTGCTATCAACGAGTTAAGCTCCTCTGTAATCTTGTTCACCGGAGCGACAAAGACAATGTCGGTTGCCATATACACAGAAGTCATCCGTGCGAGTTATGGAACTGCCGCGGCATTGTCGACCATACTGACACTTACGACAGTTGTGGCCATGCTTATTTTCTTTAAGGTCTCCGGCAGTCGGAATGTTACCTTATAGAATCAAAATATGTTATAGCAGAAAGCAAGCGGATGATAGGACATGAATCTTGCTATTGCAGGATTGCCAAATAAAGACGATTTGGCAAAATATATTTCGGGGGGCCGCCTGTCCGGCGGGTTTATTCTCAAGGAAGCGGACATTACCAAACCCGATAGTGTATATATTATCGAAAATGCCCAAGATGTCTGAATTATGCAGTATGTATGACTGCATGTTTTAGTAGATTATTTTAAAGGAAAGAGGGATACCAGATGAAAAAAGTGTTAGCTGTTTTACTTACGCTGGCTATGGCGTGTACGCTCCTGGCTGGCTGTGGAGGGGGACAAAAAGAGGCTTCATCTAAGGCCACAGATAAGAGCAGCAGTGCGGAGGATAACAATAGACTTGTGGTTTATTGCCCGCATCCATTAGCTTTCATTAATCCACTTGTACAGGAATTTGAAAAGCAAAGTGGCATCAAAGTAGAGGTAATCGCCGCTGGTACAGGTGAACTTTTGAAGAGGGTTGAATCTGAGAAAGCAAACCCGTTAGGAGATATTTTCTGGGGTGGTTCACTGAATACCATGAAGCCGAAAGCAAACTTGTTTGAGAATTATACATCGGCCAATGAAGGGCATGTCCAGCAGGCCTTCAAGAATACAGAGGGTTCAATGACACGTTTTACGGATATACCAAGCGTTATCATGGTTAATACGAACCTCATTGGCGATATCAAGGTTGATGGCTACGAAGATCTCCTGAACCCTGCACTCAAAGGCAAGATTGCAATGGCAGATCCATCGAAATCGTCATCTTCCTATGAACATCTTATTAATATGCTTTATGCCATGGGCAATGGCAATCCTGAGCAAGGCTGGGACTATGTTGAGAAATTCTGCAGAAATCTTGACGGTAAGCTTCTCTCGGGCTCTTCTGCTGTGTATAAGGGAGTTGCGGATGGTGAATATGCCGTTGGCTGTACTTTCGAAGAAGGCGGTGCAGTCTATGTCGCCGACGGCGCTCCGGTTAAGCTTGTTTATATGACAGAAGGCGTTATCTCCAAGCCGGATGGTATTTATATTATCAAGAGTGCCAAGCATATGGAAAATGCCAAGAAATTCATCGACTTCATCACAAGCAAGGATGCACAGACGCTTATTACACAACAGCTACATCGTCGTTCCGTGCGCGATGATGTAGCACCACCAAAGGGACTTCTTCCGAAAGATCAGATTAAGATTATTGATGATGAAGACGCTGTAGTAGAGAAGAATAAGAAAACATGGCTTGATAAGTTCAAGGATGTATTTACAAGCGTACAATAAGTGGATGTGTACAGACAGGCACAAGGAACCATTTCTTTTGTGCCTGTTTTTTGTTATGAAGAGAGGACATATTTCTGTAACTATCGAGAATATGACGTATTCAGTGTGCGGGCTTCGTAGTAGAATATAGGTAGACAGAATGCTTTGAAGGGAGAAATGAAGCTTGCGCCATTTACAGGATGAAGTGCGTATTACCTTTACAAAATATGCGATTGTCCCAGTATGTATTATTGCAGCAATATGTATAGTTTTTGCTATATTTTATTGGAACAAAAATGTTTTGGACCGTAATACAGAAAGCCGTGAACTGGTTGCAGATGTTATGACTGGCATAGTTACAGATTATGAAGATCGTGCAAATGCGGTTGCCCGGCATGGCTATGATTTGGAAGAACTGAAGGATAATCGTAGTGCACAGACGGCTCTTTATACAACTTTATATCATGAAGTAAATATTACACATGATAATACGGCTTTTTATTTACTGGATTCTAACCGGCAAATCCTCCTGTCGAATCGTGCTGAATTGCCGCTGCATTTACAGACTTCTATGGGAGATTGGGGCATTCTGCATCGTATGGAGCATAATCCGCTGAATCCGTTGATTGAGTTTGCTCAAACGGACCACTTATATGAACAGGATATGGTTGTGGGCCAAGCACTGCTGAAAAATGGAAAAGTTGACGGTTATATTGTATTTGTTGTGCCGGGAGCCTATCTTCGTCAGGCAATATTTTCTCCCTATGTTCAGTTTGTCATTGCGGATGCTTATGACTCTACACCGATTGCCACCACACAGCTGTTCAGTGATGAACATTTTCATAAGCTTTTGCCGTATGTTCGTGATGTATCCGGCATGATTGCGATAGGAGAACAGCATTTTTATAGTTCGCAGCAGGAGATTCTGAATGGGCGGTTGCGGGTCTATGCATTTTCGCCTATTGGGAATATGTTGGCGCAGTATCTTACAGGGGCTGCTATTTTGTTGAGTGTACTGCTTATTATGATTCCTGTTATCGTATTCAGCGTGCGCAGGGAAACACGCAGCAAAATGAAAGCTATTGATGAGCTTGTGGCTGCATTTGGGGCAGTCAAAGAAGGAAATCTCAACCGCCAGACTGAAATACATACAGGCAATGAATTTGAAATCATAGGAAATGCCTATAACCGTATGGTTAAGAGCCTTACCAGGCTAATCGAGCTTAATAAAGAAAAAGCCCGTGCTACAGTTGTGTCCGAGGTGAGGCAGCTGGAATCCCAGTTCAATCCGCATTTTCTGTTCAATACGCTGGAAAATATTAAATTCATGGTCAAGCTTGAACCGGATGCGGCGGTGCATATGATCATTGCTTTATCGGCCTTACTGCGTTACAGTATCAATAATGAAATACAACGTGTGCCGTTACAGGAAGATTTGCGACATCTGAAGAATTATATTGAGATACAGCAATATCGTTTTGGCAAACGGCTGCGCTATAAAGAACAGTTTGAGCAGGCGGCATTGTCCTGCCTGATCCCGAAACTTCTGTTGCAGCCGGTTATAGAAAATGCCATGAAATATGGTGCAGATGAGGAAGGAAATATTTATATCTCTACGGAAATAAAGATATGTGGCAGTGATTTAATGGTAAGCATCATGGATGGAGGAGCAGGCATCGGCGAAGAAACCCTTAAACGTCTGCACAAACTGCTGCGACAAGGGGAAAATGGTTCTGTGCATACGGGCGTCTATAATATTCATCGTCGGATACAGCTCTTGTATGGAAAAAAATATGGACTGCAGATTTCGCGGCCGGTACAGGGCGGGACAGAGGTGCGCTTCCTGCTGCCAGTGGTTATGGGGGAGGGAAAGGAATAGTATGCTGCGTGTTATTGTAGTGGAAGATGAAGAGATTATCCGCCGGGGCCTGGTCTGTACAGTGGACTGGCTTTCCATGGAGAGTATGGTGGTCGGGGATGCTCCGGATGGCGAAGCCGGACTGGCACTCATTGAAAGAGAGAGGCCGGATGTCGTGCTGACAGATATCCGCATGCCGAAGCTCGATGGCATATCTATGGTGGAACAGGCTCAAAAGAGGGGGTTTGTTCCTGCAGTTATTTTTCTTACGAGCTATGAAGAATTTGAGTATGCGCGCCGTGCGATACAGCTCCGGGCAGCAGACTATCTTTTGAAGCCAGTGGATGAGGAGGAACTGCATCATAGTCTGATGAATATTGCTGCGGCCAGAAAACGACCAGAGGCCTCGGCGGATGATGCGGGAAAGACGCAGGAGCTTGTGGATTGGGACGTATGGCTGACGGCGGATTCTCTTCATCCTTATGTGCGGCAAAGCCTGCAGCAGATACAGGAACATTACCGGGAAAAAATCAGCATAGAACTGTTGGCGGATTCCTTTGGGGTCAGTGCCAGTTATCTGAGCCGTAAATTTAAAGAGACAACATCACAAACCTTTGGCGAGCTTTTGACCAAATATCGCTTGCAAAAAGCCATGCAGATTTTGTCGGCAGGAACCTGCCGGATATACGAAGCGGCAGAGCAGGCTGGTTTTGGGGATTATAAGAATTTTTGTGTAGTATTCAGAAAATATATCCGCGTGTCGCCCAGAGAATTCATGAATCGGGCGAACGGGATCATTCATCGGGAGGATGCAAATGATAGAGAACTATGAGGGCTTTTTGCTTGTGAGTGATATGGATGGTACGCTTATTGGTACCGATGGCAGTATCTCAGCTGAAAACAAGGCGGCAATTGCTGCTTTTGTCCACAAGGGCGGACGCTTTGCTATTGCCACAGGCAGGACACCAGCCAATGCGGCGGCTTTTTTTGAGGGAATCGTGGTCAATACCCCCTGTATTTTCTATAATGGGGCCATGCTTTATGACTGGCAAGCCAAAAAAGTATTGCAGACCTCAGCACTCGAGGGAGAGATTTGGCGCGAATTTGCCGCGGAACTGCTGCGGCGTTTTCCGGAGGCCTGTATTGAGGCTTATACAGAGGGAAACTGCTATGTTATGAGCGCACTGGCAAATGATGACCCGCGTTTGGAGGCCGAATATCATAAATATACGCATGCTTCACTTGATGCAGTGCGTAATAAGACATGGCTCAAGCTTTTCGTATTTGCTTCACGGGACATTGAGAAGCAGATGCTGGAATTGGCTGCGCATATGGGAATCGATAAGATAGCCACAAGTTTTTTTTCGGCAACAAATTATCTTGAGTTTGTCAATTTGGGGACGACGAAGGGCAGTATGCTGGAAATCCTGCGCCGATTGCCGGAGAATCAAGGCCGTACAGTTGTGGCGTCGGGAGATTTCGAGAATGATATAGAAATGCTGCGAAATGCCGACTGCGGTGTGGCACCAGCCAATGCGTCTCCGGATACGAGAGCTGCGGCAGATTGCATAGGTGTAAGCTGCGATGAGCATCTCATGCGGCATATTATCTGTGAAATCATGCCGCGCTTAATCTGAAATAAAGAAGATGCTTTTGTAAACGATTCATAACCTGACATATAAAATAAGAGCCGTCACTGCAACATTATGAAGATAATTGCAGCGGCGGCTCTTGTTTTATGATTTTATGGCGGTGTGCCATATCGGGCATACAACCAATCCTAAACATAAATTTTGTAGCTTCATTATTAGAAACATTTTTTTGCCATTGTATTAGAACGTATATTTTGTTTTTTATGATCTGATTCTATGCGTTAGAGGTCAGTGCTGCAGGATATATGTTGCCGATGATGTAGCAGAATCGTATTTCCTTAACGGATCTTTAACAAAATAGTAACAATCAGGAAAACCATGTATGCTATGCTGTGCTTATAAAGGAATCAATCAGAGATACGGGGTGTGATTTGTGTTGTCTATGCAGAAAAAGCGGGTGTTTCCGCTCGGGCAGGGTGTCTTATATTTGTTGCCTTCACTTCTTTTGTTCGGAATGTTTGTGTTTTATCCTTTACTGGACTCGGTGAAGCTGAGCTTGTCCTATGTGGACCTAATGGGAGAGGCGGCTGGATACGCAGGTTGGCAATATTATCGGGAGATGCTTTCTTCTGCGCAGTTCTGGCATAGCCTGGGGGCAACGCTGCTGTTTGCGGTGTATACGGTATTCCCAGGGATGTTTTTATCGCTGGTGCTGGCTTGTTTAGCCAATTGGAAATTGCGGGGCATAGGGATTTTCCGGACCTTGTTTGCTTTTCCGCTTTCTATCGCTGTGGCGGGAGCATCTATGATTTTTATGATGCTCTTCAATCCGAGCACGGGTGTCCTCGATTATTTCTTGCAACTGTTCCCTCTGCCGGCCGTATTTTGGCTTTCAGATCCGAATTGGGCGCTTTTTTCGATAGCCATTATTGCCATATGGCGAAGCCTGGGTTTCAATACAATTGTATTGCTCAGTGGCTTGCAATCGATTCCGGAGCCTCTCTATGAGAGTGCACATGTGGACGGGGCATCTCCCTGGCGGATATTCAAGGACATCACTTTACCGATGCTTTCGCCGACGTTGTTCTTTGTTTTCATTGTTTCAGTGATCAACGCCCTGCAGACCTTTGGTGAAATCAATATTCTTACGCAGGGAGGACCAGTAGATGCTACGAATGTCATGGTTTATGCGATTTACCGGGATGCTTTCTTCAATCAGAATTACAGCTATGCGAGTGCTGAATCGATTGTACTGTTCCTGCTTATTCTCGGATTGACGACGCTCGAGTTTTGGGCCATGGAAAGAAAGGTGTTTTATCGGTGAAAAAATTCTTGCAGTATTCTGTTTTGTGCTTTGCAGCAGCCTTGATTTTGGCGCCTTTTATTTACGCAATTATCATTAGTCTGGAGACTGTGGAAGAGACACTGACGTACCCACCGGTACTCTGGCCATCGTCATTTGCTGCGGCAAGTTATGGCAAGACCTTGGAAACAGCGCCGTTGTTTTCCTTTATAGCCAATAGTTTTGTAGTGTCCTTCCTGGTCATGGCAGGGCAGCTGGCTACCTGCAGCCTGGCGGCGTATGCTTTCGTGTTCCTGAAGTTTCCGGGAAGGAAGATTTGGTTCATGGTTTTTCTGTCCACGATGATGATTCCCTGGGAGGCGACTGTGATTCCCAACTATTTCACGGTGCGTTCTTTGGGTTGGCTGGATACCTATCAGGGGCTGGCTGTCCCGTTTATGGCGTCTGCTTTTGGGACGTTTCTGCTGCGGCAGCATTTCAGGAGTTTGCCGCAGGAGATTTATGAGGCTGCCCGTATGGATGGCTGTGGCAGAATACGGTTTTTTCTGACAATGGTGCTGCCGCTGTCGAAGCCAATCTTGATGACCTTGGCAGTTTATGCGTTTTTGACAACCTACAACCAGTATATGTGGCCCTTGTTGATTACGAATACCGATAATATGCGAACCGTGCAAATCGGACTGGCAATGTTGCAGTGGGACCAGGGAATCTCATGGAATACGACCATGGCAGGCATCGTAATGGTATCTTTGCCAACGATATTGCTGTTGCTCTTTGGTCAGAAGCAGTTGGTGCGGGGGCTGACCTCTGGATCGACAAAAGGTTGATAGAAGATATTAGGGAGGTTTTGTTGAAGATGAAGAAGCTATGGTACAGATGGACTGCAGTGCTCCTGCTGGGATGTCTGCTGGCCGCGTCAGTCGGTTGCGGCGGGCAGAAAGAAGCTGCTGGAGGAGATGGAAAGCCGGTTAAAATCGTATTCTGGTATGCTGTCGGCGGCAAGGTTGGGGATGCGACGAAAGAGCTCGTGGATGAATTCAATGCACAGCATCCGGACATCCAGGTGGAGGCAGTGTTCCAAGGAGATTATGATACAGCAGTCAATAAATTGAAGCAGGCGATACCATCGAAATCGACTCCGAATGTAATGCAGGTCTACGATATCGGCACGCGGTTTATGATCGACAGCAAAGCAGTTGTGCCGGTACAGAAATGGATCGATGCAGAAAAATTCGATGTTTCGAAATATGAAAAGAATATCCTGGCTTATTATACAGTGGATGATAAGCTGTATTCCATGCCGTTCAATACATCAACGCCTATCCTTTATTATAATAAGACGATGTTCAAGGAAGCAGGTCTGGATCCTGAGAACCCGCCCAAGACCTTTGATGAGGTGGCGGCAGATGCAGATAAGCTTACGCAGCGGGATGCCTCTGGCAAGGTCACGCGTCCAGGAATGGCGCTGGCCATTTATGGCTGGTTCTTTGAACAGTTCCTGGCAGAGCAGAACTCGTTTTATGCAGATAATGGCAATGGCCGTGATGGCATGGCGCAGAAGGCAGCCTTTGTATCGCCGCAGGGAGAACGGATACTTGACTGGTGGGCAGATATGGTGAAGAAGGGCAGTACTGCCAATATGGGCCGTAAGACAGCAGATACGCAGAAGGCGTTTGTTGCTGGTCAGACGGCGATGACCATTGATTCCACAGGGGTATTGGGAGATGTCATGGATGGTGTGAATGGAAAATTCGCAGTCGGGACAGCTTATCTGCCACATCCGGCGGATGCCAAGGATGGTGGGGTCATCATCGGCGGGGCATCGCTTTGGATGCTGGCAGGACACAGCGACGCAGAAGAAAAGGCCTCTTGGGAATTCATTAAATTCATGACAGCTGCCAAGCAGCAAGCTAAGTGGCATATCCGCACAGGCTATTTCCCTGTGACGCAGGAAGCCTATGATGATCCGTCGCTCAAGGAATATGAGGCGAAATATCCTCAGTTCAAGCTCGCCATCGAACAGCTCCATAATACGCCGGTCAATCACAGTACGCAGGGTGCGTTGCTGGGAGTATTCACGCAAGCCAGACAGGAGATCGAAGGGGCAATCGAACAGGTGCTCAATGGGCAGGCCGATACGCATGATGCTTTGCAGAAGGCTGCCGATAAGATCGACAGTGCTATCGAACGATATAATCAAAGCGTTAAAAAATAAAGGAAACAATGATCGGTCCAGCTCGCTGGATCGATCATTGTTTCCTTAAAAGGAGTCGCATTTATGGCTGGTATCCGGTTTGAACAAGTAAGTAAAGATTATGCAGGGCACAAGGTCATCGAGCCTTTTAGTTTGGAAATCAAGGATGGCGAGTTCTTCGTGCTTGTCGGACCCTCTGGCTGTGGGAAGACAACGATGCTGCGCATGTTGGCAGGGCTCGAGGAGACAAGCGGGGGAAGTATATGGATGGATGGCGCTGATATCACGCATCTGGAGCCGAAAGACCGTGATATAGCGATGGTTTTCCAAAATTATGCCCTATACCCGCATATGAACGTATACAACAATATGGCATATGCGCTGAAGCTTCGCGGCTATAGTAAAGAACGCATACAAGATGCGGTAGAAAAGGCAGCGGTCATGCTGGATATGGAAAAGCTCCTGAAGCGTTATCCACGCGAGCTCTCGGGCGGGCAACAACAACGGGTGGCCTTGGGCCGGGCCATTGTACGACAGCCGAAAGTCTTCCTCATGGATGAGCCGCTCTCGAACCTGGATGCGAGGCTGCGTGTCCAGATGCGTGCAGAGCTCATTCGGCTGCATGCCGAGCTGAAGGCTACCATCGTCTATGTCACGCATGACCAGGTCGAGGCTATGACCATGGGATCACGCATCATGCTTATGCACAATGGAGCCATCCAGCAGGTAGGTGCTCCGATGGAGTTATACGGGGAGCCTGCCAACCGTTTTGTTGGGGGCTTCATCGGCTCGCCGCCTATGCAATTTTTACAGGGGAGCCTTTCTTGGGAGGATGGCAGAGGCGTGTTCCGTAATGAAACGATAAAATTATTTCTTGCCGGGGATTGCTCCTTCCAAGGTGAAGTCTGCCTGGGGCTGCGGCCAGAACATCTGTCGTTGGCAAAAGAAGGAGATGCCAATACAATTCAGGGAACAGTGGAGATCGTTGAGAATATTGGTTCGGAAGCAATCGTGCATTTTTCTGTCGGTGAGGCTCCCTTAGCCATAAAGATACCGACACCACGGAGCTTGCCGAAAAACGGCGAATCGATCTCTGTGATGCCGGGAAATTTGCCTGTGCATGTCTTCAATCTGGAAACTGGACGATATATTGCCAAGCTCAGGTCAGAAGGCTGAAGCGCGGTCAGGGAAGTCGCTGAATATGCCGTTTAGTTGGAACTGCCGTATATAAGAAAGTTCTTCCTGTGTATTGACTGTATAAGCATTGACGCCAATACCGGCATCCAAGGCTGCTTTAACCCATATTGGGTCAAGATAGTGCCAATGTGGATGCAGGTAGTTGGCGTCAATTTCTTTGGCCAGGCGTACCGGGTCCATGGGACGTGAGCTGTAGAGCAGGCCGGTAGCAAAGCGGGCATCGATGTCTTTGACAGCTGAGAGGGACGGATGGTAGAACGAAGAAAGGATGATGCGTGGCAGCATATCCTGCCAGTCAGGCAGGATGTGCTTAATGAGCTCCAGTATATCCTGCTCGATGCCGCTATAGAGCACAGGGCCGTTTTTGATTTCGATGTTCAAGTACAGGGAAGTGTCTTTGTACCAATCGAGGAACTCAGCTAAAGTGGGAATCGTCTCGCCTTTATGGTTCGGAGAAAACCAGCCCCCAAAATCCAAAGCTTTGAGCCTGGCCAGGGTGAAGTTTTTGATCCAGCCATGTCCATCGCTGGTCCGGTCTACGGTATGGTCATGGCAAATAACGATTTCGCCATCCTTTGTTCGTTGGACATCCAGTTCGATTCCATCGGCTCCGAGCGAGAGCGCCTTTTTGAAGGCTGCCATAGTATTTTCAGGTGCATAGCCGCGTGCACCCCGGTGTGCGTAAATCAACATAAAATCCCCTCCTGAAAAGTATTTATAGATTAAAGATTAGAGGCTTTTGCGGGGAATCCTGCTGACTTTTGTCATCCAGGCAGAGAATTAACTAAAACTTAACATAAGGAAGGAACAGGCCGCAGACGATACAGATCGGTTTCTTCGGGGAAAAAGGCTACCTGTTTATAAAAAGGTAATGGATTCTGGCGTTGTGCCCAGACACAGCGGACCGCTTTCTGTCATGATGAAGCTGTTTTCGATGCCGATGGCCCCTTCGGGAAATACGAACTTTGGTTCGAGTGCGAAAGCCATGCCCGGAACGATGGTTGTCTTTATACCTTTGGCAAATATAGGCCATTCATCGAGTTCAAGCCCGATGCCGTGGCCTAAAAATTTTACCTGGCAGGGTGCTTCGCCCATAAAATAGTCTGCATAACCCGCCTCGGCAGCAATTTCGAGTGCTAAGAAATAAGGCTCTTCGGCAGTGATGCCGGGCTGCATGAACTTTAAGACTTCCTGCTGAATGGACAGGGCCGTTTCATAGGCTCGTTCCATTTTCTTTGACAGGGAACCTATGCAAAACATGCGTGTCTGATCTCCGGTGTAGCCCTGCAACATGCAGGTGTAGTCTATATAGATGGGCTCGTTGCGCTGCACGGTTTTCCAGCCGGCACCCTGCGGGGCTGCGGCTGACAGGCCCTGGCCGCCGACGGGACCGTCGAAATAAGTGGGGGTGTCACCGTTTTTGCCGGTGCATATGTTGCCGCAGAAGAAATCCTGGTTGAAGGCACGCATTCGGGAAGCACCGGAATGGCCGTGCCTGCGTAAATTTGCTTCGAAGAGCGCTGCCAGTTCGACCTCTGTCATACCTGCCTGCAAAAAAGCAGGTACAGCGGCGAATGCTTTATCCAGGACTTGCAATGTTTGATGGAGAAGCTTGATTTCATAGGGAGATTTGATGGAACGAAGCCGGCGGATGACTGGAGATATGTCCGTGAATACGGCTTTGGGGAATAGCGCTGTATAGGAATTGTACAGATTAACAGGCAGCACATCGAGCTCCAGCCCGATACTGGCCAGTCCGGTATAGCCATGGGCGGCGAGAATGGAGGGAATCTGCTTGGGAGACTTCATGGGGACGATGGTGTGGAGCGGACTTTCTGCCTGGGCGCGTTCCAAGCTGCGCTTTACCATGAGCAGAGGGGAGCCGCTTTGCGGCAGGAAGAGGCAGGCATTTTGTGCGGTGCCGGTAAAGTAGAATAAGTCGCGGCTTTGTAAGATGAGCATGCCATCAAGGTTCTTTTGCTGCAGTTCCTTTTGCAGTCGGGCAAGTCGGTTGTCTATCTCTGTCTGGGGCATGAATTCGGTCATGATGTTCCTCCTTGCATTTTTCTAAGATAGCTCATAGTATAGCACAATTTGCCATCTGAGGAAAAAGGACTATTGTATCGCTATTTATTGACATATAGGAAGATAGTTGCTAGTATAGGTAGCATAGAAAGGTATTTGTCCGTAAAAGTAATCTATAATCAGGTAGTTAAATGAATTTTTATGGTATACCAGTATACTTTAAAAACGGCAGGTACTCATCAAAAGGATTGAAGCATTCGTAAATAGCGTCACCAACCCGAAAGGTATAGGATTTTCAGAAATTGTGCAGGACTCCTGAAGTGGGAGATTCAAGGTGGCTGCCAATCCTTGTAAAAAGGAGGATGGAAAAATTCGGGTCAGTCCGTAGTAGCGATGAAAGGCCTTGTTGATAAAGAAGGATTGAAAGTCTTTTTATGGGAGGAAATGTTTTTATGGTAAAAAATACGTTGCAAGTTCGATTAACAGCTCTGCTGGTCGTTTTTTCATTTTTGGTTGCTTTCGTGGTCGGAAGTGTAGGAACTTATATTAATATATCCGCGACTACAGAAAATACGTATGACAGCAACCAGATCATCGCTGTTCAGATTGGTAATGAGATCAGGCAGTTCGTGGATAATGATAAGACGCTGCTGGAAACGCTGGCCTTATCGCCGACGGCGTATTCCATGGACCCGCAGAAATTCAGGGAGATGCTCTTGGTAGCGAAAAAGAACAATCCTGAGTTTGAAACAATCTATGTGATGGACCAGACGGGCATGCAGATAACGAAGACAACGAACAGTTCACTCAATGATAAGGCGGATAAGGACTATTTCAAGCAAGCAATTCAAGGGAAGACTTTCATAACCGATTCGTATATTTCCCAGTTGACGAATGCGCCTACGATTACGATATCTGCACCAATTAAAGATGCAACAGGTAAAACTGTTGGTGTGCTTGCAGGTGATGTGAGCTTAAAAGCCATAGGTGAACTGACACAGAAGGTTTCTATCGGTAAGGAAGGCTACATCGATGTCATTGACCAGAAAGGTGTCCTCTTGGCAGACAGGGATGCAGAAAAAGTGAAAGGACAGGAGAATATAGCTGGTGGAACTTCTTATGCCCAGTCCGTTATCGCCGGGCAAACAGGCAGGGAAGAGGGCATCTCCTCCGATGGGACGAAATCTCTTATTACTTATGCGCCTATAGAAGGCTATAAATGGGGAGTTATCGTTTATCTGCCGAAGAGCGAGAATAATAGTGCCATCATCCATAGTATAGGGATCATGGCGGTGCTGGTGCTGTTAGTGCTCCTCATTGCCGCAGCAACGGCGGTATTCATGGCAAAAGGAATTGCAAGGCCATTAAACGGGCTGGCAGATGATGCCGGAGAGATTGCCTCGGGAAACCTGAGCCGCAGGATACAGGCAGCGGGCGTAGAAGAGGTCGATCGTTTGGCGGAATCTCTGGAGCATATGCGGCAAGATTTGAGAAAAATCATCCAGGGCATTATGCATTCCGCAGAGCAGGTATCCGCTGCTTCTGAGCAGCTCACGGCCAGTGCTGAGCAGTCCGCACAGGCTACGGGTCTGGTTGCCGATACAATCAACGAGCTGGCCAAGGGTGCCGATAAGCAGGTGGCATCGGTCGAGAAAGCTTCTGGCACGGTAGAACAGATGTCTGCTGGTATAGAAGAGGTATCGGCGAATGCGGCAGATATGGCGGGTATAGCTGCTGAAACGGCGGGATCGGCGAGTGATGGCGGAAAATCGATTGATGCGGTGATGTCCCAAATGGGTACAATCGAGCATACTGTAACGAATTCGGCAGCTGTTGTGAGCAAGCTGGGAGAACGATCCCAGACTATCGGACAAATCGTGGAAACAATTTCTGGTATTGCTGGGCAAACGAACTTATTAGCCTTGAACGCCGCGATAGAGGCTGCCAGAGCAGGTGAACAGGGCCGCGGCTTCTCAGTTGTAGCGGAAGAAGTGAGAAAGCTGGCGGAGCAGTCCCAGGACGCAGCTAAGCAAATTGCAGCCTTGATAATCGAGGTCCAACAAGAGACAGAAAAAGCTGTAGTTGCTATGGATAATGGTACCCGTGAAGTCAAGATCGGCAGCGAGGTCGTCGACACAGCCGGGAAGGCATTCGATAAGATCGTGGATTTGGTGACGAAGGTTTCCGGACAGGTACAGGGTATTTCGTCTTCTATGCAGCAAATGTCAAGTGAGAGTGAGGCTATTGTAGGCACAGTGCATGATATCGATCAGATCAGCAAGGAAGCTGCCGGACATACCCAAACAGTGTCTGCGGCAACCGAGGAACAGGCCGCGTCCATGCAGGAAATAGCGGATGCCAGCCAGGCCCTGGTGAAGATGGCCGAAGAGCTGCAAAGTGCAGTAAAGAGGTTCAAACTTTGAGATTAGAGTGATCAGGGTACGGATTATTTTTAGGAGGGATTTCTATGAGTATCCTATTTACGCTATTGGTCATAGCCTGGGTAATCTACATGATCGTCAAACGCTATTATCCACAGGCAATATTGCTGTTTGCCGGGATGGCATTGCTGGCCTGGGCAGTATTCATGGAGGGTTTTCCTGTTCTTTCGGGCAAACAGGCATGCGGCTCGAATGCATTGGATATATTTCAGACCATTGGGGCGATCATGAGTGTCCGTGTCGCTGGGTTGGGGCTGACGATAATGTCCATAGCGGGATTTGCCAAATATATGGACTATCTCGGTGCAGGCAAATCTTTGTTTGCACTGGTGGCCGCTCCGGTAAAAAAAGTGCATTCACCTTATTTGTTGCTGGTACTGTGTTTTTATATCAGCCAGTTCTTAGTCGTATTCATTCCAAGTCATGCAGGACTCGCACTTTTGCTCATGGTAACCATGTATCCGGTGCTCATAAGAGCAGGGGTCAGTAAATTGTCTGCACTTGGGGTTATAGGCTGTGCCCAGTATATGGATGTGGGGCCTGGTTCAGGGAATGCTATCCTTGCTGCTTCGGTGAGTGGTTTGGATCCAGCGGTGTATTTCGTGAAATGGCAGTTGCCAATTTTTGTAGTGACGACCTTGCTATTGGGTATCGTACATTGGATCGTGCAGAAATGGTGGGACAAAAGAGAAGGCTATGTTGCGTGCATTCCGGATGAGTTGCTGAAGGAAGAGACGGAGCGACCACCGCTTGTCTATGCGCTACTCCCTATGTTGCCGATGATTTTCATCCTGGGGTTCAGTCCACTCTTTGATAGCCCAATCAAAATGGATGTTGTCACTGCGATGTTCATCAGTGCATTCATTGCTATGGTGTTCGAATTTCTGCGAACCCATGACATAAATGGAACCTTTGCGGGACTGAAGAGTATGTTTACGGGCATGGGCAATAGTTTTACGACCGTCATCTCGCTTATCGTTTCTGGCGAAGTATTCGCTGCGGGGCTGGTGAAAATCGGCGCGGTAGCTGCCCTCACTGATGGGGTGCAGACACTGGGCCTGAATATATATCTGCTTATCATCATTTTTTGTTTGGTCATCGCGGGCTGTGCGTTTCTCATGGGCAGCGGCAATGCGGCGTTTTTCTCGTTTGCAGCGCTCGCGCCGGATTTGGCGGCCTCGATGGGATTGAGTTCGCTGGCTTTGGTGCTGCCTATGCAGATCATGACAAGCTTTGGGCGTGTGTGCTCACCAATAACTGGTGCCATTGCAGCTATCGCCGGTGTTGCTGAAGTAAGCCCGGTGCAGATTGTAAAACGCACTTGTATACCGATGTTTGTGGCGGCAATTATCAATATTGTCTTTTTGTTCATTAACTTTTAAATATTAGTTGTATAGGAAGGGTGGTTACTATGAATTTGAAACATGATTTTGATGCAGTGGTGGAAAGACGGCACACACTTTGTAAGAAATGGGATACCTACGGGGATGATGTCATCCCTATGTGGATTGCGGATACAGATTTCAAGTGTCCGCAGCCAATCGTTGATGCAATCAAGAAACGGGCCGAGCATGAGGTCTATGGTTATCCCTGCGTAGATCATGCCTATGAGGAAGCGGTACGTGGCTGGCAACATCGCCGTTTTGGCTGGGATATCGAGTCGGATTGGGTCGAGTATACACCGGCTGTGGTGCCGGCCATCGTTTATGCGATGAAGGCGTTCACGCATCCGGGGGACCAGGTCTTGGTACAGATGCCGGCATACCATCCTTTCCCGCAAGTGATACCGCACAATGGCCGCCATTTGGTGCCAAATCTGCTGCAGGAGAATGCGGATGGGTCGTGGTCTGTTGACTGGGAGGATTTCGAGCAGAAAGCAGCCGATTCCCGTACAACAATGTTCCTGCTCTGCAGTCCGCATAATCCTACGGGTAAGTGCTTCACACGGGAAGAACTTACCCGTATGGCAGAGCTGTGTGCGAAGTATCATGTCTTTGTTGTGTCCGATGAAATTCATTCTGATATTGTATACAAGGGAAGCAGGCATATACCGTTTGGATCCGTTTCCAGCTGGGCGGCTGATCATTGCGTGGTTTGTGTGAACCCGAGCAAGACCTTTAATATTGCTGGTTTTCGTACGGGAGCAGCTATCATACCAAATAGGAATAATCATACGCTTTTTTATAATGAGATGGCGAATTTGAAGGCTTTTGGCCGCAATATATTTGGGACACTGGCGGTACAGACTGCATATAATGAATGTGAATATTATGCGGATCAGGAAATGGAATATCTGCAGGAAAATCTTAATTATACGCATAAGTTTTTGGAAGCGCGGATTCCGCAGATCAAGCTGGGTCCTGTGCAGGCAACCTATTTGCTGTGGCTGGATTGCCGGGGGCTCGGGATGGATCATCTTACGCTGATGGACTTCTTCCTAAAGAAAGCGAAAGTTGCCCTGAACGATGGCTATACCTTTGGTATGGGCGGAGACGGTTTCATGCGCTTCAACATCGCCTGCCCGCGTACGCAGCTTGTTGAGGCTTTAGAACGCATGGCTAGGGCGATAGGAGCGCTTGGCTGAGGCAATAAGAAAATATACTCTATAAAGAAATAAGGAGGGGAATTTCATGAAGTGTGACTGTGCGAATTGCTCAACTCATGCCTGTTATACGAAGGGCGTAAACTGCACTGGTGTGGATCAGGAGGAAGTCAAGACGGCATATACGCCGGAGCAACATAAAATCATGCAGGCGGCGGCCTATGTGGAGGGAACGTTTTACAGCAATATTACACGCTTGCAGGAAACAGCAGAGTTTGCCAAAGCGATGGGCTATAAGAAACTCGGCATGGGCTTTTGCATAGGGCTCAACGCAGAGGCGTACTACATTGCAAAGTTCTTCAAGAAAGAGGGCTTTGAGTTCTATAGTGTTTGCTGCAAAAACTGCAGTGTGGCGAAAAAAGATCTTGGCCTGAAGCAGGTCAAGCCGGAATTGGCTCATGAACCGATGTGCAATCCAAAGTTTCAGGCCAGATTTCTGGAGGAACAAGGTACGGAACTTTATATATCCTGTGGTTTATGTGTGGGACATGATGCAATCTTCAATATGGAATGTAAGGGACCAGTGACGAACCTTGTCGTCAAAGATCGTTTATTGGCGCACAATCCGTTGGGGGCAATCTACTCCCGTTATTGGAAACGCAAGCTTGGCATCATGGATCCTGATGAAGTCTAAAGATGTTTTGTAAACTTAGCTGACTTAGAAACACTTATAGATTGTATGAGACTGTTATATAATAGATCCGGCAAGCGGGGAAATCTCTATCATATTAGGCGTTTACCTTGTTTTGTGCCGAAAACCTAAACTGCCTTCTGCCATATAAAATGACGGAAGGCATGTTTAGGTTTGGCTGTAGTTGGAAGGATTGGCAATTCTTCTTGCCAGTCCGGCTTCTGCTTATATCAACGGTGCAATTATCCCTATTGATGGGGCATATCTCGCAAAATAGAGGGGGCGTGTTCTGTCTGCGTATGGTTCTATTGGAATTATGTATATGATAATGAAGATTAAAAATATTGTATACAATCAGTCAAACATCTTGTGCATGTTGTTTTTTACGGTATAATAAGGTAATAGGTATTACCTATTACCTTATTATACTTTAGGGAAGAAGGGTTTTTATGATACAACTTGGGGAGAAAGATGTTCTAAATGAAAGAATTTCTGCCGGTAAATTGACCATCCTTGGATTCCAGCACGTACTGGTTATGTACTCTGCTGCGGTTATTGTGCCGATTCTGTTGGCAAGCGCCTTGCAGCTTTCGCAGGAAGATTTGGCTTTTTTGATTTCGGCGGATCTGTTTACCTGCGGGATTGCAACATTCCTCCAATCTTTTGGATTGGGAAAATTCGTAGGCATAAAACTGCCAGTAGTACTGGGATGTGCTGTGATTACGCTGGGACCGATGATTTCCATTGGCAAGAACATGGGGCTTCCGGCTATTTATGGGGCAATTTTATTGTCAGGTGTGGTGGTATTTCTTTTTTCTTTTGTAATACACAAAATTCTTAAATTTTTTCCACCGGTTGTAACAGGTTCGCTGGTTACAATCATAGGCTTTTCTTTAACACCGCTGGCCTTGCAGGATATGGCGGGAGGTTTTGGCTCGCCGACATATGGCAGTCTGGATAATTATTTTATAGGTTTTTTGGTTTTAGCAATCATTTTGGTAATAAACCGGTTTTGTTCAGGTTTTACTAAGGCAATCGCTATTTTGCTGGGCTTAGTTCTGGGTACGGTTATCGCTAACTTCTTTGGGATGGTGGACTTTACGCAGGTCGGAAAAGCAGGATGGCTAAAGTTTGTGCAGCCTTTTTATTTCGGCATGCCGGAATTCACCGTCAATGGCGTAGTTACGATGTGTATTTTTCTCCTGATCAATATTGTTGAGTCCGTTGGAATCTTTTATATGATAGCAGATATTTGTGAGGTAAAGATATCACCTCGGGATATAGCCAATGGTATTCGGGCCGAGGGTTGTGCGCAGATATTGGGTGGAATATTCAATTCTTTTCCGTATGTCACATTCTCGGAAAATGCTGGCTTGATGACGGTTACGGGGGTTCGAAATCGTTATGTATTGACAGCGGCTTCGGTGATTTTGATAGCCTTGGGTATCATTCCAAAATTTGCGGCACTTACGACCATCATACCGCATCCTGTTCTGGGTGGAGCTATGATCTGTTTGTTCGGTACAATTGGCGCGAATGGAATCAAGATTTTATCGGATGTAGATTTTAAGAGAAATGAGAACCTTATTATCGTAGCCTGCAGCGTAGGTATTGGTCTGAGCACGAGCGTTACGCCGGGATTATTTGAGAAAATGCCTGAGCTGCTTAAAATGCTTTTAGGGAATGGTATTTTTACGGGAACATTTACGGCGATCTTGTTGAATACATTTTTTCATTATAAGGAAATAATGCAGGCAGACTGAGAAAAAATTTGTGTATACTACCTTACCTTGATTGACAGCCTGATTTTTTTGATAAATAATGAAAATAAAAGCATTGAAGGAAGCAGGAGCATGAAGATTAATCGGGTAAAAGAACAAGGCTTGAGCCAGTTAACCAAAAAAACGATTTTGGAATATATCAAATCAATGCAATTTACCAACACAACAAAATTGCCCAGAGAGGAACTGCTGGCACAGGATCTGGGCGTAAGCAGGATTACGGTGCGGAGTGCCCTGAATGAGCTGGCATCTGAGGGAATTATTTTTCGCAGGCAGGGAAAGGGAACATTTGTGAATCGGGAAGCCCTCCATATGAATGTCCTTTTTAATCCTATTGGAGATTTGCGGAGAGCGATTGCAGACAGCGGATACCAGGTACGGGCTGAATTGCTGCATATGGAAAAGAGGAAAATGCTGCCACTTGAAGCGCAGAGGCTGCAGCGGAATCAAGAGGCAGAGGTCATTATCCTTGAGCGCCTGTTTTATGCCAATGAGGCACCTGCTGTTTATTGCATAGACAGGCTGCCTTGTGATATTTTGCGCGAGCCCCTTACGAAGGAAGACCTGGAGATATCTATGTATAGTTATCTTTCCTCTAAACTAGGCCGCACGATTGTATGGGATAAGGTAGAGCTTTCGACTGTGACAAACGAAGAAGAGCCGGTATTGAAAAAGGTTTTTCAGGTAGATAAGACAAAGTCATTTCTCAATTGTGATATTGTGAATTTTGATTGTGAGGATGCGCCCGTTTTTTATGCGAATGAATATGTGGATACAAATTTTATACGGTATCAGCTCATTCGCCAGAAGAAGTTTTGATGAAATTACAGGAAAAGGTGAAGTTATGAGTCAGAATGATCATTTATATTATTTGCGTAAGGCGATAGAGGTATCGGAAAAGTCACGAGAGCATGGAAATACGCCATTTGGCGCGATTTTGGTGGACGCGGACGGCAATGTTTTGCTCAAACAGGAAAATATAGAGATTACGGAATCAAACTGTACAGGGCATGCGGAAACAACGCTTATGGAACAGGCTTCCAAAAAGTATAGTAAGGAATTTCTGTGGAGTTGTACGCTTTATACGACGGCGGAGCCTTGTGTAATGTGTGCAGGTGCCATCTATTGGGGAAATGTCGGACATGTGGTTTATGGTATCAGCGAAAAACGGCTGCTTGAGCTCACAGGAGACAATGAACAAAATCCAACGTTCAGTCTGCCTTGCCGGCAGGTTTTCGCGAGTGGACAGAAAAATATTCTGGTAGAAGGACCATTCACAGAGATTGAGAACGAGGTTGTCGAAGTGCACCGCGGCTATTGGAAGTAAATGCTTTTTACTTGCACAAATAAAAAAGAGGCGTCATACGGCGGAAAATCCGCTGCATGACGCCTCTTTGATACAGGATTTCATAAGAGTTCAGAGAGATTCTGCATGATTTTTTTGTGCGGCAGGCTATTAAATTCCTCGGGAGTCGTAGTCCCGGTAGTGACTGCAGCAAAGTCGACGCTGGCATTTTGTGCCGCCTGGGCATCAATGAGACTGTCACCCGTATACAGTACTTTGTTTTTGGGCACATCAAGGCGTTTCAAAGCAAGCAATATAGGTTCGGCATCCGGTTTAGGATTTTTGACATCCTCGCGGCCGATAATGAAGTCGAGGAGATGCAGCACATGATCCTGTTCAAATTTTTCAGCAATGCGATGGCGTGTCTTTGTCGATATGATAGCGATATGTGCGCCGCGTTCGCGAAGCTTTGTGAGGGTGGGGATGGTCTGAGGATAGAAAAAAGTGTTCGGTGTCATATATATAGAAGAGAATTTACGGTATTCATTCATGAACCAGCGTATGCGTTCGGGGGTGCTCTCTCCGGTGATGCGTGCGACAGCATCTTCCATCGTGAATCCTATCGTACGGCGAATCAGGGTATCTTCTACATGAGGATAGCCATGTTTTTTCATTGTCAGATGGAAACAGTCAACGATGCCTTTTTCGGAATTTGCCAGCGTATAGTCAAAATCAAAAAGATAAACTGAATAATCCATAAGGGTAAAGCTCCTTTGTCAATTCCAAGTTTTTGAGTGTCATGCATGTTTATCGTATCATATATTGGGTTTAATCGCACGTAAAAAGGGAAAAAGTGTTATAATAGGAACAGATTTTTTAAGCAGAGGAGAAAATATATGGATGAACATATTTATGAGACAGTTAAAAAATTTATTTCCAGCTTTTATAGGGATAATCCTTTTGTGCAGTATCTGCACATAAAAGTATCCGCTATTGAACCGGAGCAAGTGAGGCTGGATATTGATATTGCACATGAACATACGAATGTTTATGGTATCGCACATGGCGGTGTGCTCATGACGATAGCCGATACAGCTATGGGAGCGGCCTGCCTGTCCCATAACAAACGCGTGGTTACGCTGGACTGCAGTACAAGTTTCATTAAGGCAATACCAGAGGGGCAGCATGTTTATGCAATCGGTCATGTAGTGCATGATGGCTCGCGTACGATGGTCTGCGAGAGTGATATTTTTGATGAGAAAGGTACGCTTTATGCGAAAGCACATGGCACTTTTTTTGTATTGAAGCAGTTTGTCGGGGAAGATTGACGGAAAATGGGAGATGCTCTGGTTGTATAGGTTAAAAAAGGTTTTTTATGTATTTGTTTGTATATCGTTTATTTGGCTTCAGCCGAAAGGGGCGGCTGCACAGGATGTGCCCGAAATAACGGCAGATGCAGCGATACTTGTTGAGGCGTCGACAGGGCGTGTACTTTACGAGAAGGCAGCAGATGATATGCATTATCCGGCTAGTATGACAAAAATGATGACATGTATCCTGGGATTGGAGAGGGATACTCCTGGCGCTCTTATCGGGGTGAGTCCGGAAGCTGCAGATACGGAGTCCTCGGCTTTGCGGCTGCAGAGTGGGGATGCGATGCGCTTCTCCGAGCTGCTGCAGGGAATGATGCTCGTTTCAGATAATGCGGCAGCGGTGGCGGCCGCTGAATATATGGGAGGCGATGTCACGAGTTTTGCTGTCATGATGAATCAAAAAGCAGCTGAACTTGGGATGGAGCATTCTCATTTTGTGAATCCAAATGGACTACCAGATGCAGAGCATTATTCAACCGCACGGGATATGGCAAAGCTGGCATGCTATGCCTGGCGTAATTCTGAATTCCGCCATATTGTCGGCGTAAAGAAACAGCGTATTTATTGGCAGTATCCGCAGGGGCATTGGACGGATGCGGAGAATACCAATGAGCTTTTGGGAAGCTACGCTGGCATGAACGGCATAAAGACAGGCTATACGAATGCAGCTGGTGGATGCTTTGCAGCATCTGCGGCGCGCGATGGTACGGATCTGATTGCGGTCGTCATGGCGGCGGAAGATGAAAACGGACGCTTTTCAGATGCGGCTGCTCTTCTGGACTATGGCTTCACCCGTGTTCGGAGTGCGGAACTTATCGCACGCCAGAATGCTGTCAAAACAGTATGGGTCCACAGCGGCAGAAATTATAAAGTAAAGGTGCGACCGGAGCAGGATGTTTATGTACCGCTCTTTGATGGTGAAGAATTGAAACATTATACGGTACGTTATGCTGTACCGCGTTTCATGAGAGCCCCCGTGCAGGCTGGTGACAAGGTTGGAAGTCTCATTATCTGCTACGATGGCCGGGAAGTCGAGCGCGTGGATATGCTGGCGGATATGAGCATCGGGAAAGGTTTTAGCCTCATGTCTTTTTTGGTCGGACTATATGATGGCATATATGGGGCCGTTTTTGCGGGATAATATAAGGTAGGATAATTCATAGAAAAGGACGATTCTGTTTTTGCAGAACCGTCTTTTTTGTTTGTCGGATTTCCAGTGCAACCGAAAGGCTGGTTCTGGAATATGAAAATATTTAACGAGATTAGACAGGTGAATTATAAAATAAAAATTTGCAAAAATATAATATATTTTATAATTCTGTATTGATTAAACTAATATATTAGTGTAATATATTAATATACTGATTAAGAAAAGAATATTCGGAAAACATATAGGAGGGATGCAATGATTTTGTATTCATATAGGAGATAGAATTGTGGTGTGTGGGCGTATTAGAATTATTTATTAATTTGTAATGGAGGGAATGTCAGTTATGTATGAGGTTATTGCGGGTATATTATTATTTGTAACTTTCCTTGGGTTAATCTATTATTGTATGAAGGGTGGAAACCTTTTAGTTGGATTCATCGGGATTGCTATTCTATGGTGTATCATTGGTATGATACCTATGCATACAGTAGTTACAGATGTGTTTCAGACTTCTGTTGCCAGTTATGGCGGGACTATTGCTATTATTGTTTTTGGTGCATGGTTTGGACGTATTTTGGTTGATACCGGTATTGCCGGATATATAATCAAGAAGACGGTCGAACTTGCTGGTGATAAACCGCTGATTACAACGTTGTTGCTGTGTACCGTGTGTGCGTTGATTTTTACGAGTGCATTTGGGGTTGGCTCTGTGATGGCCATAGGCATGATTGTATTGCCAATCATGTTTTCTTTGGGAATCGACAAAAAAACGGCATTGGGTTCTTATCTGCTTTCGGTTTCTGCAGGTATGTACCTCAATATTGCTTATGTCAGCCAATTCTTTGCTGTTTTTAAAAGCATAAAATATACAGATGAATATATCCGGTTTGCTATTGTGGCTACGATTGTCCATACAATTGTAATGCTTGCGTTTATTACATTTAATTATATGCGAAACCAAAAAGGGAACAAAAGTCGAGCCCGTGCCTGGACAGCAAGTATGACATCCTCTTCGCAAGGAGGACAGTCTGGGAGATTGAATTTCTTATGTATACTGGTTCCCTTTGTGCCTATTATAATGGTAGCGTTATTCAAATGGCAGCCGGTACCATCTTTTCTTATGGGAATTTTTCTGGGATTATTGCTGACTAAAAATATGACGTCTTATCAGATAGCTGTAGAAAAAGTACAGAAAACTCTATATGATGGTATCGCAGATAGTGGACTTCTCATTGGCATGTTATACGGCGTTAATATTTTTCAGGCGGCAGCCAAAGAGGTTTCCCCTATTTTGCAAGATGTAATGGGAGGGATTATTCCCACATCGCCGGTAGTTCTGGTTGCTGTTTTTTGCGTTCTTGCACCATTAGCACTTTTCAGAGGTCCCTTGATGATTTGGGGTTCAGGTATTGCAGTGGTGTCTATCCTGCAATCTATGGGATTTTTTAGTGAGAATTTCTTATTTGCCCTGTTTCTTATCCCCCCGGTGGCTATTGTTGCAAGTGCTTGTCCAACGCAGTCCTGGAGCATGTGGGGTCTTAGTTATGCAAAAGTAGAGCCTAAGCAATATATTAAAACAAATCTGCCTTGGGCTTGGACTATTATGATTATTGTCGAAATTCTTGCTTATACGATGATTGGCAGTAAATAATAAACAATAAAAAGAGCCAAACGTGGATACGTGTATAAAAGCTTGGCTCTTTTATTTAAATATCGGAGGTTTTTATGGGTAAGAGAGCGATTCGTATTGGAATTGATGTTGGTGGTACACATACTAAGGCTGTAGCCATTGATAATAATACAAATGAGATTGTAGGTAAGGGATCTGTAATGACGTCGCATCACGATAAGCGCGGTGTGGCTGCCGGTGTTGTAGAAGCTTTTAAAAAATGTTTATCAGAAAATGGCATTAAGCCTGAAGACGTTATTTTTATTGCGCACAGTACAACACAGGCAACAAATGCATTGTTGGAGGGTGATGTAGCGCGTGTAGGCGTTATTGGAGTCGGCAAAGGCCTGCTGGAGGGGTTCTTAGCTAAAAGACAAACACGCATTAAGGATATTGATCTTGGTACGGGAAAATTTATTCATATAGATTCTGCTTATATAAAGTCCAATGACTTGACTGCAGAAGTTGTACGGCAAATAATTCAGAGCCTTTTGGATAAGGGGGATCGAGTGATTGTTGCCAGTAAGGCCTTTGGGGTAGATGACATGCGCGAGGAACATCTCATAGCGGACGAGGCAGAAAAAATGGGAATTCCTTGTAGTATGGCTTCGGACATAACAAAACTATATGGTCTTTCAACACGTACCCGCACAGCGGCGCTGAATGCATCTATTTTGCCCAAAATGCTTGAAACAGCAAATTCAACAGAGCAAAGTGTACGTGAAACAAATATAAAAGTACCACTTATGATTATGCGTGGTGACGGTGGTGTAATGGAGATTAATGAGATGAAGAAACGCCCAATCCTTACGATGCTGTCCGGGCCTGCAGCCAGTGTTATTGGTGCGTTGATGTATTTGCGTGCTTCTAATGGTATTTATTTTGAGGTTGGTGGAACATCGACCAATATAGGCGTCATTAAAAACGGACGTCCTACTGTCGATTATTCGATTATTGGGGGACACCGTACTTATGTAAATAGTCTTGATGTACGTGTACTTGGGGTTGCTGGTGGAAGCATGGTACGTGCTCAAAAGGGCGAGGTAATCGATGTTGGCCCACGTTCGGCACATATTGCCGGTGTAGGCTATGCATGTTTTACAAATCCTGATTTATTTAATGGAGCGGAACTTTATCATATGCAGCCGCGAGAAAATGATCCATCGGATTATGTGGCCATCAAGCTAAGTAATGGAGAGAGCGTAGCTATTACGAATACTTGTGCAGCGAATGTATTAGGTGTTTTACAGGAAAATGATTATGCACGTGGCAGTTATGAAGCAAGCTATAAAGCAATGGAGCTTTTGGCGAAGGAAACGGGTTTATCTGTAGAGGATACTGCAAAAGCAATTCTGACAAAGTCCTGTGAGAAAATCATACCGGTTATTGAGGAACTCATTGCCAAATACAAACTAGAGCGTGACCAGATTGTTTTAGTGGGTGCAGGAGGGGGAGCTGGAACGCTACTGACTTTTACGGCTGATATGCTGGGATTCAAGTATCAAATACCGGAAAATGCAGAGGTTATTTCTTCTATTGGAGTTGCTTTGGCGATGGTACGTGAAATGGTCGAAAGAACGATTTCGAATCCAACTGCGGATGATATTGCTCAAATCAAGAAGGAAGCCAGAATATTGGCTATCAATAGCGGTGCTGTTGAGGAAAGTGTAGAGGTTTACGTTGAGATTGATGAGCATGCGCAGAAAGTTACTGCTATTGCCATGGGCTCTACGGAGGTCAAGACAACAGATCTCATGAAAAACTGTACGGAAGATGAGGCTGTTTCTATTGTGGCAGAGTCCATGGGAATCAATAGAAGTGATATTAAAATGGCTGCGGCAAACGGCTTTGTTTTTGTTACAACAGAGCAGTGCAGAGAAAAAACACCGGTACAGGTTATTGACAAAAAAGGGTTCATAAAAATTCAACGTGCTAATGCTTTTATAGAGGTATCAACCCGGGACAATGTCGTTGATACCCTAAAAAAAATGTGGGATGTTGCAAGTAATTTTTCACGTGAAGTTCGTATTAATCCGGACGCCTATGTCGTGGTTGGTTCACGTGTTCTGGATTATTCCGGGATACCAGAATTTTCGCAGGTCGCAGGCCTTATGGAAGCTGAACTTTGTGATCAGCCTTCAACCGAAAAATTGATTTTAATATTGGCTCGCAACGAGTTGGGATGATGGAAGAAGAATATGACAGAGAAAGACTGCGTAACACGGTACAAGCATGTATGGCTAATGAGGATATGAAGTGGTACCGATTTCTGCTGCGAAATGCGATATGTGCTTGCCCGCTTCGAGATGAGGAAGAGCAGGCAGTATTGTCAGGCTCTATGCAAACAGCAGAAGAACTTGCACGTCAATTTGACGGATTTACCGAACCGCAATTGCTTTTGCGCAAATTGGGCATCAATATGGTGTACAGATCTGAAGAATTGAGGGAACCATATCTGTATATGGCGATTTATGAGCCAGCGATACAAATGGTTTACTTGAATAATAGTATATTGTCACTTTTAAGAGAGTTTATTTCAAAGAACAATCTCGGAATATTTACTCCAATAAAGGATATTGAGCGCTTAGCGTTATTTCATGAAGCATTTCATGTTTTAGAAGAGAATACGCCAGGTATTTATACACGTAGTCGAATGCTTCAAAGAAAATTCTTGGGAGTATATCATTATGAACGAGGGCTGGACAGTGCATCGGAGATTGGTGCGATACACTTTTCAAAAATTATGACACAGAGTACTTATTCACCTTGTATTTATAGTCGTTATGTGTTGCTGGCTTTAGGGTTGATACCGCTTGATTCTTTTTTACCGAACGTGTAATATAAAATTAGTTTATTAATGAAGCAATATTTTGTAATAAAGCGGTTTAAAGGAAAGGTCATGGGATATTTTATGCAACACAGTGAATGTTTAGGACATAGCAGAGGAGAAAAGAAGATTTTAGATGTCGGAGAGGTATATCCTGCTTTACGGCATGCTATTATTGACCTCTATTTGCGGCCGGGTGCCATTATGAGTATTAAGGACATTTGTGAGCATTTTCAAATGGGGCGTTCGCCTGTACGTGATGCGCTCATGCGCTTGAACCAGGAGGGTTTGGTTACTCTTTTGCCGCAGCGAGGCACAATGATTTCACATATTGATCTTTCGAGAGTAGAACAGGAGCGGTTTTTGCGTCTGGCTGTAGAGGAAGAGGTTATGAAACTTTTTATGGCTTGCTATACACACTCGGACAGTGTTCCGCTGGAAGACAATCTGCGTCAGCAGCAGGAACTGTGCGAGCAGGAGGACATCGATATTCGACGGTTTCTGTGGTTGGATGATTATTTCCATAGTGTTTTTTATGGCATAACAAATAAAAAATTTTGTTTGCAGACATTGCAAAATTCAGGCGGACATTATCGCCGCATGCGTTTGCTTACATGCGACAAGTTGGAGGTGGAGGAAAATCTGCGGCAGCATAATGCCTTGCTGGCAGCATTGCAGGCGCGGGATACAGAGGCTATGTGCGATGTGTTCCATTTCCATCTGCAAAAGCTGGATCGTAAGGAACAATTTTTGTTGAAAAAATACCCATACTTGTTCAAAAACGATGATAGTGCCTGGAATTTGTATCCAGCGCTGGAGGCAGACTATTTGCAGACGCTTAATAGGAGAAACACTGAAAACGTTCCAGAAAACCCACTGCCTGGCTTGCATTATAAGGAACCATTGGAGGCAAAATAAATGATGCCTGCTGGTTTTTCTATGGCAGATCCAATGGGTTATTAGGATAGGAATTCGTTAAGATGGTTGATTGCTTCCCTATGATGGATTGTCAAAGGAGCAAACATGAAAGCGTCAGTTTTGGGAACTGTATGAGAAAAAATTGTCAGTGCTGAACGTATGATTTTTTTAGCCCGGTATAGAAATAGCTTATTTTTTTGTATGGAGATGTGGGGCAATCACCGGTTTGTTGAAGATGGATGGACAAAAAAAGCTTTTATCACCGTTTTTGGCGATAAAAGCTTTTTTGATGTTTCAGTGCATTTGACTATATTCTTCGACTGCCATAACCGCATCGTGTACCATATCTTCACTGACTTTGTAAGGCCAGATGTCGAGGTCGGAGGTATGGGATGCCGTATGGATAACGATATCTGTGTGTTCTTTGGTGATGACATCCATGTCGGCCAGGCAGGTCGGCAGGCCGATACTTTTATTGAAGCGGTAGACGCGCTCAAATTCTTCGGGTTGTTTGTCGAGCAGGAGGAGTGGCAGAATCCCGTAACCGACGATTTCACCATGCAGATGATGGGGAATATCGTGGCCGAGGACAACGAGTCCAAAATAAATCGCGTGTGCCAGCCCGGTGTTGTAATCGTGCTGGGCAAGGTTCGAGACGAGACCGGTGCTGATGATGACAGCAAGGATTGCCTGCTCAAGCGCGGGTGTGGACCTATGGGCGCGGGCATCCTGCAGTGCCTGTGCACCATAAGTAAAGAGTGGTTCGGCACTCATGCGGCTGATCGTCACACCAAGAGCATCCGAGTGGCTGAGCTCCAGCTGGCGGGTGGAGACAATGGATTCGTAATATTTCGCCATGGTATCGCCCAGCCCGGCCCAAAGATATTCTGTTGGAGCTTCGGCAATGATATGCGGTACTATGAAGATGTGGTTTGCCGGGTAATCTGAAATGTGCACGCCGCGGAAGCTGCCGTCCGGACGATATTGTACACCGAGTGAGGTACAGGCCGCACAGGTGCTGGCAATCGTTGGCAGAGTGAAGAAAGGTTTCTTCAATGCATGTGCGGTCATCTTCGTGGTATCCAGCGCCCGGCCGCCGCCAGCGCCAAAAAGCATATCTGCCTGCTGGACAGCCGGATGTTTGAGCAGCATATCAACGTTTTCCAAGGTGGAATCGCCGCCGAACCAGAGAACATCCAACAACGTAAAACCGTTATTCTGCAGGATGTGCCGGATATCTGTTTCGACTTTTGACAGGGCGGTCTTGCCGCCAATCAGTACGGCCTTTTTACCATAACGTGCACAAATCGCCGGTATTTCGTTAAAGGCGTCGTCACCAATCGTATAGTTGGGAAAAAATGTATGCTTGCTCATAAAGATTCCTCCGTTGCGTTTTTGTGATAAATATCTTTTTTAGTCTACCATTTTAGAAGAAAATTTACAATGTTACATTATAAATTGCGTGCTATAATTGGACTTGTAGGTTGGTTGCGGACGCTTAGACAAAATATGAATGGAGGAGATACTATGTCAATCGTTGCGGCTATGGTTGTACCTCACCCGCCGATTATCCTGCCAGAGATTGGGCAGGGCGAGGAAAAGAAAATCCAGAAAACGATAGATGCTTACCGTACAGTTATGGAAAGGGCGGCGGCTTTGCAGCCGGATACGGTTGTGCTTACGAGCCCACATTCCGTTATGTATGCGGATTACTTCCATGTTTCACCGCATGGACGCGCAGCGGGGGATTTTGGACAGTTCCATGCAGCGGATGTGCGTGTGGAAGCTGAATATGATACGGATTTTGTAACAGGATTGGAGGAACTGTGCAGACAGGACGGGCTGCCCGCGGGAACTATGGGAGAAAGTGAGCCGCAGTTGGACCATGGAACCATGGTGCCGCTGCGTTTTCTTAATGCATTCATGACGCGCTATGGTCTGGTGCGTATTGGACTTTCTGGTTTATCACCGCTGGTACATTATGAACTGGGACAGCATATCGCGCAGATGGCAGAGAAGCTGGGCCGCCGAGTGGTTTTTATAGCGAGCGGAGATCTTTCGCATAAACTTGCCAAGGAAGGGCCTTATGGCTTTGCGCCCGAAGGGCCGATGTTTGACCAGCAGGTCATGGAACATCTGGAGAAAGGGGACTTTCTATCGCTTTTGCAGATGGATGCCGGGCTTTGTGAGGCGGCGGCAGAATGCGGATTGCGTTCTTTCTGGATTATGGCTGGGGCATTGGACAGGAGGAAGGTGAAGATTACGCGTTTGTCGTATGAGGGCCCATTTGGTGTAGGCTATGGTGTCGTCTGGCTGGAGCCGGGAGCTGTGGATGAAATGCGTGATTTCGGCGAACAGCTTGCAGGTGCCCAAAGGGCATATATGGCAGAGCGCCGGGCCGGCGAAGATGAGCTGGTGCAGCTGGCACGTCTAAGCATAGAAACCTACGTGAAGAATGGGCAGCAGCCAGAGATTCCAGGAGATTTAACAACCAGATTGTTAAATGAGAAGGCCGGAGCGTTTGTTTCACTGAAAAAGGATGGGAGGCTTCGTGGCTGCATTGGTACAATTTTACCCGTGCAGTCCTGTCTGGCGGAGGAGATCGTGAAGAATGCTATATCGGCAGCAACGGCAGATCCTCGTTTTTCACCTGTGCAAAAAGATGAATTGGATGCACTCCTGTATAGTGTAGATGTACTTGCAGCGCCAGAGCTGGTCGCATCTGCGGCCCTGCTTGATGTAAAACGCTATGGTGTTATTGTTGAATGCGGCAGTCGACGCGGTTTGCTGCTGCCGGATCTTGCGGGTGTCGATACGGTGGAGCAGCAGATATCGATTGCGCGGCAAAAGGGTGGGATCAACCCGGATGAGGAGGTCCGTCTCTGGCGTTTTGAGGTGGTGAGACATATATGAGGGCTGCGTGCCCAGTCTGTCCGTATCATTGCGAATTAGAGGAAGGGCAGACAGGTTTTTGCCGTGGGCGTACGAATAAGAAAGGCCGGGTCGTTTGCACAAATTATGGTCGCTTGACTTCCGTGTCGCTCGACCCTGTTGAGAAAAAGCCTTTTATGCGCTTCCATAGGGGAAGCTATATACTTTCGGTTGGCAGTTACGGCTGTAATCTTCGGTGTCCCTTTTGCCAGAACCATGCAATATCCATGGCCGGGGCAGAGATTCCTACGGAAGAGGTATCGCCAGAGAAACTTGTGGAGCTTGCCAAACAGTTTGCACATACAGCCAGGGGAAACTTGGGTGTTGCTTTTACTTATAATGAACCGCTTATTAGCTATGAATATGTATTGGATGCAGCAAAATTGCTGAAAAAGGCAGGACTCAGGACTGTGCTGGTAACAAATGGCATGATTTGCCGAGAGACGCTTGCACAGATATTGCCATGGGTGGATGCGATGAATATAGATCTTAAGGGCTTCAGCCAGGCATGCTATGATTGGCTGGGCGGAGATCTTAAGACCGTGAAAGCAGCTATCCAGGCGGCATGCGGTACCTGCCATGTTGAAGTCACGACACTCGTTGTTCCTGGATTTAATGATGATATTGTATCAATGGAAGCCGAGGCAGTATGGCTGGCTTCCCTGTCACCGGAGTTGCCGCTCCATATCAGCCGATTTTTTCCCTGCTATCAGGCAAATGATAAACCGGCAACGCCAGTGGAAAAAATTGAGATTCTTTGTAAAACGGCACAGCGCTATCTCAGGTATGTTTATACCGGAAATTGTTGAGAGAGCCTGCTGCTTCGGGCAATTCAGCATCGGGTTGAATTTGGACGAAAAAATGTGCATGCTGTTTTTGCAGCATGCACATTTTTGCTTCATATACTGGCCAAAGCCTCTTCATAGAACGTAACCCGGTTGCTGCCTGCTGCCTTTGAACGGTACAGGGCCATATCTGCAGCCTGGGTGATTTCTATAAAGGTCATTCCTTTTTTGATAGGAGCGACACCGATGCTCAGGGTTATTTTTCCGTAGTTTTCATGGATGACGCTTTCTACATGGGAACGAAGTTCTTCCAGACGGGCTTCAGCTTCATCGGATTTCATAAGGCCAATAAATTCATCGCCGCCCCAGCGGGCAAACAGAGTATCCTTGCCTAGGATGCGGCTGGCGTCTGCAGCTATGTTCTGCAGGACCAGATCGCCGTTGTTATGTCCATAGGTATCGTTGATTTTTTTGAATTCATCGACATCCATGAGAAAAAGGGAGATGGCAGGCGATCCGGGCAGGATTTGTGAGGCATTGAAGGCACGAAGAAAATAGGTCCGGTTTGGCAGGCCAGTCAGTTCGTCTTTGGTGGCAAGCTTCAAAATTCTGGTCATAATACAGTTTGCGATGAAGGTGATAAGGATAAAAGAAATAATAGCGATGAGAACGATATGCCTTGTGAGCAGGCTGGAGGCATGATATATTTCTCCGGCGGGAGCACAGACAAAGAGCTGCATGCCATTGTGCAAACGTGTGGAGGCGAAGCTTTTGTTTATACCGTCATAGTTGTATTCTCCAAGCGAGCGGGAAGGGCTTTCTATGGCATCTGAAAGCCCGGAAGAGCTGCTTCCAAGGATTTTCTCTATAGGAGTGTAGACCGGAAAATCAGGATGTTCTATGATTTTATCTTTATACATGAGAAATGCATAGCCGGAAGAATATAGATGGATATCCTGCGTGATTTTCTGGATATATTTAAAATTGATATCCATACCAGCTATGCCGACATATTCGGTGTTGATGAAGATGGGGACAATGTAGGAGACGATATACATATCCGTCTGATTGTTTTGATAAGGCAACATCCAGGTTGGAGCCTTATGTTGCCTGGGAAGATAATACCAGCCGACATGATCCATGTCATCCGGACGATAGCGGCTTAAATCGGTACAGGGAGTGGAATAAAATCTGCCGTCTGTTTCATTGCGCTGCCAATGGAATCCAGCGGTGGGTGAGCTGATTTCCGGGTTATATCGGATATATACGGAAACACAGCCGGGAGTATTTTCTGCCAGAGTCTTGGCGAGATTCGCTGATTTTTGTGTATAGGCATCTGCGTATGCGCGATTGCGCTTGAATTCCTCGAGGTCATCAAGCGAAGTCAAGGTGTTTTGACTCAGAATATCGACGGCATGTGCGATACTGTCTAAAGATTCGTTCATTTTACGACCGGTGTTTTCACATTGGAGCTGCAGGTTTTGACGGGAACTGTCCCGCAGGATATTGTTGGCAGTGAATATGCTTGTGCTGCCAATAGCAAATATTGATAAAACCATGCATAATAAAATCACCAGTGACATTTTTGTCCGCAAAAAATTCAATGGCTTTTCCTCCATGAAAAAAAAATTATCCAATGATATGCAGATTTTGTAAAAGCTTATTTGTAATTTAAAAATTTACAAATAAAGTAAAATAAAAAATAGTATTGCTTCCATTTTAACGAATATAAATGTATAAAGCAACATAAAAAATGGTTTAATTCATTATTTTGAAAAAAATAAGTCCATATTTTTTTGCCAGTGAGCAAAGCTGAAAAAGGTTTGTTTGTGGATCGATTTGATGAATTTTTTTCTATCCGCATATGGCCTTATTTCCAAAACAAATAATGGATTTCAAGGAATCCTATATTGCAGGCGTTGGTCCATATTTACAGAAACCAAAGAGTAAAGCACCTTCTAATGTCCGAGATGATATAGGTATATTATACCACAACTGTACAGGATGCAGAAGAATGTAATAAGACTTTTGTGAAACAAATCTATGGAGATAGCAATTTCAAGAAAATTGTATAAATAAGTTTCGATGACCGCAAACTGATGTAGGTACAAAGCTGTGTAGCCGGGTCAATTGTTCATTGGAGAGTGGGTTTTAGGATTTTCTTGCGATGATTTTTCGCAGCTTTTCCAGCATGATGATCCTCCAAGTGCTAAATTTGTTTTCAGAAGAGTATAGAAGGTCTGAAAGCCTATATATGGTATATATAATTGATGCTTTCATTATACTGAAAATAAGTGAGGGCGGTCATTCTATAGTGTTTACTTTACAGGAAGGACATTTTTATGAGAAAAGACGCTTTAGAAAGAGTGGCAAATATGATATCATACAAAATAGTATGATATATTGAAAGTGCTTTAGGGGGAGATTTTGTATGAAGAAGATATTGCAGGCGCTTCTGGCAGGTATGTTCCTGACCTCTGCTGCCGCAGTACTTGTGGAAGGAATCGAGATAGCGGTGGTATTGCTGGTCATTTGTGGAATTTCGGGGCGTGCTTATCGTCTGGCCGGAGAGTATAAGGAGGATGGAGATAAGAATGCATATGATAGGCAGATGAAGACGGTGTATGGTTTCACGATTGCCTGTGCGCTGCTTTCTTTTTATTGGCCGTATGATATGTATTATAATTTATGCCTGTTCATTTGTCTCACATTTCATGTATGCATCAATAAATATGTTGGGCATAAAAAATAGATAACATAAGTGAAACTGTTTACAATTTATGCAGATAATGAGTAATATTTATGATTTTTAAATATTTTGTGAATTTTTTATAAAAACTATTGAAAAAAACTTTTAATAGTTGTATGATGAAATTAAATCAAATACTAGTGGTTGTATGATAAATAGGAATGAATGGAGGTGTGTGAGCAGGAACATTTTGAAGGGAGAGATGCGCATTAAAAATTACAGGTATTCTGAGATTTACAGCAGCTTGTCAAGAAAGAAGTCTCAAAATTTAGAATGATGGATATTTTAGGCTTTGGAGGGAAAATGATGAAAAATCTCAAGAAATTATTGGCACTTTTAGTAACAGGCCTCATGCTTATTGCTGCAGCAGGTTGTGGCGATAGTGCCGGAAGTGGAAGCGCGAGTAAAGCGGCGTCAGGTTCCGGCAGTGGAGGCAAGCAGATTACGATGGGATTCTCACAGATTGGTGCAGAGTCTGAGTGGAGGACGGCCAACACGGAGTCAATCAAACAGGCGGCAAAGGATGCCGGCATAAATCTTCAGTTCTCGGATGCACAGCAAAAGCAGGAAAACCAAATTAAAGCAATTCGATCTTTTATTGCACAGGGCGTCGATGTCATAGCCTTTGTTCCGATTGTCGAAACAGGCTGGGATACGGTTCTGAAAGAAGCTAAAGATGCTAAGATTCCGGTCATCGTAGTCGACCGGGACGTGAAACTCAATGATGATTCTCTTTATGTAGCTAAGATTGGTACAGATTCCGTTGCAGAAGGCAAAAAAGTCTTCAACTGGATTGACGAATATATGGCAAAGCAGAACAAACAGCCGAGAAGCGGCAATCAGTACAATGTTGTCATCCTTGAGGGTACGGTTGGTTCATCTGTAGCAATCGGTCGCGAGGCAGGCTTCAAGGATGCTATGGCTGCGGCACAAGATGGTTCCAAGTATAATATCCTGGCTTCGCAGACGGGTGAGTTTACGCGTCAGAAGGGGCAGGAAGTCATGGAGTCTTTCTTGAAATCTGACCGTGATAAGATCGATATCCTCTTTGCACAGAATGATGATATGGCCCTGGGGGCTATTCAAGCAATTGAAGCGGCCGGACTTAAACCAGGAAAAGATATCACGATTATTTCTATTGATGGCGTAAAAGGTATGTTCCAGGCTATGATCGAGGGTAAGTCGAACTGCACGGTTGAGTGTAATCCGCTGCAGGGACCATTGCTTATGGAAACAGCTAAGAAAGTACTTAATGGCGAATCGGTAGATAAGCTCGTTTATGTTGATGAAGGTATTTTCCCGGCAGATGTCGCAGAAAAAACTTTACCAGAAAGAAAATACTAAGGGATAAAAAAGAGCCGCGCCCTGCCGGAGGTATGTGGACGCGGCTTTTTATATACGTGATTTATCTGAGGGCGGGGTGAAAGTATGGCAAATGTTCTTTTGGAAATGCGGCAGATAGATAAGATATTTCCGGGTGTACGTGCACTGTCTAAAGTTGATTTTACCTTGCGTGCGGGCGAAATCCATTCACTTATGGGAGAAAATGGTGCAGGCAAGTCGACTTTGGTCAAGGTGCTTACGGGCGTATATGGGCGTGATGGTGGGACAATTCTTCTCGATGGTAAGGAAACAACGCCACGTACCACGAAAGAAGCACAGGAATGTGGTATTTCCACGGTCTACCAGGAGGTCAATCTTTGTTCAAATCTCACAGTGGCAGAAAATATTTTTATTGGACGACAACCAAAGAAACATGGATTTATTGACTGGACGACGATGAATAAAAGGGCGGCGGAACTTTTACAGCGGCTCAGCGTAAGAATTGATGTGACGAAGACACTGGACCATTATCCGGTGGCTGTACAACAGATGATAGCTATTGCGCGTGCAGTCGACGTTTCGGCCCGGATATTGATTTTGGATGAGCCAACCTCAAGTCTGGATGAACAGGAAACGCAAAAACTGTTCACGATTATTCGTCAGCTCAAGAAACAGGGCATGGGAATTATTTTTATATCACATTTTTTGGACCAGGTATATGAGTTGTGTGACCGGATCACGGTTTTGCGCAATGGTAAACTTATTGGCGCATACGATGTGGATAAACTACCAAAATTTGAGCTTATTGCGAAAATGGTGGGAAAATCACTTTCAGATGTCCAGGACTTTGAGAAGCGTGAGGAAAAAAGCCAGCCGTCTGAGGAGATGTTCCTGGAGGCCAGCCATATTGGCTGTACCGGCAGCCTGGTCGATATGGATGTGGCAATCCATAAGGGCGAGGTCATTGGATTTGCCGGACTTTTGGGATCCGGACGCACTGAAACAGCGGAGCTGTTGTTTGGCATTCATGAAATCACGCATGGTGCAATTACTGTGAACGGTAAAAAAATGCATATAAAAGAACCTATGGCGGCAATGAAACAAAAAATAGCTTTTTGTCCGGAAGATCGTAAAAGTTCGGGAATCATCGAAGATCTGAGTGTGCGCGAAAATATCATTCTGGCTATGCAGGCCAAAGATGGCATGTTCCGGCATATTCCATATAAAGAGCAGGTGAAGATAACGGATGACTGTATTAAATTACTGAATATCAAGGTATCCAGCCGGGAGCAGCTTATTCGCAATCTTTCGGGAGGCAACCAGCAAAAGGTTATTATAGCACGCTGGCTGGCAACGCAGCCGGAACTTCTTATACTGGATGAGCCGACACGCGGAATTGATGTAGGGACTAAAAGCGAAATACAGAAAATGGCGATTACGCTTGCCAAAAAGCGCGGTATGTGCGTAATATTTATTTCCAGCGAAATGGATGAGATGGTGCGGACATGTACGAAATTGATTGTACTCAGAGACCGCCGCAAGGTTGCTGAGCTTGAAAATGAAGATATCAGTTCTGAAAATGTCATGCGGGCGATTGCCGGAGGTGAAGGCTGATGGAAAAGCTAAAACAATTCACTTCAAGTTCATTATTTTTGCCTATTGTGGCTTTAGCGGTGCTTTTAATATTCAATGCTGTTTTCGTTGATGGGTTTCTCCATATACAGCTAACAGAAGATGGCCGTCTGTATGGGCGTCTTATCGATATTTTAAACCGTTCATCATCCTTGGTGATTTTATCGCTGGGAATGACGTTTGTCATTGCGACGAGCGGTATTGATATTTCGGTTGGTGCGGTCGTGGCGATATCGGCTGCAGTGGTTTGTACCTTTATCGGAGGGCGTGGTGACGGCATACCTGAGCATCCTATGGTGTTGGCGATGCTTGCAGCTGTTGGGGCGGGTGTTGTCTGTGGCATATGGAATGGACTGCTTGTGGCCAAATTCAAGATACAGGCTGTAGTGGCAACGCTGATTCTCATGACGGCAGGGCGTGGTATCGCACAGCTTATGACAGAAGGACAGATTATTACAGTCTACTATAAACCGTTCAGTTATATCAGTGGTACAATTCCAGGCAATATTTTGCCGACGACGATTTTTATTGCGGCGGCTATGGTATTGCTGGTTGTTTTCCTCATGAAGAAGACAAGCATCGGACTTTTTGTCCAGTCAGTGGGAATCAATCCTACGGCAAGCAGGTTTTCCGGCATCAATGTAACGCTGGTTATTTTTCTTGTATATGCATTTTCTGGCTTATGCGCGGGGGTTTCGGGACTGATAGAAAGTTCACTCATCCGTGCAGCAGATGCGAATAATGCCGGTCTTAATATGGAAATGGATGCAATTCTGGCAGTTGCCCTGGGAGGTACGTTGCTTTCCGGCGGCAAGTTCTATATCGGCGGTTCGGTTATTGGCGCGATTACAATACAGACACTTACGACAACTATGTATGCCTTAGGCGTATCAGCAGATCAGCTGCCGGTTGTCAAGGCGATTGCGGTTATTGCTATCTGCCTTATTCAGTCCAAGCGCTGTCAGGAGATTTTTGATAAATGGAAAGCACGTCACATGCAGCCGGATAATCCGGAAGAGAAGGCGGTGAACAAGGCATGAAATTTGTAAATAATCTCATTGCATCAAAATATTTTTCCTTTTTTGTTACGGTACTGCTTTTTATGATTTTATATGCAGTTGGGATCATGACGTATAAGGG
The DNA here is from genome assembly GCA_002319795.1 of Megamonas sp. UBA1796. Lineage (GTDB taxonomy): Bacteria > Bacillota > Negativicutes > Selenomonadales > Selenomonadaceae > UBA1796. Next base: position 132,279 of record DCFU01000034.1, read on the forward strand.
ATTTATGCGGCCACAGGTTTTTTTTAATCTCTTTATAGATAATGCAGCGCTTATTATTGTGACGGTGGGAGTCACTTTTACCTTGCTTATAGCAGGGATAGACCTTTCGGTCGGGGCGGTGCTTGCCCTGACCTGCATGATGCTCGCATATCTTATGGAAAATACCGGGGTATCGCCCGCGCTGGCAGTTCCTGCTGTGCTGGTGGTTGGGACTGCCTTTGGGGCATTTCAGGGTTATATTATTACAAAATTTGACTTACAGCCGTTCATTATTACACTTGCCGGCATGTTTTTCTGCCGCGGTCTGACTGCAGTTATTTCGCGTGATACAATCAGTATTTCCAATCCTTTTTATGTGGGGATTGCCAGTGCACGTATCGGTGTATTTGGACTGGGCTTCGTTTCGGTTGGTGCAGTCGTCGCTTTGCTTGTGCTCATCGTAGCGGCCATCGTGCTTGGGTATACAAAGCTGGGACGTACGATATTTGCTATTGGCGGTAATGAAAGCTCGGCGTCACTTATGGGACTGCCAGTATTCAAGACCAAAGTGCTTGTTTATACTATCAGCGGTTTTTGTTCTGCCTTGGGCGGTATCGCGTATTCGCTCATCATGCTCACAGGCTATAATCTTCATGGATTGGGGATGGAAATGGATGCGATTGCCTCTTCGGTAATTGGCGGTACGCTGCTTACCGGTGGGGTGGCATTTATTCCCGGTACGCTGTTTGGTGTACTCATTCAGGGAGTGATTTTGACATTTATTACCTTTCAGGGTACGCTTTCCGCATGGTGGACCAAGATTGTTATCGGCGCATTATTGTGCGTGTTCATCATTATGCAGGCATTTATCACGGCACATAAGAGCCGGCTTTCTTCCAAGAGCTCCCTGGAGCAAACGACACCCAAAAATGGGCCGGCAAATCCATAAGCCCTCATTTGGGGGAATCATATTCCTCTCCTTAGATATATGATATACGATGAAAAAAGAGCCATTCATTGGCTCTTTTTTCATGAAATGTATTTCAAATATTGTTTTTAAATTTTATACAAGTTGGTTTCTTAATAGGGGAAGCAAGCTTGTATGATATAAATGCTTTTCAGAAAATGAAAAATATTTATAAAAAGCCTTGTGAGTATGCTCTTTATTTGCTATACTATCTTTAGTTAAAATAAAAAAGAAAACGTTTACAAATATTACAAGATTGATACTTGTTATTATTTTTAGAATTTTTATTAAAAGGTATTGAAAAAAATATCAAACAGTTGTATGATAAAAATACCATAAATTGCATTTGTTGTATGATAAAAATAAGGAGATGGAGGTGCAAAAACCAGACAAATTTTATAAGGGGGGCGATAAGATTTCGTGCTGAGAATCGTATAGTGCAGGGAAACTATCAAACAATAAGTCATAAAATTTAGAATGCTGGTTATTTTTAGGCTTTGGAGGGAAAATAATGAAAAACCTTAAAAAACTTTTGGCAGTATTGATGACAGGCTTAATGCTGATTTTTGTTGCGGGCTGTGGTGGAACGGATAGCAGCAGCTCCTCGGGTTCAGGTTCGTCAGGCAAAGCGGCTTCGAATGGAAAGAGAGTCGGTGTGGCTATGCCGACGCAGTCCTCACAGCGCTGGATACAGGATGGAGCGAATATGAAAGAAAAGCTGGAAGCCCTCGGTTATACAGTTGACCTCCAGTATGCAGAAGATGATGTACAGGCACAGGTTTCGCAAATTGAAAACATGATTACGAATGGCGCGAACTGCCTGGTTGTTGCATCCATAGATTCCAGTGCGCTGGTAAATGTGCTGGATCAGGCGAAACAGCATAATATCCCGGTCGTCGCTTATGACCGGTTGCTCATGGATACGGACAGTGTGTCCTACTATGCTACGTTTGATAATAAAGGCGTAGGTACGCTGATTGGTAAATATGTAGAAGAGAAACTGGGACTGAAAGAAGGCAAAGGACCTTATAACGTTGAGTTCTTTGCAGGTTCTCCAGATGATAATAACGCACATTTCCTGAATGATGGGGTATTTGAAGTATTGAAGCCATACATCGATAAGGGACAGCTGGTAGTTCCTTCAGGACAGACCGATTTCGATAAGATTTGTACGCTTCGCTGGTCGCAGGAAACTGCCCAGAAACGTATGGAAGATCTTATTTCTGGTTACTATAGCCAGGGCAAACAACTTGATGCGGTCATTTCACCGTTCGATGGCATAAGCTATGGTATCGCTGCAGCGCTTGAAGGTGCAGGCTATCAGGTAGGCAAGAATTGGCCAATTATCACGGGGCAGGATGCTGAGCTCATGGCAACGAAAAATATTCTTTCTGGCAAACAGACGATGACGGTATTCAAGGATACGCGTATTCTTGCAGATAAATGCGTGACGATGGTGCAGGCTGTTCTCGAGGGTAAGACGCCTGAACTCAATGATACAACATCGTATGACAATCATAAGCTGGTCGTTCCGTCGTATCTCTGTACGCCGGTAGCTGTATACAAAGACAATGTACAGAAAGAGCTTATTGATTCCGGTTACTATAAGAAAGCGGATGTAGGCTTATAATCCTTTGGTAATTCTGGAAGAGCCGGGAACGAAAGCTCCCCGGCTCTTTTTAGAAAGGAGTGGGACAAGTATGTCTGAAGTATTATTGGAAATGCGCCATATTACCAAGGATTTTTCAGGGGTGAAGGCGCTTGATGACGTCAATCTTGTTGTGGAAAAAGGCGAAATCCATGCACTCTGTGGTGAAAATGGTGCAGGGAAGTCGACCCTTATGAATGTGCTGTCCGGTGTTTATCCATATGGAAGTTATTCGGGAGATATTATTTATAAAGGTGAAGAATGCAGATTCAATAATATACGTGAGAGTGAGCAAAAACGAATCGTCATTATCCATCAGGAACTAGCGTTAATACCTCTGCTGACTATAGCGGAAAACATCTTCATCGGCAATGAAAACCTAAAGTTTTCCAATGTCATCGACTGGGATACGACACAGCGTAAAGCGATGGAAGTTCTTGCAAGCATTGGCATGCATGAAAATGTCAATCATCTTGTTGGTGCTCTTGGTATGGGCAAGCAGCAAATGATTGAAATTGCCAAGGCACTTGCTAAAGATGTAGAACTTTTGATTCTCGATGAACCAACCTCAGCATTGAATGAAGAAGAAAGCAACATGCTGCTGGATCTTTTGTTGGAGCTTAAGAAAAAGGGTATCACCAGCATCATGATATCGCATAAACTCAATGAGCTTGCCCGCGTCGCAGATAATATAACGGTTATCCGCGATGGAAGGACGATTGAGACAATTCAGCGAAGTAACAATGAGGTCATTGATGAAAATCGCATTATCAAAGGTATGGTTGGCCGTGAGCTTACGAACCGTTATCCGGAGAGGCATGCGACGGTTGGGAATGTAGTATTTGAGGTCAAGGATTGGACCGTATTTGACCAGGAGGAACCCACGAAGAAAAAGCTGAAAAATGTTTCCTTCAATGTATGCAAGGGGGAGGTAGTCGGTTTTGCCGGACTTATGGGAGCAGGCCGTACGGAGCTTGCAATGAGCCTGTTTGGGCATACTTATGGGGTGAAAAGTTCAGGACATATTTATAAGGATGGACAGGAAATAAAAATACCCGACGTGCAGAGTGCTATTGACCACAAGATTGCTTATGTACCGGAAGACCGTAAGACTTACGGTTTGGTGCTTATCAACGATATCAAATGGAATATGACACTTGCGAGCCTGAATGGACGTTTTTCGGATAAGACAATTATCAAAAAAGACGATGAAATCCATGCGGCCGAGGAATACCGCGGGCGTATCAATATCAAGGCTGGCTCCATAACGCAGCCAGTTGAAAGCCTGTCGGGTGGCAACCAGCAGAAGGTAGTACTCGCGAAATGGATGCTGTCGGAGCCGGATGTGCTGATTCTGGATGAGCCTACACGTGGCATTGATGTCGGAGCTAAATATGAAATTTATACAATCATCAATCAGCTGGCGGAAAGTGGGAAAGCCATCATCATTATTTCTTCGGAAATGCCGGAACTTCTGGGTATATGTGATCGCTCGTATGTATTGAATGCCGGAGAGATTGCCGGAGAGCTTCCGAAGGAAGCGATGACACAGGAGGCTATCATGAAGATGATTATGGATCATACTGCTAAGAGGGGGTCTTTGCAATGAGTGTTGAAGCTGTTAAAGTAGATGACAAACAGATGAAGGAGCATATCAAGCAATTGAAGCAATATGGGATGATTATCGCTTTGGTTTTGATTTATGCGATTTTTGCTGTTTTATCTGATTTCAAGAATGTGGCACCAATGAATGTCAACAACCTGATTATGCAAAATTCTTATGTTATTGTGCTTGCTTTAGGAATGTTGCTTTGCTGCCTGACAGGTAATGTTGATTTGTCTGTTGGCTCGGTTGTTGCCTTTGCGGGCGCAATTTCGGCTATTTTGGTGGTAGATTACCATGTGGCTATTCCTATAGCCTTTTTGGCAGCCTTATTGATAGGTGCTCTGGTTGGTATATGGCAAGGCTTCTTCATATCCGTGCTGGGGGTTTCACCTTTCATTGTTTCGTTGGCCAACATGCTCGTTTTCCGTGGGCTGGCACTTGTTGTGCTGAAAGGCCAGACAAAAGGCCCTATGCCGCCGGAATTCACAGTGGTTGGTGCGGGTTACCTGCCCCAGATATTTACCAATATTGGTGGGACGAAGATAGAGTTGCTGTCCTTGATTGTGGGCATTGTACTTTCCGTATTTTTTGTCCTTATGGAAATTCGTTCGCGCCGCAATAAAAAGAAGCAGGGATTTGTTCTGCCGTCTATGGGGGCTACTCTATTTAAGCTTGTCCTCAGTATTGCTATTGTAAACTTCTTTACAGTAAAACTTGCTCTTTATATGGGGCTGCCGATGGTATTGCTCATTGTTCTTGTGCTCATCATTATATATAGTTTTATTACGAATAATACGGTACCTGGCCGCCAGATTTACGCGGTTGGCGGCAATCGCAAGGCTGCTGCGCTTTCCGGTATAAAAGTTGACAGGGTTATGTTTTGGATTTATACAAATATGGGACTTCTTGCAGGGCTTGCCGGTATTATATTGACCGCACGCAATGCTTCAGCTACACCAAAAGCGGGCGATATGTTTGAAATGGATGCAATTGCTGCCTGCTATATTGGTGGTACGGCAGTTTCCGGTGGTGTTGGTACTGTAACAGGCGCTGTTGTTGGTGCGCTTATTATGGGTGTATTGAATAACGGCATGTCGCTTCTTGGCTGGTCCGTAGATATTCAGCGTGTTGTAAAGGGCCTCGTTCTGCTGGCAGCTGTAGCTGTTGATCTTTATTTTAAGAAAAAGAAAAATGGTTGATGGCTTTGTTTATGCTAAGGAGGTTAGGAAATGGATGAGAAGACAGTTTTAGAGGATATTTCACTTCAAATGATATCAGCTATCAATGAAGCACGGGGATATTATCTCAAGGCTGTGCAAACTGCGCGTGCAAAAGATTTTGCGGCTGCCCGCAAGCTTATTGGTGATGGCGATGAACGCTACAATGCCGGACATGCAGCGCATTTGCAGCTTTTGCAGCTTGAGGCGGCAGGCAATCTCAGCAAGGTCAATCTGCTTATCATGCATGCAGAAGACCAGCTTATGAGTACTGAGGGATATAAGGTCCTGGCTGTTGAGAGCATACATATTTACGAGGCGATTGCAAATAAATAAATACAGCCCTCATCAGCGGCGCTGTTGGAAAAGAAAAATTCCGATATCCGTTGATCCTAAAAAATGAGCCGCGCGTGCGCGGCTCTTTTTTTATGCCTTGATTCTTCTCACATGGGGCATGTGGCAGATACTATGCCTTTTGTAGTTTAAAAAAGAGTAGACAAAACCTCTCAGCAATTCTTTCAGGCATATCTGACAGCGGCTCACTTTTCTATTCTTTTATAAAGAGCAATGAACTCACCAGCTAAAATTTTGAAGCTCTCGGCGCTCATGAGCTGGTCTTCTGCATGTACTAACAGTAAGTCTACAGCAGATTGTGGTGTGCCTGCTTCCTGCGTTAAAAGACACATATGTGCCTGATGTCCTTCGGCAAAAGCTTTATCCCCTTGCTGGATAAGATTTTGTGCCTCATCCCAAAGACTGGATTTAGCTTTTTGGATAGCGTCGATGTAATAGCTTCTGGCGGTACCTACAGCTGAGATGATTTTAAAAGAAATAAGCTCGGTTCCATGCATCTCCATCAGAAAATTCCTCCTGGTTTTTTATTGTTTTATAAATAGTATGGTTCAGGTAAGAGTGCTTCATGCGTGGATACACTTATTACATAAGCTCGGTGGGGTTTCTCGAATGACGATATTCAGCAGGTGTGGTAGAATAGGTTTTCTTAAAGATATGATAAAAATGGCTCAGATTCTCAAAGCCAGCGTCAAGGCAAATATCCAGTATAGCAAGATCAGAGTGCATAAGCAGGTTTGCGGCATAATTCAATCTCTGTTCGTTGATGAAATTTATCGGAGTACTGTGTAAATATTTTTTAAACGAGCGGCAAAGCACGGCGTGGCTTTTTTGCGATATTTCCAAAAGAGCAGGCAGTCCGCGTGAAAAATTCTCCTTTTTTTTCATTTCATTATTTACACTTGTCAGCCATGGAGGCATATTATCATCCTGTTGTACCTGATTTGTGAAATATTTTATGAATAGCTCAAAAAGAAGGATTCTCAAATGCGTTCTGACAAAATTTTGTTTTGACACTTCCTGCAAATTGAGTTCTTCCAAACGGTTTTGTATGATATTCTTTTCCGTATGGCTGAGAATCACATAAGGGGGGATTTTGGCATGCAGCAGTTCTTCTCGGGGGAATCCTTCACCTAAATAATGCAGCAGTTCGTCGGTGGTTTTCTGGGGAAAAGCTAAATTGATATGCATGCCTGGCTCTATATATTTTTTTGAATGTATATCGGTTGGACGAATCAGGGAAAGGCAGGATTCCTTCAGAAAAATATTTTTCCCGTTGATTGTCAGCAACTGTGTGCCTTTCAGAATCAGCATGAGCTCATAAAAATCATGGATATGTGGAAACCTTGAATCCTTGTAGGAGGTATGGATGGCATAATGTATCTCCGTATTCGGATCTATGAAATGCGTAGCTTCTTCTGTATAAAAATCCATAACATTCTCCTTTTGAAAATATCGTTAGAATCAAAATAGCACAAATATTGAGTTAAGGCAAGACAAGATACATAAAAGAAAAGTGAGTAGAATATGATTCAGGAAGAGAAAATGATCAAGTGTTCCGCGAAGGAGCATGGATATAGCTGCTTCCAAACAGTATGTGTCGAATGGAAGGTACTGTTTTGTCAGCTGGAGAAAATATTTTATTGGGAGAAAAAATATGAAAATCGTTAAATTTGAGACCTGGTGGGTCAAAAGAGACCAATGCCTTTTCGATGAAAAAAGACAAGGGAAAAGCCGTATGCCATGGGATGTCGTTGTATTGAAAATTACGACAGACAATGGTATCGAGGGGGTTGCAACCGCATTGGCTGCGCGTTCCGGGCTTGTGACGGAAACTTATTTGCAGGAAAATATTGGGCCGTTACTGTTAGGACGCGATCCTTACGAAAGAGAGGCGATATGGCAGGAACTCTGGAACATAGACCGTCATCTGACCTTCTTTCCGGTATATATGACAGGCCCGGTCGATGTAGCGTTGTGGGATATTGCCGCTAAGGCCGCAGGAGTACCGCTGTATAAATATCTAGGTGCATATCGGAAAGAACTGCCCGTATACGCAAGTGGATTGTTCCATGATACAGTGCAGGAATATGTCGATGAGGCTTTATTCTACAAAGCGAAGGGAATTGGAGCATATAAGGCACATCCGGGTGGGCCGGTAGAGAAGGATATCAGGATTCATCAGGCGGTACGGGAGGCCGTGGGGGATGATTATGTCCTTATGAGTGATCCGGTTGCGGAGTACACTTTGGATGAAGCTATCCGCGTCGGACGCCAGCTGGAAAGGCTGGGCTACTTATGGTTTGAGGAACCATTCCGGGACTTTGAGCTTTCTAAATACAGTCAGCTCTGTAAAAGCCTGGATATTCCGGTTGCTGCCACTGAAACAACCAGGGGCTGTCATTGGGGTGTAGCACAATCTATAGCCCAGCAGGCTGCAGATATTGTCAGGGCGGATGTATCCTGGAAAAACGGGATTACCGGGACTTTAAAAATAGCGCATATGGCTGAAGCTTTTGGTATGCGGTGTGAGATTCATACGACGACAATGAATTATATGGATATCGTAAATTTACATGTATCCTGTGCTATCAGAAATTGTGCATATTTTGAATACTTTGTACCGGAAGACGATTTTCAATTGCCCATGAAGGGAAAGCTCCCTATCGATGCTAAGGGAATGATAACAGTGCCGGATGCGCCGGGGATTGGTGCAAAATTGGATTGGGATTTGATTGAACGTCAATGTGTTTCATATAAAGCACTTAAATTATAAAAAAGGTGGAGATATTATGGAAAATTCTGTAGCGAATACTTTGGAAGAAATGTTTTCATTGGAGGGACATCGGGGCATCATAACGGGAGCCTCAAGCGGGATAGGTGCAGGCATTGCCAAAACACTCGCGGATGCCGGCGCTGAGGTCTATGACCTCAGCCGTACGCTGCGTGACGATCCGAAGCTGCAGCACCCCAGGATAACGCATATTCAGGCTGATGTTACACAGACCGCTCATATGGAGGACATCATCAAAAAGATTGCAGAAGGAGGTAATATAGATTTTCTGGTCAACAATGCTGGGATTACGTATAAGAATAGAGCAGAGACTTTTCCTATGGAAACCTGGGATAAGATACATGAAATAAATGTAGATGCGGTTTTTCGGAATGCTCAGATGCTGTATCCTTATCTGAAGCAGTCAAAATATATCGGCAGGATTGTCAATATTTCTTCTATGGCAGGACATCTTGGCTTTTCCGAGGTTGTGCCGTATTGTTCTTCGAAATCTGCAGTCATGGGAATTACACGTGGCTTATCGATTGAATGGGTAAAGGATAATATTTTAGTCAATTCGGTTGCCCCTGGCTGGTTCCCTTCAAAAATGGCCTTACAGGTCATGGATGAGCAAAGGAAGGAAAAGATTTTGAATCGTATGCCGCTTCATAAATTTGGTGCAACAAAAGATATCGGGGCAATGGTGCTGTTTCTTGTAAGCAATGCGGGCAACTATATCACAGGGCAGGATTTTGCTGTGGATGGAGGGGCATTGGCCTTTGGTTTTTAAGGGAAGATATGTGAAACTATCCTGATTTATAATAGTGAGGAGATTGTGAAATGTTCAATGAATCCATGTTATTGACCAATGAAACGGGAAAAAGGCTGTATGAGAAGTATGCGGCAAAAATGCCGATTATAGATTATCATTGTCATTTGCAGCCAAAGGAAATCTATGAGAACAAGGAATTTGAAGATCTGGGACAAATGTGGTTAGCTGGTGACCATTATAAATGGAGAGCTATGCGTACCTTTGGCATTGAAGAGCAGTATATTACAGGTGATGCCAGCTACTATGAGAAATATAAAAAATTTGCTGAAATCCTTCCTTATTTGGCAGGGAATCCTATTTATATCTGGTGTGCCTTGGAATTAAAGAGGTTTTTTGGTATTGATGAACCTTTATGCGCAGAAAATGCCGATAAAATCTATAAAAAAACCAAGGAACTGATTCGGGAAAAACATATTACCCCACAATGGTGCATGGCTGTATCGAATGTGGAGGTTGTCAGTACGACAGAAGACCCGACGGATATGCTGCCATACCATTTGAAACTGCAGGCAGATCCACAGGTAAAGGTAAAAGTGCTTTCTGCGTTCCGTCCGGACAAAGCGTTTTACTGTGAAAAAACTACTTTTCCAGGATATATGGAAGCTGTTGCCAAAGCTGCACAATGCAAGATAGAAAAATTTTCGGAATTGCTGGAAGCTATGGAAAAGCGTTTAATTTATTTCAAACAAATCGGGACGATGATCAGTGATGCAGGTGTCGAGGATATTTTCTTTTGTGATTCCCAACCAGATGAAATAGAGGCGATATTCCAGAAAGCGGTACATGGTGATGTGCTGAGTGAACTGGAGGAAAACAAATATAAATCCGCATTTTTGGTTGAGATGGGAAAGCTGTATGCCAGACACGGCTTTATCATGCAGCTGCACATTGGTACATATCAGGGCGCAAATAGGGCGAAAGAGAAAGAAGTCGGTGTAGCCTGCGGCTTCGACTGTACCGATGACTCTACCATGATCCAGTCAGTTGGGGACATCCTTAATCATCTGGTTGCAGCCCAGGCCCTGCCGAAGACCATCCTGTATCCGCTGGATGCCAGTAAATTTGAGAATTTTGCTATTTTAGCGGCAGGTTTTTGTGAAAGCGGTACCAGAGCAAAAGTACAATTAGGTGCTCCCTGGTGGTTCAATGACCAAATTTATGGGATTCAGCGCCAGTTTGAAGCGGCAGCCAACCTATATCCAGTAAGCTTATCGGTAGGTATGCTGACAGACAGCAGGAGCTTCCTGAGTTATCCGCGGCACGAATTATATAGGCGGGTACTCTGTAATTACCTTGGCCAGTTGGTGGAACGAGGCGAATATTTTTCGGATGAAAAATATTTGAAACAGATCGTACAGGATATATGCTATTTTAATGCGAAAGAATTTTTTGGACTATGACTTTTTGCAGATAAAATGACTTTTAATTTTTGGAGGAATAGATATGCGATTTAAATATCGATGGATAATTGTGGCAATGTTGTTTTTGGCTAATGTTGTCAATTATTGCGACCGCTCGGCAATGTCGATTGCATTGCCGATATTATCAAAAAATTTCGAACTTACTCCGGCACAATCAGGAATGATTTTAAGCAGTTTCTTTATAGGGTATGCTTTATTCAATTTCATAGGCGGGTATTTGGCAGACTTAAAAGGACCAAAAAAAGTGATGGGATATACTATGGGAATCTGGTCTGTATTTTGTGGCCTGACTGCCGGAGCGTATAGCTTTACTTCCCTGTTTTTTGTAAGGTTGTTTTTTGGTTTTGGTGAAGGCCCTATGGGAACAACCAGCAATAAGGTGCTGAATAACTGGATTCCTGTTTCGGAACGTGCCCGTGCGTTAGGCATCAGCAACATGGGGGCGCCGCTGGGAGGTGCCATGGCCGCACCGGTCGTTGCTTTTCTGAGCATATATTGGGGATGGCAGTACTCCTTCATATGTATGGCGATTTTGGGAGTTGCCTGGGCATTGTTGTGGTCTAAACTCGGTGCGGATAAGCCTGAGGACAATCCCAAGGTATCACAGAGTGAAATCGAAGAAATCAGAGTCGGGCGCATCAATATCTCGCAGCAGGGAATGGAGCCTAAGCCGGATGGAGGGAAAATCGCTTTGTTTTCTATAATTCGCCAGCGGTCCATTCTGGCGCTGATTTCAGGACAGTTTGGTGCAAATTGTATCTTATGGCTTTTCCTTACATGGTTTCCCAGTTATTTAGTAGAAGTACGCCACCTGAGCATCGCAGAGGTTGGTATTGTTGGGATACTGCCATGGCTGGTTGGTGCAATCGGGCAGTTCAGCGGGGGATTTCTGGTAGATTTTATTTACAAAAAGACCAAAAAAGTCCTTTATTCACGAAAGATTGTCATTGTAAGCTGCCTGATGGGCTCCGGGATTTGCATGGGCTTTTTAAGTCTTGTTGATTCCATAACGGCAGCGGTCATGCTGATGACGGTAGGCATTGGCTGTATATATTTGCATAATGCTCTTTATTGGGCCATCATTCAGGATGTTGTACCAAGTGAAAGGGTTGGCGGTGTAGGCGGATTTGTCCATGCAATATCCAATACCGCCGGGGTTCTTATTCCTGCGATTACAGGGGTAATTATTGAAGTTACCGGCACTTATACGGGCGGATTCCTGCTGGCCGGCTGCCTGGCAATCATTGGAGCTTTTGCAGTAGCATTTTTTGTAAAATCTGTAACAATAACATATGAGAAAAAAGTAAAAACGGTAATGCCAAAAGAGGCATGATATATTTCTGCTGAAGGAGCTGGATGAAATGACAATATGGAAATCAGAAACAGAAATGTTCCAGATTATGAGAGAAAAATTATATACACCGGTAGTAGGAGATATTCTGGATGGTATGGGATATTATCATCAATTCCTGCCGGCAGATATCCGTCCGATTAAGCAGGGATACAAGCTGGCCGGTAAAGCCATGACGGTTCTTATGATCGATGTGTTCGGTCCGCCAAAGAAGCCCTTTGGACTGCTTACCGAAGCGTTGGACCAATTGCAGGAGAATGAAATTTATATCGCGACAGGCGGACTCAAACGCTGTGCCTATTGGGGCGAACTGCTCACAGCAACAGCGCGTGTACGCGGGGCTGCTGGAGCTGTTCTGAATGGCTGGCATAGGGATACGCCGCAGGTACTTGAGCAGGAGTGGCCGGTCTTCAGCTGCGGATGCTATGCGCAGGATTCATCCGTGAGGACACAGGTCGTAGATTTCAGATGCCCTATTGAGATAGGACAGGTTACGATACAGGATGGCGATCTGGTTTTTGGAGATATAGATGGCGTGCTGATCATCCCGCGGGCCATTGCGGATGAGGTGCTGGAAAAAGCTTTGGAAAAGGCTTCTGGTGAGAAAAAGGTGCGCAAAGCCATTGAGGAAGGCATGCCGGCAACAAAAGCTTTTGAGGTTTTTGGTATCTTATGAATTGGGGGCTGGAACCTTGAATGGAAAGGCATTCCAAATAGAAAAACAGGATAATGTCGCGATAGCTTTGTCAGAGCTGCAGCCAGGACTGGTGAATATCATAGGGGCACAATGCAAAGAACTGGAAATTTCTATGCGAATTTCCGAAGGACATAAATTTGCTTTATATGATATCAAGGCAGGTACAGCAATTATAAAATATGGTGTATGCATAGGCGTAGCAACACGGGATATCGTTGCAGGCACATGGGTCCATCTGGATTGTATGAAAAGTCTGTTTGATGAGCGGTCTTCTCATTTGGATGCGGTAACAGGAAAGCCGAAGGATATCAAATACGAATAGGAGCATAAAATGGATTTACAGGAAATAACCTGGAAGGCTTTTTACCGGAAGGATGGGAAAAAAGGAATCCGTAATAAAATACTGGTTATATATACGGTTGAATGTGCGAGCTTTGTAGCGAAAGAAATCGTAAGCAAAGCAGAGGAGCCTGAGGTAGAAGTCATTGGCTTTAGCGGCTGCACAGACAATGCATATGCTATACGTCTATTGATTGCTTTAATACGCCATCCGAATGTCGGGGCTGTGCTGGTTGTGGGGCTCGGCTGCGAATATGTACAGCCGGAATGGCTGGCAGATGTTGCCCGTGAAGCCGGAAAGCCTGCCGTATGGTTTTATATACAGGAGCAAGGTGGAACGAAAAAAAGCATTCTTTTGGGAATCCAACTGGTAAAAAAGCTGAAGGATAGATTACAGAGTCCAAAAACAGTGTCTATGGGATTTCAAGATCTGGTTGTAGGCGCTGAATGCGGCGGCAGTGATTATACAAGCGGCTTGGCAGGAAATGTTGTTGTCGGACATTTTTTTGATGCCTTGGTCGATGCCGGGGGCACAGCTGTTTTTGAGGAAATTGTTGAAGCAATAGGCCTGGTCGGGCTGCTGACCAGGCGGGCAGCTACGCAAAAAGCTGAACAAGAGATTGCTTCGACATACGAGAAGGCTCTGGAGTATTGTAAGGCTGTAAGGCAATATTCTGTCAGCCCGGGAAATTTCGCAGGGGGTTTGTCGACTATCGAAGAGAAAAGTATGGGGGCTGTCATCAAGAGTGGGAGCCGGCCGATTCAGGGCGTATTGAAAGTGGGGGCGCCTCCTGCAAGACATGGACTTTGGCTTTTGGATACCACGCCGGATCCTCATTGGATGCAGTTCGGCATAACGAATCCCAACGATAATGAAGGGATTATGGATTTGATTTCTTGTGGTGCACATCTTGTGTTTTTGGTAACCGGACGTGGAAATGTGGTCGGTTCGGCAGTAGCACCGGTCATCAAGATTACCGGTAACAGCAGGACATATCTTTCTTTGCAGGATGATATAGACTTTGATGCCGGGCAGGTTTTGTCAGGTCAATGTTCGCAGGAAGCGCTGGTACAGCAGCTCTTCACTATGGTCGGGAACGTGGCGGCCGGTTCATATACGAAGAGTGAAATGCTGGGGCACAAGGAATATTTTATCCCTTACAAATACCAGGAAAAAGATGTTGTTATGAGACCCTGTAAATTATAAGAAATATATGCAACAGTAAACGAAAGCAAGGCATCCTGCTGTTTATAAAAGAAACTTTCAGCAAACATAAAAGCATGGATAAAAGGAGTGAACAGATGATGGAAAATATATTTTCACTGCGTGGACGTACGGCAGTTATTACCGGTGGGCTTAGCGGACTGGGTCTGGCTATGACAGAGTGTATGCTTGCCGCAGGAGCAAGAGTGGTTGTTGTCAGCAGTAACTCAGAAAAAATTTTCGTAGAAAAAGAGAAAATCTATGGGGACAGGTTATCCTATTATAAATATGATATTACGGATACAGAACACATACAGGATCTTGTTGAAAGAATTCTGCAGGAGCAAGGGCCAATTCAGATTCTATGCAATAATGCGGGGAATCATTGTAAGAAAAAGATAGAGGATATGACGGTAGAGGATTTCACGAGGGTTTTGGATGTACATTTGGTGGGGGCTTTTGCACTGACGCGTGCGTTCGTACCGCATATGAAACAACAGCAGGCAGGAAATATAATTTTTATTGCCAGTATGACAAGCTTCATCGGACAGCCATACATAACCGGATATGCTACAGCAAAGGCTGGATACCTGGGTATGGTACATACATTGGCGACAGAGCTGGGTGAGTCCGGTATCCGGGTAAATGCAATTGCCCCGGGATGGATAGACACGGCGATGTTCCGTAAAGCTACAGAGCATGATCCGCAAAGGAAAGCGAAGATATTTGGACGTATCCCTATGAATAAAGTGGGTACGCCGGAGGATATAGGCTGGGCTGCAGTTTATCTATGCAGTGACGCAGCCCGCTACGTATCAGGGATCTGCCTGCCTGTCGATGGTGGCGCACTTATAGGATTTTGATTCCTTCGTAATCTGTACTGGCATGGGGGAAATACGGCAGTAGACAAATCAAATCCATCCGGCTTTAGCAGTGCAGCCCCTGTATGTATCCGTGGATACATACAGGGGCTGCACTTTTCATATTTATGCAAGTTTTATGTCGTCAAACACGCAGGAGAAGATTCTACAGGCAGGGCTGATTCCATGAAAAAGAGTCCAACATGATTGTGGACTCTTCATAAGAAATTCATTTTTTATTTTGGAAAAGCAACAGCTGCATAGAGCTAGAAACTAAATTTGTATCTATGAGAACCTGTAGATGGCTTGGTTACTATAAACAACAAGCGGTTCAAATCTATTCTACAGGGAAAATTGCAGTACGGTATCGGCGCCGGCGACAACTTTTGTTCCAGCGGCTTTTATCTGTAAGGCTTGTACTTTGTCATAGTTTACGATGAGAATCGGAGAAATGAGATTGATTTTTTTCTTTTTCAGCAACGGCAGATCCAGCTTTAATATAGGAGTGCCTGCGGTCACATATTCACCAGGTCTGTGCAGCGCAAAAATACCGATTCCGTTCATAATGACTGTATCAAGTCCTATGTGTACAAGAATCTGTACGCCTTCAGACGTTGTAATTGCAAAGGCATGTTTTGTATCAAAGAAAAGTGTAATTTGCCCGTCGCAGGGGGCCAGGACTTCATCGCTATTAGCGAGAATAGCCAGACCATCGCCCGTAAGCCTTTCCGAAAAGACAGGGTCTGGGACTTTTGAAAGTTCGATGATTTTGCCGGAAATCGGCGCATGAATTTCATACATTTGCTTGGCGGTACTCATAAAGGATGCGCCAGGTGCACAAAACGGCGCACATTCACCGTCCTTTCCTTGATATTCGGGGGTATGGTTTGTTTCTCAAGTTACATTGTACAACGATACAGGCTTTACAGCAAGGCTTTTGTTCAGGGGATTTCCGGTATGGCCTGTGCAATTGACATATGGCGGATAATCGAATTGATGCGGGAGTCCGTTTCCAATTCCTGTTTATGCAGAGTTTCCGCAATTTCAAGTTCTTCCTGATTCTGGTTGAGGATTCCGGTTGCAAAATGATGCCAGGCTTCGTTTGTAAAATCAGTCGATTGCTGGCGCATGGCACTCAGATATTTGGCCCCTGGGGGAACCTCGATATCATCGAGAGCTTGCTGTCTTTTTGTGAGTGTGGCAATCACTTCATTTTCCAAAAACGTTGAGATACTGGCACGCTGCTCCTGGGAAAATTGGCCGTGGCTCGTCTGTATCAGTGTATGAAACTTATTTTGTTGTTTTTGTAATTCCTTGTTATAAGAATCAACAATAGGCTTCGTTGCAGCAATATAATTGGCAATATCATTGTTCTGCAGGGGAACTATGGTATCCAGATAAGCCCGGTAATTTTTTATGGAAGTGACTTGCCAGTGTCCGTCATCGGCCTGCTCCATGCCAACCTGCAGTGTGAATGGCGTCTGTGTATAGGCATCACGTATTTCTATTTCGGCGGAAGCAGCCTGCCCGTTGCGATGTACTTTACCAGTTGTTATGATTTCTGTATTGCGGATTTGGGAGCGCTCCAGAATACGTTCATAGTCAATACCAAGCTGGCGTCCCTTGAGTATATCGGAACCCTCAGGCATGAGCCATTCCCCGGAGGCGACACGCCGCAGAATCGTTTCGGTCGTTCCCGCTGTTATTTGCGGCTTGACAAGAACATAGAAATTATCAAAGAGGTTTCGTGTTTGCTGTGTCAGTGTTTTGTCATAAGTGAAAAAATCTACGGTGAGGTCGTCATAAGCCTTGCTTGTAAGCTTATCCAGATTGATATAGCGCTCAAAGGTGCTGCGATCTTTGTCCGTCACGGAAGCTTGCAGCTCATTTAAGGCATATTCGGGGGTATGGGCATAAATAAAAAAATACCATAGCCAGGTGCCGAGCAATATGGTAAAGAAGGCGATCAGCAGCCATAGATCTCTTTTTTGTCTATGACGACGCTGCTTGTTTTGTTCCAATCGGGATTGCCAGGTTTGATTATCCATGAAAATTCTCCTAAAAAAAATAACACTTTCTTATTATACTATACTTGCCAGACAAGAAAAAGTAAAAACATGATACATTTTCTATACAAAAAGCGAACGTATATGCTAGAATATATGTATATTGGGGAGATTGCGGGGAAAAAGTCTTGAAATGGATCAATCATCAGATACTCACCGGCGTGGCTGTTTATACTGCAACAGGCAGTCTTTTGTTCGCGGCATATGGTATGGCGGGAGCTGTGCTGCCGGATAAGATGGAGGGGAATCCTCGCAATGCCAAAAATTATTGGCATTGGCGCAGCCGTCATCGTGGATGGTCGCACTGGCCGGTGCCGTATCTTTTTGTTATTGCCTTCCTACTCGTTGTTGACCGGCGCAGTCTGGCAGCAATGGATATGTGGGATATGAGTCTCATTGGGATTTATATGATGATTGGGGCCTTGCTGCATATTTTGGAAGATGCCATATGTGGAAAAGTGCCGCTTCTGCAGTTATCGAAAAAAATTGGTATTCGCTTATTTGTGGTTGGTTCTTTTACTGAATATTTTTTTTGTATAGCTGCGGTTCTCTGTATGTATATGCTCAAAGAAAGTGGTTTCTTGTGAATGAGTGTGCTGCCGGGTGTGGACAGCACGTACCATGTCTGATAAAATATAATCAATAAGAAAAAATAAAAAATACAATATAAAGAATAATAAACGAGTGATTTCCGGGGGAAAGGGGCGTTGTAGTTCTATGACGTATGCGAGCCAACAGGCACAAGGGAAAAAAAGCAAGGTTTTACGGCTTTTGGCAGAAAAATATCCCACGAAGGAATCGGTCTACACGAAGCTTATCCATTTGCAGGCAATGCTGGTTCTGCCAAAGGGTATTGAACATTTTATGAGCGATCTCCATGGTGAATATGAATCTTTTTTTCATATTTTGAATAATTGTTCCGGGGTTATACGGGAAAAAGTGGACTATGTTTTTGGTGCCCGCCTCACCGATGAGGAAAAAGCGGAGTTCTGTACGCTTATTTACTATCCGAAAGAAAAAGTCGAGCGCATGCGTACTGAGAGGAAAAATACGCCGGAATGGTATCGCATACAACTGGCACGCTTGTTGGAGCTTTCCAAACTCATGTCGTATAAATATACGATGGCGAAAATACGGAGTTTCATTCCCAAACGCTATGAGTCTGTTATACTGGAGCTCATGAATACGCGGCCGGAAGCAGATAATGCACAGTTCGTTTATCACAAGCGATTATTGAATATGATTGTGCAGATTGACAGCGGGGCGGATTTTATCGAGGCGTTTACTGTGCTGATCAAGCGCCTGGCTGTAGAACATCTGCATATTGTAGGTGATTTTTTTGACCGTGGTAAACGCCCGGATGCAATTCTTGACATGCTCATGGAACGATCTGCACTGGATATTCAGTGGGGAAACCATGATGTGCTTTGGATGGGTGCTGCTTGCGGCAGCGAGGCTTGCATAGCAAATGTAGTACGCAATAACCTGCGCTATAATAACACAGACGTGCTCGAAAAAGGCTATGCTATAGGGCTTCGGCCACTGTCGCTCTTTGCGTCACATATTTATCCGGATGAGAATCCACTCAAAGCGTCGGAAAAAGCAATTACGATGATTATGTTCAAGCTGGAGGGACAGGTTATCAAGCGGAATCTTTGTTTTCAAATGGAAAACCGGCTGCTGCTGGATAAGATCGATTATAAGTCTGCCTGCATAAATTTGCATGGCAAACGTTATGAGCTTAAGAGTCCTTATTTTCCCACAGTGGATCCCGCTGATCCGTATCGGCTTACGGAAGAAGAAGCAGCCATCATGCGGGATCTTAAATCCTATTTTCTGGAAAGTGAGCCATTGAAACGGCATATTGATTATTTGTATAAAAAAGGAAGCATTTATACCTGCTATAATGAAAATCTTATTTTTCATGGCTGTATTCCGATGAATGAGGATGGCAGCTTCACTGAGGTTGTATTTGGCGGCAAGCCGTATAAGGGACGCGAGTATCTTGACTTTACTGATCGGTGCGCGCGCCGGGCATATGTCTATCATGATCAGGAATCACTGGATTTTATGTGGTACCTCTGGTGCGGGCGCTGTTCTCCCCTTTCAGGGAGAGAATTTAAAACATTTGAACGTGCCATGATAGAGGATGAGGATACCTGGAAAGAGCCGTCAGATGCATATTTTAAGCTTGTTGAAGATGAAGAAATCTGTGAGATGATTTTAAAGGAATTTGAGCTGAATCCACAGCGCGGACATATTATAAACGGACATGTGCCGGTTAAAGTGAAAAAAGGGGAAAGCCCAATCAAGGCAGGCGGCAAGGCGATTGTCATCGATGGGGGATTTTGCCGTGCTTACCATAACAAAACAGGCATTGCGGGCTATACGCTTATTTCTAATTCCCGTGGCTTGCGCCTCTTGGAGCATCAGACCGTGGCGGATGTGCGTACGGCGCTGAAGGAAAATAAGGATATTGAATCCGTATCGGAAACCATTGAACTGCAATCCTGCCATACCACTGTAGGAGATACGGACGAAGGAAAGAACATTCAGGAGGAAATCACAGATCTTTATAACCTGCTGCTGGCATATCAGAATGGTATTATGAAGCCACAGGACTAATTTTTGCGATGTAAAAAAGGGTAAAGCGCCGTCGAAATGACGTGCGGCTTTACCCTTTTGTTTTATCTGAAAATTATTTTACGGCTTTGCCAGCAGCGTCCCAGCCGACCTGGAGCGCCTGCATGTTCTTCTCCACCGTATGGGGCGGTACACGTTTCGCTACCGAGCTCTTGATGGTCTCGAAGTCCACAAGTCCCGTGATGCGTACGAGTGCACCCAAAGCTACGATGTTGGCGAACAGTGATTTGCCTACCTGCTCTACTGCCAGCTTCGTGATCGGGATACGGATCGTGTTCTTGAATTTCGGCGGTTCCGGTACCAGGTCTTCGTCCAGTACGAGGATACCGTCTTCATGAAGATCTCCGTAGTATTTTTCTGCCGCTTTCTGTGTCAGGGCCAGTACGAGATCCGGCTGTTGCACGTGCGGATGGTAGATCGGCGCATCATCGATGATGACTTCGGATTTGGAGGCGCCGCCTCTGGCTTCTGGTCCGTACGATTGCGATTGTACGGCTTCTTTGCCTTCTTTTACGGCAGCTTCAGCGAAGATGATGGCCGCCGTGATGACGCCCTGCCCGCCGGAACCGGATAGTCTAAGCTGTTTTCTCATTTGTTTTTCCCTCCCGCGGTTTCGATGACGGCTTCGTAGGCGGTCGCATAATCCAGGCCGTCTTCTTTATAAAGTACGCCGATGGGGAATTTGTGTTCTTTTTTGTCTGCGGCGAGTTTGTCCCAGGCAGCTTTCATGACGGCGCTTTCCTGCATGTCTTTCATCATGTCAGCGGCTGAGCCCATTTTGTTTTTGCGGCCGTAGGCGGTCGGACACTGTACCATGGCTTCGATAAAGGAGAAGCCTTGGTTGTCAAGCCCCTGGACAATCATGTCGGTGAGATGCTGGACATGGTAGGCCGTGGAACGCGCGACGTAGGTGGCGCCGGCAGCTTCAGCGAGGCGTGCGGCGTCAAAGGTGCGGTCTATGCTGCCGTACGGGGCCGTCGTCGCTTTTTTGCCGAGCGGGGTCATCGGAGAAGCCTGTCCGCCGGTCATGCCATAGATATTGTTGTTGAAGAGTACGACGGTGAGGTCGATGTTCCTGCGGCAGCCATGGATGAAGTGATTGCCGCCGATGGCTGTGCAATCGCCGTCTCCGGTGATGACGATGACGTTGAGTTCCGGGTTCGCGAGCTTGATGCCCGTAGCGAACGGGATGGCACGCCCATGCGCGGTGTGCAGAGTGTCAAAGTCCATGTAGCCGGAAGCTCTTGAAGAGCAGCCGATGCCGGAAACGATGACGGTGTTATCCTGGCTGAGGCCTTTCTTTTCGATGGCCTGTACGATTGCTTTCATGGCTATGCCATTGCCGCAGCCCGGGCACCAGAGATGCGGCAGGCGGTTCTGACGAAAATATTTTTCATAGGATCTTTCCATTAGTCTTTCCCTCCCGCACAGAGTTTATCGATGCCGCTTTCGATTTCCTGCGGCTCGAAGATTTCCATATTATATTTGGCGCACAGCTGTACGTCGCATTTGCCGGCGACGGCACGTTCGACTTCGTGTACGAGCTGTCCGTAGTTCAGCTCGGCTACGAGGATGCCTTTGACTTTCGCAGCCAGCGCTTTAACAATTTTATCAGCGAACGGCCAGATGGTCATGAGGCGTACCATGCCGACTTTCTGTCCTTTGGCCCGTGCGTTCTTGACAGCTTCATAGGCCGTACGTGCTGTGCCGCCAAAAGCGATGACAGCGTATTCGGCGTCGTCCATGAAGTATTCTTCGGTATGGGTGATCTCGTCACGTGCGATTTCAATTTTCTGATGCAGGCGGTCGATGGCTTCCTCCGTGATTTTCGGACTGCCAACCGGGAAGCCGGTTTCATCATGGATGAGTCCGGTCACATGGATATGGTAGCCTTCGCCGAAGTTCGCGACATTCGGCACGAGATCCTTGTCCGGGGTATAAGGCTGGTAACCTTCGGCACGGGAGCAGGCAGGCTTCCGGCGCGGATAGATTTTGATATCCTTAGCTTCCGGCAGTACGACTTTTTCGCGCAGATGGCCGATGATCTCGTCCATGAGCAGGATGACTGGCGTACGGAAACGTTCGGAATAATTGACCGCCATGACAGCAGCATCGTAGGCTTCGCGTACGCTCCAAGGGGAGAGGGCAATCATGGGATGATCCCCATGCGTGCCCCAGCGGGCCTGCATGACGTCACCCTGTGAGGGAGCCGTAGGCTGTCCCGTAGACGGGCCTACACGCTGTACGTTGACGATAACGACCGGGATCTCGGCGCAGGCAGCGTAGCCGATGAGTTCCTGCTTTAAAGAGATGCCCGGGCCGGAGGAAGCCGTGAGGGCTTTCTTGCCCGCGAGCGATGCGCCTAAAACGACGCCCATGCTGGCGATTTCGTCTTCCATCTGGACGAATTTTCCGCCGATAGCCGGCAGCATCTTAGCCATGCCTTCGGCAATCTCGGTAGACGGCGTGATCGGGTAGCCGCCGAAGAAGCTTACACCTGCGGCTATAGCGCCTTCGGCGCAGGCTTCATTTCCCTGCATGAGTCTTGCTTCTGTCATTTTGCCACCTTCTTATCTACAAATATTGCGTAGTCCGGGCACCGGAGCTCGCACTGGCCGCAGGCGATACAGGCCTCGCCGTTTTTGACGTGGACCTTGCCCAGCTCATCAAGAGCCAGGACTTGTTTTGGGCAGAATGCAACGCAGATTCCGCAGCCTTTGCATCGTGCCATCTTAATCGTGATTTCCGACTTCATTTTGTCCCCTCCAAAATTGTTT